>NZ_JBITCM010000015.1:161113-302541 GCF_044453205.1 Streptomyces sp. NPDC051738 | reverse complement strand
GCGAGCCCGATGCTCCACCCGGCGTATCGGCACCGCCGTCCGAGCCATCCACACACTCTTGACCTGCGATTATTCAGGATGAAAGAGGTTCACTGAGCCACACCGCCACCCTTGTCCTGAGCGCTCACGGTCAACGACGCGAATACCCCCGAGACGACGCCGCACACGGCTCCAGAGCGGCACAACTGGCCCCCTTCACACAGGGTGAACCATGCCCAAAAGGCCCTCCTGCCGACGCTTTCAGGCTCCAAGTTCGGAAATCGTCATTATGGAGACTTCTCCGCCGCCCGGCACACAGGGCAAGTCAGCTGACGGGCCGCAAGGTCGTGGATCACCTTGCCCGGCTGCGCGGGCCCGCGCAGCATCTGGCTCTCGGTGCGCACGTGATCAACGCACACACCCGCTCCGCACACGCAGCACACGGCGACCGCGGCTGCCGTACGACCTTGCTGGACACATTCGTAGCAGTCCATGGCGAGTGCCTTTCGTTTCGGGAGAGCGAGAGATCATGCAGTTGCAACCACGGCTCTCCTGAGCCCCAAGAGGCTGCGCTTCTGGGGGCTTGCTTCGTACACTTGAAGGGGCATGTGGTGACTGGCCTTGGAGGTACCTCATGGCCCGTAGCCACCGTTTCCACCTCGACCGAGACGGGCATTCCGTCACGGTCGAGACAGCGTCGAGCCACGCAGAGCTGCTGGTCGACGGCAAAGTGGTCGCCTCGCAGCGGCGGCGCCGCAAGGGTGCCACGGTGCTGGCCGCGGAGCTGCCCGGCGACCCGCCGCATCCCTTCGCCGTCCGCGTCGACCGGTCCAAAGAGGCGGGGAATCCGCCTGTCTGCCTGATAGAGACCGGCGGTGTGCGCGAACTCATGCCCGACACACCGCTTGCCGCTCATCGGGCACCGTCCCCAGGTGTCGGCATCCCGCGGCATCCGGTGCATCGGCTGGGGAGACTCGTGCGCCGGCACGTGCAGACCGGCAGCCACCGTTGGACGACCGGTGGTCGAGGTGTCCCCGGCTGCCCGAGCTGTCTTGCGTGGGTCGGCCATCACTGGTTCTCCGTTCCGCCGAGTGTGTGGCGCTGCACGATCCGGGAGATGTCACGCGCGGTGATGATGCCCACCAGGTGCTGGCCGTCGGTGACGAGGATGCGCGGGTCCATGCCCGGGCGGAGCTTTTCGAGGACGTCTTCCAAGAGGTCGTCCGGCGCGCAGGTCGTGATGTGCGACAGCGCGGTCGCCACGTCCCGCACGCGCAGTGTCTGCCGCTGCTCGGCGGGGATCCGCGCGAGCTGAGGCAGCCGCAGCAGGCCACTGGGGCGTCCTTGGAAATCGGTCAGGGCGAGCGTCGAGTGGTAGGCGCGCAGAGCCACGTCGTGGACGCAGCGTTCCACGGTGAACCAGTCCGGGCAGGTCTCCACGGGACTCGACATGGCATCGGCCGCTTTCACCCCGCGCAGAGCGGGGACCAGCCGTGCGCGCTGACGTTCGGCGCCTGCGACGATCACGAGGAAGAAGCCGATGAGCGCCAGCCACAGACCGCCGAAGGCTCCGCGCAGGACGGCGATCCACCCCAGAGCGATGAGCAGGATGCCGAGGATCTGTCCGCCGCGTGCGGCCGCTCTTTCGGCACGGTCACGGTCTCCGGTACGCCACCACATCAGCGCCTGCACCACCCGCCCGCCGTCGAGCGGCGCGGCCGGCAGCAGGTTGAACACGCCCAGGAGGACGTTCACCCACCCGAGCCAGACCAGGACGGCCGCGGGCACCGCCCAGCCGGACGCCGCGTCCAGCCCGATGCCTGCCCCGATCGCGGCCCCACCGACGACGAAGCTGGTGAGCGGTCCGCTCACGGCTACCAGGAAGGTCGCGCCGGCTCCGCGCGGTCTGCCCATCTCAGTCATCCCGCCCAGCGCCCAGAGCGTGATGCTCTTGACCTCGATGCCCTTCTTAAGGGCCGTGAACGCGTGGGCGGCCTCATGTGCCAGCAGGCTCCCCAGGATCAGCAGGGCGCCGACCAGGCCGGCGAAGGTGTACGTGGCGCTCGACTGATCCGGGACCGAGGCGGGGAGTGTTTGGCTGCTCAGGCTGGATCCGAAGAGCAGCACGAGCAGGGGCACCGACCAGTGGACGCGCAGCGGCACCCCGAGAACGCGTCCCATCCGAACCGAGCCGTTCATCGCCCTCTCCCGGGGACTGAAACCGGCGGTCCTGTGCACGAGCCGAGGAGCCGGGGCGTCCACGGGACCTGACCAGCGCGGTGTCCCCCCACTGACAGTCTCACTCGCCAGGGGCGGATGGCCGAAGGCGTGGCTTTCCTGGGCACGTGGGGTCGCCTTTCGCGTGTGAACGGCGTGCCGGAGTCGCCGCCGTTACGGGGCCGGTTCTGGCTCGGAGCCTTCAGGGCAGCGGTGTGGCGCTGGTGGACGTCGGGGATGCCGTCGGCGTTCACGTCGAGGTTCTCTTCCTCATACAGCCGCCGGTACTTGCTGTTCCGCGCTCTGAGCAGCACACAGGCCAGGAGGGCGGAAGTCAGGGAGCCCAAGAGGACCGCGGCCTTGATGTGCTCGAGGTCCGCGGGGTTCGGGTAGACGAGTTCGCCGATCAGCAGCGATACGGTGAAGCCGATCCCGGCCAGCATGGCCACGGCCAGCACATCCGCCCAGGCGAGGTCCCGGCTGAGGCGGGCACCGGTAAAGCGGACGGCGAGGTAGGTGCCGCCGAAGATGCCCAGCACCTTGCCGGCCGCCAGCCCCAGGGCCACGCCCAGCGGCTCCGGGCCGCTGACTACCTCCCCGAAGGTGTCGCCGGACACGCTGACGCCGGCCGCGAACAGGGCGAACAGCGGAATGGCCACCCCGGCAGAGAGGGGCCGGACCAGGTGCGCGATGTGTTCGGCCGGGCGCCGGCCGCGCTCACCGTCCTTCGCGACCCGCAGCAGCAGTCCCATGGCGACTCCCGCCACCGTGGCGTGCACCCCGCTGGCGTGCGTCAGACCCCAGATCACCAGAGCCAGGGGCAGGTACCAGTACCAGCCGTGTACGCGCCGTCGGGTGTGGAGGTGGAAGTACAGGCCCAGCCCGAGTGCGGCGCCGATGAGGGCGGGGAAGTTGATCGTCGAGGTGTAGAAGACGGCGATGACGAGGATGGCTCCCAGGTCGTCGACGATCGCGAGCGTGAGCAGGAAGGCGCGTAGCGCGGAGGGCAGATGGGTGTCGATGACCGCGAGGACGCCCAGGGCGAAGGCGATATCGGTGGCCATGGGGACGGCCCAGCCGTTCCATGTTCCTTCCCGAGAGGTGGCAACGAGTCCGTAGAGCAGGGCCGGTACAGCCATGCCGCAGACTGCGGCGATCACGGGAAGTACGGCCGTGCGTCGGTGGCGCAGTTCGCCGACCACCAACTCGCGTTTGAGTTCAGCGCCGGCGACGAAGAAGAAGATCGCCAGCAGTCCGTCGGCTGTCCAGTGGGCCACGGAGAGGTCGAGACCCAGTGCGTCGATGCCGAAGTGGAAGTCCCGAATGGACTCGTACGTGCTGCTCAGCGGGGTGTTGGCCCACACCAGCGCCGCGGCAGCCGCTGCCAGCAACACCATCCCACCGACGGTCTCCGTGCGCAGGGCGTCCGCCACGAACGTCCGCTCGGGCATTGGGAGACGGTCGAGGAAGGTGCGGTCCTTGCGGTTGCCACCCGGCATGGGGGCTGACCTTTCAGTCGTTCAGCAGGGCGTCCCGGTGCTGCGCGCCAACGGCGCTGTTCACGCCTGGAGGAGTCGTTCCAGCAGGTGGGCGGCCGTGACGACGCCGAGGAGACGGTCGGGGCCCCCGGCGTCCCGTTCGACAATGGCGATGAGCGGACTTCGGGTCCGGGCCAACAGTTCGGTGAGCTCCATGGCCATGCGATCGGGACCGGCAGCGGGCAGGAACGGCCGCCTTCCCGCCGGAAGACGATCGGCGAGCGTGCGTCCCGCCAGTGCACGGCACAGGCGATCGGCATGCGGCTCGTCGATCACGGCGGCGAGCACCGGGTCCTCCTGGATGCAGCCGGAAACCAACGTCCTGACCACATTGCTGGCAGGCAGCATCGCGATCGGCTGCCCGGCCGGGCCTACGACGAGCAGACCCGGCAGCCGCTGCTCGACGAGCAGTCTCACCGCTTCCACGGCATCGGTGTCCGTGCTGACCGAGACATATGGCTGCGCCAGATCACGTGCACGCGGGACCTCCTCTCCTCGGGAGTTCCGGTTCCGTTGCTGACGCCGTTGCGCGAGCAGTGTTGGCCCGGTGCCTGTCGGGGTCCGAGGGCCACGGCGCGGGGTATGGACAGTCACGGCCAGAGCCAGGCCCTTTGCCGGTGGTCCCTGGTTGTCGCCGGACGGGGATGGCTTGGCAAGGATCGCCGTGAGAATCAGGCCCGCCAACGCGACGATGAGCAGTGTCACGATGACCTTCCGGCGCAGGCCATGCCCTCCACCGTGGTCGTCGGCGTCGGCCGGTTCGTGGGGGAACTGGTGGTTCAGCATGTCCATCAACGACACCAGCTCGGGATCGTCCCGGGCGAGGCAACGCTCGATCTCGGCGAGGATGCGCCGGTCGTCCATCGAGGGGTTCATACCGATCACCTGAGTCCTCCGGCGGTGCGCAGTCCTTCTTCGACGTGATCGGCGACGACCGGCGTGATCGTGTCGTCGACCCTCATCACGAGCACGGTCGGCGACTGCGCCACGCTCACCGCGGGAGCCGCGAGAAGGCAGCCCAGCGACACCAGGAGGATCCGGGCAATCCTCCGGAACGACAAAAGGAGGCGCCTTCGGGGCACAGTCGTGGTACCCCCCTTGTTGCATCGGTCTCCGACGGGCGTTTTACTCACCGATTACCCTTGCGCCCCAGCCGGACCCCTGCCGATGACCGCCCAAACAAGGACGTCTCGCACCCCCTGTTTTGCCGCTCTTCGGCAAAATGGGAGCATGCCGACGCGAAAACGCCGCTCGGAGTCGCACACCGCGTCACCCGGTGCCACGGTGCCAGCACCGAATGCCGCACCCACCGCTGGAAACACGCCCACGACCTCAATTGCGGACATGAGCCGCCACGTGGGGCACCTCGCAGGGGTCTCCCTCAGTAATCGGCGTCTGTCCCAGGAGGAACTTGAGGGTCTGCGACAGCTCGCCGCCACGGCGGCCGACCGCGGCACGGCCCTGCCGCTCCTGGTCGCCGAATACGTCGATTCCGTCTCCCGCGCCTGGACCGACCTGCCCGCGATCCGGCGGGCTACGGAACCTCAAGAGCTCAAAGCGGCGGCCTCCGCCCTGATCAGGGCGATCGGTGACGCGACCGTGGCGCTGACCGAGGGTTACGAATCCGCTCTCCGCGCAGCCATCCGCGGCGAAGAGGCGACGCGGCGGGAATTCGTCGGCGACCTTCTCGAAGGCCGCACCGACCTCGGCCGGCTCGCCGAGCGGGCCGAACGCTTCGGGCTGCGGCTCGTCGGGCCGCACCAGGTGAGCGTGGCCCGCGCCGAGAGCGCATTCGAGGCAGGCGGTGACACCGCCCGATATGTCGAGGAAGCATTGACCGCCTGCTTCGGTGCGCGGGACGTACTGATCACCACCAAGGACGGCCTGCTCGTGTGCGTGTTTCCCGGCGCGCTGCCAGCGGTTCCGGACTCCTTCGCCGCCAAGGTGGGCGACGCCGTCGACGAGCCGTGCCGGATCGCCGTCAGCCGGCCGCGGCCCGGTCCCAGCGGCATCGTCCGCTCCTACCAAGAAGCCCGCAGCACCCTCGACCTCGCCGTCCTCCTCGGCCTCACCACCCGGCTCGTGCACGCCTCGGACCTGCTCGTCTTCCAGGTCCTGGGCAGAGACCGCGCTGCCATCATCGACCTGGTGGCCACCGTCCTCGGCGGCCTCGAAGGAGCACGCGGCGGGCCCAGGGCACTCCTGGACACCCTGACCGCGTACTTCACCAGCGGCTGCCTGAACACCACCACGGCACGCCGTCTCGGGGTGAGCGTGCGCACGGTCACCTACCGGCTCACCCGTATCCGGCAACTCACCGGCCACGACCCCACTGATCCCGACCAGCGCTACATCCTGCAGACCGCCGCGCTCGGCGCCCGCCTCCTCGACTGGCCGTCGCACTCGCTGCAGCCCGCCGAGTGATCCGCTCCGCCCCCGGGGCGAGTGGTCGCCACCGCATCTTCCCGTGGACCGCTGCGCAGGGCTGCCGAGTGATTCGAGTTACGGACACGGAAGACGTACGAAGACCGGGAAGAGGGCAATGTCTGTCCGCCGATCTCTGTGCAAGCCTCCTCCCGCGCTGGAGTTGCGGGCGGGAGACCACGGAGGAGTGGCATGAGACGAAGTTTCGCGGTGCACGCAGGTGCAGCACTCGTACTGAGTGTCGCTCAACTGTCCGCCGCCGCTCTCACTCTGCTGCCGGGGCCCTCGGTATCGGGGACGGAAAGCCTGCGGTCGGCCTCACCATGCTGGCGCTCTTCCCTACCTTCATCACCGCCCTCGTCCGCGGCATCCTCCTAGAAACCCATGGTGTTCGTCTGGGTCGGAGCCCGTCGCTGCAGTGGCTCGCCCTGCGTTGCCTCCCGCGTTCTGTGCAGGCGTGTCTCCTCGCCGTCTTCGCCGCAGGAATCGCGCTGGTCGTCAGCAGCACCGGAGACAACCGGCAAGCCCTCGCCCCCCGGGACGGCCGCTACTACGCCCTCTACACCGGCATCCCGCGCCAGGAGGTCGAGATCTCCCGAACCGAGTACGAGGCACTGATCAAGATCGATCAGCGCACCATGTTCGCCATTCCGGGGCTGCTGAGCGCCGGGGCAGCAACGCTCGTGCTGGTCACGGGGCAGCTCCGGGTGGCGCCCGGCGTTGGCGCGCATAGAGAGGAGCACACCGACTCCGGCCACAAGGCCGCATGATCCGCTCACTGGCCCCCGCCGCCCCCGCCAGTGCAACAAGTTCGTCGGCGAGAAGATCGTCTTCACTCCGGTCCATTTGCCCTCTCTCAACGTCACTCCTCCCCCGGCTTCGAGGTCGGACGAGCCGCGTGCCGGGCAACGGGATTGGCCATCAGGTGGCGTGGGTCGGCGGCGCGGTTGATTGCCGTCTCCACGGCCGCGACCCGGTCGGCGAGCAGCCCGAGGATGGCGACCGCGCGGGTGAAGGGGTCGTCGTCCGGGCCGCCCAGTGTCTGGGTACGGGCATACGCGGCTTTCAGATCGGCCCAGCGCAGCGCCTGTTCGTCCGTCAGTGTGCCGCGCAGTTCCGCCAACTTCAGGAGATTGGCCTCGGCGCCGGTGGTGAGGGTCTGGGCCTCGGCCGTGTAGTGATCGTCGATCAATGCCGTCAACTCGGTGTCGTTCATGACCGGCTGGATGCGCTGGGCGATCTTGTTCATGTTGCGGTACGAGCCCTGGAGTTGGAAGGGCGGTTCGGTGCGGGTGGCATCGGACTGGCCCGCGGAGGCGATGTAGGCGGCGTTGACCGCCAGGACCGTCGCGCGGGCCGCGAGCAGGTGCCGCAGGACGGCCAGGATCCGCTCCAGTTCGGCGGGTTCGTACGGGTGGGTCAGTCGGTCGGCGCGGGCTGTGGTGTCACCCTCGGCAAGGCGGATCAGCAGGTCGAGGTCGGTGCGGTCGCGGCCGGCGAGCGGGGCGAGGACCGGGTTCGCGGTGAGTGCGTTCTCGATGAAGCTGAGCGCGAAGGCTTGCTCCTTGCCGGTGAGGACGTCGCCGAGGTTCCACACGTCGGCGCGGTTGGCAAGCATGTCGGGTACGCGGAAGCGGCTGCCGGACTCAGTGTAGGGGTTGCCGGCCATGCAGACGGCGAACCGCTTGCCGCGCAGGTCGTAGGTGCGCGGTTCGCCGTCCCGTACGCCCTCGATGCGGCGGGTGGCGTCGCACAGGGGGATGAACTTCTGCAGGAGTTCGGGCGAGGTGTGCTGGATGTCGTCCAGGTAGAGGAGGGTGTTGTTGCCCGCCTCCAGCGCGAAGTTGATCTTCTCGATCTCCTGGCGTGCGGTCGCGTTCGGAGCCTCGGCCGGGTCGAGGGAGGTCACCGCGTGGCCCAGTGCCGGGCCGTTGACCTTCACCAGGATCAGGCCGAGGCGGTCGGCGACGTACTCCACGAGCGTCGTCTTGCCGTAGCCGGGCGGGGAGATGAGGAGGAGCAGGCCGCCGGTGTCGGTGCGCTTGGCCTCGCCCGTGGTGCCGAGCTGCTTGGCGAGGCTGTCGCCGACCAGGGGGAGGTAGACCTCGTCGATGAGCTTGCTGCGCACGAAGGCCGACATCACCCGCGGCCGGTACTCGTCCAGGCGGAGGCGGGTGCGCTCGGCGGCCACCAACGCTGTACGGCGGCGCTGGTACGCCCGATGGGCGGGGACCTCGCGAACGCGGAACTCCCGGGTGCGGGCGAGGATTTCGTCGATGCGGACGGTGAGCGTGCGGCCGGTGATGCGTGGGTGGGTGCCGAGCAGTCCCTCGACTGTTTCGGTCAGCGGTGCGTGGGACTCGTAGCGGGGCAGGTCCAGGCAGAGCTCGGCGGCGACCGCCTCGGCCAGGTCGCCGGGGGTGATGTCCGTGCCGGTCGCGGTGGTGTACGACGTCAGCCACGCCTCGACGAGCTGCCGGCGGGCGGCCAGGTCAGCGAGGGCTGCGAGGTCGTCGTCGTAGGCGGACGTGCCCACCGTGCGGCGGAACTTGTCGAGCAGTGTGCGGGTGCCGGCGCTGATGACGAAGCCGTCGGGGCCGCTCGTCAGCTCCTCGAAGAGGTAGGCGGCCGCCGCATCCGTCCCGAGCGCCTCCGCCAGCTCGGCCTGCAGGTCGGCGATCGCGGGCGCGAGGCCGAACGTGTCGCGGGCGCGGGCCATGGACACCGCCCGCCGGGTCCAGCTGTCGCGCTCCTCGGCCGTCGTGCCGTGCGCCCAGAACAGGTGGGCGGCGGCGCGGGCGGCGGGTTCGTGGCGGAGCAGGCCCGCCGAGTCGTGCAGCCGCAGCAGCGCGGTGAGGATCAGGGTCGCGTCGTGGTCGTGGACGCCGCGCTCGTAGCCGTCGTCGTACGCCGCCTCCGCGGCCCGCCGGACCAGTACGGGCAGGTCGGCCGCCGCGAGCACGGCCGGGCCGTGTTCGTCGAGCAGCCGGGCGGCGAGGTGCTCGGCGCGGTAGACCTCCGGCGACTCGGACGGCAGCGGGCGGTCCCAGTACGGGCGGGTCGCGGCGAAGTCGGGATCCGTGACCGGCGAGCGGTAGTCGGTGCCGGTCAGCGCGAACGCCAGGCCCTCGCCGTGCGGGACCAGTGTCAGGTCAAGAGGCTGGGTGTTGATGGCGAAGCGGTGGGTGCCGAGGCGGAGGGTGCGGCCGTCGTCGGCGTAGAGGTCGGTGCGGTCGCGCAAGGCGCGCAGTGCCTCCTGGCGGGCTGACTTCAGTCGGCCGTCCAGCTCTTCCGCCCTGACCTGGTCGTCGAGTTCGCGGAGTTCGGCGGCGATGCGGCGGACCTTGGCCGGCATCGGGTCGGAGGAGAAGTACGTGGCGACGGCGTCCGCGTCGGCGAGCGTGGCCACCCGCCGGGTCACCGTCTGCAGCACGCGGAACGCCGAGTCAGCCAGGCGCTCGGCGCGTCGGGCCCGGGCATCGGCGAGGGTCTGCTTGCGGGTGGAGAACGCCTCGTGCACCTCGTCGCGCTTGTCCGCGAGTTCACCGAGGAAGTCGTCGAACTCGGCGAACCGGGACTCAAGGTTCTCCATCTGCACGAACATGCGGGCGAGTTGCTCGTCGCACGTCTCAGGGCTGTCGGCGGCCGCGAGGGAACCGGTGACGGCCTGTCCGAGCAGCGCGAACTCGGCGGCGAACTCGGCCCGTCCCTCACGGTCGAGGAGTGCGCGGCGTCGGCCGTCGAGGGTGGCTCGGGCGCGGTTGACGCCGCCGAGGACCTCGGCGATCCGCTCCAGGATGGAGGTACGGATCGTGGCGTCGCCGATGTCGAGTCCGGCGATGACCTCGGTCACTGTGTGCAAGCCGTCGGCGAGTTCGTCGAGGCGGGTGGCGACGGGTGCGGCCTCGGCGACGGTGGCGATCGCCTCGGCATCCGTGACGAGCTGCTCGATGTCGGCCTGGTGGTCGGTGAAGGCGTCCTCACGGGCGAGGTGGGTGACGGCCCGCTGTCCGAAGGTGGCGAGGTCGGCCTCGACGTCGGCGGCGAGTTGGTCGATGCGGGCAGTGTCCGCGTAGCGCAGGTCCTTGAGGGTGAGCAGGTGTCCCTGGGCGTGGCGGAGTTCGGTCAGGCCGGCCACCCATGCGGCGGCGCCGCGGGGGGCTTCGCCGCGCAGGCGTCGTACGACCGCGGCGACCCGCGCGGCGGCTTCCGCGAGCGCGTCGGCGGCCTGGCGGGTGAGGGCCTGGACGGTCTCGAACTCGGCCAGGACCTGCTCGGCGGTCGCCCGGACCTGCGTGAGGGGCTCGTGCAGCGCGCCGAGTTCGGGCTCGTCGAGCCAGTGGTAGGAGTCGGCGGCCCGGACGCACGCGGCGGCCAGCGCCTCGTAGATCTCGCCGGTCGGGGTGGTCTCGGCGACAGCGCGCGTGATGGACAGGCAGTCGGAGATGCCGCGCACGAGGTCGGCGTTGCCGACGCGGGCGAGCGGGCCGGTGCCGACGGGCTGGGCGGCGGCGTGGGTGTCGGAGATGTACGGGGAGTTCCACAGCTGGAGCGGGTGGACGCGCTGCGGCTCGTCGCTGTCCGCACGCAGGACCATGAGTGTGCCGTCGTCGAAGAGGGCCCAGCCGTGGCAGGACAGAGGGGTGGCTACCTCCTTGCGGATCACGTTGTAGTGCAGGAGCAGGCTGCGTCCCTCCACGCGCGCGTGGAACGCGAACAGGACATCCTCGCCGTTGGGTGAGCGGACCACCCGCTCGAACTCCAGGTCAGCGGTGTCGATGCCGTCGAACGTCTTGTACGCCCCCGTGGCCAGGCAGTAGCCGCCGGGGAAGACGATCCCCTGGTCCTCGGGCAGCGTTCGGCAGGCCCGGCCGATTCCGTCGAGGCGGACGACGGTCTTCGTGAGCGCGTTGAAGACCAGGTAGCGGTGGACGTCTTCCTTGTAGGGGAGGACGTCCACCAGGATGAGGGCGCCCACGCGCGCGTACGCGATGTCCGCGTCGGCGAGGGACTGCAGCGGCTCGGCGACCGGCTCGGTGTAAATGCCCTCGCCTGTCTCGGTGTTGTCCTCGACCTTGACGGTGAGAGTGCCGCCGACGGTCTCGACGAAGACCTCGCCGCCGATGGAGACGTGCGGGTGGCGGCCGAGGACGTGGTCCTCGCGCGTCGTCCGGGTCCACTCGAAGTCGTGGGAGGGCGGGAAGACGTGGTCACGGTCGCCGCGGGCGTCCAGGAAGGCCGCCCGGCCGTCGTCGGTCAGCGCCCAGCGCAGGACACGGATGTCGCCGGCCTTCTCGCCCGTCTGGAAGACGGCCAGCAACTTGCCGTCGGTCGTGCGTAGTTGCAGGAGGTGGGCCTGACGGTAGTAGCGGTAGAGCGCGGCGAACTCCCGTACGAAGGCCGGGTCGTCGAGCAAGCCCGGCACGGTGTCCTCGGGCAGCCGGTTCAGGTCCCGGTCGTACAGCGCGAAGACGTCGCCCACCGTCGTCTCCGGCTTCAGGCCGAGGAAGACGTTGTGACCGAAGAGCAGGGTGTCGCCCACGGAGACGATGTCGCGGGGCACGCAGTTGTACTCGGTGCGCAGCCGCTCGGTGCTCGTCAGCTCCAGCCGGACGGAGCCGAACTCCTCGATGCGGCGGACGTTGAGCGCCTCGGCGCGGCGGGCGAGTTCGGCGGCCTGTGCGGTGAGGCGGTCGCGCAGCACTTCGTATGTGCCGGTGTCCAGACCGGTGGTCATGGGGTCCCTCTCAGGAAGTCGAAGAAGGCGTGGTCCGGAGCTGCCGTCCCCTGTGCGGCAGCTCCGGACCACGGGCCAGGTAGGGCCGTGGCGGCGCAGGTGAGGTCCTGGCGTGCCGGTCAGGCCCCCCCGGCGCGGGTCAGGCCCTGACGCTGCCGTTGAGCGCGGCCAGCGAGGTGTCGGCGAGGCCCAGCTCGCCTGCCTTGTCCAGGAGCTGCTGGAACTGTCCGGCGTTCGCGCCGCCGTTGTTCATGAGCTTCATCAGCAGGGCGGAGACGGTCAGGTTCTGCACGTCGGCCGTGGAGACCGAGCCGAGGACGCGGCTGATGTCGTCGGTGAAACTCGACGTGCCGTCGAGCCAGGGCTTCGCCAGCGCCTGGGCGGTGTCGGAGTGCTGGATGAATCCGTCGACGCCCTTGCCGAGCGCGATCGAGGACACGAGCCGGTCGAAGAAGACCGAGTCGCCGCCGACGATGTTGATGTCTGCGTTCTCCAGCCCGGTGGCCAGCACTGTGGCCTGCGCTTCGGCGACCTGCCGCTGCACATCCAGCCCGGCGAGCCGGATGTCCTTCTCGGCCTCCAGCCGCAGCCGGTACTCCTCGTGACCGCGGGAGGCGTCGTCCAGGGCCGCCATCGCGGCCGCCTTCTCAGTCAGACCGGCCGCCTCTGCCTTCAGCTTCCCGCTGATGCCCTCCGCCTCGGCCAGCGCCTTGGCCCGCGCACCGTCAGCTTCGGCACGCAGCCGGGCCTGAGTCGCCTCAGCCTCCGCACGGCCGGCCTTCTCGATGACCTCGGCCTCCTTGTCGCGGACCTGGACGGCGGCCAGTCCTTCGGCGGCGGACTCCGCCTGGATGCCCTCGGCGAGCCGCAGCTTGGCCTGCGCGTCGAGGTCGGCGCTCTTCAACCGGGCCTCGGCCAGGGTGAGTTCCTCGGCGGCACGGTGCACGGCGGCCTGCTCTGCGGCCTCCGCGGCCTTGATGTCCTTGACCAGCTGCTCCTGCGCCTCGGCCTCGGCGGCGATGATCACGGCCTGCCGGCCGCGTTCGGCCTCCTCCACGGCGCGCAGCTTCTTGATGGCCTCCTCCTGCTCGGCGACCGTACGGTCCACGGCCACCCGCTCGCGGACGACCTCGGCGATCTCCCGCTTCTCCCCCTCGACCTCCTTGTCGGCGGCGATCCGGGTCAGCTGGGTCTCCCGGTCGCGGGCGATGACTTCGAGGAGGCGGTCCTTCTCGATGCGCTCGTTCTCGATGGCGATGACCCGCTCGCGGTTCTTCTGCGCGACGGCGACCTCGCGGGCCTGGTTCTCGCGCTGCACACCGAGCTGCTCCTCGGTCTTGAGGAACGCGGACTGCGCCCGCAGCCGCTCCTCCTCGACCACCCGCGCCGTCTCGGCCTCTTCCCGGGCCCGTACGGTGTCGATCTCCCGCCGCTGCTTGATCTCGGCGTCGGCCTGACGGCGCTCCAGCTCCAGGATGGCCTCGCGGGCGTCGACGTTCTGCCGGGTGATCTCCTTCTCCTCGGTGCGCTGGGCCTCGTTGGTGCGCACGTGCTCCACGGCCGTCAGCTCGGTGATCTTCCGGATGCCCTGGGCGTCAAGGACGTTGGCAGGGTCGAGCTGGGTCAGCGGCGTCTGCTCCAGGTAGTCGATCGCCGCGTCCTCCAAGTGGTAACCGTTGAGGTCGACGCCGATGACCTCGATGATCCGGTACCGCAGTTCCTCGCGCTTGGTGTACAGGTCGGTGAAGTCCAGCTGCTTGCCGACCGTCTTCAGCGCCTCGGAGAACTTCGCGTGGAACAGCTCCTGCAGCGTGTTCCGGTCGCTCGCCCGTGCGGTGCCGACGGCCTGGGCGACCTTGATGACGTCCTCGACGGTCTTGTTGACCTTCACGAAGAACGAGATCCGGATATCCGCACGGATGTTGTCCCGGCAGATCAACCCCTCCTTGCCGGCCCGCGTGATCTCGATGGTCTTCACCGAGATGTCCATCACCTCGGCCTTGTGCAGCACCGGCAAGACGACCTGCCCAGTGAAAGTCACATCGACCTTGCGCATCTTGGAGACGATCAGCGCCTTGCCCTGCTCCACCTTGCGGAACAACCGGGCGACGACGAGTACGACGAGCAAGCAGACGGCGACGAGCACGCCGATGCCCACGATCATGGCAACCATGGCAAACGTCCTTCAGGCGTAAGGGAATTGAGCGTGAAGAGGAGAGGCCGGAGGTGAGATCCTGCGGCAGCGCCGCTCAGGCGGCGCGGTCCCGCGAATGGAGCACGGCGTCGCGCGGCACGCCTCCGTAGGCATCACGGCTGCGGGCATGCGGCAGCGCGGCGGCGGTGCCCGTGCGAGCCTCGCTCAGCACGGGCAGTCCCGGTTCATCAGGGTGGAGGCGGTGCAACGGCCGCACGATCAGGCTGGTCGCGGCCCAGGCGACGATCAGCGCCCCCACGGGCACGATCAGGCGCAGCACTCCGGCGACCAGCCCTGTGCGCACGAAGACGGCCAGGAGAACCGCCGCTCCGACACTCAGGGACCAGGCCAGGACCGTCAGCAGCGAGAATGCGACCGTCACTGGCACCCCGCTCATGCGCCACGCCCGTAGGTCCACGTCCGTGTCGAAGCTGTCGGCGTCTGCGACGCCCACGGCGACGAGGAGCCAGAAGCAGACGACCACAACGAGGGCAGTGGTCAGCAGGATCGCAGGCAGGCCCGTGGCCGCTGCCAGAAATGTCCGCATCTCCCGGTCCCCCTCCATCCTCGGCACGCACACCCGCGCCGACGCCAGCCGGTCCGGCGACGCACGGCTCCTGCGGCCCCCGTACGGACACCTGCCGGTGTCGGGCAATGGAACCAACGGCCGTGGCCCCTGCGAGCCATACTGCCCCACCGAATTCCGCCCGGGCATTGCCGGTTTCCGGCAGTGTTCATCAATGCCTGCATGCCGGTGACCGCTAAGAAACCGTTACCAGCGCGTCAAGAAGCCGGGGACGGCGTGACGGACCGGGACATCCCCCAGCAGTATTTCGACGGCTACGCCCGCATCCTGACGGACGCTTCGGTACCGGCCGACGCCTCACCCGCGACGAGATCGCTTCCCCAACGGGCCCTGGAAGAACGGATCGCGGAAAGCCGGCCATGGCCTGCGCGTCCCGGGCAACGCGTACCTGGCGCCGCCCACACGGCGTGGCCCGACACCCCCGGCTCGGACGACAGAACGCTCGCCGCCGTAGCCGGTCGTCGACGCCTTCGCCGAAGGTCACAAAGCGCCCAGCGCCTGGCCGTACGCCAAGAAGAGGTCGTCCACCGTGAGTTCATCGACGAGCTCCTCTCCAGCCGCAGCGACCTCGGCCGCCTCGCCGAACGCGCCGAGCGCTTCGGCCTGCGCCTGTCCCACGCGCACGCGGTCGCCGTCGCGCAGGGCCCCACCACCTCCGCCGAGGGCGATCCGACGCCCGCCAGGTGCAACGGGCGCTCATCCCCCGCTTCGGCGGCCGCAACGTCCTACCCACAGGACGGCCGAGTGCTGTGCATCGCCTCCGGCCACCAGGGCGAGGTACTCGCCTACCTCGCCAAGCAGGCACGCGCCGCCACCGATGGCGGCCGGGCCGCCATCGGCCGTACCCAGGCGGGCCGCGGCGGTGTCGTCCAGTCCTACGAAGCAGCCCTCAACGCCCTCCAGCCGGCCGAGCGCCTCGGCCTCGGCGACCCATGCTGCACGCCGCCGACCTGCTTGTCTCCCCTGTCCTCACCCGTGACCGCCAAGCCAGGGCCGACCTCATCCTCGACACCCTCCACCGCGTACTGGGGCAACCCCTCACGAGTTTGAGTCTCGTATCCACCGCCAGTGCCTAACGGGGCACGATGTCGAAGGGCCCACCGTTCGCGGTGGGGCCCTTCGACGAGTGTGGTCTCAGTTGCCCGCCGGAGCGGGTCGCGGGTGGGTTTCGTACATCCGGACCGCGACGACCAGGCCGGAGACGGCAGTGAGGGCGGCGACCGCCCAGATGGCGGTGGTGAGGCTGTAGGCGTCGGCGAGGATTCCGGCGAGGAGGGCGCCGACAGCGAAGCCGCCGTCGCGCCACAGGCGGTAGACGCCGACGGCACGGGCACGCCAGGCGGGGTGGGCGACGTCGCCGATGACGGCAAGCAGGGTCGGATATACCAGCGCGGTGCCGACGCCGAGCAGGACCTGGGCCATGGCCCAGACGGCGAAGGTGGTTCCGGCCGCGACGAGGCCGATGGCTGCCGCCTGGAGCACCATGCCCGCGGTGATGAGGTGTTTGCGGCCGATGTGGTCGGACCACCAGCCGGTGAGCATCTGGCCGGCGCCCCACACGGCGGGGTAGAGGGCGGCGAGGACGCCGATCTGGGCGATGGACAGGCCGTGGGCGGCGAAGAGCAGGGGGAAGATACCCCAGGCGAGGGCGTCGTTGAGGTTGTTGACCATGCCGGCCTGGCTGGCGGCGGACAGGGCCTTGTCGGTGAAGCTGGTTCGGCGGGCGATCTGGGCCGTGGTCACCTCCGTGGCTGTCTGTACGGGGTGAAGCGCGGCCTCGGCTCGGGCGTGGTCGCGGGTCTCGCGGACGGCGAGGGTGGACAGGCCCAGGGCCAGGACCAGGTAGGCGGCGCCGAGGAGGAACGGCTCGGGGCGCAGTCCGGCGTGTTCGGCGATGGCGCCGGTGGCCATGGCAGTGGCGGCCACCGCGACATACCCGGCGGCCTCGTTGAAGCCCATGGCCAGACCGCGGCGTTCCGGGCCGACCAGGTCGATCTTCATGATGACGGTGGTGGACCAGGTCAGGCCCTGGTTGACGCCGAGCAGAACGTTCGCGGCGATGATCCAGCCCCAGGACGGGCCCCAGGCGAGCATCGCGGGTATCGGGAGGGCGATCAGCCAGCCGGCGACGAGTACGGGCTTGCGGCCGTAGCGGTCGGACCAGGTGCCGGCGAAGAAGTTGGTGATGGCCTTGGTGGCGCCGAAGGCCAGGATGTAGGTGAGGGCGGCGGTGTAGGCGGACAGGTGGAATACGTCGTCGGCGAGGAGGGGCAGGACGGTGCGTTCCTGGCCGAGCATGCCACCGACCAGGGCATTGACGAGGACGAGCAGGCTGAACTGGGCCAGGTTGGCACGAAGTCCGAGCCGTACGCCGCCGGCAGTCGTGGTCGTCACGCACCCTCCTTCAGCGCGTGGCCGGTGGCCTTGGCCCAGTCGTCCGGTCCGCCGGTGAGGACGGCGAGGCCGTGGTGGCCTGCGCGTTGCAGGAGGCTCGCGGCGGTCATCGCGCGCTCACCGCGCCCGCAGTGCACCACAGCACCCGAAGGGGCATCGTCGGCATGGGCGGCCAGTTCGCCGAGTTCGATTCCGACCGCGTCGGGGATGTGCCCGGCGTCGCGCTCGGACTGCTGGCGGACGTCGAGGACGGGGCGGTCGCCGATGTGCTCGGCAGTGAGCAGTTCGACGGTCTCCTGCTCTCCGCCGTCGCTCGTCCAGGCGTCCATGGTCAGGTGGCCGGCCAGCCGCTCGTACCCGATCTTCAGGGCCTGCCAAGTGAGTTCAGCGAGGTCCTGGCCGGGCGCGATGATGAAGACGAGCGGCGTGTCGTCGGGCAGCAGCCAGCCGAGCCAGGTGGCGAACTGGTCGCGCAGAGGGATCGAAACGGCGCCGGGGACGTGGCCGGCGGCGAAGTCCGGCAACGGCCGCACGTCGACGATCTGCGCATCCTGGCCGAGCAGGCGGCGTACGGCGGCTCCGGACAGCGCGGGAATCGAAGGTGCGGCGGCGAGTACTGCGGGGCCGCGCCGGTTGGTCTCGGCCAGGCGGTCGAAGTAGGCGGGGTAGGAGCCGAGGCTGCGCAGCAGTTCGCGGACGAAGGTGTCCTCGTCCGGCGCGGCGAGCAGGGCGTTTGCCCGTTTCTGGGCGCCGATGGTCGTGGCGCGTTCGGCGCCGGGCGGGGCGGAGCAGAAGGATCCGGCGCCGTGCGTGGGCCACACCGCGGTCGTATCCGGGAGTTCGGCCAGCCGCCGCAGGGACCGGTACTGGGCACGGGCGAGTTCCTCCGCACGGTCGGCGCCGAGCAGGTCGGTGCGGGCGGCCGAACCGACGATCAGCGACCCACCAGTGAAAACTCCCAGCTCCCGGGTGCCGTCCAGGAGGAGGAAGGACAGGTGTTCGTCGGTGTGACCGGGGGTGGCCATTGCCCGCACGGTCAGCCCGCCCAGGTCGGTCTCGTCGCCGTCAGCGAGCGCGGAGTGAGGGAAGGCGCGGTGTCCGGCGGCAGAGGCCAGGATGGTGGCGCCGTCGTCGGCGGCGAGCTGGAGGGCGCCGGTGATGAAGTCGGCGTGCAGGTGGGTGTCGGCGGCGAAGGCGACGGTCAGCCCGCGCCGCCCGGCAACCTCCCGCAAAGCGCGCAGGTCGCGGCTCGCGTCCACCGCCAGGGCGCGGCCGTCGCCGAGGTCGACGAGGTAGGCGCTGTTGCCCAGCCCGGCGTCGACCAGCGGTATCAGGTGGTCGTCGGCGAAGCCCATCGGGTCCTCCAAGGTTGGGATGCGAGAGGGAGTGTGGTCACGACCCTCACCCGCCACTTACAATATTCCATGGATTTATGGAGGATGTCATGACGGGAAACACCACGGCCGGCACGAAGGCGCAGCTGTACGACGCGTTCGCGACCAGCGGCAAGGCGCTGGCCAGCGGAAAGCGCCTTGAACTGCTCGATCTGCTGGCCCAGGGCGAGCGCACGGTCGACGCCCTGGCCAAGGCGGCGGGGCTGAACCTGACGACGGCCTCGGCGCATCTGCAGACCCTCAAGCAGGCCGGGTTCGTCGCCACCCGCCGGCAGGGCGTGCGCATCCACTACCGGCTCGCCGGGGACGACGTCGCCCAGCTGTTCGCGCTGCTGCGCAAGGTCGCCGAGGCCCACCAGGCGGCCGTACCCACGGCGCGGGACGCCTACCTCGGTGACGACGGTGCGGCGGAGGTCACCCACGAGGAGTTGCGCGTCCGCGTGGCGGCCGGGGCCGTGGTGGTGCTGGACGTGCGGCCGGTGGAGGAGTACCGGGCCGGGCACATCCCGGGTGCGGTGTCGATCCCGGTCGAGGAACTGACCGACCGGATCGACGAGTTGCCCGAGGAGACGGAGATCGTCGTGTACTGCCGTGGCGAGTACTGCGTGCTTGCCTACGACGCGGTGCGGCTGCTGACCGATCGAGGCCGCCGGGCGATCCGCCTGAACGACGGGATGCTGGAGTGGCGACTGGCCGACCTGCCCGTCGACGCCGGGGATCTGGCATGACCGGCAGCCTCGTGCCCGAGCATCCGGGGCTTGCCGGGGGGCCGGTCTACCTGGACTACAACGCCACCACCCCCGTCGATCCGCGGGTGGCCGAGGTGATGGGCCCGCACCTGACGAGTTTCTTCGGCAACCCCTCCAGCAGCCATCCCTACAGCGCCGAGCCCCGGCGAGTGTTGGCCGAGGCCCGCGCACCGGTCGCTGCCCTGATCGGTGCCCGTGCCGAGGAGATCGTGTTCACCGCCTCCGGCTCCGAGGCCGACCTGCTGGCGCTGCGCGGCGCGGTCCTCGCCTCCGGCCGTACGCGTCCCCACGTGATCACGCAGGTCACCGAGCACCCGGCCATCCTGGAGACCTGCCACGCGCTGGAGCGCCTGCATGGAGCGTGCGTCAGCGTGCTGCCCGTCGACGGCGAAGGGCTGGTCGATCCCGCCGCGCTGTCCGCCGCGCTGGATGAGGAGACCGTGCTGGTGTCGGTGATGGCCGCCAACAACGAGACCGGCGCCCTCCAACCGATCAACGAACTCGCCGCCCTAGCCCACGAGCGTGGGGCGCTGTTCCACTGCGACGCCGCCCAGGCGGTAGGGAAGATCCCCCTCGACGTCCGCGCCCTGGGCGTGGACCTGCTCACCGTCGTGGGGCACAAGATGTACGCCCCGAAGGGCGCGGCCGCGCTGTACGTACGCGACGGCGTGCGGCTGGAGCCGGTCGTCTACGGCGGCGGGCAGGAGCACGGCCTGCGGGCCGGGACGGAGAACGTCGCCCTGGCAGTCGCCCTGAGCACCGCCGCCCGGATCGCGGCCGCCGACCTCACCGACGGCGGCCAGGAACGGATCGCGGCCCTGCGCGACGACCTTCATCAGCGGCTGACAGCGGCGCTGCCGGGCCGGGTCCACCTCAACGGCCCCGAGAAAGCTCGCCTGCCGAACACGCTGAACGTCAGTATCGACGGCACCCTCGGCCACGAACTCCTCGCCGCCGCCCACCAGATCGCGGCCTCCACCGGGTCGGCCTGCCACAGCGGCACCCACACCCCCTCCCCGGTCCTGACCGCCATGGGCCTCGATCCGGCCCGCGCGCTCGGGGCGCTGCGGCTGTCGCTGGGGCGCTGGACCACAACCGGCGACATCCAGACGGCGGCTGACGCACTCACCAAGGCGGCTGCCTCGCACTGACCGGGCCTACCAGCCCGGGAGGGAACCGACGACGAGCAGGAGAGGCATGACCGACCCCACCGCGCAGTCACCGTCCACCCGCAACGTGTACGCCGGCGGACACCGCGACCCGCAAGGTGCCATCCACATCCCGCTCTACAACCAGTCGACGTGCGCGCTCGACTCCACCGCCTACTGCCGATGACCCACATGCATCCCCAGACCCGCGCGCCGGGCATCACCGTCGACGGCACCGGCCTGCTCTGCGTCACCTTGCTGCTCCACCCCCGCAAGGAGATCGACGCCGTCGAACCGGGCACCGTCGTACACGTCATCGCGACTGAACCGGCGGCCCCGCTCGACCTGCCCGCCTGGTGCCACATGACCGGCCACCACTACCTCGGACCAGTCACCGACGACGCGAACCGGCCGGTATACGCGTTGCGACTGGCCGCAGACGCGCGGCCCACCCGGCCGGACGGCCCCTGGCACCGGGCCCAGCCGAGTTGCTGAGCGCCACCACCGGGGACCTGCGGCGCGGGAGGCCACCACGAGCACCAGGAACTTCGGGGGCGGTCGCACGGTACGGCGTGCTGGCGGAAATATCCGCCGGCCTGTCTAGAAGCCCGCGCGCTCATGGAGTACGGCGCGCTCGGCGGGGTTGGCGGTCAGTTCGAGCGCGAGCCGATCCGCGGCGCGGGCCTCGTCGGGACGGTCCAGGTCGCGCAGCAGGTCGGCGCGGACGGCGTGGAACAGGTGGTAGTGGTCGAGCTCTCCGGCGAGGCCGTCGACCTGTGCCAGGGCGGCCTGCGGCCCCTCGGTGCGGCGGAGGGCGACAGCCCGGTGCAGTCGGGTGACCGGGGACGGGGCGAGGTGCAGCAGCATGTCGTACAGCAGCACGATCTGCTCCCAGTCGGTGTCCTCCCAGCGTGCGGCCTCCGCATGGCAGGCCACGATGGCGGCCTGGAGCTGGTACGGGCCTGGGCGTTGCCGTTTGATGGCGCGTGTCAGCAGGGCTGCGGCCTCCGCGATCGCTTCGTGATCCCACAGGGAGCGGTCCTGGTCCTGCAGCCGCACCAGCGTGCCTTCGGGGGTGAAGCGGGCGGCCGTGCGGGCGCGGTGCAGCCGGATCAGCGCCAGCAGCCCGGCCGCCTCGGGCTCGGTCGGCATCAGCCGGTGCAGCAGGGCGGCCAGCCATTCGGCGTCGTCGGCCAGGTCGCGCGACTGTGCCTGCTCGGCGGTGGAGAGGTAGCCCTCGTTGAACAGCAGGTAGATCACCGCGAGGACCTGGGAGAGGCGGCCGCCCAGCTCCGCGTCGTCGGGAACGCGGTAGGGGATCCCGGCTTTGGTGATCTTCTGCTTGGCGCGGGTGATGCGCTGCGCCACGGTGGACTCCCGCACCAGGAACGCCCGGGCGATCTGCGCGGTGGTCAGCCCGCACACCACCCGCAGAGTGAGCGCGATCTGCGCCTCCCGGGTCAGCGCGGGATGGCAGCAGGTGAAGACCAGCCGCAGCCGCTCGTCCGGCTCCGACGCCTCGCCCTCCTCCGGCGGCCACCGCAGCTGCGCCAGCTTGTGCCGGTAGTTCTCCTGGCGCCGCAGCAGGTCGAGCCCGCGCCGCCGGGCCACCGTGAACAGCCAGGCGTCGGGCCGCTCCGGGATCCCGTCCACCGGCCAGTGTTTCAGCGCCACCAGCACGGCGTCCTGCACCAGGTCCTCCGCAGCGGAGAAGTCGCCGGTCACCTGTATCAGCGAGGCGGCCAGCCGGCCCGCGTGCTCCCGGACCACGCGGGCCAGCCGGTCGTGTGACTCGGCCGCTCGGTACGACGGTGCCGTCACGTGGCTCTCACCCCAGCGGGCTGGTCTCTACGGGGCGGATCTCCACCACCGGGCAGCCAGGCCAGGTGCGCACCATGCGCAGCGCCTCATCGAGGTCGGTGACCTCGATCTCGGCGTATCCGCTGACGACTTCCTTGCCTTCGACGAACGGCCCGTCGACCACGACCGGCTCCCCGCCCTCCAGCCGCACGGTCGTCGCCGTCTCGGGCGTTCGCAGCTTCTGCCCGCCCGTGATCTTGCCGGCGTGGGCAGCGAACCACTCGTAGACCCGCTCGTACGCCCGTGCATGCTCGGCCGGGCCCATCGCCTGCAGCTCCGCCGCGAACTCCTCGGTGTCGACGAACAACAGCACGTACTTCATCAGGCACCTCCCTGTTCCAGCATGGCGGCCATCCGCCGCTCCATCTCCTCCGGCGACACGTCCTCCACATGCGTGGCCACCGTCCACCAGTGCCCGTACGGGTCCACGATGGATCCGTCCCGGTCCCCGTAGAACTGATCCTCCGGCGCCCGCTTGAGCGTCGCCCCCAGCTCCACGGCGCGTGCGACGACGGCGTCCACATCCTCGACGTAGACGAACAGGAAGGCAGGGCTGCCAGGCAGGCCGCCAGCTGGCGGGGCCTCGGTCCCCAGCATGGGCGAGGGGTCCTCGACGATGACGACCGAGTCCCCGATCTCGATCTCGGCGTGCGCGATGGTCCCGCCCGGTCCCGGGAACCGCATGCGCTCAGTGGCTGCGAACACCTCGCCGTAGAACTCGAGCGCCTTGGCGGCGCCCTGGACGACCAGGCACGAGGTGACCCGGCGGTAGGCATCGGGAATCGGCTTCGGGATGGCTGACGATGACATGGGAACGTCCCTTCTCAGGCTCTTACGCAGGGCCGGCCGACCCTTCTACCAAGAAGACGATCGGCGGGCGGACGGATACGACACCCATGCCCAACGGGTTCCGGGAATCGCCCAGGGAGGGCAGGCACCTGGCCGCGCGGCGACCACCCCCCTGCGACCTGGAGTGGCTGCGACCGGGCTAGGTGCTGACCCGGTCGATGGCGTGCAGCCGGGCGATCACCGTCTCCAGGCCGTCCTGGATCGCGGCCAGCTGGGCTGCGGGCATGTCCCCGAAGAGCTCCAGGGCCAGCGCGTCACGCCCCCCGCGCAGCCCGGCGGTCAGGGTGCGGCCGTGCTCGGTGAGGGACACCAGGGTGGCGCGCCGGTCGGTCGGATGGGCCGCGCGGGCAACGAGGCCGTCGGCCTCCAGGGCGTCCAGCAGGCCCGTGACATTGCGCGGGGTGACCTGGAGCCGTGCGGCAAGCGCCCGCTGGGTCATCGCCCCGTCATGGAACAGCGCCCACAGCAGCCCGGCCCGCGCGCGGGTCAGCCCGTGCTCGGCAACCCCGCGCTCCATCATCGAGCCGAGCACCTCGGCCAGCTCGAAGAGCCGGTCCAGCGAGACACTGGCGGAAGCGATCCCCTCGGGCATATCGTGAAGTGACTTCACTATGTAGTACCTCCGCAAAACATGGTAGCCCTCAAGGCAACGCTGTCGAGGAGGACGGTGACCAGCCATGACCTCACGGACCATCCGGCCCCATCCGCTCTTCGCCCGGTTCTACGCACGGATCGCCGGGCCCGCCCTGGACAAGGCAGGCATCACCGAGCACCGCACGCGCCTGCTGTCCGGTCTGGCCGGCGAGGTCATCGAGATCGGCGCGGGCAATGGACTGAACTTCCCGCACTACCCACCAGAGGTGAAGCGTGTGCTGGCCGTCGAGCCAGAACCGCGCCTTCGCGTGCTGGCTGAGCAGGCTGCCCGTACCGCCCCGGTGCAGGTGGAGGTGACCGACGGGATCGCCGAGCAACTGCCCGTCGTGGACGCTTCGCTGGACGCGGCTGTCGTGTGTCTGACTCTGTGCTCGGTTGCCGACCCGCACGCCGCGCTCGCCGAACTCCACCGCGTCCTGCGGCCCGGCGGACAGCTCCGCTTCTTCGAGCACGTACGCGCCGACTCACCCGGCATGCGCTGTGTGCAGCGCGCGTTGGACGCCACCGTCTGGCCCCTGCTGATGGGCGGCTGCCACACCGGCCGCGACACCCAAGCGGCCATCACCACCGCCGGGTTCGCCCTCACCTCGGTGGAGAAGTTCGCCTTCCCCGAGACGCGCCTGCCCTCCCCGGCAGCCACCCACATTCTCGGCACCGCCGAGCGTCCTCACCCGGGCGGCACACCATGACCGCCCCCAAGAACGAGAGCGAGCCGGTGCCAACGGGGGACCAAGAACGCGCGGCACTGGCCGACATGACGGCCGCCCACGCCTCCGTCACTCTCTTGGAACGCCTCGCCGACAAGCTCGGCGGCCGCGCCTCGGTAACCGCCGTCTACGGTGAGCCCATCACTGCCGACGGTCTAACTGTCATCCCGGTCGCCGAGGTCGGCTTCGGATTCGGTGGCGGCGCCGGACGCGAAGTCGGCGCCACGAAAACCGGCGAAGGAGGAGGTGGCGGAGGAGGGGCCGGGGCCAAGCCCTTGGGTTACATCGAAATCCGCGACGGCACCGCCACGTACAAGCCCATCCGTGACCCGTGGTCCGATGTGGTCCTGCCTCTTGCGGCCCTCGTCATCGGCGGCGCCATGCCGAAGATCCTTCGGTCGCTGCGTCGGCGGAGGCGAGGTTGAGGCGCAATACGGCACCGCTCCGTCGTGATGACGAGCGGTGTTGGATGACGTGCAGGCTGCGGCGTTCGAGCCCATGACCTGGGCCGCGTTCGGCGTCCATCCCGACGCCGGCGGGGTGACTGCCGAGCCTGGCGGTCGCCGTAAGCTCCTTTCGCGGGAGCCGCCTTAGCCGGACCCCTTGGCGGCTACCCTGGCCTCCGACGCGTCGCCGCCGACGCCGGTCGGCGGAGTGTCTGTCCCCCTGGCCTGCACACCACTACCCGGGCTGTCCGATCTGTTCGTGCACGGGACACCGGAAGGCCAGTACTTCAGTGCCCCCGAGGCACCGGCCCGCCGCAGGGGCCCAGCCGCACAAGGCTTCAACAGGGTGACCGAGAACCATACTTGACTATGCGGGGCCCATCCATCCCCTGATGACTCTCGATACGGAAGAGGCGGCAATCCGGTGAGCAGCGACAACCAGGGAGTGAGGAAGGCCGAGGTGCGGCTCAAGTGGGACCCGAGTCCCTGGGATCAGTCACCTCATCATCTCGACATCATCGCCGCCACTTACTCGGCGGACGCCCCCTACGGGCGACCGGTGTACGTCGTCCACTTCGACAGCCGCTCACCGGACGGCACCATCAACATGAGCCGGCACAGCCAGACCGGTCAGGGCTTCGGCTATGTCGAAGTGATGACGCTGGAGCTTGATCGCCTCGCCTCTTCCTTCGCACGGGTGGTTGTGGGCGTGGCCATCCACCAGAACAGCAGCCCCAAGACCTTCGGTGACATATCGAATGCCGGTGTGCTGGTGGTCGAGGAGTACAAAGAGCTGCTGAAGGACGAGTTCGCGCAGGTCGCCGGATCCACCGCCGCGACCGTCGCCGAGTTCGCCCGGGACACCTCCGGAGCGTGGGAGTTTCACGAGATGGTCCGAGGGTTCGACAGCGACCCGGTGGTCTTCGCAGCAGAGATGGGCAGCGCCCCACAGCGCTGACCGCCAGCAGCGCAGAAACGTACGGCCGACCACGGTGGCGCCTTCATGAGCTCCTGGAACGGGAACGGCAAGCACCCCGAAAGCGTCACCGTCTCGGCCGGCGTTACTCGTCCGACTCGGGCGGCTGGTCGTAGGCAGAGACGCGGCCCGCCGTCAGCGAGGCGGTTGAGACGGGAGGGCATCGGGGGTGGCGATATCGACCTTGGCTGCGTCGGCGGTCGACAACCTGTTCGTCTTCGCCGTGACCTCATCCTCGGTGTAGTCCGTGCCCAGCCGCTTCACCGCCATCCTCTACGCCCTTCGCCGCGGTCCTCTTCTACAGCACCTTCAAGCTCCTCAGGGACGGAGGAGGACACCTTCCACCCGGGCAACAGCTCACCGTGCGGGCGCTAAGAAAGATCATCCCGGTCCGTGACAAGCACGCCGGCACCAAGTTCTTCGCCGCTCGGCGCCGCTGCATCCAGGCCATCGGCGTGACCGCCGTGCTCGTCTGGCACATCCATGCCGCCGGAACTCCCGTGCTCGGACTTCACCGAGGACCACACCGTCTACCGGGAGACGACCACCATGGTCCAGGCGGGGATCATGCTCAACCAGTTCTCCCGGCCAGGATGTCCCCTGAGCAGTACGGCGATCACCGCGGGCATGGCAGCCTGCCGGACCGGTCGGTCAACTCCGCAGCTGCGGCCAGTCGTGCTTGGCCGGCGGATCGTCCTCGCGTCGGGACTCGTGGGAGCTGTCGTGGCCGCCATGCATGCCACTGCCACCGTGCACGCCGCGCATCATGAAGATCATCATCAGCGGGCAGGCCAGCGCGATGGCCATGAAGAAGAGCGTAGCCACCGGCACGCCCAAGGCCAGAGCACCGACCACGGAGATGGCCACCGCGACGGCGTACAGCCCGTAGTTGCGTTGGTTGGTGTCCATCGCGGGCCTCCTCGAAAGAGTGCCCGCCGGTTCTGCGGTCAGCTCTTGCTGAGCCGGGGGCCGTCGTCGGCGTGTCCGGTCAGGACGGTCAGGCGGCGGTGGTACTCGTCCTCGTCGATCTCGCCGCGGGCGAAGCGTTCGGCAAGGAGCTGCTCGGCGGTGGGGCGCGGCGGCACGGGTCCGAGCGCCGTCTTCATGTCACCCGGCCGGGACAGGGCCCGGAAGAGAAGCACACCGAAGGTGATGATCACCGCCCAGAAGAGGATCATGCCGACCGACATGGTGAACCAGCCCCATCCACTGGGATCGTGGTCGTACCAGAACATCACGGTCACCCGCTTCCTCGCCGGGCTGCGGGAGACGGGGCCTGGCGCCTGCGTCTTCCCGGTTCCTCACCTTCACCGTCACCCCCGCCCGGCAGCGCGTCATGGGCCGATGAGGCCAAAACACCTGGGCCATTGGACCCTTACCCTGTGGGGGTATCCGGGAGGAGTCTGAGAAACAGCCACCGAGAGAAGGTCTGCCATGGATACCGCCGACATTGCCGTGGTAGCCCTGGCCGCCATACTCGTCGTCGCGTTGGGCTGGTTCTTCTTCGGCCCGCGCCGCGCGCGTACCGCCCTGATCGAGGGCGGGGTGCAGCGGGTGGAGGTGACCGTGCGGGGCGGCTACAACCCTGACGTGATCCGGGTGCGGCAAGGGGTGCCGCTGGAGCTGGTCTTCGACCGGCAGGAGAGCGGCGAATGCACCAATCGAGTCGTCTTCCCCGACCTGCGCGTCAGCGCCGGACTGCCCGGGTACCAGCGCACCACTGTGCGGCTGCGGCCCGAGCGGGCGGGATCGTTCGGGTTCGCCTGCGGAATGAACATGATCCACGGCATGCTCGTGGTCGACCCGGGCGAGGGCTTCGGCGGCGGCGAGGCACTCGCCGCCGCGGACGACACGGCACCGGACGACCGTACGTCCGCTGCCGACGCCGAGGCAGCGGAGGTCGCCGAGCGGCGCGCGGAGATCGGGGACCTCGGCCGCCGGGTCGCCGTCGGCGCGGTGCTCACGCTGCCCGTGCTGTTCGCGGTGATGGCCGACGAGCTCTTCGGCGCCGGCTGGGTGCCGGATTGGATGCTGAACCACTGGGTGCAGCTGGCCCTGATCACTCCAGTGATGTGCTACACGGGGTGGCCCATCCACCGCATCGGCTGGCTCACCCTGCGGCACCGCGGCGCCGACATGAACTCCCTGATCACGTTGGGTACTTCGGCAGCCTACGGTTACAGCCTGCTGGTCACGCTGGCGCCCCGGCTGCTGCCGGAGGATGTCCGCGAGGTCTACTTCGAGGCCGTCGGCGTCATCCTCACCCTCATCCTGCTCGGGCGGCTGCTGGAGGCACGCGCCAAGGCCGGCACCGGCCAGGCCATCCGGGCACTCCTCGGGCTCCAGGCCCGTACCGCCCGGGTCATCAGGGACGGCAGCGAGGCCGAGATCCCCGTCGACGAGGTCGTGGTGGGCGACGAGATCGTCATCCGGCCCGGCGAGAAGATCCCCGTCGACGCCGAGGTGCTCTCCGGGTCGTCGTCGGTCGACGAGTCGATGGTCACCGGGGAGCCGATGCCCGTGACCAAGCGCGCCGGGCACACCGTCATCGGGGCCACCGTCAACACCACGGGCAGCCTGCGCGTGCGGGCTGCCAAGATCGGCGCCGACACGATGCTCGCGCAGATCATCCGGCTCGTGCAGCAGGCCCAGGCGTCCAAGGCGCCGATCCAGCGGCTGGCCGACGCGATCTCGGCGTACTTCGTACCCGCCGTCATCGCGATCGCCATCGCGGCCTTCGCCCTCTGGTACACGGTCGGCCCCTCGCCTGCCCTGACGCTGGCGTTGGTCTCCGCGGTCGCCGTTCTCATCATCGCCTGTCCCTGCGCACTGGGCCTGGCCACCCCGCTGTCGGTGATGGTCGGCACCGGCAAGGGCGCGCAGGCGGGCATCCTGATCCGCTCCGCCGAAGCCCTGGAAACCGCCCACAAGCTCGACACCGTCGTCCTGGACAAGACCGGCACGGTCACCGCGGGCAAGCCGGTTCTCACCGACGTACGTCCCGCCGACGGCTTCACCGAGGACGAACTGCTTGCGCTGGTGGCCGCCGCGGAGGCCGACAGTGAGCATCCGCTGGCCACCGCGATCATCGCCGGCGCGCATGAGCGCGGCCTCACCGCGCCCGCCGCGTCGGCCTTCGACTCCGTCACCGGCAAGGGCGTCCAGGCCACCGTGAACGGCAAGGCCGTCACAGTGGGCACGGCGCGGCTGCTCGCCGACGTCGGTATCGAGACCGCTCACCTGCGCGGGCAGGCCGAGAAGTTCTCGGCCGAGGGCAAGACGCCCGTCCTCGCCGCCGTCGACGGGCAGTCGGCCGGCGTGCTCGCCGTGGCCGACACCGTCAAGGACGACTCGGTCCGGGCCATCGCCGCCCTGCACCGCCTCGGCATCGGCACGGTCATCCTCACCGGCGACAACGCCCGCACCGCCGCCGCGATCGCCGAACAGGTCGGCGTACGGCGGGTGCTGGCCGAGGTTCTGCCGGAGCACAAAACCGACGAGATCCGCCGCCTTCAGGGCGAGGGCCACACCGTCGGCATGGTCGGCGACGGTATCAACGACGCGCCCGCCCTGGCCCAGGCCGACGTTGGCCTCGCGATCGGCACCGGCACGGATGTCGCGATCGAAGCCGCCGACATCACGCTCATCTCCGGCTCGCTGTCCGGCGTCGTCACCGCGATCCGGCTGTCGCGGGCGACCATGCGCAACATCAAGCAGAACCTGTTCCTCGCGCTGGTCTACAACGCCGTCGGCATCCCTGTCGCAGCCGGCGCCCTCTACCCGCTGTGGGGCATCCGCCTCAGCCCGATCATCGCCGCCGCGGCCATGGCCCTGTCCTCCCTGTCAGTGGTCACCAACGCCTCCCGGCTGCGTCGCTGGCACCCCGAGTCACTGTCGGACGCCGTGGCGCCGAAGGCCGTACGTCCGTTGGCGGAGACGGCCGCCGACGACACGGATTCACACGCCCCCTCGGTGACCGACCCGGTCTGCGGCATGCAGGTCGACCCTGCCACCCCACCGGAACACCGGGACACCGCCCACGGCGCCCTGCACTTCTGCTCCGCCCGCTGCGCGTCCGCCCACGATGCCGACCCGGATCGATACGAAACCTCGGCGGTGGAACTCCCGCACACCCCTCACCGGCCTGATGAGCCCTGAACCCGAGTCGCCCCGCATTGCTACCCCCCGGGGGTACAGTGGGCACGGGACACAACAGCGGAAAGGCCTGGAAACGATGACGGCACGCCGAGCCCGGCGGGTCAGCGCACACGGCGGCGCCGGCCGCTGGACGCGTGCCGTCGTCATCGCGCTGTTCGCAGCACTCACGTTGCTCGTGCACCACGAGACGGCGACCGGGGCACCGGCACCAGCCTTGGGCTCGTCCACCACGAGCGCCATGCCGCACACGGGGCAGACACCGCACACGGGCGATACGACGGCCATGGGCATGCCCGTGGCTGCGGCGACGCCCGTCTCGGCGCCCGAGGCCCCGACCCCCGACGGCGGCGAGGGCGCCTGCTCGACCATGGCCACACAGCACTGCTCTGCCGTCGGCGTCGACACGGTGAATCTGGTGCCGCCAACCGCTCTCCGCCCCTACTACGACAAGGGTGCGGCACTCGGACCGGTCATCGGCCGTGAGGTGCCCGGAACGACGACCCGCGCGCCGCCCGACCTTTCCGTTCTCTCTCGCTTCCTGCTGTAGGTCGCACCCGCGGCTGTCGCCCGCGTGCCCCCACGCGGACGGCCGTCGCGCAGGCGACCCCGTCAGACACATCGAGAAGAGAGTCACGCCTTGAACACCATCAACCGCCGCGCCGTCCTGCTGGCCGGCCTCGGCGCCGTGGGCGCGGGCGCGCTCGCCGCCTGCACCAACGGCCCCGGCAGCGGCAACACACCCTCCTTGGTCAGCCCCTCCGGCTCGGCGGTGGCAGCCGCCGAGAAGAAGCGCGCCGGCACCGGCACGGTGCGCAATGTGACCCTGACCGCCGCGCCCGCCGTGCTCGACCTCGGCGGCCGAGTCACGGCCAGGAGCTGGGCGTTCAGCGGACGGACCCCGGGCAAGGAGATCCGGGTCTCCACCGGCGACACCCTGGCCGCCGAACTCTCCAACCAGCTGCCGGGCAGGACCTCCACCTCCCTCCACTGGCACGGCATCGCCCTGCGCAACGACATGGACGGCGCGCCCCCGGTCACTCAGAACGTCGTACGGGCGGGTTCCAACTTCACCTACCGCTTCATCGCCGACGCTCCCGGAACGTACTTCTTCCACCCCCACGTAGGCGTCCAGCTCGACCGGGGCCTGTACGCGCCGCTGATCGTCGAGGATCCCAGGGAGCCGCTGTCGTACGACGACGAGTGGGTCGTGGTCCTGGACGACTGGGTCGACGGGGTCACCGGCACGCCCGACGAAGTCTTCACGGAACTGCGCCAGGGCATGGGCGGGCATGGCATGGGCGCCATGGACGGCATGGAGATGGACAGCAGCTCGTCGTCCTCGTCCGCTTCGCCCTCGTCCGACAGCATGTCCATGAGGTTCAGGCTGATGGGCGCCACGAGCGACCTGCTCGGCGGCGACGCCGGAGACGTGAAGTACCCGTACCACCTGGTCAATGGACGGGTCGCCGCCGACCCCGACGTCTACCGGGGAACGCCCGGCAAGCGGATCCGGCTGCGCATCATCAACGCCGGCGGTGACACGGCGTACCGTGTGGCGCTCGGCGGCCACCGGCTGACCATCACCCACACCGACGGGTTCCCCGTCGAGCATCGGCAGGTGGACGCCCTGCTGATCGGCATGGGTGAGCGATACGACGTCCTGGTCACTCTCGGCGACGGCGTCTTCCCGCTCGTCGCGCTGGCCGAGGGCAAGAACACCACGGGCATGGCCCTGGTCCGCACCGGTTCCGGAGCTGCCCCGAGCACGGGCGTGCGGCCGAAGGAGCTGGACGGGGAGATCCCCACCGCCGCACAACTGCGGGCGACCGATGACGTCCGGCTGACGTCGAAGAAGGCCGACCGGGTCCACTGCATCGAACTGACCGGCGGCATGCACCGCTACAACTGGGCCATCAACGGCGAGCGGTTCGACATGAGTGATCCGGACGCCCGTCCGATCCTCGTCGAAACGGGCCAACGAGTCCGGCTGGACTTCGTCAACACCACCACGATGTGGCACCCGATGCACCTGCACGGCCACACCTACCAACTGGGCACCGAAGGCCCACGCAAGGACACTGCGATCGTGCTGCCGAAGAAGACGGTGTCCGTCCTCTTCGACGCCGACAACCCCGGGCGGTGGATGCTGCACTGCCACAACGCCTACCACGGCGAGGCCGGGATGATGGCCGTCCTGGGCTACCGCGCCTGATCCCGCTGCAGCGACGGGGCGGCCCGGCGGCCCGGTCCGCCCCCAGCCGGATCACAACGCAGCGGTTCCTCACCCCTGCCCCTCACCTCGTCCCTGATCGACCAGGTGCGGGCGGCTGGCGCAGACCGCGCCGCGACCCTCGTCGAGCTCTTCGACGAGCTGGACCCGGACGGGTCGCCGAGCTGAGGCGGCACCCCAGCGCTGCGGGCGCAGGACGCGGCGCAGGCGGCGGCATTGTGCCCCGTGTGCCGGGACCGCTCCCGCCCGCGCCCGCACCAGCTCGGCCGCAAGGCGGGTGTGTCCTGGCTGCATTCATAGCCGTCCAGCATCGTCCACCATCAACCTTCGTCGTTCCGTGGCTGCAGTTTCGGTTGCAGTTGCCGCATCGACTCGTCCTGAACCCGTGCCGACGGTTCACGGCTCGGCCTGGACGTCGACACGACGGATTCCGGGGCATGCGGCGCCCACTACTCTTGAAGAGTTCTTCAATTCACTAGTTGCCGTGGAGTGCGGCCGTCGAGGAGGAGGCCCGGATGGGCGGGTCCGTGTTCGCCGAGGCACTGCTGGAGCGGGTGCGTCAGGCAAGGGTGGCTCTCGAAGCAGCGCTGGAGGCCGAGGACACCTATGCCGTGGCAGTCGCCCAGGACGAGCTGGACGATGCGGTGCGGGTGGCGCGGCGTCACGGGGTCGACGTCGCCCGGTCGAGGCAGAAGTCGAAGGGGAGTGATCCGGATGCCTGTTCCCCTCTATGAGGCGAAGGCGGAGTTTTTCAGGATGCTGGGACATCCGGTACGGATCCGGGTTCTGGAACTGTTGCTGGACGGTCCGAAGCCGGTGCGCGATCTGCTGGCGGCGATCGAGGTCGAACCGTCGAACCTGTCACAGCAGTTGGCCGTGCTGCGCCGTTCAGGGATCGTGACCGCGACCCGCACCGGGTCGACGGTGATGTACGAGCTGGCCGACGGCGATGTGGCGGAGCTGCTGGCCGCAGCCCGGCGGATCCTCTCCGTTCTGCTGACAGGGCGGCAGGACCTGCTCGCCGAGCTGCGCGGAACGGAGCCGGCACAGTGACGGGCGACGCCCGCCGGTTCCTGATGCTGTGGAACCGGGGTAGGCCCGCCGCGGCCGTCGAGCACGTTCTGCCGTCAGTGCAGCGGCACGTCGCATCCGTGCGGGTGGGGCCCGATGCGGTGCGGGAGGCGCGGGAAGCGGTGGCGGGGCACTTCGCCGAGACGGGTATCGCCCCCCGGTCAGCCTTCGCTGACGCGGTGTTGCTCGTGGTGAGTGAGCTGGTCACCAACGTGCTGCGGCACGCCCCGCACTCGCCGCTGACGGACGTGGGGATAACGGTCGCCGGCGACCAGCTGGTCGTCAGCGTCGCGGATGCCGAGCCGCGTCTTCCGGATCTCACGCTTGAGGGCACTTGAGGGCATGGGCGCCGGACTCCGGATGGTCGCCGAACTGGCCGCTGACTACGACGGGGAGCTGAGCGCCGAGGCGGCCGTCGAGCACAACGGCAAGGTCGTCCTCGTCCGGTTCGAGATCCCCTTGTAGGCACGCACGGCAGGTTGAATGAGACGGGAGTTGACGGGGTGAGCGACGCGAAGGACGGCAAGCCCCGGGACGCGGAAAGCCAGAAGGAGCGCGGCGTCGCGCTGCGCGCCTTCTTCTACATCTTCGGCACACATCTGATCGCTGGGTTCGTGATGCTGCTGTTCTATCTGGGAGGGCACGCCAACAAGTAGCGGGGCACTTCCGAAAGGGCCGATCGGCCCTGGCTTCGGCCCGTGCGACCTATTGGAGCAGTGGCGGGGCCCGGACGAGCGATGCTGGAGGAGGAGCTGCGCCGGCGGATGGCCGACTTCGCGCGGGCGGGCAAGGCCGGGCTGGTGCGGGCCGGGCAGGGGCTGCCGGTCGTCTTCGGGAGGGCGGCGCGTGCTGCCGGGCTGGCTCTGGTGACTGTCCTGCCCTCGAAGAACGGCGTGCCCGCGATGCTGAACTTGTGTGACCACAAGGCCGCCGGGGAGTTGCTGTTGCTGTCGGAGCAGGTGCGGCTGGTGGAGTACGACCCGGCCGACCGCGGTGCCTGTATGGGTGCGGACGAGAGCCTGCTGCGTGCCTGTGGCCGCCTGCTGGCCGTCTGGGACGGCTCGCCGTCGAACAGTCGGGATGCGACGGCCAACCTGGTGGCCTACGCCCGCGGGTGTGGCGTCGACGTCGAGGTGCTCTGGCTCGCCGACGCCAGGCGCATGGCGGTAGAGGGAGAGCTGACGTGAACCCTATGCCCTCTAAACCTGCGCCCTCCGCACACATGGTCGTGCTGAGCCGCGAGGAAGCCCTCAAGCTGCTGGGCACTGTGCAGTTGGGGCGGGTTGCCTTCACCGATCAGGCACTGCCCGCGATCAGGCCCGTCAATCACATCGTGGCCGAGGTCGACATTCATCGTCCGCACCCACGGCGGGTCGGCGCTGCTGGGGCATGCGCTGCAGTCCGAGGTAGTGGCGTACGAGATCGACCCGGCGACGCGGACCGGGTGGAGTGTCGTGGCCACCGGCACGGCGACTCGCGTGGCCGATGCCGCCGAACTGGCTCGCTGGCAGGGGCTGCTCACGCCGTGGATCGACGCGGAGATGGGGCACGTGTTGCGCATCCGGCCCGCAGCCGGTACTCGGCCTCGCCAGTGGGCTGGAACTGCGCCCCTGGGAGTTCCAGGACGCCAGCGTCCTCGTGGCCGCGGGTCAGGATCCGGCCATCCGGTTGTGGAATCGTCTGGTCGTGGAGTCACCGGAGCACGCGCGCCAGAGGATCGAGCGCCTGCACCGGCGCTGGCAGGCCGAGCAGGCTGCGATCTGAGCCATCGCACGGGCGGATGGCGGCGGGGCCCTGGGCCTGATCGGATGGGGGGACATCGACCTGGACGACGGAAACGCCGAGATCGTCTACTGGATTCTGCCCGCGGCACGAGGCGGCGGTGTGGTCGTCGAGGCGACCAAGCGGCTCAGCCCGTGGGCCTTCGATGACCTGGGCCTGCACCGTCTGCGCCTGTGCCACTCGACCGCGAACCCGGCGTCCTGCCGCGTTGCGGAGAAGGCCGGCTACTCCTTCGAAGGCACCATGCGCGGTGCGCTGCTGCACGAGGACGGGTGGCACGACGAGCACCTGCACGCCTTGGTACAGGGAGACATCTGAGGCCGTCAGAGGTCGTTGCCCGCGTAGGAGAGGTTGAAGCTCTTGTTGGTCAGCGGGAAGTCCGGGACGATCGTGTCCGTCAACGCCACAGGCAGGGCAGGCCAGTTGAAGAACGACGGATCGACTGGCTTGACCCGCGCGAGCGTTCCGTCGGGGGCGAGTTCGATGCGAGTTGCGATGGTGCCCCGCCAGCCCTCCACGAGGCCCACCCCCGTAGCTGGGCCCGCGCCGGGTGCCGGTGAGGGTGCCAGCAGCGCCTTGGGGGCCGACAGCCCGTCGGCGAACTGGCCGATCAGTGCGAGGGATACGTCGACTTCTTCAGCGCGGACCAGGAAGCGGGCCAGGACGTCGCCGCTGTCGTGGACGGGCACGACGAGGCCGGCGTCGTCGTAAGGCGTGAAGGGGTGGGCGAGGCGTGCGTCAGCGGCCAGGCCGCTGGCGCGGGCGACGTAGCCAAGGCAGCCGATCGTCCGGGCGGCATCGGCGCCGAGGATGGCCGTGGCGGTGAACCGGTCGTGGACGGTGGAGTGGCCGAGGGCGAGAGCGGTGATCTCGCGGATGTCCCCGCCGATCGCCTTCAGCCGGGCCGGATCGGGCAGCGCGCGCAGGGCCACCCCGCCGGGGACCACTCCGCCGCGCAGCAGTCGACGCGGGCGACGAGAGTGGGCCAGTCCACTGCCCACGCCTCGGTGATGCCCGCCTGCCGGGCCGCGTAGTAGATCAGCACCGTGCCGAGGAAGGCGAGCGCAATCCCGGCCGAGCAGATCACCATGTACTTCCAGGCGGCCTCCACCGAGGTGCGGGTGCGTCGGTGGCCGACCAGGAACGCAGTGACGATGGTGGTCGCCTCGATGGCCACCCACAGCACTCCGAGGTTGGCGGTCACCACCGCCAGGCACATGGCAGCCAGGAACGCCTGCACGAGGACGTGGTAGCGCCACAGAGTCTCGGCAGTGGCCCGTCCTGCGGCCAGCTCGCCTGCCAGATACGCGGGTGCGGAGCCGCAGGCGATCAGCGCGACGGCGCCGACCACCAGCAGCATCCACACGGTCAGCGCGTCCGCGCGCAGGAGCCCGGAGTACGCCGCGCGTGGGCCGTTGGTGATGACGGCCGACGCGAGCAGGCTTCCGCAGGCGAGGATCACGACGGGCGAGACGAGAGCCGCCCAGGCTGCCGGATACCGCTTCAGGGCCTCGTCCGGCTCCGGTGACTCCGCCACCAGGACGGCGCCCCGTGCGGACACACGGGGTGTGAGGAATGCCGGGGCGGTCGAGCGCGTACTGAGTGCGGCCAGTGCGTACGCCCCGGCGACCAGCAGCGGTGCGGCGGCGGGCGCGGTGAGGAGCAGCGCGGAAGCAGTAGGGCTCATCAGTCGTGCAGCTCCCGCAGGTCGTCGATGTCGGTGGTGCCGAACGCCTCCCGCATCCGGGTGGTGAGGATCTGCAGCACCAGGACGGCGAGGAGTACGTCGAAGGAGACGCCGAGTTCGACGATCAGCGGCACTCCGGAGGTGGCGAGGAACGCGGTGGCGGTGATGCCGTTGTCCAGCAGCAGGAAGCTGACCACCTGGGCCGACGCCCGCCTGCGGGTGACCAGGACGAAGAAGCCGATCAGGACGACGGCGAGGCCCACGGGCAACGCACGGGTGGCAGGAGTGGGGTTCAGTTCCGTCAGGGGCCGGCTCACCGCGTAGGCAAGGAGCGTCAGCATCGCCGCGGTCAGCAGCGAGGCGGCGACGTTGACCAGCGGCTGTGTCTCCCGCACCTCCTCTCTGTGCACACGGTCGGCGGTGGGCGCGGCCAGGGCGCGGCGCATCAAGTACGGCAGGACGCCGGCCCTCAGCAGTCCGATCCCGACGCCGATGGCGATCAGGTCCCACCGTTCCTCGTGCGCGCCGAGCAGGACGGCGATCACGGCGAGCGCGACGCCCTGCAAGGCGAACACCCGGACGATCGCGGCCAGTTCGCGCCGCCACAGCACGACGACCGCCGCGAGCAGGAAGGCACCGGCGGCCAGGTCCAGGAGCTGGACGTACAGGCCCTCGCTCATGACACTCCGCTCAGGAAGTAGGAAGCGGTCACCGTGAGCAGCGCCAACAGGAAGGACCCGGCGAGCAGTTCGGGCACCCTGAACAGCCGCACCTTGGCCCAGAACACCTCGGCCGCCGCCAGCACGGCGCCCAGCAGCGTGACCTTCGCCGCGAACAGGACGAGGGCCACCACGAGCGCGGTCCACGAGGCGCTGGTGGCGATGCCCCACGGCACAAACAGCGAGGACAGCAGCCCGAGCAGCAGGGTGAGCCGCATCTGGGCGCCGAGTTCGACCAGGGCCAGGTCGGGGCCCGCGTACTCCAGCACCATCGCCTCGTGGATCATGGTGAGTTCGAGGTGGGTGGAGGGGTTGTCCACCGGGATCCGCCCGGTCTCCGCGAGAACCGCGACCGCGAGCGCGGCCGTGGCCAGCAGACCGGCCGGGGAGGCGAGGCGGGCCGGTTCGTTGACGGCGCCGTTCACGATGGTCGGGATGTTGGTCGTCCCGGCCGGTATCGAGAGGGCGAACACCGACAGCAGGATGGTCGGCTCCACCAGCGCGGCCACCGTCATCTCCCGGGAGGCGCCCATCCCGCCGAACGCGGTGCCGGTGTCGAGGCCGGCCAGGGCGAAGGCCAGGGTGCCCAGCGCGATCAGTGCCACGACCACGATGAGGTCCGCATGACCGCTCACCGGGGTGTGGGTGGACAGCAGCGGTACGAGCGCGGCCGCGACCACCGTGGTGGCGACCAGCAGCGCCGGCGCGATGCGAAAAGCGGGCCCGGTGCCGACGGGGGTGATCGGTTCCTTGCGCAGCAGCTTGCGGGCGTCCCGCCAGGGCTGGAGCACCCCGGCCCCGGCCCGGCCCTCCAGCCGGGCCCGCACCTGCCGCATCCACCCGGTCAGCAGCGGCGCACCAGCGCCAACCACCACCACCTGGCCAACGACGGCCGCGTATCCGACAGCGCTCATCTGTTCGCTCTCACCAGCCCACCGCCAACGCCAACAGCACTACGACTAGGCCGACGAAGCCGTAGCCGAGATAGACGTGCACGCTGCCACCCGCCAGCCTCCGGGCGGCTTGCCCCGTACGGCCAGGGCCCGCAGGACCGGCTCGTACAGCCGGTGTTCGATCCGGTCGGGCACCCGGCGCTGGAAGCGCACCCTTTCCACCAGGTACGACGACTCGCGCAGGGGTGACATCCACGTCCTGCTCGGGCGCGAGGACGTCGTCGAAGACCCGCTGCAACGGTTCCGCGAACGAGGTCGCCGTATAGGCCATGCGCGCCGTCGGCGCCCCGCCGCCGCAGTCCCACAGCCGGGCGTTCTCGCGGCGTCGCCTGCGTCCGTACAGCCGGGGAAGCCCAGCGGCCAGCGCGAGCACCACGGTGAGGGCGGCCACCCACAGCGGTGACGGCGACGCGGAAATGTCAGCGAGTCGCACTTTCAGCCCGCCGCCCGACACCGCACCCCTGCCCGGCAGACCGGTCGCGGCCACGGCCCGGTCCAGACCATCGCCCAGCAGGCCGGGCACCAAAGCCAGTGCCGCACACAGGGCCGCGAGCAGGCCCATCCCGGCGAGCATGAGCCTGGGTGCTTCCTTGGCCGTGGCGGCCTGCTCACTTCGAGGGCGCGCGAAGAAGCCCACGCCCAGCGCCTTGACGAACGCCGCCGCGGCAATGCCCGCCGACAGGGCGATCAGCGCCACCGACAGCGGAAGCACGACCGCCACGGCGACACCCGGTACCTGGAATCCGTGGATCAGGGACTGCAGCAACAGCCACTCGCTGATGAACCCGTTGCCGGGCGGCAGTGCCACGGCCCCGAGTGCGGCGAGCGCGAACAGCCCGGCGGTGACCGGCATACGTGCCCGCAGCCCGCCCAGCCGGTCGAGGTCCCGCAGGCCGGTCGCCCACAGCACCGACCCGGCGGCGCAGAACAGCAGGGCCTTGAACGCCGCGTGGTTGACCACGTGGAGCAGGGCCGCCGCCAGCGCCAGTGCGGCCAGCGGCCGGTCGTCGTAGGCGCCGAACAGCCCGGACGCCCCCACCCCGATCAGGACCAGGCCCATGTTCTCGCTCGTCGAGTACGCCAGCAGCCGCTTCAGGTCGGAGGCCATCGCCGCCTGCAGAATCCCGTACACCGCGCTGGCCCCGCCGAGCGCCATCAGCCCCAGCCACCACCACGCCGGGCCGCCGCCGAGCAGGTCGAGGCCGGTGCGGGCCAGGCCGTAGATGCCGAGGTTCACCATGGCGGCGCTCATCAGCGCCGAGACAGGGCTGGGCGCTTCGGGATGCGCGCGCGGCAGCCAGGCGTGCAGCGGCACCGCGCCCGCCTTGGACGTGAACGCCGCCGCGACCAGCACGAACACCAGCCCCCGCAGCGTCGGCGACACTCCGTCCGCGCCCGCTCGCAGTGCGGCGAAGGTCTCCCCGCCCGCCCGCGCGGCGAACAGCGCGAACCCGGCGAGCAGCAGCACCAGGCCAAGGTGCGTCATCACTGCGTACCAGACGCCGGCCTGCCGCACCGAGGCCCGTTCCCTGTGTTCGGCGAGGACCAGCAGCAGCGAGGCGAGCGCCATCAGCTCCCACAGCACCAGGAAGGTGGACACCGACGCCGCTACGGGCACCAACACCAGGCTGAGCACGAACAGCGGCAGCACCGCCTGCGCCGTACGCGAGCCGAGCCCGTGCGGTCCGTGCCCGGCCGCGTAGCCGATGCCGTACACGGCGACCGCGACTACGACGGCCCCCGCCACCGCCAGGAACAGACCCGCCGGCGCATCCACGCCGACATGCACCCCGGCCAGCGGCAGGAGCCCGGGATATCCGGCTGCCCAGCGGCTTCCGCCCAGTGCAGCCACACCCGCCGTGCCGCCCGCCACCCCCACACCTGCCGTCAGGACTCCGACGACGGGGATGCGGCCCCGGTACGGCAGTCCGAGGCCGGCCAGCGCGCCCGCGCCACCGAGCCCGGTGGCCGTCGCGAGGGCGGCCGGAATCGCACTTACCGTCCGGTCACTCTCCGCAGGGCCGCCACGATCTCCCCCGGCTCCGGCGGGCACCCGGGCACGGCCAGATCCACCGGTACGACATCGGCGACGGCTCCCTCGACGCCGTAACCGCCCGCGAACTCACCGCAGTTGATCGCGCAGTCCCCCACCGCGACCACCAGCCGCGGCTCGCCCATCGCGGCGACCGTGCGCCGCAGCGGCTCGGCCATGTTCCGCGTCACCGGCCCGGTCACCAGCGCCACGTCCGCGTGTCGGGGCGAGGCCACCAGCCGGGCGCCGTACCGCTCGGCGTCGTACACGGGGTTGAAGGCCGCCGCGATCTCGATCTCGCAGCCGTTGGCAGGAGCCTGCGTCCACGCACCGCACCTGCACGGACCCGCCGAACTCGCGTGCCTTCTGAGGGACATCGCCAGCTGGGCGCGACGGCGCGGGCTCGGCCACCCTCCCGGTGGTGCGGATCTAGCGCAACAAGCCCATGAACCCTCCCTGAGACGGTGAGGACTGTCCGCAGGTGACCAACAGGCCATCCCGCGAGTGGAGTTACGGCACTTTTCCGACGCTTTGCACTGCATTGCATTTATGGAGACTTCTGGTGAAGACGGCCGCCTCCCGCTTCCGCAGAGTGCTGTCCATCTCTCAGGAGGCGGCCGCCGATCGAGGGCCGTCGCTAGGACGGCGGCTTCGCCTCCCCCTGCGCGGCCTGCAGGTCGGCGAGCAGTTCAGCCTGGCCGGCCAGCACGCCGGAGAGGATCGTGCGGGCAACGCGTAGGAGTTCCGCGACGTGCGGGCTGGTCAGCGAGTAGTAGACGGTCGAGCCCTCCTTGCGGGTCACGACCAGATTCGCCCTGCGCAGTACGGCGAGCTGCTGGGACAGGTGCGCGGGCTCGATACCGACCTCGGGCAGCATCTCGGCGACCGCGTGCTCGCGCTCGCTCAGCAGCTCCAGGACCCGAATGCGTGCCGGATGGCCGAGCGTCTTGAAGAACTCGGCCTTCAGTTGATACAGCGGCGTACTCATCGTGCCGTCGCCTCCCCGACACAACAGCACGGCCCCACCGGCCGGGCCTCGGAGCATCGCATCCACCCACTCGTCACAAACATGCGGCCCATCCTCGCCTGCGGGACCGGCGGCGCCGAACCCGAGTACGAGGATCCGAGCCGCCGAATCCAGCAGTGATGACCTCAGGAATTGCTAACATTAGCAACTCCTGAGGTCCTGTGAGGAGGATTGCGTGAGGATCACCCCGCTACGCGGCAACGGCGTCACCTGGCTCAAGTGCCCCGCCTGCCGCCTCAAGTGCCGCCCTACCGCCGTCGGCTCGGACGGCAACTGCCCGCGCTGCGGCAGCGCCCGCCTACTGAAGCTGTCCTTCGGCGGCCGTGCCGTACAGCCCGTCCCGGGGACCAGTCAGGGCTGACGCACAAGAGGGGGGTGGCTGATGGACGACTGGCCCACGCAGTCCGGTACCGGGGTCCGCTTCGAGTGGGGACCTGTCGGAGCCGACCGTCTGGCCAGCGAGGCGGCCTGTCTGGTCGTGGTAGACGTCCTGTCGTTCACCACGGCAGTGAGCGTCGCCTGCGGGAAGGGCACGCGGGTCCTTCCCTTCCGGTGGCCCGAGCGGCCCGCCACCGCCGTCGAGCAGGCCGGTATCGAGAAGGCCGCCGCGGCCTACGCCCGCCAGTCCGGCGCACGTCTGGCTGTCCACCGGGCTGACGTCACACCCGCCACGCCCTGGTCGCTCTCGCCCGCTCACCTGCGTCAGGCACCTTTCGTCGCCCGCCTGGTTCTGCCCTCCCCCAACGGCGCCGCCATCTGCGCCGCCGCGCCACGCGATGTGCGCCTGGTCGCCGCCTGTCTTCGCAATGTCACCGCCGTCGGCGGCTGGCTCACCGCCCACGGTTACGGCACCCCCGACCATCCCGTTGCGTGATCGCGGCGGGCGAGCGGTGGCCAGACAGGAGCCTGCGCCCGGCCCTGGAGGACCTGCTCGGCGCGGGCGCCCTCGTGTCGGAGCTGAACTCCCAGGGGGCGGGCCCGATCTCCCCGGAGGCAGCCGCCGCGAAGGCAGCCTGCGAAGGCACCGCCGACCTCGCCCACGCGGTCGCGGCCAGCTCCTCCGGCCGTCAGCTGGCCGCGATGTGTTTCGTCGAGGACGTGGCGATCGCCGCCGAGGAGGACACCTGCGCGGTCGTGCCCGTACGGGACGGCGACGGCGCCTTCGCCCCCGGATGATCGGGCGGTGTCTCTCCTGTGGTCCCTATGGACCGTGCACGCTGCCGTATGCCGTGCCCATGGGACGCTGTCGCCGTAGCCGCTTCACACACAGAAAGCCGCCCCTCTTGCCCACCACACCCCCTGCCAGCGCGAATCCGGCCTTCAGCATCCGCATCCACGTCCCCGCACAAGCCCGATCCGCTGTGGAAGCGATCGCCGCGGAGGCACCGGGCACCGTCAGCACCCAGCCATGTCCGCCGGATGTCACTGGCGCGCACCGCGTGCTGCTGGACGCCGACAGCGGCTCGACACTGTCGTGGCTCACCGGCGCTCTGCGGGACCGCCTGGGCGCAGACCTCCTCCTGTGCGAGGACCTGGTCTTCGCCACCGCCTCCACCGGCAAGCTCAGCCAGAGCATCCGCGCCTCGACAGCCAGCGACCACGACGTCGCGCTGCTGGATGCGGACGCCGACCGCCGGGTGATCAGGCACCTGGTCGACCACCCCGAACACATCAACCGCTACACCGGCCGCGCACACCGGGTAGCTCTCATGTCCGACGCGAGCGCGGTCCTGGACTTCGAGCACCTGCCCGCCTCCGCCGCCCTGCCAGCGGTGGAATCCCAGGCGGTCCACCTGCGCCGCACCACGGGCCTGGACATCCTGCCCCTGCCCGTCGCCACCGACAGTGCCGGGGACCTGGCCGCCGCTGTGCGCCTACTCGCCCCCGGTGTCATCGCAGCCGTCTTCATCCACACTCGCCTCGACCACGTCCATGCCGCTCGGGCCGCCCTGGCCCACTGCCCCGTCCTGCTGCTGGACTCCATCAATGACGGTCTGGCCATCGCCACGGCCGCCGCGGCATACACCACGCTGCGCCGGCACGACATCGACATGCGGCAGGCCCGTGTGGTCTGTGTGTCCCCCAATCGCGGCGGCGACCTGGGCGGACTCCTCATTGCCAGCGGCATCACCGACCTCACGCTCTACGACCCCCTCGCCCAGGGAATCCAGCCCCTCCACCAGCTGGCCGACCGCACGGACCTGATCATCGACCTGTTCGGCCTGATCGCCCCTCCGCCCGGCATACCCGTCCTCCACGCGCGCCCCGAAACACCCCCGCCCTTCGCCACGGCCACCACCGGCCCCCGGCCCCTGCACGCCCTTCCCGGCCTGCTGGCCGCCGCAGTCACCACCGGCAAGCCCATCACCGCCCACGCCCGCATCGCGGCCGTCCGCGCCCTCATCGAGCAGACGCAACCAGGCCAGACCCTGCCCCCGCTCGATCACCCCGGCCTGACTCCCGCCGTCACCTCAGCCGCCGTCACCGCCCTCATGCGTGATACGGGCGAGAACTGAGCGGCAGAACCATCCTGACCACGAGCGGCTCCAACGGGCCACGCAAAAGGGAGACAGCGCCGCCGGGATCAGCCGTGCCGGTCCACACCGAGCGAAGCGTCGGTCCCGAGGCAGCGACGACAGTCTCCAGAGCCGGCTCCGTCGAACTGTCCGGCGTGAACTCGATCCCGGCCGGGCTACGGACTGCCGAACGGGTCCGCCACCGCCGCCGAGCGGACCGGTACCGAGAGCGATGCTGAGGTTGAGTCACGGCAGCGCCCCGTGGTCGCTGTGCACGGACATCCCCGAGCTCGCGACAGCACTCGAGCAGGCAGGGACCCTGTGCGTCGTGCGCCGCAGTCTGGTGCTGCTCTCCCTGGACCGGATGAGCCGGGGATCACTCGCCGGCCTGACCTCCAGCCGGCCATCCCGTCGTGCGCCACTCGTGGCGCCCCTCCGCCTGCTCCCCACGCCCGGCGCTGTGCGCGGCAAGCGCGGCTGCCAGGTCGGGGTGAACCGGGATGAGCGGGCAGTCCCCCTCCGGGACGAGGGATCCGTCGGCGGGGATGGCAGCCAGTTCCAGACTGCGGCCGGCTTCCGCGAGGCGGCGCGCTGCCTCGATGATGGCCAGCTGGCCCTCGGTCGACCAGCTGCGCAGCTCGGTCAGGTCGACGATGACCGGTCCGGTGCCGCGGGCCAGGGCCCAGCCGACCGCACCGGTGAAGCGGTGGACGGCGTCCGGGCCGAGGTATCCGGCGACGGAGAGGATGCCGAGGTTCTCCTCGACGGTGTAGCGCCAGTCGATGGTCATGGGGCTGAACTTCCTTGTGCGGGTGGCCGGTCGGGGGCTGCGGTCCGGTCAGAGAGGGAGGGTGATCCAGATGCTCTTGCCGCGGCCGTCGGCGTCCGTGCGGACGACCGCGGTGCCGCCGAGGCCGAGGAGGAGCTCCATGACGGTGGCCAGGCCACCCACCTCGGTGCCGGTGACCGCGCTGTACAGCGCAGGCTGGTAGGGGTGGCGGTCGTGTACGGCGAAGGCCAGGCAGTCCGGGCCCGCCGCGTAGATCACCGTGAGCTGCGGGGAGACGACGGCGGCGTGCCGGACGCTGTTGGTGACCAGCTCGCTCAGGATCAGCAGCGCCGGGCCGACGGCCGAATGCCGCAGGCCGACGCCCCATTCGACGAGGGCCCGCTCGGCGGTCTCGCGGGCGAGGCGGACGGCGGACGGTTCGCTGGGCAGCGTGAGCACGTGCCGGTGGGGCAGGGCTTCGAGTGGCGCGGACATCACGCCTCCGCGCGGGCGAGGCGGAAGCCGACGACGGTCTTGGGGTGGATCCGCAGCAGGGTGTCGTGCGGTCCGTGGCTCCAGCCGGAAAGGGTGCGCCCGTAGTGCGCAGCCTCGTCAGGGTCTGTGATCACTTCGGCGGGACCCGAGACCGCGACCGTCCAACCGGTGCCGGCCACGACACGGATCTCGTCCACGTGGTAAGTCGCCGTCGCGGGCACCGCCGCGGCCGGGGCAGGCGTACGCACGACCAGACGGCCGTATTCCCACACATGGCGGGCGGGCCGCACCACGGTCAGGTCCCGTTGCATGTACACCAGTCGTCCCAGGCTGCTGCCTTCCAGCAGCCACAGGGCCTCCGCCCCGGAGACCTCGACCATGCGGAGGGCGGCGGGGGGAGTGCTCATCGGAGGGCTTCCTCGCTGGAGGTTCGGGGCTGCTTCTGTGCGGGCAGGGTGGGCAGGACTCCGGCCGTCTCCAGGTGGTCGCGGGCGGCCCGGATCGCCTCGGGGGTAGTGGCGTACTCCCGGCCCCCGTGACGCAGCAGGTCCAGTGCGCCGACCGAGTCCAGGACCTGGCGCTGGCCCGGGCGTACGCCGGAGGCCAGAACGAGGATGCCGCGCCGGTGCAGCTTCTCCACGGCGTCCTTGAGGACGAGGGCGCCGGTGGCGTCCATGGTCGACACCCGTGACATGCGCAGGATCACGACGCGGACGTCGGCGACCTCGGCCAGTTCCAGCAGGAAGCGGTGGGCTGCGGCGAAGAACAGGGGCCCGTCGATGCGGTACGCGACGATGTGCTCGGCGAGCAGGGCATGTTCCTCGGCACTGTGGTCGCCCCGGTCGAGCGGCACTTGGTCGAAGCGGGCCTGCTTGGCGACTGCGCGCAGGGCGAGGGCGCCCGCCACGACGAGGCCGATGATCACGGCGAACACAAGGTCCAGGGCCAGCGTCGCCACGGCGGTGAGGACGAGGATCAGCGCGTCGGAGCGAGTGGCTTTCGCCATTGCCTTCAGCGAGCCGACCTCGACCATGCGGATCGCGGTGGCCAGCAGGACGCCGGCGAGCGCGGCAAGCGGGATCTTCGAGACCAGGGGTGCCGCCGCGAAGACGATCGCGGCGAGGATTGCGGCGTGGGTGAGGGCGGCGAGCCGGGAGCTCGCGCCGGTGCGGACGTTGACCGCGGTGCGGGCGATCGCGCCGGTCGCCGGTACCCCGCCGAACAGCGGCGCGGCAATGTTCGCAAGCCCCTGGCCGAACAACTCGCGGTCGGGGTCGTGCTTCTGCCCGACCGTCATGCCGTCGGCGACCGAGGCGGACAGCAGGGACTCCAGGGCGGCCAGGGCCGCGACCGCCACCGCCGGGGCAAGCAGGCTGCCCAAGGAGCCGACGTCGAGGAAGGAGAGGGAGGGTGCGGGGAGACCGGAAGGCAGGGCACCGATCGGCTTGGCGGCATCCAGACCGGCCGCCTGCGCGACCACCGTCGCGGCGATCACGGCCAGGATGGAGAACGGAACGGTCGGCCGCCACCGCGCCCCGACCAGCATGACCGCGGCCACCGCGACCGCGAAGCCGACGGCGGTCCAGTTCGGGGACTTGGCGAACTCCTCGATAGCCAGCCAGGTCACCACCAGCACCCGGTCGCCCTCGGGCTTGGGCACGCCGAGCACATTCGGGACCTGCTGCAGGCCGATCACGCAGGCGATGCCCAGCGTGAAGCCCTCGACGACGGGCGCGGGGATGTACTGCATGTAGCGCCCGGATTTGAGCGTGGCGAGGGCGATGAGCATGACGCCGGCCATCAGACTGACCGTGAGGACACCGGTCGGCCCGTACTCGCCCACGATGGGGACGAGGACCACCGTCATGGCGCCGGTCGGCCCCGACACCTGCAGATTCGATCCCCCGAAGAGCGCGGCGAGCGCGCCCGCGACCACCGCGGTCGCCAGGCCCGCCTCCGCTCCCAGGCCGGAGGAGACGCCGAACCCTAGGGCGAGCGGCAGCGCCACGACGGCCACGGTCAGCCCGGCCAGCAGGTCCCGACGCGGTTCGCGGCGCATCTCCGTCAGGTCGGCGCGGGCAGGCAGCAGCGCCGCGATCCGGGCCCAGACCCGGCTGATCCGCGAGGTCATCGGGCAGCGACCTCCGCTTCCCGCAGCTCGGCGAGCAGCTCGCCCTGCCCGGACAGCATCTCGGTCAGGATCCGCCGCGCGGCCTTCATCAGGTCGGCCACGTCCCCGCCGGCCAGCTCGTAGACGACGGTCGCACCCTCCCGAGCCGAGGTGACGATCCCGGATCGTCGGAGCACCGCCAGCTGCTGCGACAGGCTAGAGGGCTCCACCTCGATGGCGGCGAGCAGCTCCCGCACCGGCGTCGGCCCGTCCTGGAGCAGCTCCAGCACCCGTATCCGTACGGGATGCCCGAGCATCCGGAAGAACTCGGCCTTGGCCTGATACAGCGGAACGGACACGACCCCTCGGCTTCCCCTACGAGCCCCGCCCCGGGGGCGGACGCGAAAGGCTGCGTCCGCGGCTACCTGCGAGCACAGCCAACACAGCATCTAACCAATTGCGAAATTTTGCAATTCAGCATCAGGTTGCTGCCCTGGTGTTCCTGCCCTGCACGAGATCGGCGGGATCAGGCTTTCTTGACCACGCTGGACTTCAGCTGCATCGCCCCGAAGCCGTCGACCTTGCAGTCGATGTCATGCCCGTCGACCCCGTCGACCAGCCGGATGTTGCGCACCTTGGTACCTGCCTTGATCCCCGAGGGGCTTCCCTTGACCTTGAGCGCCTTGACGACGACCACGGTGTCGCCATCCCGCAGGACATTGCCGACGGAGTCCTTGACGACCCGCTCCCCGGCCGCGTCACCGCCTTCCGGGCCGCTCTCGGCGGGAACCCATTCGTGGCCGCACTCCGGGCAGACCACCAGGGCGTTCATCTCGTAGGTGTACTCGCACGAGCACTTCGGACAGGGGGGAAGATTCTCGATCACCCGGCCAGGGTATCCGGCACCGCACGTCAGACGATGCCGCAGCCAGGCGCACCGCTTTGCCCAGCCAATCGGTGGTCTTCCACCACCGCGTGTGAACAGGAGCTCGACGGCTCCTGAGCAAGTGAGAGGCACTCCCCGCAGGGTGCTTGGACCACGATCATCATCGGCTTCATCGCTCGATCGCACACTGCCGCCGATGGCGAGCGCCAACACGCGCCAGTCCTGTTCAAGGGCTCAAGCCCGGATCAACGGAGGGCATCGTGCTGGCGCCGACTATCGGCGGCGGGCGGCAGTTGGGGCCGCTGAGCCGGTCTACACATGGAGCTGGCTGATCGGTCGGACACGGTCATCAAGATGCCGGGAACCCCATGCCAGCCCCGGACCATCAGGGCGAGGCTCGCTCGCTCCGCTTGAGATCCCGACGGCCGACGTGCCTCCCCCGGCCGCACGTTTCGATGCCGGCCTACGGCTTGATGTCGTAGAGAACGTTGAAAGGGTCATCCGCCGTGGACCGGGCCACATCGGTGAAGCCCGCTTCCGCGCAGAGACTACGTACGACCGTCTCGGGCATGCCGCACGTTCCGAGGGCGGCTCCGCCGCTCGCGAGGGACGTGGTCATGCAGTAGAACACGCTGAACCCGTAGAACATCGAAGCAACGGGGCCCACATTGTCCTGAGGGCGGTTCTGGCAGTTGATCTCAAGCATCAGGTAGTCGCCGTCGTCCCTGACCGCGGACCTGATGGCGGCGAGGAGCCCCTTCGGTTCCGCCGAGTCGTGGATGACGTCGAAGGTGCTGATGAGGTCATAGCGCCCGGGAAGCCCCTGGGCGGCATCGACCGTTTCGAAAGTCACGCGGTCGCCAACACCGGCCTTCTCCGCGTTCACCCGGGCGCGTTCCACCTGGCCCGGGAAGTTGTCGAACCCCGTGAAACGGGAGCGGGGGAACCGCTCGGCGAGCACGATCAGGGCGCGGCCCGCGCCGCATCCTACATCCGCGACGTCGATGCCACGCTCCAGCCTCTCGACGACGTGGGGAAAGGTGCTCAGCCAGTCGTCGACCATCACGCTCTCGAACCAGCTGCCGGTAAAACGGCTCATGCCGTCCCACAGGATGTCCGGGTAGTCGCTCTGCCGTACGCCACCCCCACTCCGGAACGCCTCCATCAGTCGCTCGTACGGCGCCAGGGCGGCGGGCATCATCTGGTAGACGCCGCCGAGGAACATGGGCCCTGATTCGTCAGCCAGGGCGGGGGCATGCTCGGCGGGAAGAGTGAAGCGCCCCGACTCTTGTTCCTCCAGATACCCCGCGGCGGTGAGGCCCCGCAGCCACTCGCGTACGTAACGTTCATTCAGGTCCAGACGGTCTGCGAGCTCCCGGCTGCCGACAGGTCCGTTGGCGGCGAGGTCCTTGAAAAGGCCCAGCCGGTCGCCCAGATGGCACAGACCGACCGTCATCGTCCCACTGATGTCCTCGAGCGCCTTCTCCATGAAAGCGTCGACCTTCGCTTCGTCCACTTCCGGCTGCGGCGCCGCCACAGTGTCCCTCCTTGCCGTCGAGCACGATCGCGGGGTGCGACCGGCCCGGCAAGCCAAGCACTGGGCTCCTCCCTTGCGCCGCCCGCCACGACGGCAGAGGCCCCTGGGCCGGATTGCCTCACCCGATTCGAGTATCAGAACGCGCAGAGGGCCCGACGTCCCGCGTCCACGCTGAAGCGATCCCGAACCCCACAGCCTTGCCAGTTCACCTCGTCATCTGCGTCATGTTTCTATCCGGGAGGGACAGCGCTGCCCAACGGAGTTCGCCTGTGGGCCGGTGAGACCGAGGCGCCATCTGGCGATTCCAGGACCGCGTGACGGGCGCTGAAGAACCCGCATCGCCGGGTGTCGGGGTACAAGGTCACGTGCAATGCCGGGTATGGGCTCAAGTGCAGAGCTCGGTGTGCCCCAGCTCCGCGCGAGCGAGCCATACATGCATAATCCGAAGCCGCACTGCCGACTGCGCCGCATCTCCTTCCCCGTCTTCGTTGTCCGGGGCGAGGAGGACGGCGCCGTACAGGCGAGGTACACCGTCCATGTCCTCGGGCAACCGTACGGCGGCCAGCTTCTTCGGCGCGAAGCCCCGGCCCCTGCGTGGCCGTGTACCGCCGCATGCCGAACAAGATCCGGACCAGGCACGGGCCGATCGACGACCGCCCCTCCCCGTACGCATCACCGGTGCAGGTCAGAGGCCACAGCGTCGTGTACCACCAGCAGACCAAGAACCTTCTGGCACTCATACAGTCTCCGTCGGACGAGTCCGCTCCGCCAGCAGCCACGGCAGGCATAAACAGCGTTAGCCCCGCCCTGCAAAACGAACTCCCCCTGATGCTCGTGCGAGGAATGCACGGCCACTCCTGCGGCTACGAGAGCACCGGGCACGCGCACGGGTATCCGACGGGCGTGACCTTCGCATCCGCAAGGTCGATACTGCCAATAAGGGCCATCTCACCGACCCACTACCGATCACTCCCAGAATCTGACGACCCGTCATCAAAGTCAGCATTGGGTCAGCATCAGAACCGCCAGAACCCGCTTCCGACCGCCATGGACCGCCAAGATCAACAACTGACCTCACCCATCCTGAGCTGCAAAAACGCAGGTCATTAGCCCATCTGCTAGCCTCACCAGGAGGTATCCCATGAAGATGTTGATCAACGTCGCGGAGACCGTGGTCACGGACGCCCTGCGCGGGATGGCGGCCGCCCATCCCGAGCTGGTCGTCGATGTGGAGAACCGGGTGATCGTACGGCGGGACGCGCCGGTGGCGGGGAAGGTCGCCCTCATCTCCGGCGGCGGGTCGGGGCACGAGCCGCTGCACGGTGGATTCGTCGGACCGGGGATGTTGTCGGCGGCATGTCCGGGCGAGGTGTTCACGTCGCCGGTCCCGGACCAGATGGCGCGGGCCGCGGCCGCGGTGGACAGCGGGGCGGGTGTGCTGTTCATCGTGAAGAACTACACAGGGGACGTCCTCAACTTCGACATGGCCGCCGAGCTCGCCGAGGACGAGGGCATCCAGGTCGCGAAGGTGCTGGTCAACGACGACGTGGCGGTCACCGACAGCCTCTACACGGCCGGGCGGCGCGGCACGGGCGCGACGCTGTTCGTGGAGAAGCTCGCCGGTGCCGCCGCGGAGGAGGGACAGCCGCTGGAGCAGGTGGAGGCGATCGGGCGTCAGGTCAACGAGAACTCCCGCAGCTTCGGCGTCGCCCTCAGCGCCTGCACCACGCCCGCCAAGGGCAGCCCCACCTTCGATCTGCCGCCCGGCGAGCTGGAGTTGGGCATCGGCATCCACGGCGAGCCCGGCCGGGAGCGGCGGGCGATGATGACGTCGGGCGAGATCGCCGACTTCGCCGTCGGCGCGATCCTGGACGACATGACGCCGCGCAATCCCGTTCTCGTCCTGGTCAACGGCATGGGCGGAACACCGCTGTTGGAGCTGTACGGCTTCAATGCCCAGGTCCAGCGGGTACTCGCCGAGCGCGGTGTCGCCGTCGCCCACACCCTCGTCGGCAACTACGTCACCTCGCTCGACATGGCCGGCGCCTCGGTCACCCTGTGCCAGGTGGACGAGGAGTTGCTGCGGCTGTGGAACGCGCCGGTGAGGACACCGGGGCTGCGGTGGGGTATGTGATCCGGCGGAGTCAGACGATCGCAAGGCACCTGTCACACAAGGAGATCCAGTGCTCGACGCCGAGTTCTTCCGCCGTTGGATGACGGCGACCGCCACTGCCGTCGACCGTGAGGCGGAACGGCTCACCGCCCTCGACTCGCCCATCGGGGACGCCGACCACGGCAGCAACATGCAGCGCGGGTTCCGCGCGGTCACGGCCACGCTGGAGAAGGAGGACCCGCAAACGCCCGGCGCGGTCCTGACGCTCGCCGGGCGCCACCTCATCTCGACGGTCGGCGGGGCGTCGGGGCCCCTGTACGGCACGCTGCTGCGGCGGACCGGCAAGGCGCTCGGGGACGCCGGCGAGGTGAGCGAGGACGAGTTCGCCCAGGCGCTGCGGGCGGGGGTGGACGCGGTCATGGTGCTCGGTGGCGCGGCGCCGGGCGACAAGACCATGATCGACGCGCTGGTGCCGGCCGTGGACGCGCTCGGTGACGGCTTCGTCGCGGCGCGGGCCGCCGCCGAGGAGGGCGCCCTGGCGACCACGCCGTTGCAGGCCCGCAAGGGGCGGGCGAGCTATCTCGGGGAGCGCAGCATCGGGCACCAGGATCCCGGTGCCACGTCCTCGGCGCTGCTGATCGCGGGTCTTGCGGAGGCGAGCGGTGAGTGACGAGGCGGTGAGTGACGAGAGGAAGGGCGAGCGGCTCGTCGGCATCGTGCTGGTCTCGCACAGCGCGCAGGTGGCCGCCTCGGTGGCCGAGCTGGCGCAGGGGCTCGCGGGCGGCGGCACGGCCGTGCCCGTGGCTCCGGCGGGCGGCACCGAGGGCGGCGGCCTCGGCACCAGCGCGGAGCTGATCGCCGCGGCTGCCGCCTCCGTGGATCGCGGCGCCGGGGTCGCGGTCCTGACCGACCTGGGCAGCGCCGTCCTCACCGTGAAGGCACTGCTCGCGGAGGGCGACGAACTCCCCGACCACACCCGCCTGGTGGACGCCCCGTTCGTCGAGGGCGCGGTGGCCGCGGTCGTCACGGCGGCCACCGGCGCCGACCTCGCGGCGGTGGAGGCGGCGGCAGCGGAGGCGTACGACTACCGAAAAGTGTGAGCCGACCGGAACAGCGGCACCCGCAGCGGCAGACACCAGCAACCGCCGCTGCGGACACCGACGCCTGCCGTCGAGGATGCGGGCACCTGCCGCCGGGGACGCGGGCGCCTGGCGCCGCGGACACCAGCAACCGCCGCTGCGGAGACCAACGCCCGCCGCTGCGAACACCCGCACCGCCACGCCGGGGGCCCCTCGGCCGCGCCGCCCGATTCCCGGTCAGCGCACCGCGAGGCCCTGGCGGCCACTCCCGGTGAACCCGGCGGCCGAAGCCTCCTCCCCCACGCCTACGCGACCCCTTCCGCCACGATCTCCATCGCCGAGCGCAGCGTCGCCATCAGCTCGGCCGGTGCCGTCTCCGGGTCGGGATCGGTGTCCGTGGTGTGCCAGGCGTGGTACTCGACGGCCGCGCGCAGCGCCGCGTTGAACATCGCCGCCTGGATCGCCGGGCGCAGGTCGTCGGGGGGCAGCCCGGCGCGTTCGGCGAGGGCCCCGGCGAACGCCGGTTCGGCCTCGTCGTAGGTCTGGAGCCAGATCGCGCGCAGGCCCGGTTCGGTACGGGTCAGCCGCACCAGCGCCCCCACGGTCGACCGGTCGGGTACGGCCGGCAGGTGCCCCTCGGCCGCGAACTCCCGGTCGATGAGTACCTCCAGAGCCTCGCCGGGGCGCCACTGCCGCAGGCAGGCGGCGATCAGGTCGATACCGGCCGAGAACAACGGCCGTACGCAGCTCTCCTTGCTCGGGAAGTAGCGCCACACCGTGCGCGCGGAGACGCCGACCGCCGCTCCGATCTGCTCGCCCGTGGTCGCCGCGACGCCCTGGGTGACGAACAGGTCCACCGCCGCCCGCGCGATCTCCAGGCGGATCTCGGCTTTGCGCTCCTCCGTCAGGGGCGGTCGTCCCGTGGGTCGTCTGATGTCTCCGCGGGCTGCGGTCATGGTCTCCTCCGGCCGGGCGCTGATGGCTCTCCCGGAATTCTCCCCGAAGACTTAATGTCACTCAGCGACATTAAGTCGTATGGTTACCCCGGGCATCGACCATCGGATGGAGCACCTCATGAGCAGCGGACTGGACGGACGCAGCGTCATCGTCACCGGAGCGGGATCGGGCATCGGGCGCGCCGCCGCGCTGGCCTTCGCCAAGGAGGGCGCCCGGGTCGTGGCGGCCGATCTGAACGCCGAGGGCGCCGAGGCCGTCGTCAAGGAGATCGAGCAGGCGGGCGGCGCCGCCGTCGCCGTCGTCGGCGACCTGAGCGAGCAGGCCGTCGTGGACCAGGTGGTCGAGACCGCCGTCGAGCGTTTCGGCGGCGTGGACGTCCTGGTGAACAACGCCGGGATCATGGACCGTATGTCGGCGCCGGCGGACGTCACCGACGCCGAGTGGGAGCGGGTCATCCGGGTCAACCTCACCGCCCCGTTCCTGCTCACCCGGGCGGCGCTGCCGCACATGCTGGAGGCGGGCAGAGGCGCGATCGTGAACACGGCGTCCGAGGCCGGCCTGCGCGGCAGCGCCGCGGGTGCCGCGTACACGGCGTCGAAGCACGGCGTGGTCGGGCTGACGAAGTCCCTCGCGGTGATGTACCGGAAGCAGGGGATACGCGCGAACGCCATCGCCCCCGGCGGCACTCAGACCGGCATCGTCGTGGACGCGGCACAGGGCGCGCACGGACCGGCCGCCCTCGGCCCGCACTTCGTCAACATCGGCAAGCTGGCCCAGCCCGAGGAGCAGGCGGCCGCGATCGTGTTCCTGGCCTCGGACGCGGCGAGCAACATCAACGGCGCCATCCTGCCGGTCGACGACGGCTGGTCGGCGGTCTGACGCCTGCTCGACGACCGTTACGGGGATCACCTGGATCGCCTGCCCTCGCAGGCGATCCGGCGGGGGCCGGGGGCCCGAGTCCGCGACGGACCCCGACTCCCCGGCCACCCGCGTCCGGCGCGGGATCAGCGACGACAGCAGCCCGTGCCGACGGCATGAACTCCCGCATCCTCAGGGAGAGTTCAGCCGCGAGGAACTTCAGCATACGTAACTCCCGCGGCGGCTCACCAACGACCGCCCTCTTGATGTGATCGCGTCAGCGGCGTCATATTGGTCCGGACCATTGCCGTGAGCCGCCCCGGGAGGCAGTGTCGTGCGACGTGTTCCCGTTCCCCTGTCGACCCTCTGCGCGGTCGCGCTGCTCTCCTCCTGCGCCTGGAGCGGGGCGGGCGAGGACGGCGGCCGGCCGCCCGGGGCGCCCACGGGTGTCACGGCCGCCGCGGGAAGCGCGACCAGCGTGCACGTCATGTGGAACGCCGTCTCCGCGGACCGCGGCGTCCGCGTCTACGAGGTGTATCGGGGCCCTACGAAGGTCAAGGAAGTGCCGGGTTCCGCACACATGGTGGACGTCACCATGCTCAAGCCGTCCACGGTGTATGCCTTCACCGTGCGGGCCCGCGACACCGACGGGCGGCTCGGTCCGCCGAGCAAGGAGGTCCGGGCGACGACTCCCGAAACCGTGGCCGCCGACCGCTCCGCCCCGACCCGTCCGGGGAAGGTCCAGGGACGGGCGGTCGGCGCCCGGGCGGTTCAGCTGTCGTGGTCGCAGGCCACGGACGACCGGGATGTGGTGTCGTACGACATCCATCAGGGCGGTGCGAAGATCCACAGTGTGGGCGGGAACCAGACGGCGACCGTGGTCACCGGTCTTCGGCCCGGCACGCGCTACTCCTTCACCGTCCGCGCCCGGGACGCGGCCGACAACCTCTCCCCCGCCTCGGCGACGGTCCGCGTCACCACACCCGGCACCGACGACGGGCGCGGCACCGCGCCGACCGACTTCCGTGCGACGACCCATCGCGAGGACGGGGCGTATTACCTCGACCTGAGCTGGGTGCCGCCGCGCGCGGACGGCGTGGTCGCGGAGTACCAGGTGCAACTCGACGGCCGTACGGTCACCTCGCTGGTGTACGGCGGGAACGCGCCGCGCGAGCGGGCCACGTACAGCTTCTACCTGGGCCCGGAGGAGGGAGCCGGGCACCGGGTACGGATCCGGGGCCGGCTGCCGGACGGTACCTGGGGAGGGTTCTCGGCGGAACGGAAGGTGACGACCGGCGCGCAGGGCTGAGGTCATGTCCCGCAGGGCTGAGGCCATGTCCGCAGTCCCCCGAATGCAGCAGTCCGTCACCTGTCCGGGGGCGGCCCGCATGCGGGCGGGAGCGGGGGCGCGTTGGCTGCCTCTGAGGCAGCACGGGCGTTCCCGACCCTCGGCGGCGCCAGGGATGTACCGCCGACCGTGCCGCCGGAGGGAACCCCATGCGCAACTCATCGCTCCTCCTCCGCTCGGGCCTGACCTTGGCAGCCGCCTCCGTTCTCCCCCTCTCCGCAGTCGCCGCTCCGGCCGCCGCGGTCTCGGGGATCTCCGTGAGCACCACCGGGTCCACGGTCTCCGTCACGACCAGCGCGTGCACCAACGTCAACGGCAGTTGGGGCTCCACCTCGCTGCTGAACAGCCGGCAGGCGAACTTCGCCCAGGGGCGCCAGGTCTCGCTGTCCGGGACGTCCGCGCTGCAGTCGGCGGCCTGGTCGGCCGTGAGCGCGGGCACCTACACCGTCATCGTCGTGTGCTCCAACGGCGTGACGGCGGGCACCCAGTCGGTCATCGTCTCGGGCGCCACCCCCACCCGCACGATCTCCGCCACGGCCTCACCGTCGCGCGGCGTCATGGGCGGCGTGGGCGGTTCCTCGACGGACTACGGCACCCTGACGCTGGTCGGCGGCGGGGTTCTGGTGGTCGCGGGCGGTCTGGCCACGGCCTGGTTCCTGCGCCGCAAGTCGAAGCCGTACCGGCTCTGAGGCCCCGGCTCACGCCCTTTCGTGGCCCGGCAGTTCCGCTTCGCGCCCCGGCAGTTCGGCGAACTCCTCCAGGGCGTGCGTGAGCCACTGCGTCCAGAAGGTCTCCAGATCGATGCCGGCGCGCAGCACCAGGTGCCGCAGCCGGTCCTGGGAACTGTCCCTGCCGGGCGGGAAGTCGCGCTTCTCGATCTCCTCGTACTCGGCCAACTGCCGCCGGTGCAGGTCGAGATGGCGGCGCAGATCGGCTTCGATACCCCCGGTCCCCACGACGGCCGCGGCACGCATCCGCAGCAGCAGGGTGTCGCGGTGCGGCCGCGGGTCCTGGGACGCGGAGGTCCAGCGGGCCAGTTCGGCGCGGCCCGCCGGCAGGACCTCGTAACTCTTCTTCTGCCCGCGGGCCGGCTGCTCGCTGGGCAGCGTGCGGATGAAGCCCTCGGTCTCCAGTTTTCCCAGCTCGCGATAGATCTGCTGATGCGTCGCCGACCAGAAGTAGCCGATCGACTTGTCGAACCGGCGGGTCAGCTCCAGCCCCGAGGACGGCCTTTCGACCAGGGCGGTGAGGATCGCGTGCGGGAGTGACATGGGCTCATCCTAGGGACGCGAGGAGGTCGTCCTGCGAAGGCGACCACTCGCCCCTACAGGCTCGCCGCCAGCTCCGTGCCCTGCTTGATGGCACGCTTGGCGTCCAGTTCGGCGGCCACGTCGGCACCGCCGATGAGGTGCGCGCTGGCGCCCGCGGCGAGCAGCGCCTCGTACAGGTCGCGACGCGGCTCCTGCCCGGTGCACAGGACGATCGTGTCGACCGGAAGGACCGTGCTCTCCTCGCCGACGGTGACGTGCAGTCCCGCGTCGTCGATACGGTCGTAGCGCACGCCCGGGACCATGGTGACGCCCCGGTGCTTGAGCTCGGTGCGGTGGATCCAGCCGGTGGTCTTACCGAGGCCCGCGCCGACCTTGGTGGTCTTGCGCTGGAGCAGGTGGACGGTGCGCGGCGGGGCGGGGCGCTCGGGGGCGGCAAGGCCACCGGGGCCCGCATAGTCCATGTCGACGCCCCACTGGCGGAAGTACGTCGCCGGGTCCTCGCTCGCCTTGTCGCCGCCGTCGGTGAGGAACTCGGCGACGTCGAAGCCGATGCCGCCCGCGCCGAGGACGGCGACGCGCTCGCCGACGGGGGCGCCGTCGCGCAGCACGTCGAGGTAGCCGACGACGCTCGGGTGGTCGACGCCGGGGATGTCCGGGGTGCGCGGGGTGACGCCGGTGGCGACCACGACCTCGTCGTAGGCGGCGAGATCCTCGGCCGACACCCAGGTGTTCAGCCGTATGTCCACGCCCTGCCAGTCGAGTTGGTGGCGGAAGTAGCGCAGCGTCTCGTCGAACTCCTGCTTGCCGGGGACCTTGCGGGCGACGTTCAGCTGGCCGCCGATCTCGCTCGCGGCGTCGAACAGCGTGACGTCGTGGCCGCGTTCGGCCGCGCTGACGGCGCAGGCGAGACCCGCCGGCCCCGCGCCGACGACCGCGACGCGCTTGCGCAGCCGGGTCGGGGACAGGGTCAGCTCGGTCTCGTGGCAGGCGCGCGGGTTGACCAGGCAGGACGTGATCTTGCCGCTGAAGGTGTGGTCGAGACAGGCCTGGTTGCAGCCGATGCAGGTGTTGATGGCCTCGGGTTTCCCGGCGGCGGCCTTGGCGACGAAGTCGGGGTCGGCGAGCATCGGGCGGGCCATCGACACCATGTCCGCGCAGCCGTCCGCCAGCAACTCCTCCGCCAGTTCGGGGGTGTTGATGCGGTTGGTGGTGACCAGCGGGACCGACACCTCGCCCATCAACCGCTTCGTGACCCAGGTGTACGCGCCGCGCGGCACCGAGGTGGCGATGGTCGGGATGCGTGCCTCGTGCCAGCCGATGCCGGTGTTGATGATCGTCGCTCCGGCGGCCTCGACGGCCTTCGCGAGCGTGATCACCTCGTCGAGGGTCGAACCGCCGGGCACGAGGTCCAGCATCGACAGCCGGTAGACGATGATGAAGTCCTCGCCTACGGCCTCGCGCACCCGCCGCACGATCTCGACCGGGAAGCCCATCCGGTTCTCGTACGAGCCGCCCCAGCGGTCGGTGCGCCGGTTGGTCTGCGTGGCGATGAACTCGTTGATGAGGTAGCCCTCGGAGCCCATGATCTCCACGCCGTCGTAGCCGGCCTGCTGGGCGAGGCGGGCGGCGCGGGCGTAGTCGTCGATGGTCCGCTCGACGTCGGCGTCGGTGAGCTCGCGGGGTGGGAAGGGGCTGATCGGCGCCTGGAGCGGGCTCGGGGCGACGAGGTCCTGGTGGTAGGCGTACCGGCCGAAGTGCAGGATCTGCATCGCGATCCGGCCGCCCTCGCGGTGCACGGCGTCGGTGATGACCCGGTGCTGCTCGGCCTCGGCGTCGGTGGTGAGCTTGGCGCCGCCCTCGTACGGGCGCCCCTCGTCGTTGGGGGCGATGCCACCGGTGACGATCAGGCCCACTCCCCCGCGCGCCCGCTCCGCGTAGAAGGCCGCCATGCGCTCGAAGCCGCGCTCGGCCTCCTCCAGGCCGACGTGCATGGAGCCCATGAGGACGCGGTTGGGCAGCGTGGTGAAGCCCAGGTCGAGCGGGCTCAGCAGGTGCGGGTAACGGCTCATCGGGCCCCTCCGTGCGGTGTCGTGCCTGACGTAGTTGTAGAGGACCGCACAGCCTTTATGCAACTAGTTGCACAACCGGGGAGGGGTGACACCCGCCACTGACACCGAGCGCCCTCGGGCACAGTGGCCCCATGACCGAACACGCCGACGTGATCGACCTCGCCCAGCAACTGATCCGCCGCCCCAGCCGTGCCGGGATCGACGACTACGGCCCCGTCCTCGGCGTCCTGGAGGACTGGCTCACCGTGCGCGGACTTCCGTATCGCCGCCTCCACGGCGACAGGGGCACCGTCGGCCTGCTGATCGAGGTCGCCGGTGGCCGGCCCGGCCCCTGGTGGGCCCTGGACGCCTGTGCCGACACCGCGCCCTACGGCGACGAGGCCGCATGGTCGTTCGCCCCAGACTCCGGCGACGTCGTCGACGGCTGGCTGCGCGGCAGGGGCGCGGCGGACTCCAAGCTCGCCGCGGCGATGTTCTGCGGCATCGCGGCCGAGCTGCAGGGCCGGGCCGGCGATCTGCGCGGCGGGCTCGCGGTACTGCTCGACGTCGACGAGCACACGGGCGGCTTCGGAGGTGCCCACGCCTACCTCGCCGACCAGGAGGCGGTCCGGCCGTCCGGCGTACTGATCGGCTACCCGGGGCTCGACGAGGTCGTGGTCGGCGGGCGGGGACTGTGGCGGGCCACGATCGCGGTGCACGCGGTCTCGGGCCACTCGGGGTCGCGCCGTACGACGCCCGGGGCCGTCTCCCGCGCTGCACATCTCGTACGACTCCTGGAGGAGGCCGAACTCCCGGGCGCCGAGGACGAGTTCCCCCTGCCGCCGAAGCTGACGGTGACCTCCAGCCACGGCGGCCAGGGGTTCTCGGTCGTGCCCGACCTGTGCGAGCTGGGGGTCGATATCCGCACCACGCCCGGCTTCGACGCCCGCGCCGCCGAGCGGCTGGTCAGCGAGGCGGTGCGCGAGCTGGACGCCAGGGTGCCCGTCCCGCGACCGACCGAGATCACCCCGGTCGCCTCCTGGCCTCCGTATCGCCTGGCCGACGACCGGCAGCCCGCGGCGGCCCTGCTCGACGCCGCCTCGGCAGAAGGTCTCACCATCCGGCCGAAGACCGCCGGCCCCTCGAACATCGGGAATCTGCTGGCGGGCGAGGGCATCCCTGCCACGGCGGGCTTCGGGGTGCGGTACGCGGGGCTGCACGGCGTGGACGAGCGGGCCTGTCTCGACGACCTGCCCGCCGTCCACACCGTGTACCGGCGTGCCGTGCTCAGCCTGCTCGGCTCGTCATGAACATCCGGGCGCTCTCGTCAGGAGACCCCGGACCGGCTCTTCAGCACCACGTGCAACTCCCGCTCCTGGTCACCTGAAGCCGAGGTGAGGTCGTGCACCGTGAACAGGGAGTCCAGCGTCGTACGGAGCCGTTCGATGGCCCAGTAGCCGCCCTGCGCGTCGGCCTCCACGGACGACGAGAGCCGCGCGGGCGGCGGGCACTCGTGCGTGTCCGTGACCTCGAAGGTGCCGAGCCACACCATGGGGCGCGTCTCATGGAGCTGCTGCGGTACGTCCTCGGGGCCCCGGTCGGACTCGAAGCACGTGCACAGCGTGTCGAAGACGATCCGGGCGTCCTCCTTGCTGCATCCGCTGATCTCGACGGAGACGGGTTCCTCGTGCAGTCGTTCACGATCCATCGTGATCGCTCCTCTCGTGGCCGCGCCGCGGTGCCACGGGTAGCCCGCGGAACCGGACCCCAACCCCAAGAAAAGCACCACGTGCGCCGGAGCACTACCGGCGGAGCCCGTCGCGTCCGTGCCTCAGCTCCGCGTGAACCGGTACGTCTTGCTGTCGGTCAGCACGCAGAAGCCTGGCGAGACGACGATCACGCGCAGGGTGCCGGTACGGCGGTCGTAGTCGATGCCCTCGGTCTCGAACTCGCCCGAGCAGGAGCTGCGCAGCGGCAGCTGGCGCAGGGCCGTGACATGGCCGCTCACGTCGGAGCTGCCTGGCTCGGCGGAGAGGTCGATCTGGAGCAGCGGCTTGGTCATGCCGAAGAGGGTGCCCGCGGGGTCGTCGGAGGAGCACAGCAGGGTCGTGGCGCTGAGGAAGTCACAGCCCTGTACGTCGCGTACGGCGTGGTCCAGGCGGACGCTGGACGTCCAGGGGAGGTTCGCGGAGGGGGACGTGCTCGGGTTGACGCCGGGCGTCGGGTGGACGAGCAGGCGGGTCATGGTGCCCCACTCGCCCGAGACCATCCACTGGCCGCCGGGCGTGATGGCGACGAAGGAGTTGTTCAGCGCCTCCCCGGAGCCCAGCGCGTGGACGTACTCCGACCAGGTCCCGTCCGGCGCCTGCACCCGGAACATCTTCGCGCTGCCCGAGTCCGCCTGGTACGGCTCGACGTAGTAGCCGTTGTAGGAGGCGTCGGGGTCACCCACGTGGTTCCAGCCGCGGCTGCTGACCGAGGTGGGGATGGTGCCGATGCCGGTGTAGCGGTTGGGGCTGTTCGCCGGGACCTCGACGGAGGTCAGGCCCTGGCTCTCGGTCAGCGGGTCGGCACGGTCGGAGCCCACCTCCGCCCAGGTGTCGGCGGCCTGCGCGGGCGTCGCGGTGGTCAGCACGGCGGCGGAGGCGAGGGCGACGAGGCCGGTGAGAACGGCATGACAACGTTGCCGGGCACGCAGGGCCATGGGAGCGACTCCTTGGGGGTGGGGGCGTGTCGGCGGACAGTCTGGCGGGGCGATGTGGTCATGTACAGACCAAGGCGGCGAACGTGCGCTGTCTGATCGGCCACAGTCACATGGCCTCGTCACCGCTTCGGCGGACGTTCCTCGTCGTGTTGAGGGATGGTGGAGGTGAACTACCAAGGGGGCCCGGATCCGGTTGAACGCGGTAGAACAAGGGGAGTCGGCACGGGGGAACGGCGTGCCGCGAGGATGGGTGAAGGCGGTGCGTGGGATGTCTGCAGCCGAACCGCCCGTCGCCGAGGGCGACGAGCCGGTCCGCGGGCCGGTGGGGCCCAGCGGGCTGCTCGACGTGCTGGGCGTGGCCTCGGTGGTCCTGGACACCGAGGGGCGCATCGTCCTGTGGAGCCCTCAGGCCGAGGAGCTGTTCGGCTATCCGGCGCAGGAGGCGCTGGGCGAGTACGCCGCCCGGATCATGGTCCACGAGCAGTACCTCGACCTGGTCGTCAAGCTGTTCGCCGACGTCATGGAGACCGGTGAGGGCTGGGCCGGGGCCTTCCCGATCCGGCGCAAGGACGGCAGCACGCGCCTGGTGGAGTTCCGCAACATGCGGCTGCTGGACGACCAGGGGGACGTCTACGCGCTGGGCCTGTGCGCCGACCAGTCGACGGTCCGCCAGGTGGAGCGGGACGTGGCCCTGTCGACACGGACGATCGCCCAGGCTCCGGTCGGGCTGGCCGTCCTGGACACCGAGCTGCGCTACGTCTCCGTCAACCCGGCGCTGGCGCTGCTCAACGGCGTCGCAGCCGAGGATCACATCGGCCTCACGCCACGTGAGCTGCTGCCCGATCCCGATGCCGCCGAGGCCATCGAAGCGGCTTTGCGCGAGGTCCTGCGGACCGGTGATCCGATCGTCAACCAACGCATCATGGGCCGGACCAAGGCCGACCCGGACATGGAGCACTTCTGGTCCATCTCGCTCTACCGGCTGGAGGACACGGCGGGGACGGTGCTGGGCGTGGCCGGTATGGCCGTCGACATCACCGAGCAGCACCAGGCGGCAGTCGAGGCGGAGACGGCGCGGCGGCGCCTGGCCCTCATCGCCGACGCCTCCGCGCGGATCGGCACCACGCTGGAGCTGGACCGCACGGCGCACGAGCTGGCCGACGTCGCCGTGCCGGAGCTCGCCGACGTGGCGGCCGTGGATCTGCTGGACGCCGTGATGGAGGGCAGGCGCAGCACCCTCGGCCCCGCCGAGTCGGCCGTGATCCGGGCCCTGGCCGTCCGGGCGGCGCACGACACGGAGGCCCTGGACGCCGCCGACCCGCCCGGGCAGGTCGCCCGCTACGGCCCGGACCGCCTGGTCACCGAGTGCGTGCGCACCGGCAGCCCCGTCATGGTCGCCCATGTCGAGGAGAAGGACCTGCCGCGTATAGCCCGCTCCCCCGAGGCCGCCCTGCAGTTGGTGCGCGCGGGTGTGCACTCCTATCTGGCGGTGCCGCTGATCGCGCGCGGCGAGGTGCTCGGCGCCCTCGACCTCAAGCGCACCCGCAATCCGCTGCCGTTCAGCGAGGACGACCTGCTGCTCGCCCGTGAGCTGGCGGCCCGCGCGGCCGTCCAGATCGACAACGCACGCTGGTACCAGAACGCCCGCGACACCGCCCTGACCCTCCAGCGCAGTCTGCTGCCCAGCCACCCGCCGGTGACCGGCGGTCTGGAGGTCGCCTCCCGCTACCAGCCGGCGGGCGCCATCGCCGAGGTCGGCGGCGACTGGTTCGACGTGATCCCCCTGGAGGGCGGCAAGACCGCGCTCGTCGTCGGCGACGTGATGGGCAGCGGCATCGACGCCGCCACGACCATGGGCCGACTGCGCACCGCGACCCACACCCTGGCCTCCCTCGACCTCGAACCGACCCGGCTCCTGGAACACCTCGACAAGATCACCGAGGGCCTCGACCACTCCATCGCCACCTGCGTCTACGCCGTCCACGACCCGCGGCTGCGGCAGTGCCGGATCGCCAACGCCGGGCATCTGCCGCCCGTCCGCGTCCGCCACGGCCACCCCCCGGAACTCCTCGAACTGCCCACCGGGGCGCCGCTGGGCGTGGGCGGTGTCGCCTTCTCGACGACGACCGTCGACCTCGAACCCGGCGACCAGCTGGTGTTCTACACGGACGGGCTGGTCGAGACCCGGCAGCACCCCCTCGACGAGCGCCTCGACGCGCTCCTGGAGCTCCTCGACGACCCCGACCGCCCCCTGGAGGAGTGCTGCGACCTCCTCCTGCGCACCCTGCACCGGCCCGACAACTCCGACGACGTGGCGCTGCTCATCGCCCGCGTGCTGCCGCCGAGTTGACAGGTAGGGCGCCGACGACGGGGTCTCGCCTGCGGCCTCCGGATCGGCCCCGCCGTCACCTGACACGCCCCGCGAACGGCACGGGCACGGCGGCTTCGGGTTCGGCTTCGGCGGAGGCGGCGTGCACGGTGAGGCCACCAGGACTGCCTCGCGCGTATTCGCGGGCGACTGAGACGAGTGGCAGAACCGACCGGGGGCCGGGTGACTGGCGAGGCAGAAGACCGCCACCACCACGTGACCCGGCCCTCCGGCCCGCTCAGTTGAGGCCGACCACGACCGTCGTGTACAGCTCCTCGGAGGCGATCAGACGTGCCGACAGTCCGCTGCGGGTGAAGGCCTCCAGGGCCGTCGGCGCCTGGCGTTCGCTGGTCTCGATCAGCAGACAGCCGCCGGGCGCGAGCCAGCGGGGCGCCTCGGCGGCGACCCGGCGCAGGACATCCAGGCCGTCCGGGCCGCCGTCCAGAGCGACGCGCGGCTCGTGGTCGCGTGCCTCGGCGGGCAGCAGGCCGACCTCGTCGGTGGGGACGTACGGCACGTTCGCCGCGAGGATGCCGACACGGCCGCGCAGGACGCCGGGCAGCGCCTCGAACAGATCGCCCGCGTGGACCTGGCCGCCGAAGGGGGCCACGTTGCGGCCGGCGCAGCGCACCGCCTCCGGGTCGATGTCGGCGGCGTGCAGCTCGACCCCGCCGAGTGCGGCGGCCAGTGCCGCGCCGACCGCGCCCGAGCCGCAGCACAGGTCCACCACGACGGACGCGTCCGGGGCGTGGGCGAGGGCCTGGTCGACCAGGAACTCGGTACGGCGCCGGGGCACGAAGACGCCGGGTTCCACCGCGATGCGCAGACCGCGGAACTCGGCCCAGCCGACGACGAGTTCGAGGGGCAGGCCGGTGACACGGCGGTCCACCATGGCGGCCAGCTCGTCCGGGGTGCGGGCGGCGGCCAGGATCAAACGGGCCTCGTCCTCCGCGAAGACACAGCCGGCGGCGCGCAGGGCGGTCACGACGGCGTCGCGCGAGCTCACCAGCGGTGAGGGGGACGACGGCGAGGACGAGGAAGCGGACAGAGGGGGCATGGATGCCGAGAGCCTTTCGGAAGCCGAAGGGCGCTCTCGCGGTCGTCTACTGGCGGTGATCCACGCCGGTTCGACCGGTTCGAGGTGAGAGCACCCGACCTGACACAGCGGTAATGGGTCTCACCTCCCTTGCTCCGCATGCCGGGACTCCCCCGGCCGGACGGCCACACTACCCCAACGATCACGAGGGGTCCCCGGGCATCGAGGAACGAGCGCGAACGCGTACGGTTGAATGAACACCTACTGATCACGCTCGACCCGCGGGCCGTCGCCTACGGCGGCCTGGAGGCACCACCCCCATGAATGTCACCCGAGGCTTCACCGGACGCCCGCGCGTCCAGAACGCCGGACTGCCGCCCGGCCAGTACGACGCGGGCGACGACTGGCCCGTCCTCTCCGCCGAGGTCACGCCCGACCTCACGCCCGCCGACTGGTCCTTCCGCGTCGACGGTCTCGTCGAGGAGCCGCGCACCTGGAGCTGGGAGGAAGCGCACGAGCTGCCGGCGTCGGCGTACGAGGGCGACATCCACTGCGTGACGAGTTGGTCGAAGTTCGGCGTGCGGTTCGCGGGCGTGTCACTGGACGCCTTCCTCAATGTGGCCCGGCCCCATGGGTCCGCCACACATGCCGTCGCCTATGCGCACACCGGGTACACCACGAACCTGCCGCTCGCCGACCTCACCGGCGGGCGGGCCTGGATCGCCTGGGAGTACGACGGGGAGCCGCTCGCTCCGGAGCACGGTGGCCCGGCACGGCTGCTGGTGCCGCACCTGTACTTCTGGAAGAGCGCCAAGTGGATCGCGGGCCTGCGGATCCTCGACCACGACGAGCCGGGGTTCTGGGAGCAGAACGGCTACCACGCCCGCGGCAACCCCTGGGAGGAACAGCGGTACTCCGGTGACTGAGGTAATCGACATGGCCGAGGCGGCCGAAGCGTTCACTCCCGCGACCCGGTTCGCCGTGCCCGGCCGGATCGCCGTCAGCAACCGTGCCGCCGCGGTGTGGCAGACCGCCACGATCACCGAGATCCGCCGGGAGACCCCGCACGCCGCCACGTTCCGGCTGGCGGTGCCCGCGTGGGCGGGCCATCTGCCCGGCCAGCACCTGATGCTGCGGCTGACCGCCGGCGACGGCTATGTGGCCCAGCGCCACTACTCGATCGCGTCCGCTCCGGACGACCCCGGGCACATCGAGCTGACCCTCGACCATGTCGAGGGCGGTGAGGTGTCCGGCTGGTTCCACACGGTGGCCGCGCCCGGTGACACGGTTGAGGTGCGCGGCCCGCTCAGCGGCTTCTTCGCCTGGCCCGGGGACCGGCCCGCGCTGCTGATCGGCGCCGGCTCCGGCGTCGTACCGCTGATGTCGATGGTGCGGCACCACCGGGCGCTTGACCTGGACGTGCCGCTGCGGCTGCTGGTGTCGGCACGCAGCCCGGAGGAGCTGATCTACGCGCGGGAGTACGGCGTGGAGACGACGCTCGTGTTCACCCGGAGCGCGCCGGCAGGTGTGCCGGTGGGACGTATGGCCGCCGCACATGTGGCGCCACTCCTGGCCGAGCGGCCTCCCGGTGGGTGGGAGGCCTATGTGTGCGGCTCCAACGCCTTCGCGGAACACGCCTCACGACTGCTCGTGGCGGCAGGCCAACCGGTGGACCGTATCCGGATCGAGCGCTTCGGCTGATCATCGCGGGCTTCGGCTCATCGGCGGCCGGGCGCGAGGACGTGTGTCCGTCCGGGATCGTCAGGAACGATGTCCGGGGCACGGGGTACCCGCACGGCATGCGAAGCCGGGTACGTGGCTGGCGCAGGCGGCCGAATCCGCTGCGGCGCCGGTCGGATGTCGTGGAGGCGTGGAGCCTATGGGCCGTGGCCGTCCTGTTGATCGTCGTCGCGCCCCTGGTCGGGGTGGTCGCGGGCTGGTGGGCCCATGACGACGCCCGGACCACGGCCCGCGAGCAGCGCGCCGATCGCCGTCATCTCCGGGCCGAGACGGTCGAGGGGGCATCGGACGCGCTGCCCACTGCGCACAGGGGACGGCAGCCGTCCACGGAGGTGACGGTCCGCTGGACGGAGCCCGGGGGCGGTGTGCGTACGGCCACCGCACATGTGGCGGCGGGCACACGGGCCGGTGAGACGGTCGACGTGTGGGTGGACTCCCGGGGCCGGAGCGTGGCCCCGCCGCCGGACGGCACGGCGGTCTGGCAGCACACGGTCACCCTCGGCGTCTGCGCGGCGGGCGGCGCGGTCGCCGTGATCCTCCTCGGCCACGCCGTCGTACGGCACACGGCGATGCGTCGCCGCCTGGCGGAATGGGAGCGGGAGTGGGCCCGCACGGAGCCGAACTGGACGCGCCGTCGGGCCTGAGCCGTGGCGTGCGTGCTGCTGATCTGCCTCTCGCACGCGCCTCGGTCCCGGGTGCGCACGTCCCGATACCCGTGCGCGCCCCTTGATGCCCTGCGCGCACCTCCCGCGGCCGCGTCCTGCGTCCGCCGTCGGCTACACCCCCCGCTGCATCCGGCGCGCGATCGCGCCGTGTTCCCGCAGGGCGTCCGCCAGCCCGGTCAGCCGGGGCTCACCGCGGTCGACCAGGATCCGGCCCGCGACCACCGTGGTCCAGGCCCGGGCGGGACCACACCGCAGCCATGCCTCCACGGGGTCACTCACCGCACCGGCCAGCGCGACCTCGTGCAGGTCCCAGACGACGAGGTCGGCGCACGCCCCCGGCCGCAGATGGCCCAGCTCGTCCTCCCGGCCCAGGCAGCGCGCCGAGCCACGGGTGGCGATGTCGAGGGCGTCACGGGCGGTCATCGCGCCGGGGCCGCCTCGGTAGCGGCCCAGCAGCAGCGCGGCCCGGGTCTCCATCCAGAGCGAGGCGTGGTCCGTGGAGGCGGAGCCGTCGCAGCCGATGCCGACGGGCAGGCCCAGCTCGCGCATCTCCTTCACGCGCGCGGTGCCGCCGCCGATGAGCATGTTGGAGCTGGGGCAGTGCGCCACGCCGACCCCGGCGGCCGCGAGGCGGCGCAGTTCGGCGTCGTTCGGGTAGATGCAGTGCGCGACCCAGCTGCGGTCGCTCATCCACCCCGTCTCCTCGAAGTACTCGACGGGACGACAGCCGTACGTCTCAAGGCAGTAGGTGTCCTCGTCGTGGTCCTCGGCGAGGTGCGTGTGCAGTCGTACGTCATGCCGCTCGGCGAGTTCGGCGGTCGCGGTCATCAGTGACTTCGTCACCGAGAACGGAGAACAGGGCGCCAGGGCGACCCGCACCAACGCGCCCGGCTCGGGGTCGTGGTACGTCCGGATCAGACGCTCGCTGTCGGCGAGCACCTCCTCCTCGGTCTGCGTGACGCTCCTCGGCGGCAGCCCCCCGTCCTCGACGGAGCGGGTCATCGAGCCGCGGGTGGCGTGGAAGCGGAAGCCGATGTCGCGGCCGGCGCGGATCTCGGCGTCGACGAGGCGCGGTCGGGGATGGACGTAGAGGTGGTCGGACGACGTGGTGCAGCCACCCATGAGCAGTTCGGCCATGCCGACGTACGCCGACACGTACGCGGCCTCCTCGTCGAGGCCGGCCCAGAGCGGGTAGAGGGTGGTCAGCCAGTCGAACAGGGAGCCGTTCACGGCGGGCGCGTAGGAGCGGGTGAGGTTCTGGTAGATGTGATGGTGCGTGTTGACCAGGCCCGGCGTGACGAGCCGTCCGGCCGCCGAGACGGTCGTGCGGGCCTCGGGCTCGCTCCCGGCGGTGCCGACGCCGGTCACCCGACCATCGGTGACTGCCAGCCAGCCGCCCGGGATCTCCCGCCCTGCGTCCACGGCGAGCAGTTCGGCATCCCTGACCAGCAGTTCCGCGGTCCGGACCGGAGGAGCGACGGCAGACGTCATGGCGCCATCGTAGGGCTCGGCCCGGGAAAGATCTGGCCAGTCGTCCGATCATCCACGTACGGTGTGATCATCCGCAGTCACTCTTCGCAAAGGCGGTCCTCCATGGCCCTGTTCGACCTTCCGCTCGACGAACTGCGCGAGTATCGCAGCAAGTCCGTCGAGCCCGAGGGCTTCGACGCGTTCTGGTCCAAGACCCTCGACGAGGCGCGCGGGCACGATCTGGACGCCCGTTTCGAGCCGGTCGACACGGGGCTGTCCACGGTGCGGGTGTACGACGTGACGTTCGCCGGGTTCGGCGGTCACCCGGTGAAGGGCTGGCTGCGGCTGCCCGCCGAGGCCACGGAGCCGCTCCCGCTGGTCGTGGAGTTCATCGGCTACGGCGGCGGACGCGGCTTGCCGCACGAGAACCTGCTGTGGGCGTCCACGGGCCGCGCGCACTTCATGATGGACACGCGCGGCCAGGGCAGCGCGTGGGGCGCCGGCGGCGGAACCCCCGACCCGGTGGGCGCCGCGCCGGCCTACCCCGGCTTCATGACCCGTGGCATCGACGCGCCCGAGAACTACTACTACCGCCGGGTGTTCACGGACGCGGTCCGCGCCGTGGAGGCCGCCCGCTCGCACCCCCTGACCGACGCCTCGCGCACGATCGCACTGGGCGCGAGCCAGGGCGGCGGCATCACGATCGCGGTCGGCGGCCTGGTGCCGGACCTGGCGGCGATCGCGCCGGACGTGCCGTTCCTGTGCGACTACCCGCGCGCGACGACCCTGACGGACCGCAACCCGTACCGCGAGATCGGCCACTACCTCAAGACGCACCGGGGCCGCACCGAGGACGTCCTGAACACCCTGTCCTACTTCGACGCCGTCCACTTCGCGGCCCGCGGCCGGGCGCCCGCCCTCTTCTCTGCGGCCCTGGAGGACCAGACCTGCCCGCCGTCCACCGTCTTCGCGGCGTTCAACGCCTGGGCGCACGACGAGAAGGCCATCGAGGTGTACGACTTCAACGACCACGAGGGCGGCGGCCCGTTCCACGACGCGGCCAAGCTGGACTGGCTGCGCGCGCACGCCTGAGCGCGTCTTGACCGAGCATGGCGTGGACGTGCCGCACGGCTCTTCCGGTGATTCGGAGTGCCCGGCACCTTCCACCCAGTCCGACCAGTCGGTACGTTCAGGGAAGCCCGGGGCGCGGTGGAGCGGCCCGGGTTTCCGGCGGACGACGAGGGACGGCCCATGACGGAGCACGAGGCGCAGGTGCACGGCCACTGCGATCCGCGGTTCGCGGCGGTGCGGACGGCGTTCGAGGCGAACTTCCGCGAGCGCGGGGAGCTGGGCGCCGCGGTCGCCGTCACGATCGGCGGCGAGACCGTCGTGGACCTGTGGGGCGGATGGGCCGACGCGGCCCGCAGCCGCCCCTGGGAGCGCGACACGCTGGTCAACGTGTGGTCCACGTCCAAGGGACCGACGGCACTGTGCGCGCACATCCTCGCCGACCGGGGACTGCTCGACCTCGACGCACCGGTGGCCGAGTACTGGCCGGAGTTCGCCGCCGCGGGCAAGGACCAGATCCTCGTACGGCATCTGCTGTCACACCGGGCCGGTCTGTCCGGTCTGCGGGAGCCGCACTCGCTTCGGCAGCTCTGCGACTGGGAGTTGACGACACAGCGGTTGGCGGCGATGGAACCGTGGTGGACGCCGGGGACGGTCTCCGGGTATCACGCCCTCACGTTCGGCTTCCTGGTCGGGGAGGTCGTGCGGCGGGTGTCGGGGCTGCTGCCCGGGGCCTTTCTGGAGCGGGAGGTGACCGGGCCGCTCGGCATCGACTTCGCGATCGGGTTGCCGGAGAAGGACTCCGGGCGGGTGGCCGAGCTGATACATCCGCCGGCCGCGACGAGCAGTGAACAGGCCGCGATCTTCAGTCAGTTGGCGCCCGCAGCCCTGGCCGCGCTGACCAACCCGGTCGTGGGGGCGGCCCAGGCCAACTCGCCCGAGTGGCGGGCCGCGGAGATCCCCGCCGCGAACGGCCACGGCGCGGCGCGGGCGGTCGCCGCGCTGTACGGGATCTTCGCGGGTCGCGGGGCGTACGACGGCCACCGCATCCTCTCCCCCGAGGCGGCCGAGCGGGTCCGCGAGGGGCAGGGCAGCTGCCGCGATCTGGTGCTCGGCGCCGGGTTCGAGAGTGAGACCGAGGTCGGCCTCGGCCTGTGGCTCAGCGGGCCGAACGGCTCGTACGGGCCCAACCCGAGGGCTTTCGGGCATGACGGCTTCGGCGGCTCCTGCGGGCTGGCCGACCCGGAGGCCGGGGTGTCGCTGGGCTATGCGATGAACGCCATGGGCCCCCATATCGCCAACGACCCACGGAAGATGGCGCTGGTGGACGCCCTGTACAGCGCCTTGTGATCCAACCCCGGCTAATCCGCCCGGCGCCGCGCCACCACCATCCGCACGTGCGGGCTCCCGTCCCGCTGCCGTCCGAACTCGGGCAGTGCCTGCAGTTCCACCTGGAAACCCGCACGCGTCAGTTCGCTCCGCACCTCGCCGAGCCGGAAGGCCCGGTAGTACATGACGAACGGGGGACGCCACACGGCGTTGCGTACCCGCATCACCGCGTCGAAGCCCAGCAGCATCCAGTAGACCGGGGACGCGGGACCCGGCGGTGCCACGACCGGGAAGACGAAGCATCCGCCGGTCCGCAGGACGGAGCGGACCTGGGCGAACAGCCCCGGCAGCTCACGGGGCAGGAAGTGCCCGAACGCCCCGAAGCTCACCACGAGGTCGAAGGCGGGGGCGAACGGCAGGGCCCGGGCGTCCGCACGGACCCAGGACACTCGCGGCCCGTCCGCCCGCACCCGCCGCCGGGCGACGTCGAGCATGCCGGCGCTGAAGTCGACGCCGGTGACGCTGCGCCGGCACACCCCGGCCAGCACGTCCACGCCGGCGCCCGTCCCGCAGCAGAGGTCGAGTCCGTCGTCGTACGGGCCCGTGCGCGCGAGCGCCGTCGTGACGGCGGAGAGCACCGAGTCCGGCGTACGGAACGGAGTGTGGTCGAACTTGGGGGCGAGCAGGTCGTATCCGCGCTCCACGGACGACAGCGCCTGGACGGCGAGTTCACGCAACGAGGGGCCTTCGGGGCTGAACATTGGCGTCACCCCCGCGCCACACGGTGCTTCAGGACGGCGAGAACGCGCTCGCACCAGCGCAGGTTCTCCTCCTCGAAGGAGATACCGCGCAGCAGCGTCAGATACGGCCCGACGCGGTCGGCATCGCGCAGGTACTCCTCCTCGGGCTGCCCGTCGAGGAGGCGGTCGCGGACGCGTTCGTATCGGTCGAGTTTGCCGCGCGCCCAGGTCATGCGTTCCTCGATCAGGGCGTGGGCGGCCTCGGAGTCCTCCATGGCCTGCAGCTTGATCAGGAGTTCGTCGCGGACGGCGGTGGGCCGCCTGGGCGGCTCGGCGGCGAAGGCACGCAGGTCCTCGCGGCCGGCCCGGGTGAGCGTGAACATCCGCTTGTTCGGGCGCCGTTCCTGCTGCACGAACCTGGCCTCGACAAGGCCGTCCTGCGCCAGGCGTTCCAGCTCGCGGTAGAGCTGCTGCGGGGTCGCGGGCCAGAAGTTGGCGAACGAGACGTCGAAGACCTTGGACAGTTCGTAGCCCGAGGCCTCGCCCTCCAGGAGAGCGGCGAGGACGGCGTACTTGAGGGACATATGGACACGTTAACAGCAGGTGATTATTCTCATCGGCACCTACTCAACAAATTGACTATGAGGTGATCCGATGCACGCGTTCCGCGAGGCGGTGGAGGCGGGCGACGCCGACGCCGTCGAGGCCCTGCTGGCCCAGGACGTCGTCTTCACCAGCCCGGTGGTGTTCAAGCCGTACGCCGGCAAGGCGATCACGGCGGCGATCCTGCGTGGTGTCATGCGGGTCTTCGAGGACTTCCGCTATGTGCGCGAGATCAGCGACCCGGGCGGCCGCGACCACGCGCTGGTCTTCACCACGCGCGTGGGCGACCGGGAGCTCACCGGCTGCGACTTCCTCCGGGTCAACGAGGACGGCCTGATCGACGAGTTCATGGTGATGGTCCGTCCGTTGTCGGGCGCACAGGCGCTCGCGGAGCGGATGGGGGCGCAGTTCGAGCAGATCGTGAAGGAGGCGGAAGCCAGGTCGGTCTGACGGCGAACGACCTTCGTGCGTCAACTCCCCGTACAGAGCCCTCGTTGAACAGCAGGTAGCTGTTCCTCCCGGTCCTCATGAGCTTCCTGCACCTCACCGACGAACGGGACCGGACCGGATCGACCACCGGCCACACCGGGAGCCACCCGCTCCCCGTGTGGTACGGTGCTGCTAGCACTTGTGTACGCCCCGCTGTGGGCGCCGGTGCGAGTTTTCCTTCAATTCGCTGATCCTCCCGGACCATCGCGGTCGGCGCATCAGCTTCCCGGCACCACCTCGTGAGCAAATCTTTCGTCGGCACTTCGACGCCGTACGCGAGGTGACGTTCCGCCGCCCGAAGGCGCGCGCGTTCTGCCCGCCTTCCTCTCGCGGCCCTCCCCTTCCTTCCCTTCGCATGTCCCATGCCTTCCGTCCTGGAAAGGACCGACCACCATGACCACCACACTCGAACACCCCCAAGTCCAGCAGCAGCTCCCGCCCCGGGCCGTCACCGGAGTCCTCGACATCGACGCGAGCGGGAAGGGCCATCTGCGCGCCGAGAGCTGCCTGCCGTCGCCGTCCGACCTCCAGGTGCCCGCCGCGCTGATCCGGCGCTACGGCCTGCGCAAGGGCGACCTCGTCGACGGCGTCCGGGGCGACCGGCGCACCCTGGCCGAGGTGGCCCGCATGGGCGGCCGCCCGGCCGAGAACCTGCGCGGTCGTCCCCACTTCGGCGACCTCACCCCGCTGCATCCCCGGGAGCGGCTGCGCCTCGAACACCCGGCGGCCGGCCTGACCGGGCGGGTCGCCGATCTGATCGCGCCCGTCGGCAAGGGTCAGCGAGGGCTGATCGTGGCTCCGCCCAAGACCGGCAAGACCGTGCTGCTCCAGCAGATCGCGGCGGCCGTCGCCGGCAACCACCCGGAGTGCCGGCTGATGGTGGTACTCCTCGACGAACGTCCCGAGGAGGTCACCGACATGCGGCGCTCCGTGCGCGGCGAGGTGTACGCCTCCACCTTCGACCGGCCGCCCAAGCAGCACATCGCGCTGGCCGAGCTCGTGATCGAACGGGCCAAGCGGCTCGTCGAGGCGGGCGAGGACGTCGTCATCCTGCTCGACTCCCTGACCCGGCTGTGCCGGGCGCACAACAACGCGGCCGCGTCCGGTGGCCGCACCCTGAGCGGCGGCGTCGACGCGGCCGCGCTGCAGGGGCCGAAGCGGTTCTTCGGCGCCGCGCGGCTCGCCGAGGAGGGCGGTTCGCTCACCATCCTCGCCACGGCCCTGGTGGAGACCGGCTCCCGGGCCGACGACTTCTACTTCGAGGAGCTCAAGAGCACCGGCAACATGGAGCTGCGGCTGAGCCGGGATCTCGCCTCGCGCCGTGTGTTCCCCGCCGTCGACATCAACCCGTCCGGCACCCGCCGCGAGGAACTCCTCCTGCCCCCGGCCGAGTTGACCGCCGTACGCGGTCTGCGCCGGGTCCTGCAGAACCGGGACGGCCAGGGCAACCTGGAAACCCTCCTGGAGCGCATGCGGGAGACGCCCGACAACGCGACATTCCTGCGGCGGATCCAGCCGACGCTGCCCGGCGAGTGACACCCCGCACAGGCATCGTCCGTCCGGGTGCCGACGCGGCCCGTCCGGCCCGGGCAGCGCGGTGGACGACGGGAGCGTTCCTAGGTTGGCCGTATGAAGATCGGATTTATCTCCCGGGCCCTCGCGACCACCTGCGCGCTCTGCGCGGCCGGGCTGCTGGCGCTAGCGCCTTCCGCCGCGGTCGCCCACACCAGGCTCGATCCGGACCCGCCCAGCGGTCCGCAGACGCTGACACCGCTGCCGTCGCTGCTGTACCGGCCCGGCACCCATGTGCGGCCGAACGCCGACGTGCCCCGGGTTCCGCGGCTCTCCGCCCTGTCGTGGCTCGTGGCCGACGCCGACACCGGTGAGGTGCTCGCCGCGCGCAACGCGCACCGGGAGCTGCCGCCCGCCAGCACCTTGAAATCGCTGTTCGCCCTGACCGTGCTGCCGACCCTGCCCTCCGGCATCCGGCACCGGGTGAAAGAGGAGGAACTGGCGGGGATCGGGGCCGGCAGCAGTCTGGTGGGGGTCGCCGAGGGGCATACGTACCGGGTCGCCGATCTGTGGCGCGGGGTGTTCCTCAGCTCCGGCAACGACGCCGTGCGGGTGCTGGCCGCGCTCAACGGCGGCTGGCGCGCCACGGCCGCCCGTATGCAGGACAAGGCCCGTGCGCTGGGCGCCCTCGACACACGGGTGGTGTCCCCGGACGGTTACGACACGCCGGGCCAGGTCTCGTCGGCGTACGACCTGGCGGTGTTCGGGCGGGCGGGGCTGCGCAACGCGGACTTCGCCCGGTACTGCGGCACGGCCGAGGCGTTGTTCCCGGGCCGGAACGGTTGGTCGTACGAGATCCGGAACACCAATCGGCTGCTGGCCGGCACACCCGACATGGATCCGTATCCGGGCGTGATCGGCGTCAAGAACGGCTACACCAGCAAGGCGGGCAACACGCTGATCGCCGCCGCCCGCCGAGGCGATCGCACCCTGGTCGTGACGGTGCTGAACCCTCGGTCGGGCGGCGGGCTAGCCGTCTACGAGGAGGCCGGCGAGCTGCTCGACTGGGGGTTCGACGCGGCCGGGCGGGTCGAACCGGTGGGATCGCTCGACGCCTTGCGGGCGAAGCCGAGGCCAGGGCCCGTGACGGCGCCCGTGGTGGCCGCGGTGGCGCCCGAGGGCGGGCCGGCCGGGGTCGGCTGGGCGGAGGCGTGGGCGATCGCGGGCGCCACCGGTGTGGGCGCCGGCTTCGTGTCGCTGGTGCTGCGTGCCAAGTGCTTCGAGCGGGTGGACCCGGACTGACCGACCGGCAGCCGGAGCAGCAGGCAGAGCGTGATCCAGGCGTACATGTTGCTCCCGAGGAAGCCGTCCACGCCGGACGCGTCGTCGAACCACAGCCACACCACGCTGGTGCAGAGCACCGCGTACAGGCCGCCCGCGATCCGGGCGTGCCCGGCGCGGACGAGGACGGCGAAGGACGGCAGCAGCCACACCAGGTGGTGAACCCAGGTGATCGGGCTGACCAGACAGGAGGTCAGCCCGGTGAGGGCGAACGCCGCGACCCAGTCCCCTGCCGCGACCGCCCGTCGGGTACGCGCCACCCAGACGCCCAGCACCAGCAGGACCACCACCGCCCAGACCGCACGGTCCTCCACCCCGAGCCGGGCCAGGATGCCCTGCAGCGACTGGTTGGAGACGTAGTCGAGGCGGCCCACCCGAGTGGTGTCCCACATCGCGTGGGTCCAGTAGAAGCGGGAGGCGTCGGGTGCCACCCAGGCTGCCAGCGCCGTCGCCGCGGCGGCAACGGCCGTCGCCACTCCGGCGGTTCGCCAGCGCCGGGCCACCAGCAGCAGACCGATGAACGCGGCGGGCGTCAGTTTGATCGCGGCCGCGAGGCCGATGCCCAGCCCCGCCCAGCGCTCCCGCCCCGTGGACAGCAGCCAGCAGTCGAGGAGCACCAGCGCCAGCAGCAGGATGTTCACCTGGCCGAAGCTGAAGGTGTCCCTCAGCGGTTCGAAGAGGGCCAGCGCGCAGGCGGCGAGCGCGCAGCCGTACCAGCCGTAGCGCCGCCAGGAACGTCCGGCCAGCACACGCAGCGAGAAGGCGAGCGCGCCGAGGTTGAGCAGCAGCGCCACGGTGATCGCGGCGTGCAGGCCGACCAGGGTCATGGGCAGCATGACGACGGCCGCGAACGGCGGGTAGGTGAAGCCGTACGTCGTGCCGGGCACCCGGTAGTCGTAGATACGGCCGCCGTGGTGGATCCAGGTGTCCACGGTGCCGTAGTAGACGCGCAGGTCGAACCAGTCGCGCAGCAAGGGCACGGTCGCGGTGAAGACGGTCACGGCGGCGGCGAGGACGAGTACGAGGGCGAGCCGGCCGCGGTCGGTGCGGGGAAGTCTCATGCGGTGCGCTCCAACGCCGGGGCCTGCGCGGCCAGATGTGCCTGCCACAGGACGACCACCGCGAGCACGCCCCCGGAGACGGCCAGCACCAACTGGCCGACGTCCGCGGAGCCGCCGCTGGGCAGGACGGCCAGGGCGAGCACTCCGGTCAGGGCGGCGACCCGGTGCCGTACCGATGTGCTGGGCGCGGCGGCCGCGATGAGGAACAGGCCCCACAGGGCGTACCAGGGGCGGATCGCCGGTCCGAAGGCGGCCACGGCCGCGAGGCTCAGCCCGAGCGCGTACACCGGGCGCGGACGCCAGCGCCACCATATGAGGGCCACGAGGACCGCTGTGAGCACCATCCCGAAGACGTGCCACGCCGGGACGGCCAGCGGCGCCAGATCGCTGCCGATCTCGTCCAGCAGGGAGGCGGTGGCCCGGCCGAGCAGGCTGGTGAGCGCCCAGTTCTGTGACGAGACCGGGGTGTCCAGGGCGCCGATCCAGCCGTATCCCGTGCCCGCGACGGCCGTCGCGGCGACCGTGGTGGCGGCGGACGCGGCCACCGTGGTGAGCACGGCCTTGGCCACGTGATGACCGGCCCGCATCATCAGCAGCACGACCGCGGCGAGGCCCAGCGCGGCGGGCGCCTTGACCAGGGCGGCGAGCGTGACGAGTACGGCGCCCAGGATGGGCCACCGGCCGAGGGCCGCGACCAGACCGGCGCCCAGCAGGCCGAGCATGATGGCGTCGTTGTGGGCGCCCGCGACCAGGTGCAGCAGCACGAGCGGGTTCAGGGCGCCCAGCCACAGCGCGGCGGCCGGGTCGGCCCCGCTGTGCCGGGCGAGTCGCGGCAGCGCCGCCGCCATCAGCGCCACGCCGAGCAGGGCTATCAGGCGCATGCCGAGGAGCCCGGCGGGGAGTTCGCCGCGGGTCAGGCCGGACAGGGCGGAGGCGACACCGAGGAACACCGGGCCGTAGGGGGCCGCGGTGTGCCGCCACAGGGGGGCGACCTCGTCCGCGAGCGGTCCGCCGAGGTGGGCGGGCCCGTACGCATACACGTCGATGTGGGCGTCGACCATGGCGCCTTGGGCCAGGTAGCTGTACACGTCCCGGCTGAACAGCGGCGGAGCGATCAGCAGCGGGGTGGCCCAGACCGCCAGCACCAGCAGCAGGGCCCGGGGGGTGGGCGGATCCGCGCTGCGCACCAGCCGGCCGAGCAGCAGCCAGGCCGCTATCAGCAGGACGACGCCGAAGTACACGCCGACCAGGCCGAGCGCCGCGTGCGCCGAGGACGGGGCCAGGAGTTCCCGGACCGGCAGGGCACCGGCCGTCTCACCTCCCAGGGCTAGGAAGGCGGTGCCGGCCAGACCCAGAATCTGGCAGCGGCGGAGATCGACGGGGAAAGCCATGGCCAACACTCGGTCAGCGTGTCAACGCGGGGTGGCTTTCAAGCGACGCGGAGCCCTCCGGGGGGAAGCCGGAGTGTGACGGGCCGGTGATCGAATGCTGGGGGGGTCGCAGGCTGCTACCCGTCTGCCGGGTGTGGCGGTTCGCAGGCTGCGGGCCGGTGGGGGCTTGTCGCGCAGTTCCCCGCGCCCCTTGGGGCGTGCCCTCATCCGGCGTTGAAAAGTTCCGTCAGAACACCGACAGGCCCGTCAGTGTCGTGAATCTGTCCAGGGCCGCCACTCCCGCCACCGAATTGCCCCGCTCGTCCAGCCCCGGGCTCCACACGCACAGCGTGCACCGGCCCGGCACCACCGCGATGATGCCGCCGCCCACGCCGCTCTTGCCGGGCAGGCCCACCCGATAGGCGAAGTCGCCTGCCGCGTCGTACGTCCCGCAGGTCAGCATCACCGCGTTGACCTGTTTGGCTTGGCTGAGGGTGAGCAGGCGGGTGCCGTCGGCACGGAGGCCGTGGCGGGCCAGGAACGTGGTGGCCAGGGCCAGGTCGGCGCAGGACGCCATGACGGAGCACTGGCGGAAGTACTGGTCGAGCAGGACCGGGACCGGGTTGTCGATGTTGCCGTAGGACGCCATGAAGTGGGCCAGGGCGGCGTTGCGGTCGCCGTGGGCGGACTCGGAGGCGGCCACTTCCTGGTCGAAGTCCAGGGTCGGGTTGTCGCTCTCGGCGCGCAGGAAGGACAGGAGTTCGCCCGCCGCGTCTCCGGTACGGGTCTGGAGACGGTCGGTGACGACGAGGGCGCCCGCGTTGATGAACGGGTTGCGCGGGATGCCGTTCTCGTACTCCAGCTGGACCAGGGAGTTGAAGGGGTTGCCGGAGGGCTCGCGGCCGACGTGCTCCCAGAGTTCGTCGCCCTCGCGGGCCAGGTCGAGCGCGAGGGTGAACACCTTGGTGATGGACTGGGTGGAGAACGGCTCGCGCCAGTCCCCCACGCCGTACACCGAGCCGTCGAGTTCCGCGACGGCCATGCCGAAGCGACGGGGGTCGCAGGCCGCGAGTGCCGGGATGTAGTCGGCGGGCCGGCCACGGCCGGGGGTCCGCCCGATCTCCTCCGCGATGCGCTCCAAGATCGGCTGGAAGGTCAGTGACGACGTCGACGCTGCCATGATCACCATTGTGCCTTCCTGACGGTCCCGGTGCGCATCCGCGGACTGGGGACGGGTCAGGCCAGGGCCTGCCCGCTGCCCGCGACGACCTCGGGACGGAGCAGGTCCGCGAGGGTCTCGGCCGGCAACAGGCCCTTCTCCAGGACGAGTTCGGCCACGCCCCGGCCGCTGACGAGGGCCTCCTTGGCGATGTCGGTCGCGGCCGTGTACCCGATGTGCGGGTTCAGGGCGGTGACCAGGCCGATGGAGTTCTCCACGGACCGCCGCAGCGCCTCGGTGTTGGCGGTGATGCCGTCCACGCAGCGCTCGGCGAGGGTCACGCAGGCCGCCCGCAGGTGGGTGATCGACTCCGACAACGAGTGCAGGATGATCGGCTCGAAAGCGTTGAGCTGGAGCTGTCCGGCCTCGGCGGCCATGGTGATGGCGACGTCGTTGCCGATCACCTCGAAGGCGACCTGGTTGACGACCTCGGGAATCACCGGGTTGACCTTGCCCGGCATGATCGACGAACCGGCCTGCACGGGCGGCAGGTTGATCTCACCGAGTCCCGCACGCGGCCCGGAGGACAGCAGCCGCAGATCGTTGCAGCTCTTGCTGAGCTTGACGGCGATGCGCTTGAGCACGCCGGACATCTGGACGAACGCCCCGCAGTCCTGCGTGGCCTCGACCAGGTTCGCGGCGGTGACCAGCGGCAGCCCGGTGATCTCGGAGAGATGACGGCGGGCCGACTCGGCGTACCCGACCGGGGCGTTGAGCCCGGTGCCGATCGCCGTGGCACCCAGGTTGATCTCATGGATCAACTGGACAGCCTCGTCAAGACGGTTGCGATCCTCGTCAATCATGACGGCGTACGCGGAGAACTCCTGCCCCAGCGTCATCGGCACCGCGTCCTGCAACTGCGTACGGCCCATCTTGAGCACGTCACGGAACTCGACGGCCTTGCGGGCGAACGCGTCCTGGAGAACGGACATCGCCTTGAGCAGCCCGCGCACCGCGAACACCGTCGCGATCTTCACGGCGGTCGGGTAGACGTCGTTCGTCGACTGCCCGAGGTTCACGTCCTCGTTCGGGTGCAGGTACTGGTACTCGCCCTTCTCGAACCCCAGCAGCTCCAACGCCCGGTTGGCCACGACCTCGTTGGCGTTCATGTTGGTCGACGTGCCGGCACCGCCCTGGATGACGTCGACGACGAACTGGTCGTGCAGCTCGCCGCCCCGGATCTCCCGGCAGGCGGCGACGATCGCGGCGGCCTTCTTCGGGTCCAGAAGCCCGAGTTCCTCATTCGCGAGGGCAGCGGCCTCCTTGACGGCGGCGAGGGCGTCGATGAGGTGCGGGTAGGCGGAGATCGACGTCCCGGTGATCGCGAAATTCTCGGTGGCGCGCAGCGTGTGGACGCCCCAGTACGCGTCGGCGGGAACGTCCCGGTCGCCGAGCAGATCGTGTTCGCTACGGGTGGAGGCGACGGTCATGAGGGTGAGGGTCCTCTTTCTGAGGTACGGAGGTGACAGCGCCCCTGAAAGGGGCGCGGGGCGTTATCGATTTGCGGCTACCGCCGCGTGGGCGCGACCAGCCACATCCGGCCCGCAGTCGCGGAACGACATGTGCGCCCGGATGACTAGGCGCAAGCCGAAACAACAACAGGCTCCAGCGAACGAACGGGCCGCACACACCCGACCGCCTGACCGCCCCCGAGAAGCGCCTCTCCCTGGAACTCTGTGAGCAGCCCCGGATCCACCCCGGCCCTGCCCAAAGCCGCGGCAGCAACCGGCACCCGCGCCCGATTCGCCCCATCGGCGATCTTCACGGCAACGGCCCGCCCGTCCGGCAGCGCGGCAACCTGCACGCCCTCGAACCCGTCCTTGGCGAGCAGCCCCGGCACGGCCCGCATCAGCGCAGCCACATCCCGCCCCGAGCCGGAGGCCATCTCGGCGTGCTCCCGCATCGCATCGGCGACCCGCGCCTCCGGCGTACCCGCCACCGCGGTGGTGATCCGGGCGGCGGCCCGGGCAAGCCCGTGCAGCGAGACGGAGAACAACGGCGCCCCACACCCGTCGACCGTCACCCGCGCGATCCGCTGGCCCGTGAGGTCCTCGACGATCTCGGCGATCGCCTGCTGAAGGGGGTGCGCGGGGTCGAGGTAGCCCTCCAGGGACCAGCCATTGAGCCGGCAGGCATACAGCATCGCCGCGTGCTTGCCGGAGCAGTTCTGGGCGAGCCGGGAGGGCGGTCGGCCCTCCCGGACCCAGGAGTCCCGCACGACCGGGTCGTACGGCATGTCCGGGACGTTGCGCAGGTGGTCCTCGGTGAGTCCGGCGAGCTCCAGAATCCGCCGGGTTCCGGCGAGGTGGCGTTCCTCGCCGGAGTGGCTGGCCGCGGTGAGCGACAGCAGGTCGCCGTCGAGCGGGAGCCCGGCGCGGACCATGGCGACGGCCTGGACCGGCTTGAGCGCGGAGCGCGGGTAGAAGGCGGCCTCGATGTCACCGAGCTGGAACTGGACCTGGCCGTCGGCGCCGAGGACGACGACGGAGCCGTAGTGGATGCCTTCGGTCATTCCGCCGCGTATGAGGTGGGCGACGGGCGCGTGGAGGGGTTCGCGGACAAGGGGTGCGTCCGCTATGGAACTGCTGTACATCACTGCCTGGTTGTCGTGGGCCGATGAGGGGTCGTCGACCGACACGGGTGTCACGCGTCGGCCTTGCCGGCGGTGCGGGCGACACGGCGACGGATGCCGTACCAGCCCGCGACCAGCGCTCCGACGATCAGCGGCAGGCACAGCACGGTGGTGCGGCCGGCGCCTCCGTCGGCGTACATGAGGACCAGGACGGAGGCCAGGAAGGCCAGCGTCACGAGTTCGGTCCAGGGGGAGCCCGGCAGTCGGTAGTCGGGCCGGTCGAGCTCGCCCTTCTGGGTCTTCTGCCAGAAGAGCAGGTGACAGATCATGATCATGCCCCAGGTGGCGAGGATGCCGATCGCCGCGAAGTTCAGCACGATCTCGAACGCGTCCGCGGGGACGACGAAGTTGAGACCGACACCCAGGACACAGATACCGCTGGTGAGCAGGATGCCGCCGTAGGGGACCTGGCTGCGGCTCATCACCGAGGTGAACTTGGGGGCGGAGCCGGACATCGCCATGGAGCGCAGGATGCGGCCGGTGGAGTACAGGCCGGAGTTGAGCGAGGACATGGCCGCGGTCATCACGACCAGGTTCATGACGCCGCCGGCGGCCGGGATGCCGATGTTGGACAGCACGGTGACGAAGGGGCTCTCCCCCGCCTTGTACGACGACCAGGGCAGCAGCATCGACAGCAGGACGACCGAGCCGACGTAGAACAGACCGACGCGCCACATGATCGAGTTGATCGCCTTCGGCATGATCTTCTCGGGGTTCTCGGTCTCACCGGCCGCGACGCCGACCAGCTCGACGGAGGCGTAGGCGAAGACGACACCCTGGATGATCAGCAGCATGGGCAGCAGGCCGTTGGGGAAGAGGCCGCCGTGGTCGGTGATCAGGGAGGGGCCGGGGGTGGTGCCGTCGACGGGGTGCTGGGTGACCAGCAGGAAGATGCCGATGCACATGAAGACGACGAGCGCGCCGACCTTGATGATCGCGAACCAGAACTCCAGCTCGCCGAAGATCTTCACCGAGATCAGGTTCACGGTGAGGACGACGGCGAGGGCGATCAGCGCGATCACCCACTGCGGGATGTCGGAGAACATGCCCCAGTAGTGGGTGTACGTGGCTACCGCGGTGATGTCGGCGATGCCGGTGGTGGCCCAGTTCAGGAAGTACATCCAGCCCGCGGTGTACGCGCCCTTCTCTCCCATGAACTCCCGGGCGTACGACACGAAGGCACCGGAGGACGGGCGGTACAGGACGAGTTCGCCGAGGGCGCGCACGACCAGGAAGGCGAAGACGCCGCAGACCGCGTAGGCGATGAACAGGGACGGGCCGGCGTCGGCGAGCCGGCCGCCGGCGCCGAGGAACAGGCCGGTGCCGATGGCTCCGCCGATGGCGATCATGTTGACGTGTCGGGACTTCAGCGACTTGCTGTAGCCGGCGTCTCCGGCGTCGACATGGCCGGAACGTTTCTGCACGCCCTCGTGCAGGGACTGCTCACTCACGCCTCGGGTCCGCCTTCCGTGGTGCTGCCCGTGCGCGGGGGGCGCACGATGTCGGTGAGGGTCGTCTCGACGCGGTCCAGGTGGTGGGCCATGGCGTCGGTCGCGTCGAGTTCGGAACCGTCGATCAGCGCCTCGACGATCGCCCGGTGCTCGCGGTTGGACTGCTCGCGCCGGCCGCCCAGCTCATTGAGGAAGGCCGACTGACGCGCCAGCGCGTCGCGGATCTCCTCGATGACCCGGCGGAACACCGGGTTCTGGGCGGCTTCGGCCACGGCCAGGTGGAAGAGGGTGTCCATCGCGACCCACGCGGTGGTGTCCGTCTCCCGTTCCATGCGGTCGAGCAGGTGGGCGAGGTGGTCGAGGTTCTCCGGGGTGCGGCGCAGCGCCGCGTACCCGGCGACCGGGATCTCGACGTGCCGGCGCACTTCCAGCAGGTCGCTGGCCGAGTAGTCGCCGAAGGTGGGGTCCTCGACGGCGTTCGCGACGACGAAGGTGCCCTTGCCGGTCTTGGAGACGGTCAGACCCATGGTCTGCAGGGCCCGCAGGGCCTCGCGCAGCACAGGACGGCTGATCTCCAGGGTGCGGCAGAGCTCCGCCTCGGAGGGGAGTTTGTCGCCGATGGCGTACTCGCCGCGCTCGATGGCGTCGCGGAGGTGTGCCAGCACCGCTTCCATGGCGCTGACGCGCCGTGGAGGCTGACTGGCTGTCCGGCTGTCTGACAGGTTCACGGTGGTGATCCTGCGGGTGACATCCGGGAGCTGTCAAGAGAAGCGATTGAGGAAATTCATTACGACGCCCCGGGCCGGTGCCTACGACCACACCGCCTGGGCGATCGAAACCCCGAGGAACGCCGCTGCGAGGCCCGCGGTCACGCTGCCCGCGATGTTGGCGAGAGCGTAGAGCCCCGCCCCGGTCTCGGTCAGCCGCAGGGTCTCGTAGGAGAAGGTCGAGTACGTGGTCAGGGCGCCGCACAGGCCGGTGCCCAGGAGCAGCTGGAGGTGGGAACTCGCGGCGCCGGCCGCCGCCGCGCCGGTGAGCAGGCCGAGGATCAGGCAGCCGGTGACGTTGACCGCGAGCGTGCCCCAGGGGAACACCGAGTCGTGCCGGGACTGCACCGCGCGGTCGGTGAGGTAGCGCAGGGGCGCGCCGACCACGGCGCCCGCGATCACCAGGAGCCAGTTCACGGCGACTTCTCACCCTTCGTGTTCTTGCTCTTCGCGGCAGTAGTGCGCGGGGTGTCGTCGCCGCCGACGTACCGGATGACCTCGCAGTCGTCGAGGGTCACGAGCCCTTCTCCGACGAGCTCGTCCAGCTGCGGCAGGAAGGCCCGGACCCGCTCCTCCGTATCGACGATCACGATCGCGACCGGCAGGTCCTCGCTCAGGGACAGCAGCCGCGAGGTGTGGATCACGCGGGACGCGCCGAAGCCCTCGATGCCGCGGAAGACGCCGGCGCCCGCGAGGCCGGCGGCGTGGGCGCGGTGGACGATCTCCGAGTAGAGGGGCCTGTGCCGCCAGGTGTCGCTCTCGCCGACGAAGACGGTCACACGCAGGGCCCTGCCGGTCAGCCTCGTCATGGCTGCCTCCACTTCAGGACGCGGCGGGTCGCCGTCGCGGCGAGCCAGACCGCCGTGAGCGCCGCGATCAGGGTCGCGGCAAGGTAGGCCAGTCCGGTGCGGGGGTGGCCGCTGTCGACCAGTTTCTGGATGTCGACGGCGTACGTGGAGAACGTGGTGAAGCCGCCGAGGACCCCGGTGCCGAAGAAGGGGCGGACGAGGCGGTGGGCGGCCCACACATCGGTGATGACCACCATGAACACACCGATCACGGCGCAGCCGACCACGTTGGTCCAGAAGGTCGCCCAGGGGAAGCCGCCCGGCGGGGCCGGCCACCACAGGGAGGCCGCGTAGCGGGCCGTGGCGCCGAGGGCTCCGCCGACGGCGACCACCGCGACGATCGGCGCCTGTGTCCGCCAGGCGGGCTGCCGCGCGGTACGGGTGGGGGCGCGGAGGTTCTCGGTGTCCGGGGCTGTCATGGGCGTACGTCTCCTACTCGCCGGGGCCCGGGCAGGCAGGCCGCGTCGTCGCAAGTAGGGACCGTTGGCGGCAGCGCTGCCGCGGTTCGGGTACGGCGGGCCCCACCGCCGCGCCGCGAGGGTGATCGCGGCCGGTGAACAGGGTAACTCCGGGCGTCCGGGGGGAGCACTTCGAGGCCTCGACCTGGGTACGTCCCACTGCTGCGGGTGCCCCGGGTGCGCCGCGCGGCTACCGTCGAAGAGCCCCCTGAGCAGCTGAGGAAATGGAGCGTGGTCGGCTTGGCACGGAACCGTCGCCTGATCCTGAGCTCCCCGTCCGAGGTCTGGAGTCTGCTGTCCGACGGCCATCGCTACGGGGAGTGGGTCACCGGAACCCAGCAGGTCCTCGCAGCGGACCCGCACTGGCCGGAGGTGGGCGCCCGGCTGCGCGTCCGCGTCGGTGTCGGCCGCGTGGCCCTGGAGGACACCTGCGTGGTCCGCATCTGCGAACCGCAGCAGCGGCTGGAACTGGAAGCCAAGGCGGATCCCTTCGGCGCGGCCCGCATCGCCATGCGGCTGATCCCCTGGGGCGAGCACACTCTTCTGCTGCTCGACTGGCACCCGCTCCGGGGTCCCGGCATCCGGATGCACGGACTGCCCGTCGACTACGTCGTCGCGATCCGCAACGGCATGATGCTGACGAAGCTGGCCCGGATCGCGGTGCGCGAGCATGACGAGCTCGGTCGGATGGCCGGACGCGGCGCGGGCTAGCGAGGGCCGGGCCTGGACGGCGACCGACGTGCTCCGGCCGTCCGACCTGCTCCTCCTGCCCTCCGCCTACCAGCCCTTCTCGAACATCCGCGCCACCTCGGCGATCCGCATCTCCTCGCGCCGGTAGTACAGGCGCCGCCGGATCCGCTTCGTGCGCAGCAGGCCGAGGTCCACGAGGAGGCCCAGGTGGATCTCGGCGACCTTGCGCGACACGCCGAGCTTCGCGGCCACGGCGTCCGCGGGGACGCCGTCCTCGACCGGATCGCCGTGTCGTGGCTTGGGGAAGTGTGCGGCCGGGTTCTTCAGCCATTCCAGGATGTCCAGGCGCCTTACGCTGACGGGAGTCCTGAGCATCTCGTCCCTCCCTCCGTCGGGCCGCGTCTTAATGCGCCTTCCCACTGTCGCGCAGTCCAAGCCGCCGTGTCCGGGACTCCTGGACCGTTGTCCGGTACCGAACGGCCGTACGACACAAGGTGGTTCGCCCGGAACGCGGCGGGGCCCGGCCGCATGGGCACGGCCGGGCCCTTCTGTCGCTGATTCAACGAACTCAGCGGTGGCTGAACCACGCCATCGACGACAGCGCCACGTCGTCGTAGCCGAACAGCGCCTGGTTCTCCCATCCGTTGCCGGAAGAGGCGTCGGTCGGGTCCCAGCCGTTGCCGGAGACGGCGGTCCAGGTCGCCTCCCAGTAGAAGACGCCGAGGCCGCGGCCGTTCGGGACAGCCTCCACGATGCTCGTCACGTCGTTCATCCAGCGGCGCTGGCCGGCCGTGTTCGCCGGGTAGCCGGAGACCAGTTCGCCGGTGGTGTTGATGATCTCCTCGTGCGAGTCCTCGCTGTCCAGCCGGAACGGGTAGGCCGTCTCGGCGACGAAGACCGGCTTGCCGTAGCGGGACGCCGCGTCGTCCAGGGTCGTCTGGAAGTCGTAGAGCGAGCCGTGCCAGTAGCCGTAGTAGGACAGGCCGATCGCGTCGAACTTCACGCCGTTGGACACCGCGCTGTCGAACCACCAGCGGGTGCCGGACAGATCGCCGCCCTTGGCGAGGTGCAGCGCGACCGTGGTGGACGAGTTGACCGCCTTGACCGCGTCGTAGCCCGAGTTGAGCAGACCGGCGAGCTGCGACCAGTTGTCCGTGGAGCCCTCGGACCACAGCATGCCGCCGTTGATCTCGTTGCCCACCTGGACCATGTCGGCGGTGGTGCCTTGAGCCTTCAACGCGTTCAGCACGTCGTACGTGTGGTTGTACACGTCGGTCCTGAGTTGACTGTACGAGTGCCCCGCCCAGGCGGCCGGCTTGCTCTGGGCGCCCGGGTCGGCCCAGGTGTCCGAGTAGTGGAAGTCGACCAGCAGCTTCATGCCGGCGGCCTTGACGCGCTTGGCCATGGCGAGCACGCGCGTCTTGTTGTTGTAGCCGTCGGCCGGGTTGACCCAGACCTTCAGGCGCGCGTAGTTCATGCCGGCGTTCTTCAGGATGGTGACCGCGTCGCCGGTCGTGCCCGAACTGGTCTTGTAGACACCGCCCTTGGCCTCGCTCTTGACGAGGGAGGAGATGTCGGCGCCGTGGATCGACGTGCCGCCGGTGCCGGACGCGAAGGTCAGGTCGTCGACATTGATCCAGTTGCCCGCGTTCGCGTCACTGTTGATGCTGATGGTGCACTGACTGTTGGTCACATTGACCGGCACGACGATACGGATCCAGCCGCTCGCCGAGACCGGAAGATCGGTGCGCTGCTCGGCGCCGCCGCAACTCTTCAGCGCTATGTACGCCGAGTTCTGGCCACCGCCGGAGCGGACCCAGGCGGTGAGTTTGTAGTTCCCGTTGGTCAGCCCGGACAGGTACTGGTAGGTCTCCACCTTGTAGGCGGAGGACGAGTAGTGGGTCAGGCGGTAACTGCCGCCGTGGCCGCCGGCCTCGGTGAAGGAGGCCGAGTTCTGGCCGGCCGCCGAGTACGTGGACCAGCCGGCCGGTGTCGCGGTGCCGGTGCCGTCGGACTCGAAGCCGCCGTTGGTGAGCGTGCTCGCCGCCGAGGCGGTCTGCGCGGGCAGGGCGGTGAGGGCGAGTCCTGCGGCGAGCGGTATCAGCAGGCCCCGGAGGGTGCGGGTGCGTCTGGGATGGAACATCGTCGTCCGTCGTCCCTTCGACGTATGGATGGGGGTGTCCCTGGCCGGGGAGGCCGGCGAGGGCAGCCCCTCCGCCCGCGGCTCGTGGCACGCGCGGGCGGAGGGGAGTCGGCTCAGCCGTCGAGTCGTACGACCCGGACGGCTCCCGCGGGCACCTCCAGGCGGCCCGCGGCGCGTTCACCGGTCAGCACCTCGGTGCCGGACGTCTCCAGCGGCACCTTGGCGTCCGACGCGGTGTGGTTGATCGCGAACAGGTAGCTGCCCGACTCGCCGGCGCGGCGCACCACCTCGACGTCACGGGGCAGGTCGACACGCGGGGCGACCTGCGCGTCCTCGATCGCCCAGCCGAGCAGCGCGTCGAGGCCCTCGGCGCCCAGGCGGGTGGAGACGTACCAGGCGGTGCCCTCGCCGAGTCGGTGCCGGGTGACGGCCGGGTGGCCGGCGGTCAGGCCGTCGGCGTACGTCCACACGGTCTCGGCGCCGCGCGGGACGACGAACTCGGTCCACACGTCGCCGCTGAGCTCGGAGCCATCGGGGCCGGTGATCCGCACGAGCTGGTCCTTCAGCAGCGGGGAGAACTCCTCGACCGTGAGGCCGAGGACGTCCCGCAGCGGTCCGGGGTAGGCGCCCTCGTGCACGGCGTCGTGCTCGTCGACGATGCCGGAGAAGTACGACACGAGGAGGGTGCCGCCGTTCTCGACGTACCGGCGCAGGTTGTGGCCGGCCGCCTCCGTCATCAGGTACAGCGCGGGTACGACGACAAGGGGATAGGGCGACAAGTCGGCCTCCGGGTGCGCGAAGTCGACCGTGAGGTGGCGGTCGTAGAGCACTTCGTAGAAGGCGTCGGCGCGCTCGCGCGGGTCGTGGCCCTCGCTGGGCCGCCAGTCGAGGTTCTGCGCCCACCACGAGTGCCAGTCCCACAGCATCGCCACGTCGGCCCGCGTGCGGGTGCCGAGCACGCCGCTCAACGAGTCGAGGGCGGCGCCCAGTTCGACCACCTCGCGCCACACGCGTGTGTCGGTGCCCCCGTGCGGGAGCATCGCCGAGTGGAACTTCTCGGCGCCGCGCCGGGACTGCCGCCACTGGAAGAACATGGCGCCCTCGGAGCCGCGCGCCACATGCGCGAGGGAGTTGCGGGCCATCTGGCCGGGGGCCTTGGCGGGGTTGCGGGGCTGCCAGTTGACGCCCGAGGTGGAGTGCTCCAGCAGGATCCAGGGCGCTCCCCCGGCCACCGAGCGTGTGAGGTCGGCGGCCATCGCGAGGTTGACGTGGGTGCGGCGGCCGTCGGTGATCAGGTAGTGGTCATTGGTGACGATGTCGACCTCGCGGCCCCAGGCCCAGTAGTCGACGGAGTCGCACTGGCTGAGGGCCGTCATGAAGTTGGTCGTGACGGGGACGCCCGGCGAGAGGCGGTGCAGGATGTCCCGTTCCATGCGGAAGTTCTCGCGCATGGTGGCGTCGGCGAACCGCTTGTAGTCCAGCGCCTGTGCCGGGTTGACGGAAGTGGGCGTCAGGCGCGGCGGGTTGATCTGCCCGAGGTCGCCGTAGCGCTGGCCCCAGAAGGCGGTGCCCCAGGCCTCGTTGACCGCGTCGACCGTTCCGTACGTCGACGCCAGCCAGCGGCGGAAGTGCGCGGCGCAGGAGTCGCAGTAGCAGGCGGAGACGGGGACGCCGTACTCGTTGTGCACGTGCCACATCGCCAGCGCCGGGTGGTCGCCGTAGCGTTCGGCGAGCTTGGTGGTGATGGCGGCGGCGGCCGCGCGGTAGTCGGCGTTGCTGTGACAGATCGCGGCGCGCGAGCCGAACTCGTGGCGCACACCTTCCGCGGTCACGGGCAGGGCCTCGGGGTGGGCGCGGTAGAACCACACCGGCGGGCACACCGTGGGCGTGCCGAGGTCGACGCGGATGCCGTTCTCGTGGAGCAGGGCGAACAGGCGGTCCAGCCAGCCGAAGTCGTACTCCCCGGGTGAGGGCTCCAGCAGGGCCCAGGAGAAGATCCCGACACTCACCATCGTGACGCCGGCCTCCCGCATCAGCCGGACGTCCTCCTGCCAGACGCTTTCCGGCCACTGCTCGGGGTTGTAGTCCCCACCGAAGGCGAGCCTGGTCAGGCCCCTGGGGGTGGTCTCCGGCATGGATCTCTCCCGTTTAATCGATCATTTGGGAACGTGCACACATCCGATCAGCGGTGCGAGCCCAACATAACCGCACAGCAACAACCATTGACAAGTGTCCGGGATGTTTCTCTACTGTGAACGCTCACAGAAGCATGGCGGGTTTTCGCAGCAGGCGGAGGCCCCAGGTCAGGGGAGAGATCCATGCCCAACACGAAGCGCGTTCGCCTCGTGGCATCCACCATCGCCGTGGCCCTCGGCGCCACCGCCCTTGCCGCTTGCGGCTCCGAAGACGCGAGCGACGACGCGTCAGGGCCGGCCTCACTGACGTACTGGACGTGGACGCCCGGCATGGACAAGGTCGTCGACCTGTGGAACAAGGGCCAGGGCAAGAAGGACCAGATCACGGTCACGGTGAAGAAGCAGGCGTCCGGCGACACGCTGACCACCAAGATCCTCACCGCGCACAAGGCCGGCAAGGCGCCGGACCTGGTGCAGGCCGAGTACCAGGCGCTGCCGACGCTCGTCAGCAATGACGCGGTCGCGGACATAGCGAGCGAGGTCGGCGACGCGAAGAGCAAGTTCGCCGACGGTGTGTGGCAGCAGACCACGCTGGGCACGGACGCGGTCTACGCCGTCCCGCAGGACATCGGGCCGATGATGTTCTACTACCGCGAGGACCTCTTCAAGAAGTACGGCCTGACGGTGCCGACCACCTGGGAGCAGTTCGCCGAGACCGCCCGCGCGCTGAAGAAGAAGTCCCCCGGCACGGACCTCACCACCTTCTCCGCCAACGACTCCGGGCTCTTCGCGGGCCTCGCCCAGCAGGCCGGCGCCAAGTGGTGGACGACCTCCGGCGAGAATTGGCAGGTCGGCATCAATGACGCCGCCTCCCAGAAGGTCGCGGGGTTCTGGGGCGACCTGGTCAAGGAGGGCGCCATCGACAACCAGCCGATGTACACGCCGGCCTGGAACAAGGCGCTCAACACCGGCAAGCAGATCGCCTGGGTCAGCGCCGTGTGGGCGCCGGGCACCCTGACCACGGCCGCGCCCGACACCAAGGGCAAGTGGGCCATGGCCCCGCTCCCCCAGTGGTCGCAGTCGGAGAACGTCACCGGCAGCTGGGGCGGCTCCTCGACCGCCGTCACCACGGACTCCAAGCACAAGGCCGCCGCCGCGAAGTTCGCCGCCTGGCTGAACACCGACCGTGACGCCCTCAACGCGCTGGCCAAGGAGAGCGGCATCTACCCGGCGTCCACGTCGGCCCAGCTCAGCGGCGCCTTCACCACTCCGCCGGACTACTTCTCCAACCAGGCCGACTTCTACACGAAGGCCGCCGACATCGCCGAGACCACGGCGCCGTCCGCGTGGGGCCCGAACGTGAACGTCGCCTACACGACCTTCAAGGACGCCTTCGGCAAGGCCGCCAAGAACAAGTCGGACTTCGCCGCCGCCCTGAAGACCATGCAGGATGACACGGTCACCGACCTGAAGAAGCAGGGCTTCGAGGTCTCCGAGTGACCAGCACAAGCCGGAGGGCGTACGGGGTGAAGGGGGCCCCGTATGCCTTCCTCCTCCCCGCAACCGTCCTCTTCCTGCTCTTCTTCGCGCTGCCCATCGGCTACGCGGTCTGGCTCAGCTTCCGCAAGGTGAAGGTCTCCGGGCTCGGGCTCGGTTCCGGCGCCCGCAAGGAGGTGTGGGCCGGCCTGGAGAACTACACGGACGCCCTCACCGACAGCGAACTGGTCGACGGCGCGCTGCGCGTGCTCGGTTACGGCTGCATCGTGGTGCCGGTGATGCTGGGCCTCGCCCTGCTGTTCGCGCTGATGCTCGACTCCGACAAGGTGCGGCTCGCGCCGTTCACGCGGCTCGCGATCTTCCTGCCGTACGCCATCCCCGGCGTCGTGGCCGCGCTGCTGTGGGGCTTCCTGTACCTGCCGGACGTCAGCCCGTTCTACTACGTGCTCGACAGGCTGGGCATGCCGCAGCCGGACCTGCTCGACGGCGGTCCGCTGTACCTCGCCCTGTCGAACATCGCGGTCTGGGGCGGTACCGGCTTCAACATGATCGTCATCTACACCTCGCTCCAGGCCATCCCGGTGGAGGTGTACGAGGCGGCCAAGCTGGACGGCGCCACGCCGCTGCAGGTCGCGTTGCGGATCAAGATCCCGATGGTGGCGCCCTCGCTGGTGCTGACCTTCTTCTTCTCGATCATCGCCACGCTTCAGGTGTTCAGCGAGCCGACCACCCTCAAGCCGCTCACCAACTCCGTGTCCACGACGTGGAGTCCGCTGATGAAGGTGTACCAGGACGCCTTCGGCAAGGGCGACTTCTACGCGGCGGCGGCGCAGGCCACGATCATCGCCCTGGTCACCCTGCTGCTCTCCTTCGGCTTCCTGCGGGCCGCGAACCGTCGGAACAAGCGGGACGTCACTCAAGGAGGGGCACGATGAGCTCCCTTGCCGTCGGCAAAGCCGACACGGCCGCCGGCAGCACGTCCGGCACCGCCCAGAGCCGCCGGCCACTGCGCCGCCGGATCGCGCTGATCCCGACGGTCACGCTGCTGCTCGGCGCGCTCTACTGCCTGCTGCCCGTCGCCTGGGTGATGATCGCGGCGACGAAGTCCGGCAGTGAGCTGTTCTCCACGTTCACCTTCCTGCCGGGCACGGGCTTCGCCGACAACTTCTCGGATCTGAGCGCCTATCGCGACGGCGTGTACTGGCAGTGGATGGGCAACTCCGCTCTGTACGCCGTTCTCGGCGCCCTGCTGTCGACGTGTGTGTCGGCGTTCAGCGGCTACGCCCTGGCGATGTACCGCTTCCCCGGCCGCGAGGCGATCTTCAACGTCCTGCTGGCGGGCGTGCTGATGCCGCCGGTGATCCTGGCCATCCCGCAGTACCTGCTGCTGGCCAAGGCCGACCTGACGGACTCGTACCTGTCCGTGCTGCTGCCGCAGATCCTCTCGCCGTACGGCGTCTACCTGGCGCGGATCTACGCGGCCGCGGCGGTCCCCGCCGACGTGGTCGAGGCGGGGCGGATGGACGGGGCGAGCGAGTGGCGGATCTTCACGCGGGTCGCACTGCCGATGATGGTGCCCGGCATGGTGACGGTCTTCCTGTTCCAGTTCGTGGCGATCTGGAACAACTTCCTGCTGCCGTACATCATGCTCAGCGACGACGAGCGGTTCCCGATCACGGTCGGACTGCAGACGCTCCTCGAACAGGGCGCCAACACGCCCGCGCTGTACACGCTGGTGATCACCGGCGCGTTCCTCGCGGTGATTCCGCTGGTGGCGCTCTTCCTGGTCATCCAGCGGTTCTGGAGTCTCGATCTGCTCTCCGGAGCCGTAAAGTCATGACCATGAGCAACACGGGGGGCCGACGCAGACCGCCGACGATCCACGACGTGGCGCGCGAGGCCGGAGTCTCACGGGGCACCGTCTCGCGCGTGCTCAACGGCGGGCACTACGTCAGCCCGGCCGCGCAGGAGGCGGTCAACGCGGCGATCCGCAAGACGGGTTACGTCGTCAACCGCCATGCGCGCTCGCTGATCACCGGGCGTTCGGACTCCATCGGGTTCCTCCTGACCGAGCCGCAGGAGAAGTTCTTCGAGGACCCCAACTTCAATGTCCTGCTGCGTGGTTGCACCCAGGCGCTGGCCGCACACGACATCCCGTTGCTGCTGATGCTGGCGGGCACGAAGGACGAACGGCGGCGCATCACGCGGTACATCACGGCCGGGCACGTCGACGGGGTGCTGCTGGTGTCCAGCCACTCCGGTGACCCTGTGGCCGAGGAGCTGCGTGAGGCGGGTGTGCCGCTGGTGGCGTGCGGCAAGCCGATCGGGCTCGGTTCCAAGGTCAGTTATGTGGCCGCGGACGACCGGGACGGCGCCCGGGACATGGTGCGCCATCTGCTGTCCGTCGGGCGTCGCCGTATCGGGGTGGTCACCGGTCCGCTGGACACCCCGGGCGGTGTGGAGCGGCTCGCCGGGTACAAGGAGGTGCTCACCGAGGCGGGCGTCGAGATCGACGACCGGCTCATCGTCTCCGGCGACTACAGCCGGGCGAGCGGTGAGGCGGGCGCCGAGCAGCTGCTGGCGCAGGCGCCGGAGATGGACGCGGTGTTCGTCGCGTCCGACCTGATGGCGCAGGGCGTGCTGACGGCCCTGGAGCGGGCCGGGCGCCGGGTGCCGCAGGACGTCGCGGTCGGCGGCTTCGACGACTCCTCCGCCGCGCTCGCCGCCCGCCCCCAGCTCACCACCATCCGGCAGCCCTACGACCGCATCAGCGCCGAGATGGTGCGCGTGCTGATGGCGCAGATCGGCGGCGAGGATCCGGCGGCGGTGATCCTGCCGACGGAGCTGGTGCGGCGGGAGTCGGCGTAAGGGCGTGAGCGGGCCACGAGGGCGTGCCGCACGGCGTTGTGGCCGGCGACGCGCCCTCGGGCCTGCGATCGGTGGAACGCCCTCGGCCGGCGATCGGCTGCGCGCCCTCGCCCCACCATCGGTCAGGAATCGAGAAGTGCCCGGCCACTCCCCCGTCCTAGCGTGAAACCACCGACGAGACGCGTCGGACCACGCTGCACGAGGAGTGCGCCATGACCGCCGGACTGAACACGATCATCTACCCCGTCAAGGACCTCGACCGGGCGAAGGCCCTGTTCAGCGCCCTGCTGGGCACGCAGCCGTATGCGGACGAGCCGTACTACGTCGGCTTCAAGGACGCCGGACAGGACGTCGGCCTGGACCCCCATGGCCACGCGAAGGGCATGACCGGCCCGGTCCCCTACTGGCACGTGACCGACATCAGGGCGACCCTCGCGGCCCTGCTGGACACAGGTGCCGAGACGCTGCAGGACGTGAAGGACGTCGGCGGCGGCAGGCTGATCGCCTCCGTGAAGGACGCGGACGGCAATCTCGTGGGGATCCTTCAGGACCCGACCGAGTGACGACCGACACTTGCCCCTCACCTCTATTGCACGTGCACTAGTTGCACGCTCAACGATTGGCCGGATCGGTGTTACCGTTCCGGTATGGCAGTGAAGACGGCCGACGCAGGGCTCGAAGAACGGTGGCGGGACATCCTGTCGGTGCACGCGCGCACGATGTGCGAGATCGATCGCGTCCTGCACCCGCACGGACTGGGCGCGAGTGACTTCGAGGTGCTCGACATCCTGGCGACCGCCTCGCCCGAGGAGGGCACCCAGTGCCGGGTGCAGAATCTCGTCGGACGGGTCCATCTCAGCCAGAGCGCCCTGTCCCGGCTCATCGGCCGGCTGGAGAAGGACGGCCTGGTGGAGCGTTCCATGTGCGCGGAGGACCGGCGCGGCGTGTACGTCGCACTGACCCGCAAGGGCGGTGACCTGCACGCCGAGGTCCTGCCGCTGCAGCGCGACGCACTGGCCCGGATGCTGGGCGCCTGACGCCACCCACCTGAGACCGAGCCGCCTAGAGCACGAACTCCACCCCGTCCGGGAGGACTTCGACGCCCGCCTCCGACACCTGTGCGCGAGCCGCGGAGGCCGGGTCGAGCAGGGGATTCGTGTCGGCGAGGTGGGTGTAGACACGGCGGACGTGCGGGTGGCGGTTCAGGGCGGCGAGGCTGCCGGCGGTCCCCGAGACGGGCAGATGCCGCCCGGCCCGCGCCGCCTCGTCCGCCGTGAAGTGGGTGCCGTCCAGCACGACGCAGTCAGCCGCCGCGACGAGGTCGTCCAGCATCGCGGTCCACGTGCCGACGCTGGGCGCGTACACGAGGACGCCTCCGGTGGCCAGGTCCTCGATCCGGTACACCGTCACCCACCGGCGGTCCTTCGCCCGGCGCGGCACATACGCCGGGGGCTCCCCCACCACCGGGTGCGCTGTGACGACCAGGCCGCCGGCCAGCACGAACCCGCCCTCCGTCAGGCTGTCCGCCCACTCCCACGGGGTATGGCGGTCGAGGGCCGTCCGCGCCGGGGCCAGGGTGGCGAGCACCGGAGGAGCGGCGTACGTCTTCATGCCCGCGGCCTCGCGCAGCACGGCCAGTCCTGCCAGGTGATCGGCCTCCGCGTCGGTCAGCAGGACACCGCGCACCGGACTGTGCCGGGGGCCGGGCCACAGGGCGGAGGCGGCGGTGAGCTGGGCTCGGATGTCCGGCGAGGTGTTCAGCAGCCACCAGTCCCGGGAGTTGCCGCTGACGGCCGCGCACTCCGGGGTACGGGTGGGCAGCTTGCCGTCACGGGCGGCGGCGCACCGCGCACAGGCGCAGTTCCACCGCGGGAAGCCGCCTCCGGCCGCGGTGCCGAGCAGGACGACCCTCAAGACGACCCCCCATCCCCAACACGTCGGCACTCCCGGTGGGATCTTCCCTCTCCATACGGCCGAACCACCCTGCGGCGGGGAGCAGTTCCGGCCGACCTTCACCGGACGGCGCCGCTCACCACCGTCACGCGCGTCACCCGTGCCGCAGCAGTTCCCGTACGGCGCCGAAGGCGGCCTCGGTCGTCGCCGCATCCGCGCCGGGGCGGGCGAGTGCGCTCATCGCGATCGGCGTGACGGCCGGCAGCCCCTCGCACGGGGTGAGCCCGTCGGGCGCGGCGCCGACCGAGGCGAGCAGGGCCACGCCCTGGCCGGTGCGGGCGATGTCGAGGACGCCCGCGAGGTAGCCGGCGTCGCCGACGACCGTGGCAGGCACTCCGTGCCGGGCGAGGGTCGCGATGGCGCGGCGGCGGATCGCGCACGGTTCCTCGATGGCGACCAGCGGCACCGGAGCGGGGGCGGCCGGGGGCGCCCAGCCGGGAACGGCGTGCCAGGTGAGCGGGAGGCCGCCGACGGGGGTGCCCTCGGTGGCGGCGGCCTCGGTGACGTACACCGCGACATCGACGCTGCCGCGCTCCACGGCCTCGACGAGCCGGGCCGAGCGGTCGATCCGGAACCGCACCCGGCAGCCGGGGCGTACCTCCTGGACCGCGGCGGTGAGCCGGGGCAGGAACTGGTCGGCGGCGTGTTCGGTGGAGCCGACGGTGACCGTGTCGCCCTCGACGTCGAGCAGGGTGCGGACGGCCTCGTCGTGCACGGCGAGGATCCGGCGTGCCTGTTCCAGCAGCCGGCGCCCGTCGGGGGTGAACCGGGTGCCCCGGCCCTCGCGTTCGACGACCGGCCGCCCCAGGGTCTTCTCCAGTTTGCGCACATGCTGGCTGACCGCGGACTGGCTCAGCGAGAGCGTCTGGGCGGCGCGGTGGAAGCCGCCGCAGTCGGCTATCGCGGTCAGGCTGCGCAGGGCCACGATGTCGAGGACGGGTTGGGGCATGCCGTGACAGTAGCCCGCCCGGGCGATCGATCGCGATCGCTGATCGGTTTCGATGCGGAATCGTCGTTGGACGTGGTCCACCGCCTGCGGTCATGATGAGCGCATGCTGCACGCGACCGCTTCCGCTGCCCTTCTGACGCAGCGCCGAGTCATCGACTTCGGCGTGGCGTGCAGCGCGCTCTGTCGCTGACCCTGCCTCCGGCTCGCTGATATTCCCCGCGGTGCCCTGCCGCCGTCCGAGCTGATCAGGTTTCCCCGCGCTGACACGTGACAGCGCCTTCTGCCTGCCCGTTCGGTAGCCCTTTCCCTTGACCTCGCCATGCCCTCACACGGGAGTTGCCCCCTCATGTCCTCATCGTTCTCCTGGGACGAACCCGAAGGCCTCGCCGCGCGCGGCACGCTGATCGTGCTGGCCGGGCGGGGTGAACACGGCGGTGTGTACGAGCGGTTCGGCCGCCGGCTCGCCTTCGACGCGTACCGCGTCCGCGCCCTCGGTGACCCGGCCGCCGACCCGTCGGTGCTCGACGAGGCGGCCAAACTGCTGGCCGACGAGTCGCTGCCCCACCCGAAGGTGCTGGTCGGCTCGGACACCGGCGCCCTCTATGCGGCGCGGCTGGCCGAGGAGCGGACGGTGGACGTCGACGCCCTGATCCTGGTCGGGCTGCCCGTCTCCCCCTGGACTGCCGGGAGTTGGGAGGCCGAAGTCGAAGCCCGCACCGCCTGCCCCACCCACCAGGGGCGGCTGACGAACGACGCGGACTTCCGGCGGGACGCGCTCGACTCGCTCCCGGACCTGCCCGCACCCCGGCTCGACCGGGTGAGGGTCCCCGTCCTGGCTCTGCACGGCAAGGACGACACGGTGAGCCCGGTCGATCAGGCACTCGCGGCGTACCAGGGTGCGCGGACGGTCGTCTTCGACGGCGGCCGGCACGACGTCCTCAACGACGCCCTGCACCGCACCGTCGCCGCCACGGTCGTGCTCTTCCTGGAGCGGCTGCGCCTGTCCCCCGAGCTGCCCCTGATCGCGGAGGAGCAGGCATGACCGTCACGACCACCGTCGCCGAACTCCGCGAGCAGCTCGCCACCGCCACTCCCCCGGCCCTGCTCGACGTCCGCTGGGCGCTGGGCGACCCGCACGGCCGCGAGCACTACGCCGAGGGCCACATCCCGGGTGCCGTATACGTCGACCTGGACACCGAGTTGGCGTCCGCTCCGAGCCCGCAGGGCGGTCGGCATCCGCTGCCCTCGGTCACTGATCTCCAGCGGGCGGCGCGCGCATGGGGCATCCGGGAGGGGCAACCCGTCGTCGTGTACGACGACTTGGGCAACACGGCGGCAGCCCGGGCCTGGTGGCTTCTGAGGTACGCGGGGCTCGGGGAGGTGACGCTGCTCGACGGGGCGCTTGGCGCATGGCGTGCGGCCGGACTCCCCCTGGAGTCGGGGGCACCGGCTGACCGGGCGCCGGGCGACGTCGTCCTGCGTGCGGGCGCACTGCCGACCACCGACGCCGACGGCGCCGCCGAACTCGCGGCCTCGGGGCTGCTGTTGGACGCGCGGGCCGCCGAGCGGTACCGCGGCGAGGTGGAGCCGGTCGACCCGCGCGCCGGTCATATCCCGGGCGCCGTCTCCGCGCCGACCGGGGAGAACCTCGCGGTGGACGGGACCTTCCTGCCGGCCGAGGAGCTGCGCAAGCGGTTCGAGGGGCTGAGTGCCGGTACGGGCGGGCGCGTCGGTGTGTACTGCGGCTCGGGGGTGACCGCGGCCCACCAGATCGCCGCGCTGGAGATCGCCGGCTTCGAGGCCGTCCTCTTCCCGGGTTCCTGGTCCGCCTGGTCGGCCGATCCCGACCGCCCGGCCGCGAAGGGGAGCCGGCCATGACGACCAAACCACTGACACTGCCGCGGCAGACCTCCTCGGAGACGCCCGCACCGTCCACCCGCGTCACCATCCGAGGCAGCGCCAAGACCGGCCGCCGCTTCACGGTCCCCCGCTCCGTGCGCCGCGCCGCCGGACCGATCGGCCTCGTCCTCCTGTGGTTCCTGACCTCGGCCACCGGTGTCCTCCCGGAGCCCGTGCTGGCCTCCCCCGTGGACGTCGTGAAGCAGGCCGTGGAGCTGACGCGGACGGGTGAACTCCCCGGCGCCGTCGCCGCGTCGGGCCGCCGTGCCGCCACCGGCTTCCTGATCGGCGCGACCGTCGCGCTGAGCCTGTCCCTGCTGGCCGGTCTGTTCCGGCTCGGCGAGGACGTCATCGACTCCTCGATGGGCATGTTCCGGGCGATCCCGTGGGTGGGTCTGATCCCGCTGTTCATCGTCTGGTTCGGCATCGAGGAGACCCCGAAGATCGCGCTGGTCGCCCTCGGGGTGACGTACCCGCTGTACTTCAACATCTACGGCGGCATCCGCTCCACCGACGCCCAACTCGTCGAGGCCGCACGGATGATGGGGCTCGGCAGGCTCGGCCTGATCAAGTACGTGATCCTGCCGAGCGCGCTCCCCGGCGCCCTCGTGGGACTCCGGTACGCGCTGTCCACCGCCTGGCTGGCGCTCGTCTTCGCCGAGCAGATCAACGCCGACGCGGGGCTCGGCTATCTGATGAGCAACGCCCAGCAGTACTTCCGCACGGACGTCATCGTGCTGTGCCTCGCCGTGTACGCGCTACTCGGCCTGGCCTGCGACTTCGCCGTACGGATCCTGTCGCGGCGGCTGCTGACCTGGCGGGCCAACTTCGAGGGCGAGGCGTGAGCGGCATGGCCAACAGCGTGGAAATACGGGGCCTTTCGCGGGCCTTCGACGGCAACACCGTCCTGCACGAGCTCGATCTCGACATCCGCGAGGGCGAGTTCGTGGCCCTCCTCGGGCACAGCGGCTGCGGCAAGTCGACGCTGCTGCGGATCCTCGCCGGGCTCGACGACGAGATCGGCGGCGAGGTGACGGTGCCCGCGCGCCGCAGTGCCGCCTTCCAGTCGCCGCGACTGCTGCCCTGGCTGAAGGTATGGCGCAACGTCGTTCTCGGACTGCCCGGACGGCCCGACCGCAGCCTCGCCGGGAAGGCGCTCGACGAGGTCGGCATCGCGGACCGTGCGACCGTCTGGCCGAAGACGCTCTCCGGCGGCCAGGCCCAGCGCGTCTCGCTCGCCCGCGCCCTGGTGCGCGAGCCCGAACTGCTGCTGCTGGACGAGCCGTTCGGCGCCCTCGACGCGCTGACCCGCGGCAAGGTGCAGCAGCTGGTCGCCGAACTGTGGCAGCGGCACGGCTGCGCGATCCTCCTGGTCACCCATGACGTGGAGGAGGCGCTGCTGCTCGCCGACCGGGTCCTGGTGATGGACGAGGGCCGTATCGCCCACGAGCTCACCGTCGACCTGCCCCGCCCCCGTGACCTGACCACCCCCGACTTCGTCACCCTGCGCGCCCGCCTCCTCGGCTGGCTCGGCGTCACCACCCGCACTCTGGAAGGAACCCCCTCGTGATCCGCAGACTCGCCCGCGCCGCGCTCAGCCTCACCGCCCTGCTGGCGCTGACGGCCTGCGGCGCGGACTCCTCGGCCGACGCCTCCGCCAGGGACGGCCAGGTCACGCTCACCATCGGCGACCAGGCCAAGACGCTCCAGACGATCGTCGCGGCCTCCGACGCCCTCAAGGGCGCCAAGTACCGCGTGAAATGGGCGGAGTTCGAGGGTGCGGCACCGCTGTACCAGGCCGTGCAGGCGGGCGCCGCCGACACCGGGTACTCCGCCGACCTGCCGGCGCTGCAGGCGCTCAGCGGCGGGGTGAAGGTCAAGAACGTCGCCGCGCTCAAGAACGACGGCAGGCACGTCGGCATCGTCGTCCGCAAGGACTCCGGCATCGACAGGGTGAAGGACCTCAAGGGCCAGAAGGTCGTGGTGTCCTCGGCCAAGGGCAGTATCTCGGAGTATCTGCTGGCCAACGCGCTGAAGCAGAACGGGCTCAGCTACGACGACGTCAAGGTGCAGTACCTGCTGCCGACGGACGCGCAGGCGGCGTTCGCCTCCGGGAAGATCAACGTCTGGGCGACGTTCGGTGTCTACCAGGCCGTCGGACTGGAGCAGGGCGGGAAGCTGCTGATCGACGGCGGCGACGGCCGGGTCAGCGGCATCGGCTTCATCAACGCCTCCGAGACCGCACTCGCCGACAAGTCCAAGAAGGCCGCGCTCGCCGACTTCCTGAAGCGCCTCGGCACGGCCCTGGAGTGGACCAGCACCCACCAGGACGCCTACGCCGAGGCCATCGAGCAGCGCAACGGCGCCGACGCCTCCGTGGCGAAGACGCTGGCCTCGGCGGCGTACAGCAAGGTCCTGCCGATCACGCCGGAGGTGAACCGGACCGTGCAGGGCGTCGCCGACCTGATGAACGGGATCGGGGTCCTCGACCCGAACGTCGACGTGGCGAAGTCGGCCGACACGTCCCTTCTCAAGTGACCTCTCAAGTGACCTCTCAATTGACTGTCAAGTGACCTTCATGACACGGGAGTTGTCCATGCCTGTCGAATTCATCAGCGCCGTCCACACGGACGCGGGAGCCTCCGGTCCGGCCGCCGCGAGCCGCACCGGCCTCGACGTCGACCATCTGCGCAGGTACGCCCGCGCGTTGGACGACGGCGGCTTCGACCACACGCTGGTCGCCTATCACTCGGCGTCGCCGGACGCCTTCCAGATCGCCCAGTTCGTCGCGACGCACACCGAGCGGATCCGCCCGATCCTGGCGCACCGGCCGGGAGTCCTCTTTCCCACCCACGCGGCCCGCGCCCTGGCCACCCTGGATCAGATCAGCAATGGCCGGCTGACGCTGCACATCATCTCCGGCGGCAGTGACGAGGAGCAGCGTCGGGAGGGCGACTACCTGGGCAAGGCGGAGCGGTACGAGCGTTCGGACGAGTACATCCAGATCCTGAGGAAGGTGTGGCAGGCCGACGGGCCCGTCTCGCACGAGGGCAAGTACTTCAGGTTCGAGGGCTACTACTCCGACGTGAAGCCGGTGAACGGGCTGGTCCCGATCTCGGTGGGCGGTTCCTCCCAGGACGCGTACCGGGTCGGCGGACAGCAGGGCGACATCTTCGGGCTGTGGGGCGAGCCGCTCAAGGAGACGGCCGAGCAGATCGCCGCCGTCAACGCGGTCGCGGACGCCGCCGGGCGCCCCCGGCCCCGTATCTGGGTGTCGTTCCGCCCGATCATCGCGCCCACCGAGGAGCTGGCCTGGGAGAAGGCGCACCGCACGCTGGGCGCGCTCAAGGACCAGGCCCGCAACACCGAGTTGCTGCGCCACTACCGCACCACCGGGCGCCCCGCCAACGTCGGCTCCCAGCGGCTGCTCGACATCGCGGACCGGGGCGAGGTCCACGACCGCTGCCTGTGGACCGCGCCCGCGGTCGCCACCAACGCCGCCGGGGCCTCGACCGCGCTGGTCGGCACCCCCGAGACGGTGGCCAAGGCCCTGCTCGACTACGTCGACATCGGCTGCGACCTGCTGTCGATCCGCGGCTACGACCCCCTGGGCGACGCCATCGACTACGCCCGTCACGTCCTGCCGCTGGTCCGGCAGGAACTCGCCCACCGCGCCACCACCCACGCCGCCTGATGGAGCTCCCGTGTCGTTCCGCCGTTCCCTGCGCACGTCCGCCGCCGCGCTCACCCTGCTCCTGCCGTTCGCGGCGGGCTGCGGGACCGAAGCCGAGGCCGACGCCCCGTCCTCCGTCTCCGCGGTCACCCTGAGAGTCGGCGCCACCGGCTGGAAGACCGAGGAGGCCGTCCTCAAGTACGCCGGCCTCGACGACGCCCCCTACCAGGTGAAGTGGAGCCAGTTCCAGGGCGGCGACCAGCAGCTCCAGGCCGTCCGGGCCGGGGCACTGGACCTCGCCTCCTCCAGCGAGATCCCGCCGATATTCGCCGCCGCCGACGGGGCACCCAACTTCAGGGTGGTCGCCGTGCAGCGCGGCTCCACCCTCAACCAGGAGGTCGTCGTCCCCAAGGGCTCCAAGGTGACCGACATCGCCGGGCTGAAGGGCAAGAAGGTCGGCTACGTCCAGAACACCACCGCCCACTACTTCCTCTACCGACTGCTGAAGCAGGCGGGCCTGAAGTGGTCCGACATCGACGCCAAGCCGCTCCTGCCGAACGACGGCCTGGCCGCCCTCAACGGCGGCGGCATCGACGCCTTCGCCTCCTACGGCACGTCGATCATCACGGCCCATCAGCAGGGCGCGACCACGGTCGGCTCGGGCAAGGACATCCTGTCCGGCAACTTCCTCTGGTCGGCGCGGGACAGCGTGCTGAAGAGCCCCGCGCAGAAGGCGGCCGTCGCCGATCTGATCGCCCGGATCACCAAGGCGTACGCCTACGTCCGCGACGGCCACCTCGACGGCTTCGCGAAGATCACCGCCGACGCCACCCACCAGCCCCTCGCCCAGGCCCGGAAGGACCTAGCCGACGCCCAGAACCAGCGCCCGACCCAGGCCCGGACGGTCGGCGACGACACCATCGCCTCGCAGCAGAAGGTCGCCGACGCCTTCACCGAACTCGGCGCCCTGAAGCAGCACTTGGACGTGAAGTCCTTCTGGACGACCGACCTCAACGCCGACCTGAAGAAGGCCCTGTGACGATCGAGACGACCGAGCCGACCGAGCCCGAGACGACCGCGCGCATCGCCGAACTGGCCGTCGAGTACGACCGCTCGGCCGCCTTCCCCGCCGAGTCCCTGCGGATCGCGCACGCGGCGGGACTGCTCACCGCGACGATCGGCGAGCGGTACGGCGGCCGGGGCGGGGGCGTCGAGGAGAGCGCCCGGATCCTGCACTCCCTGGGGCGGCTCGACCCGTCCGTCGCCCTGATCGCGGCGATGACGCTGAACACACACGCCCGGCAGGCCGCTCAGCCGCACTGGCCGAAGGAGCTGTACGCGCGCGTGGTGAAGGAGTCGTTCGAGCGCCCGGTGCTGGTCAACCACGCGCGCGTGGAGCCCGAGTTGGGTTCCCCGGCGCGGGGCGGGCTGCCCGCGACCCGGGCGCGGCGTACGGCCGACGGCTGGGCGGTCAGCGGCACCAAGCGGTTCGTGACGGGCGCCGAGGGGCTGGACTGGTTCCTGGTGTGGGCGCACACCGACGAGCCCGAGCCGCGCGTGGGCACCTTCCTGGTACCCGGCGGCTCGCCCGGCATCGAGATCACCGGCCGCTGGGACCAGTTGGGACTGCGGGCCAGTGGCAGCCATGACGTGACGTTCCACGAGGTGGAGGTCCCGTACGAGCACGTCATCGGGATCGGCCCGTACGGACCCGCCGCCGAGCAGGACAACCGGGCGGGCGCGGCCCTCCATCTCCCGCTCGCCGCCCTCTACTTGGGCGTGGCCCGTGCCGCGCAGGCGTACTTCCACACCTTCGCCAACGCGCGCGTGCCCGCCAATCTGGGGCATCCGGTGGCGCGCACGGAACGTTTCCGGCGCACGGCCGGAGAGATCGAGGTGCTGCTCGCCGCCTCCGAGCAGCTGGTGTTCGACGGTGCCGCGAAGCTCGACTCCGGCGACGCCTCGTACACCCCCGAACAGGCCCTCGGCGCGCGCGTACTGGCCGACCGGCACGGCGTACGGGCCGTGGAGCTGGCCGTACGGCTGCTGGGCAACCCCGGTCTGGCGCGCGGCAACCCGCTGGAGCGGCACTTCCGGGACATCCAGTGCGCGCCTGTGCACGCGCCCCAGGAGGACATCTCCCTGCTCGCCATCGGAACGAAGGCACTCACCCCGTGACCGCAGCCCCCGAGACGACCGCGTCCGCCCAGCTCCTCGGGCTGCTCGCCCGCGACCTGCCGCCCGACCGGCTGACCACCGACCCGGCGGTACTCGCCGCGCACGCCACCGACCGCTCCGGTACCCGGCCCGCCGGGGAACCCCTCGCGATGGTGCACGCCCGGCGGACCGAGGACGTCACGGTCACCCTCCGGCACGCGCACGCCCTGCGGGTGCCGGTGGTGCCGCGCGGCGCGGGCACCGGGCTGTCGGGCGGAGCCACGGCGAACGAGGGCTCGCTGGTCCTGGACCTGTCCGGCATGAACCGGATCCTGGAGCTGTCAGCCGACGACCAGCTCGCCGTCGTCGAACCCGGTGTGATCACGGCCGAGCTGGACCGTGCGGCCGGCGCGCACGGGCTGCGGTACGCGCCCGACCCGGCGAGCGCGGCCCTGTCCACCATCGGCGGGAACATCGCGACCAACGCGGGCGGGCTGCGGTGCGCGAAGTACGGGGTCACCCGGGACAGCGTGCTGGGTCTGGAGGCTGTGCTCGCCGACGGGACGGTGCTCGGGACCGGTCGCCGTACCGTCAAGGGCGTCACCGGCTACGACCTCACCGCGCTGCTCACCGGCTCGGAGGGCACCCTCGCGGTGATCACCTCGGCGACCCTGCGGCTGCGTCCGGTGCCGGTGGCGACGGCGACGATCGCCGCGTACTTCCCCACGTTCGAGGCCGCCGCCGAGGCCTCGTACGCGATCGGCCGGGCCGGTGTCGTGCCCGCGCTGGCGGAGCTGGTGGACGGACCCGTGCTGGGCGCCATCGACCCGGCGCTGCGGCAGCGGGGTGCCGCGCTGCTTCTCGTGCAGTGCGACGGTGCGGGCGCTGCGGCCGAGGCCGCGGTGGTCGCGCGGCTGCTGACCCCGCTCGCCTCGACCGTCGAGACCACCGAGGACCCCGGCGAGGCGGAAGCCCTGCTCGCCGCCCGCCGGCTCGCCCTGCCCGCGCTGGAGCGGCTGGGGCGCCCGCTGATCGAGGACATCGCCGTGCCACGGTCCCGCCTCGCGGAGGCGGTGCGGGAGATCCGTGCCATCTCCGCACGCCATGACGTGCCCGTCTACACCCTCGCCCACGCGGCGGACGGGAACCTGCACCCGATCATCGTCGTGGACCCCTCCCTCGCCCGGCTCCCCGACGCCGCGTGGGAGGCGGCGGGCGAGATCTTCGCGCTGGCCCTGCGGCTCGGCGGCACGCTGACCGGGGAGCACGGGGTGGGCCTGCTGAAGCGGCAGTGGGTGGCCGACGAGCTCGGGCCCACCGCCCATGCCGTGCAGCGGCGGGTGAAGGAGGCGTTCGATCCGCTGGGGATCCTCAACCCCGGCAAGGCGCTGTGAGGGCGGATGCGTCCTTGAGCGCTACGGCCGCGCCAGCAGCGTCCGTACGCCCTCCGAGGTCAGCGTCAGGGGGTGCGGGGAGCCCGCGTCGATGGTGAGCGCCAGGTCCTCGGACGGCCACTGCGAGGCGAGTGCGCCCAGTGGTACCAGGCGGTAGCGGGAGATGAAGGGCAGCAGTGCGGCCATCGCGGGCTCGGAGGTGAACACCGGGACGGTCGGGTCGCCGCCCTGCTGCTCCATGACGGGCAGCGCCACGGTCTCGGGGTCGTCGGCGACCTCCGCGCCGGCGTCGTCGGGCACGGGGACGAGGACGTCGCTGCTCGCGAGTATGTCCATCGCCGCCCTGTCCTCCGTGTTCTCGGCCAGTGCGTCCAAGGCCCGTCGGGCGGGGGTGGCGTCGTAGTTGTTCGCGGGTGTGTGCATGGCGGATCCCCTGGTAGCGGCGGTCTTGCGGCCCTGCTCGCGTACCCGATCCGGACCGGAGCATTCCTGTGGCTGTCCAGGGGATCGGCCGGGTGGTGGTCGGGGGCGGGAGGTCGTTGTCAGGGGATCAACGGAATGTGTTCGGACGGCAGCCCCAGGCGGTCGCAGCCGACCCGGCGGGCGAGGGGCTCGGCCATGGTGGGGCCCACATGGGTCCAGTACGTGGCCGCGTCCCGGAAGTAGCGCTGCATCCGCTCCCCGTCGCGCGCGTGCCGGGAGCCGGCCGTGCGGAAGAGGGTGCCCTGGAGGACGTCCCAGGCCATGCGGCCCGCGTTCAGGAACATGAGCGCGAGGCGGTTGTCCTCGGCGATCGTGAAGGGGGCGGCGCCGATGGTGTTGCGGTGGCAGGTCTCCATCCACTCCTCGGCGGTGCGCTGGAGCGCCGCCTCGGCCGTGTGGATCACGCCGAGGGCCTCGCCGAGGTGTCGTTGGTAGTCGTGGAGTTCGGCGCGGGTGCGGTCGGGTTCGTGGATGAGCGGGCGCTCGGCGACGGCCCGGGCGTATTCGTCGGCGGCGGCGTGGGCGGTACCGATCATGACGGCGGCCAGTTCGCCGTGGAAGAAGCTCGGCGCCCGACCGGCGTACATCGGGTTGCCGTGCAGCTCGGAGCCGACGCTGCCGCCCTCGACGGGCAGGTCCAGCAGGCTGGCCTCGCGGGTGAGATACGTGGGGAGGCGGGCGTGCTCCATGAGGACGCTGTTGGAGCCGGTGCCGCGCAGTCCGAGGACGCCGTGCCAGTCGTCGAGCACCGTCCACACCGAACGGGGGGCGACGAACAGGACCGGCGGGCCCGGCGGGCCTCCGGAGTGGTCGGGGGCGCGCAGGGTCTGCCCTACGTAGTGGGTCGAGTACGGGGCGCCGGAGGAGTACGGCCAGGTGCCGTCGAGGACGACATGGCCGTCGCCGTCGGGCTGTGCGACGCCGATGGGCGTGACCGTGGACGCGGCCCGGAAGTCGCCGTCGGCGCCGAAGATCTCGTCCTGCGCGCGCTCCTCGAAGAGCGTGGCGACCTGGAGGACGTGGGCGGAGGTGAGGGTCAGGGCCCAGCCGGTGGAGGGGCAGCCGCGGGCGATCTCGGTGGCCACGCGGTAGAAGGTGGGCAGGCCGAACTCGTAGCCGCCGTACCGGCGCGGCTGGAGCATCCGGTAGAAGCCGGCCCGTAGGAAGTCGTCGTGGGTGTCCTTGGGGTAGTGCGTCAGCCGTTCGGTCTCCGGCTGACGTTCGAGCAGCACGGGCCGTAGGTGCACGGCGCGTTCGACGATGTCGCGTTCGGTCAGACCGGGCTCGGGAGCGGCGATCACGATGCCTCCTGACGTGTGGGGCCATCCGTTCGTGCCGTGTCGCGGGACGCGCTACGAGTGATTGAACACGGCAACCGCCTCGGGGTACCGACGGGATATCGCCAAGTGGCGGGCCGCGCGGCGGCCAGGTGTCCGGGGCTCGCAGGGAGTCGGCCGCGGGCGGACAGTCGTAGCCTGAAAGGGACGGGACAGGCTCCCGCCCTGGTGGGCGCGGGAGGCGGTGTATGCGTTACGACGACCGCAGGACGGCCGGGCGGCTGCTGGCCGAGAGGCTCCAGGAGCTGCGCGGTCGGGATGTCGTGGTGCTGGGGCTGCCGCGCGGCGGCGTGCCCGTGGCCGCCGAGGTGGCCCGTGGGCTCGGCGCCCCGCTGGACGTGCTGGTGGTGCGCAAGCTGGGCGTGCCCGGGCAGCCGGAGTGGGGTTTCGGGGCGATCGGTGAGCACGGGGTCCGTGTCCTCAACGAGGACGTGATCGACGCGGCCGGGCTGCGGACGGGCGAGCGCGAGGCCGTGGAGGAGGCCGAGCGGGGCGAGCTGGAACGGCGTGTGCGCAGCTATCGGCGGGAGCGGCCTGCGCTGCCGGTCGCCGGTCGCACGGCCGTCGTCGTGGACGACGGACTCGCCACCGGCGCCACGGCCGAGGCCGCCTGCCGGGTCGTACGAGGCCAGGGCGCGGCCCGGATCGTGCTCGCGGTGCCCGTCGGGGCGAGCCACAGCGTGGCCCGGCTGGAGCGGGTGGCCGACGATGTCGTCTGCCCGCACACGCACCAGATCCTCGGCTCGGTGGGCGCCTGGTACCGGGACTTCACCCAGGTCACGGACGCCGAGGTCACGTCCCTGCTCGCGCAGGCCGCCCGCGCCGCACCCCGCTCTTCCGCCGCGCCCGCCGCCGCATCGCCGTCGGACCGCGAGGTGCTGGTCCCGGCCGCGGGCGCGCGGGTCGGTGCCCGGCTGGTCGTGCCGGACGGGGCGCCGGCGGCCGTGGCGTTCGCGCACGGCAGTGGCAGCAGCCGGCACAGCCCGCGCAACCGGTACGTCGCCACCGCCCTCAACCGGGCGGGTCTGGCCACGCTGCTGCTGGATCTCCTCACCGACGAGGAGGCACAGGACCGGCACAACGTCTTCGACATCCTGCTCCTGGCCCGGCGCCTGCACGCCGCTTCGATGTGGCTGCGCGGTGAAACCGGGCTGCCCGTCGCCTACTTCGGGGCCAGTACCGGAGCCGCCGCCGCGCTGGAGGCCGCCGCGCTGTCCGGGTCCGACGTCCGCTCGGTCGTCTCCCGTGGCGGCCGCCCCGATCTGGCGACCCCGGCGGCGCTGATCCGCCTGCGGGCGCCGACCCTGCTCATCGTCGGCAGCCGCGACACCCAGGTGCTCAGCCTCAACCGCCTGGCGGCCGACCGGATGCACTGCGAGCACCGGATCGCGGTCGTCCCGGGCGCCACCCACCTCTTCGAGGAACCCGGCACCCTCACCACCGTCGCCGAACTGGCCCGCGGCTGGTTCACCGCCCACCTCGACCGGCCCGGCACGGGGGCGCCACGCCGTTCCGCGTAGGCCCGGGCGGCTGGTTCCCGACCGTCCGGAGGGCCCGGCTCCGCCAGTTCCGGGGTCATGGAGATTGCGTGCAGACCATTTGCTTAAACTCCGAACATCCGTACGGAGAGGGATCCCGCGTGAGTGAACCGAACGGTCCTGTCTGCCCCGAGTGCGGCATGCCCCGGGCATCGGACGGCACTCCGGACTGCTCGTGCGGCCAACTGGCGTCCGACACCCGTCGCGAGTCGCGCATGGCGGAGGCGGCGGCCGCGGAGGACTTCGACCCGGTGCGGATCCGGCCGTTCGTGGACCTCGGTGGCGACGCCGCCGCGGACGCGGACGAAGTCACGCGCGAGCCGCGGGAGTTGACGAAGTCCGACGACGCCCTGCCGATGCCCGCGGACACTGAGGAGGCGCCTTCCGACCGGGCGCCCCTGCGCGACGCGGATGCCCGGGAAGGTCCCCGGCGCAGGCGCCGCACACTGCTGCTCACCGGAGGCGCCACCCTGGTCGTCCTGCTGACGGGCGCTTTCCTGGGCGGGTTGTTCACCTATGACAGCCCGTCACGGGACGGGACCGCGTCCGACGAGATACGGGCACCCGTCCCGGACGGTTCGTCCGAGGACGGCACCTCCCCCGAGGGGCAGTCCTCCGGCACGTCGCCCGCATCGCCGTCCCGCAGCTCGACGCCCTCCCCCGGCACGACTCCGGCCGACAGCTCCCCCACGTCGACCGACGCCCCCGCCACCCCGACGACGGCCCCCTCCGGCGCGGGAGCCACCCCGAGCGTCACGGCCCCGGAACCGACCGATGCGGAAGGAGGGCCCCCGGTCCTCCGCTTCGGCGACCAGGGTCCGGAGGTGGTCGAACTCCAGCTCCGCCTGCGCCAGATCGGCTCCTACGGCGGTGCCGCCGACGGTGACTACGACCGCGAGGTCGAGAGCGCGGTGCGCACCTACCAGCTCACCCGCGTCGTCCTCGCGGACGATTCGGGCGTCTACGGCACGGCGACCCGGGCCTCGCTGGAGTCCGAGACGTCGGAGCCGTGACTAGGCCGTCTCCGCCAGCAGCTCGGCGACCGTCGTCACCCGGATCAACGGCCGGTACAGGTCCAGCACCTGCAACGCCCTGACGTGCGAGTCGTCGTCCGCGCCCGCGCAGGCGTCGGCGACGACCAGCACCTCGACGCCCGCGTCCGCAGCCGCCAGCGCCGTCGACAGGACACAGCAGTCGGTGCTGACGCCGGCCAGGACCAGGCTCCCCTCCGAGGTGGCGCGTCGGGACAGTTCCGGGGTCCATTTGCCGAAGGTGGTGGCGTCCAGCACGTGCCCTTCGAGGGACGCGAACTCGTCCGTCAGCCGCCAGAGTGGAGCGTCCGGAGGTTGCAGGGCGAAGGGCCACTGCTCGTAGTACGCCCGCCAGGCGCCTTCCGGCTTGTCGGGCGCCACGAATCGGGTGAACGTCACCCGGTCCCCGAAGGCCGGCAGCAGCCGTCGTACACCCGCCGCCGCTTCGGCGAATCGGGGGGCGGCCCAGGGGCTGTCGGGGTCGGCGAAGACGCGCTGCATGTCGATGACGACGAGCAGCCCGGAGGTCATGTGGCCGCCCCTTCGTCCGCCGTCGGGCTCGGTGCCTGTGCCTCCTGTGCGCGGATGCGTCCGCGTCGCAGGGCGAGTGTGCCGAGGAAGCCGAGGGCGAGGGCCGCGAGGACGCCGAGGTTGGCGTATGCCCAGGCGCCGGACCTGCCGCCGAGGCCGAGTGGGCCGAGCAGATAGCCCTGCCAGTCCAGCCAGTTCGCCGTCGAGTTGGTGACCAGGCCCCAGCCGAGTGCGGTGGCCGTGACGGTCAGGAGCAGCGGGGTGAGCGGTACGTCGCCGTAGCGGCCGGACGGGCGGTAGAGGTCGGGCTCGTCGTAGTCGCGGCGGCGCAGGGCCAGGTCGGCGAGCATGATGCCGCACCAGGCGGCGATGGGGACGCCGAGTGTGGTGAGGAAGCCCATGAAGGGGCCGAGGAAGTCGTCGGCGACGAACACGATGTAGATCGAGCCCGCGATCATCAGCACGCCGTCGAACAGGGCCGCCACGTAGCGCGGCACGCGCAGACCCGCCGAGAGCAGGGCCAGGCCGGACGAGTAGATGTCGAGGACCGCGCCGCCGACCAGGCCGAGGACGGCGACGACGGCGAACGGGACCAGGAACCAGGTCGGCAGGATCGTCGTCAGCGCGCCGATCGGGTCGGCGGCGACGGCCGCGTTGAGCTCGCTGGATGAGCCGGCCAGCAGAAGTCCGAAGACCAGCAGGAGCAGCGGCGCCAGCGACGCGCCGAAGGCGGTCCAGCCGATCACGCCCCTGCTCGACGCGGTGCGCGGCAGATAGCGGGAGTAGTCGGCGGCCGCGTTGACCCAGCCGAGGCCGAAGCCGGTCATCATGAAGACGAGCGCGCCGATGAACTCCTGGGCGGATCCCGCCGGCACGGCGCTGACGGCCGACCAGTGGACGTGGTCGGCGACGAGAACGATGTAGACGACGGTGAGCACGCCCGTGACCACGGTGATCACGGTCTGGAACCGCATGATCAGGTCGAAGCCCATGACGCCGACGACAACGGTCAGCGCGGCCACCACGACAAGGGCGACCACCTTGGTCTCGGTGCCGCCGCCCCAGCCGAGCCGCCCGAAGACGGTCGCCGTGGCCATGGTGGCGAGGGCGCAGAGCACGGTCTCCCAGCCGACGGTGAGGACCCAGGAGATCACCGACGGAAGGCGGTTGCCGCGCACGCCGTACGCGGCGCGGCCGAGCACCATCGTCGGCGCGGAGCCGCGCTTTCCGGCCACGGCGACGAACCCGCACAGCAGGAACGAGAAGACGATGCCGACGACTCCGGCGGCCAGCGCCTGCCAGAAGGAGATCCCGAAGCCGAGCGCGAAGGCACCGTAACTCAGGCCCAGGATCGACACGTTGGCCCCGAACCAGGGCCAGAACAGGGTCCGTGGCGTGCCTTTGCGCTCGGCGTCGGCGATCACGTCGAGGCCGTGGGTCTCCACCTGGAGTCCTCGGCGCGAGGGCCTGCCGTCCAGTGGGTCCGAGGATGTGATCATTGCGGCATCGTCGCACCGCTCGCCCCGCCGGGGAACTCCTCGATCGCGAACGAAGCAGTCGGGGCGCCCGTCGAGCGGTTGCCATGCAGCAGTCACTCGTCCGAGTGGGTCTTGGTGTACCGGTTGCCGTCCGAGGGTGATGTTCATGTGGCAACAGCACCCAATCCACAGGAGTACGCATGCGTATTCGCACCGCACTTGCCGCCGCCGCTCTCGGATCTCTCGTCGTCCTCGGCGGCGCCACCGTCGCCGTCGCGGATGTCGACGACCAGAGCACCACCGGTGCCGCCTTCGGGAACGAGAGCTGGCAGGGGCCGTCGTTCGACAAGGGCCAGAGCGGCGCCGCCTTCGGGGACGAGGCCTGGTCAGGGCCCTCGTTCGGGGACAAGGCGGGCGGCGCCTCCGGCAGTGAAGCGACCCAGGACATGGGACAGGCGCAGGGCTTCGGTGACGCCGGCAGCTCGTTCCAGCAGTAGGTAGGGTCCAGCCGATCAGCGGGACCGTCCGGACCGGCGGCCGAGGGCGCCTCGTATGCATGTCGCGTACGAGGCGCCCTCGGCCGTTGCTGGAGCTGAGTGACGGGCCCGAGGGCTCGCTCGCAACAGGGCTCCGCCGAGACCGCCCGGATCGCGAAATGCATCGCGCGCGAGGAAATTCCAATTACCGGCTGGTAAGTATGCGAGGGAAATCCCGTCAAGGACCGACAGCAAATTGAAATCCGGTCAGCAGTTCGCCGAAATTCCGCGGGGACGGCGTGGGCAACTGGTGAACGTTCGATGAACTCATCGACCCTGCGAGCGTATTACCTTCGCCACACGTGGAGCCCCCCTGTGCCACATAACCCGTGGAACGACTAGCCTCCGACCTCAACCGGAGGCGCGGGCGCCTTGCCGACCTGCCGAATTACCAAATCTTTGCTTGACCGGCCCATCTCGGTGCTTTAGAAGTAAAGCAACTTTTGCGCATGCGCCGACGCGCGCACATTGCGCTGCTGCGACTTAGGGGACCCGACGAGGCCACCGCCACTCCCATTCAGCTTGTGAGGTACACGTCAACTCAGGGTTTGTCCGGTGGTCGAACGGGCCGCTGGAAAGGGAAAGGACCCGCGAGCGCGTGGGGTTAGCACCACTCAGTATTGGAGCGTCTATGGCCAGTGTCCGATCTCTCGTGGTGCGCGCCGTCGCTGATACGCGCCGCCCGGTCGACGCAGGCTGGTCGGTATGGCCGCCCGCACGGTAGAGGCGCCGGTCGTCGGCGAACGGGGCGCGGTGGTCGGCGTGGCCGTGCACGCCGGTGACCCGGTCAGCGGCGAGGGCGCCGTCGCCTGTCTGCGCTCCGTCCCGGGGATCACGCTGCTCCCGCCCGACCGCAGGTGCGAAGCCGACGTCCTGCTGGTCACGGTCCACCAGACCACCGAGGACATGGTCTGTTGGATGGAACGCGCCGCCGCCGAGTCGACCAACCCCGACATGCGCATCGTGCTCGTCGCCGAGACCATCTCCGAACACCACCTGATGCGCGCGGTCACCAGCGGGCTGGTGGCCTTCCTGCCGCGCGAGGAGGCCAACCGGGACCGTGTGGTGAAGACCATCCGGGACAGCAGGCGCGACCGCGCGCTCGTCCCCGAGCAGATGGTCGGATGGCTGCTCGAACAGGTCCGGACGATCCAGCGGACCGTGCTGGTGCCCAACGGCCTGACCGTCGGCGGTCTGCAGGAGCGGGAGGTCGAGGTACTGAGGCTGCTCGCCGACGGCCTGGACACCGTGGAGATAGCGCAGCGGCTCAACTACTCGGAGCGGACCATCAAGAACATCGTCAGCGGCATGCTGACCCGGCTGAACCTGCGTAACCGCTCGCACGCGGTCGCCTACGCGATGCGCTGCGGAGCACTGTGAACCTCTGGGAGCGCTTCCACTCGATGTCCATGGAAGAAGGACGGGGATGACGAACACGGTGCCGGTGAAGCGCGGCTCGCGCGCGACCGCTCCCGAGATGCCCGAGGGCGAGATAGAGCTGGCCGAGCCTCCGGTGCTCGGTGAGCCGGCGAGCGTGGAGTTCGGGTCGGCGCTGGCCTTCCTCCCCATGGGTCTGGGCTCGGCCGCGATGGCGGTGGGCCTCTCCATGGGCAACGGCTCACCGACCACGTACATGATGTCCGGGATGATGGGCGTCTCCATGATCGCGATGAGCCTGACCCAGCTGGGGCAGGCGGGCCGGGAACGCAAACGCCGGATGCGGGCCGAGCGCCGGGACTATCTGCGCTACCTCGCCCAACTGCGCAAGCAGGCCAGGGACGCCGCGGGCGAGCAGCGGGCCGCCGTCGCCTGGGACCATCCCGAACCCGACGACCTGTGGTCGCTCGCCATGAGCCCCCGGCTGTGGGAGCGCCGCGCCAGCCACGACGACTTCGCCCGGGTCCGGGCCGGGCTCGGCTCACGGCGGGCCGCGCTGCACTTCATCCCCCCGGAGACCAAGCCCGTCGAGGACCTCGAACCCCTCTCGGCGATCTCGCTGCGCAGGTTCATCAAGGCCCACCAGACGGTCGAGGGCATGGCCGTCCCCGTCTCGCTGCGCAACTTCAGCAGCGTCGAGTTCGCCGGGGACGGCACCTACGCGTTCGCCCTGGTCCGGTCGATGCTCTGCCAGCTGGCCGTCTTCCACTCGCCGGACGAACTGCGCATCGCCGTACTCACCGACGAGCGGGGCCGGGCGGACTGGGACTGGGTGAAGTGGCTGCCGCACAACGCCGATCCGCGCGAGCACGACGCGGCCGGTGCGCTGCGGCTCGTCGCCACCGACCACGACGCCCTCATGGATCTCCTGGGCCAGGACGTCAGCGACCGCCCCGACCACGACAAGTCGGAGGCGCCCAGCACCTCCGAGCCGTTCGTGGTGATCGTCGCCGCCGGCACGCGCATACCGACCGGCTCCCGGCTGCTCGGCGCCGGACTGCGCAACGTCGTCCTGCTCGACCTGACCGGCGCCATGACCGGCGGCTCGAAGGTGCTGCGCCTGACCACCGAGAAGGGACAGGTGACCTTCCCGTCCGGCGACTCGACGGCGTCCGCGCGGGCCGACTCCCTGAGCCTCGCCGCGGCCGAGAGCCTGGCCCGGTACCTCGCGCCGATGCGCACCAGCGGGATCGTGGACCTGGTCGACGAACCGTTCGAGAACGACTTCGACCTGACCGCCCTGCTCGGCATCCGCGATCCGCGGGCGTTCGACGTGTCCTCGCAGTGGCGGTCGCGCACCCAGCAGCACTCCCGCCTGCGGGTGCCCGTCGGTGTCACCGAGGACGGTGAGATCGTCGAGCTGGACTTCAAGGAGTCCGCCCAGAGCGGCATGGGTCCGCACGGTCTGCTGATCGGTGCCACCGGCTCCGGCAAGAGCGAACTCCTGCGCACCCTGGTCATCGGCCTGTGCGCGACCCACTCCTCCGAGATCCTCAACCTGGTCCTGGTCGACTTCAAGGGCGGCGCCACCTTCCTCAACATGGAGAAGCTGCCGCACACCTCCGCGGTGATCACCAACCTGGCCGACGAGCTGCCGCTGGTCGACCGGATGCGCGACTCGCTCCAGGGAGAGGTGATCCGCCGTCAGGAACTGCTCCGCGAGGCCGGCTACCCCTCTCTCTTCGAGTACGAGAAGGCCAGGCTGGGCGGCGCCCGGCTGGCCCCGATGCCCTCGCTGCTCCTCATCGTCGACGAGTTCTCCGAACTGCTCTCCAGCAAGCCGGAGTTCATCGAGCTGTTCGTGATGATCGGACGCGTCGGACGAAGCCTCGGCGTGCATCTGCTGCTCGCCTCGCAGCGCCTCGACGAGGGCAGCATCCACAAGGTCGCCGGCCACCTCTCGTACCGGATCGCCCTGCGCACCTTCTCCTCCATGGAGTCGCGCAGCGTCATCGGCGTCACGGGCGCCTACGAGCTGCCCTCTGCGCCGGGCCACGGCTATCTGAAGATCGACACCACCAACCTCGTCCGGTTCAAGGCCGCCTACGTCTCCGGGCCCTGTCCGGAACCGCAGGTCCGTGCCGCCACGGGCGACGACTTGAGCGGGCCTGCCGCCGAGATCGTCCCCTTCGGCCTGGAGCAGCGGCCGCCGCTGCCGGCCGACCTGGCGTCCGCCGACCCGGACGACTCACGGGATTCGGACGAGCCGTCGGACGACGAGGAGCAGTCCGAGAGCTCCGAGAGCCTGCTCGACGTGCTGATCGACCGACTCAATGACGCCGGCCCGCCTGCCCGCCAGGTGTGGCTGCCGCCGCTGGACGAGTCGCCGAGCCTCGACCAGCTGCTGCCGGGCATCGTGCCCGACCCACTGCGCGGGATGAGCGCGAGCGACTACCCGGCGCTCGGCGCCCTGAAGGTACCGCTCGGCATGGTGGACCGGCCCTACGAGCAGATACGCGAACTCCTGGTCGCCGACCTCTCCGGGGCCGACGGACACGTCGGCGTCGCGGGAGCACCACAGACCGGCAAGTCCACCCTGCTGCGCAGCCTGATCCTCTCGCTCGCCCTGACGCACACACCGGAGGAGGTCCAGTTCTACTGCCTGGACTTCGGCGGCGGCGGCATCGTCTCCGTCGCGGGTCTGCCGCACGTCGGCTCGGTGGCCACTCGTCTGGAGCGCGACCGGGTGCTGCGCACCGTCGAGGAGATGACCCAGGTACTGGAGACACGCGAGGAGCGCTTCACCAGCCTGGGCCTGGAGTCGATGGCCGCCTACCGCGCGCTGCGCAGGAGCGGGCAGATCGACGACCCGTACGGTGACGTCTTCTTCGTCGTGGACGGGTGGGCCACCCTCCGGCAGGACTTCGAGGAACTGGAGGACCGCATCGCCGAACTGGCCTCCCGCGGCCTCTCCTTCGGCGTGCACGTGGTGGCCTCGGCGGTCCGCTGGTCGGAGATCCGCCCCAAGCAGCGTGACCTGATGGGCACCAAGCTGGAGCTCCGGCTCGGCGACAGCATGGAGTCCGAGGTCGGAACCCGTCAGGCCGCCGGAGTACCCTCGCGGCCGGGGCGCGGTCTCACCAGTTCGAGCCACCACTTCCTGTCGGCGCTGCCCCGGCTCGACGGCTCGTCGGACATCGAGGACCTGACCAGCGCGACCAAGGCCGCGGCGGCGGAGATCGAGACGTTCTGGCCCGGCCGGTCGGCACCCGGCGTCCGGCTGCTGCCCAGCAACCTGCCGGTGGACCAGCTGCCGCCGCCGGAGGGCGACATGCGGGCCTGCCTGGGCTGGGACGAGAAGCGCCTGCAGCCTGTCTGGCACGACTTCGCCAAGGTGCCGCACCTGATGACCTTCGGCGACGACGCCACCGGGAAGACCAACGCGCTGCGCCTGGTCGCCAGGGCGATCACCGCCCGCTACACCCCCGACGAGGCGCGCATCCTGCTCGCCGACCCCAGTCGGCAGCTCCTGCGGGACGTCCCCGAGGAGTACCGCGTCGGCTACGCCGTGGGCACCGAGGCGCTGGCGGAACTGGCGGCCAGCGCCGCGGTGTCGGTGAGCGGCCGGGTGCCCGGCCCCGACATCGCCCCCGAGCGGCTGCCGCAGCGCGACTGGTGGACCGGACCGCGGCTGTTCATGCTCATCGACGACTACGACCTGTTCGCGACCGGCAGCGCCATGGACAACCCGATGACGCCCATGGTGCCGCTGCTGGCCCAGGCGGCCAACATCGGGCTGCACATCGTGGTCGCGCGCAGCACCTCCGGAGCGATGCGCGCCATGATGGATCCGCTGCTGCGCCGGATGTGGGAACTGGGCAGCCCGGCGCTGCTCCTCTCCTACCCCAAGGAGGAGGGCAAGTTCATCGGCGAGGCCAAGCCGCGCACCCTGCCCCCGGGCCGTGCCCAGTTCGTCACCCGGCGCGGTGTCGGGCTGCTCCAGACCGGACTGGCGGCTCCGCCGTGAGCCGGGCCTCCGCCGGGCGCCGGCTCTCCGCCGGGCGCCGCACACCTGGCGCCCGGCGCCCGAGCGCCGCACCGACCTTCCCCAGCGCATCGAACCCGCCCCGTTTTCCCCGTCTTTGCACCGCAGGAGAACCATGAGCACCGCCGCGTCGTCCCCATCCCGTACCGGGCACGGGGGGACCACCGACGTCTGCCGACTGACCGTCAGCGCGGCCAAGGGCCGCACCGACCTCGCGGTGCCCGTCACCGCCACCGTGGCCACACTCCTGCCCGTCGTGCTGAAACCGTCCGTGAACGAGGAGGACCTCGGCGGCAGATGGGCGCTGCAGCGCCTCGGCGAAGCCCCGCTCGACCTGGACGGCACCCCGGAGACGCTCGGCCTGCGCGACGGTGACGTGCTGTATCTGCGGCCGAAGGACGACCTCCTGTCGGAGCTGCGGTTCGACGACGTGGCCGACGGGGTGTCCACCGCGCTCAACGCCCAACGCGACCGCTGGCGGCCTGAGTTGACCCGCCGGCTCTGCCTCGTCCTGGCCTGCCTGGCGCTGGCCTCCCTCGCCGCCATGGTCGTCGCCACCCGCCCCAACCTGCTGACCGCGTTCACCTGCGGCCTGCTCGCCTTGGGCCTGATCGTCGGCTGCGGCCTGGTCACCAAGAACCTGGAAGACCGGGCCATGGGGACCATCACCGGCCTGGGCGCGTGCCTGTTCGCCGCGCTGGCCGGACTGTCCGCGGTGGCGGGCCCCGCCGGGCTGTTCGCGCCCGGCCGGCTGGACGGGCTGCTCACCGCCGCGTTCACCGGAGTGGCGGCCGCCGCGGTCCTGGCCACCGGCCGGGTGCCGATCGCGGTCTTCGGCACCCTGCTGATGCTGGCGGGCACGGTGGAGGTCGGCTCGTTCCTGTCGATCGTCCTCGCCTGGGACGCCACCCGGGTCGCCGCGGTGCTCGCAGCGACCCTGTTCGCGCTGTCCCCGGTCCTTCCGCGCCTGGCGCTGTTCGCGGCCCGACTGCGCGTCGTGGAACTCCCGCACAACGCCGAGGAACTCCAGCAGGGCATCGACCCGCTGCCCGAAGCCCTGGTCAACCGCCGGGCCGCGGTGGCGGACGGCTACCTCAGTGTCTTCTTCCTCTCCAGCGCCGCGGTCTTCACGGTGGCCTCCGCCCTGCTGGTCCAGGCCCCGAACTGGTCGGGCTGGGTCTTCGCCGCCGTGTTCAGCCCGGCGGTGCTGCTGCGCGCACGCGCGGTGGGCAACGCCTCGCAGCGCATCGCCCTGGTGATCGCCGGCGCGCTCGGCGCGATCCTGGTCCTGCTGTCCCTCACCCTCCACGCCGGCCCCGTCGCACAGGCCGGCACCATGCTCGGGCTGTTCGCCGTCGCCGCTCTGCTGCTGACCGGTGCCTGGCGGCTGCCCGGGGCGCGGCTGCGGCCCATCTGGGGACGCCTCGGGGAGATCTTCGAGGGCCTCACGGCGCTCGCCCTCATCCCGCTGCTGCTGCAGGTCCTGAACGTGTACGCGTACTTCCGCTCGCTGGCCGGCTGAGGGGGCTGCGGTGCAGAATCGACGCGATCACGTCCAGGCCCACCGGTTCGCCGTCGGCCGGCTCGTGTCGGCCTTGCTGGCCGGTGATCCGGGTCCCGTCGAGGTCCCCATGCGGCGGGGAAACCTCGGCATGCAGTTCGGCGCGCTGGTCGCCGTCCTGCTCGCCGCGGGCTTCGGGGTCTACGGCCTGATCAGCCCCAAGGAGAGCACGGCCTGGCGCAATCCGGGGTCGATCATCGTGGAGGAGGAGACCGGCAACCGGTACCTCCTCCTCGACCAGCAGCTGTACCCCATGGCCAACTACGCCTCCGCGCTGCTGGTCGCCGGGGCCCGTGCCAAGACCGTCTCCGTCGCACGCGACACCCTGGCCGAGGTCCGGCGCGGCCCTCAGCTCGGCATCGTCGGCGCACCCGATGACGTGCCTCCCGCCACCGACCTGCTCTCCGGAGACCGCGCGGTGTGCCTGCCGCCGGGCAGCGCGAAGACGCTGGTGGACCTCGACCCCGCCGGCCGCTCCACCCCTGTCCCGCGCAACCAGCGGGTCCTGCTCTCCGGGCCGGACCGCACCAACTACATCGTGTGGAACAGCCGGGCGTACAAGCTGTCCCATACCGAAATGGTCGCGCTCGGCATGGTGGCCCAGCAGACCGTCCGGGTCTCCTCGGCCTGGCTGGACCAGCTGCCCTCCGGCGGGAAGCTGACCGCCCCGCGCATCCCGGAGGCGGGCTCCGCGGGCTCCTCGGTGGCCGGCGAGTCCGCGAAGGTGGGGCAGTTGTTCGAGACGACAGCCGCCGGCGCGCGCGAGATGTACGTGCTGCGGGCCGACGGCCTGGCCCCGATCAACCGCACCGAGTTCGCCCTGCTCAGCGCCGTACCCGGCGCCTCCGTGCCGAGGCAGGTGACCACGGCCGACATCGCGGCGGCCCCCGTCTCATCGGACCGCTCCCTGCTGACCGCGGTGCCGGACCTCCTCGCCGGGCCGGCGTTCAACCCTGGCGGCTCGGCGCTGTGCGTGCTGCAGAAGGCCGGTAGTTCCAAGGGCGGCACGGTCGTGACCGAGCCCATCGCGGCCGGCCCGCGGCCCTCCGGTCTCTTCGTGCCGCCCACCAAGGGCCTGCTCGTCGCGGCGGAGTCCGCGCATGCGCCCGACGCCACATCGCGGCTCTACCTGATCACCGACAGCGGCAAGAAGTACCCGTTCGCCAACACCGACGCGCTCGCGGCGCTCGGATACGGCCAGGCCAAGGTGCGGACACTGCCCCGCCAGCTGCTCGATCTGGCACCCACCGGTCCGACGCTGGATACCACCACAGCCAAGACCGCCGTCTCGGCACGTGCCGGATAGGGGGCGGGACATGGTGCAACTCGATCGCGGTTCGCGCAGCTCAAGCCGTGCCGGACTGGAGTGCCGGAGCATCGGCGGTGCGCTGCTGGTCCATCCCACGGGGAAGATCAACCCTCAACTGCACGCCTTCGCCGGCGGACTGGCCCACGACCCCGAACACACCTTGGTCGTCGTCGACCTCCCGGAGGATCCGCCGGCCGAGGACTGGGAGTCGGTGGCCAGTCTGCTCAAGCGCCGAGGGCGTTCCTTCCGGGTGATCATCGGCCGGCCGAGCCGTGAGACCGCCATGACGGCCGGTCAGCTCCTGGCCGACCGGCTCGAACGGACCGTGCTCACCCCGGACGGCTGGGTGCTCCCCGCCGCCGGGGGTGTGCTGTTCGTGCCGGAGGCCGCCGGTTCCGGCTGGCTGGGCTTCCAGCCGCGTCGCTCGTCCACCTGGGCCCGGCTCGGGCCGCCCAGGCGCGCCCCCCAGGTGTCGCGCCGGTTCCCCGTGCCGAAGTGGGATCACGCCGTGCCCGTGGGCTCCTTCGCGACCAGCGCCAACGGCACGGCCGAACCCGTTCCCGGCGGCGTCTGGGTCAGGCGGACCGACCAGCCCGTGAGCGAGCAGGACGTTCATCGCCGCCGGCTGGCGGCCTCCCTGCTCTGCCAGTCCGACCGGCTCGTCGTGGTACTCGGCTGCCCCGGTGGCGCGAACCTTTCGGTGGAGGACATCGAGCGGTTCTGGGGACGCGTCGCACCGGCCGCCCGGCCGCTGGTGCGCTTCACCGCCTACGGCCCGGTGGCCGTGCCGAAGGGCAGCTCGCTCGGTCAGGTACTGGCCGACCGGTTCGGCCAGCAGGTCACCGTCTACGCCGGGCTGCCGACGGTCGGCGAGCCGGGCACCGACGGTGCGCAGATCCGCGTACTGGCCACCGACGGCACCCCCGGCCCGCCCGCCTTCGTCCGCGAGCTGGTCTACCGGCCCGCGGCCGCCCCCGGCTCCGCGGCGCCGCCGCCCGAGCTGCGCGGCCGCCGCCGTCCGGCGGACGGCTTGCCGGAGGTCTCCACCGGCGTGTACGAGTACGCGCCCGACGCCGTTCTGGAGGTCACCCAGAGCGGACTGTGGCTACGTCCACCTGCGGCTGCGTCCGACGCCCCGGCGGTGCACCGCGTCCCGGCCGACCCGGGCGTGACGGTCATCCACTTCGACGCGGGCACGCCGGAGTCCGCGGAGCGGATGCGGGCACTGGCCGAGGAGGTCCGGCAGAAGCTCGATCCGGCACTCGCCGAAGGCTGCCGGGTACTGCCCGCCCCGAAGCATGCGGCCGAGACGAACTCCGGCGCGGCGTCCTCCCGGAGGGGTGGGGCGGGCGCGCCTGACGCTGCCGCTGGGGTGGCGGGGCCGAGGCGGGGGCCGGTGTCCTTGGCCGGCGAGCCTGCGCAGGTGGCGGGCGTGAGTGAGCCTGGGCCTGTGGGCGGGGTGCCGGGGGCGTCGCGGCCTGCGGCGGACCGGACCGGGCCCGCGGCGCAGGCGCCGGGGGCTGTGGTGGGCGAGCCCGGACCTGCTGCCGAAACAGTGGCTGCTACGCCGGGCCGGATCGGCCCTGCCGGTGGGGCTCCTGGGGCTGATGGCGGGGTGTCCGGTCCTGCTGGGACCCCAAGTGGTGTGCCCGGGGCAGACGATGGGGCGTCCACGCCCGCAAGTGGTGTGCCCGGGGCCGAAAGCGGAGTGTCCCGACCTGCAGGAATCGGCGTCGATGTGCCCGGCCCCGCAACCGGGACAACTGGGACCGCGAGCGGTGTGCCCGGGGCCGAAGGCGGAGCCTCCGGGCCCGCAAGTGAGGTGCCTGGAGCCGACTCCGGCGCGCCCGGAACCGAAGGCGGTGGGCCCGGTCCCGTACCGGTGCCTGTTGTCGGTGCGTCAGAGCCCGCGGGCTCGGCGCCGGAGCCTGCGGTGGGCCGATCCGGTTCTGTGGCCGAAGCGTTGGAGCCCATGCCGGTGCCCGGTGTCAGCGAACCCGGGGCCGAGCCTGCCACCTCGGCGGGCGTGCCCCCCGAGGCTGCGGCTCCCGTCGATCCGGCCGCGTCCGGCGGACGGCAGGCGCAGGCGTCCGTGCCCGCGCCCGCTCCCCTGCGTCCGCGGTCCCTCCGGCTGGAGTCGGCCCCGCCTGCCGAGGCCGCGTCCGCCGAATCGGCCGAGGCCGCGCCCGCCGGTGCCGGCACCGTGGATCCCGAGCCCGTGGCAGACCCGGCGCCGCCGGCGGCACCACCGCGACCGGCTCCGCGGCCGGCGGCCACGTCCTCCCCGGCGCCTCCTCCGGCGGCCGCCCCCACGTCGGCCCGGACCCCGGCCCCGCCTCCGGCCCCCGCAGCGGCCCCCGCTCCCCCGGGAACGCCTGCTCCCGCGCCGGCCCCCACGCCCGCCGCGCGAACCAAGGCTCAGCGACCCGCCGTACGCATGCAGCCCGTGCCCGCACCCGACGCCTGCGCCGTACCCCCGGAGCGCGGCATCGAGCAGGAACGCACTTGGTTGCGACGCACGTTGAAGGAGCAGTACGACTCCGCCTCCAACCACGTGGCGCGGGTGCTGTCGGAGTCCCCCGGGCTGCGCGGTGGTTCCAAGCAGTCTGCCGATGACGTGGTCACCGACCTGGTCGCGGTCCGGCTGTATCTGTCCGGTGGAACCGACCGGATCGACAGCGCGGTGCGCGGAGCGACCGTCGGCCCCCATGTGCCGCTGGCCCGCTGCGTGGCCTCGGGGCTGCGCCGACTGCCGTCCTATCGCGGAGCCACGCTGCTGCGCGCCGCGCTGAGCGAGGCGGAGTGGCAGTGGTACGGCAAGCGCCGCCTCGTCACCGAGTGGGCTTTCTGCTCCGCGCTGACCGCCGCGCATCCCGAGATGACCGGCGACGTCGACGTACTGATCTGGTCGATGACCGCCCGCCGAACCGCCCTGCTGGACCCGACCGTTCCCGATCGGGTGCTCTACCTGCCAGGCACCAGTTTCAAGGTGCTCGGCGTGCGCGACGAGGAACGGCGCGTGCTGTTGCTGCGGGAGCTGACGGGCCCGGAGATCGGCGCGGACGGGAGCGTCGACATCCGGCGGCTCCCGCTGGACGACCTCGCGATGACCAGGCTGGAGCAGGCCGACACGGAGTGGCGGGACGCCAAGCCCGCCACACGGCTCCCGGCTGCGGCCCTCGGCGCGCTCCGCAATCCACCGGGGCTGATCGTGACCGGCCGTGGCGCCGGCACCGCACCACCCAGAAAGGGAACGACGCCATGACGAGGCAGGTCCTGCTGGTCTCCCGGGACCGTCCCGGCGCCTACCAGTCCATAGGCGAGGCGCTGCGCGCCGCTTCCGACGGCGCGGTGATCACCGTGGCCGCGGGGACGTACGAGGAACCCCTGGTCATCACGCGCATGGTGACCATCTCCGCCGCGAGCGGCGGGAGCGACGTGCGGATCCAAGTGGGCTCGGGCAGTGCCGTCGTCGTAGACACCGAGGCGGTGCAGCTCTCCGGTCTGACGATCTCCGGCGGGGACGACGACACGGCCGCCGTGGAGATCCGGCGCGGCGAGGCCGCACTCGACGCCTGCCGGATCACCGGTGCGGGGTGGACGGCGATCCTGGCGTGGCATCAGGGAACGCTGGTGGCACGTGACTGCCGGATCGACGAGGCGCAGGGCGCCGGCATCGTGGTGACCTCGCCCGGTGGCAACACGGTCGAGAAGACCGTCGTGAAGGAGACCGGCTCGTCCGCGATCGTGGTCGCCGAGGGCGGGCGGCTGGCGGTCCGGGAGAGCGTCATCGACCGGCCGGGCGGCAACGGCATCTGCGTCAACGGCAACGGGCGCGCTGAGGTCAAGGACACGGCGATCACCGCGAGCGGCAAGCCGGCGCTGGTCGTCGAGCAGAACGGCGCGGCGACCGTGTCGGGTGTCACCGTGACCGAGAGCGCGAGCGTGGACGCGTACCTCACCGGCAAGGGCCGGATCACCCTCACCGGCTGCCGGTTCTCCGGTGCCGGCGCGGAGTCGGTGCACATCGCCGGAGGTTCGGCCCCGCTGCTCAAGGGATGCGGCCTCTCCGCCCCGAACGGGACCGCCGTCCGGATCACCGGGAAGTCGCGGCCCCGGCTGGAGAACTGCGAGATCACGCGGGCGTCGGTGGGCGTGAGCGTGGAGGGCGGCAGCACGGTCGCTCTCAAGCAGCTGGCCGTACGCGAGGCGGCCCAGGCGGCCGTGCTCGTCACCGAGGGCGCCGCCGTCGAGGCGGAACAGCTGACGGTGGCGGAGGGCGCCGGCATCGGGCTGCGGGTGGCGGGCGGCGCCAAGGTCATGGTGCGGGACAGCGACATCGCCACCGACCGGGCGAGCGCGGTGGAGCTGGCCGAGAAGGGCACCGGCAGGTTCCAGGAGCTGCGCCTGCGCACCGCCGGCGGCAGTGGGTTCTCCCTCACCGACGGCTCCGAGGCGGAGGTGGTGTCCGCCCGGCTCCAGGGCTGCGAAGTCCTCGTCGGGAAGGACTCCGCGCTCACCGTGCGGGACAGCGAGATCGCCGGCTCCGGGACCGACGCGATCCGGGTGACCGGCGGCGGATCGGTCACGGCCATCGGGTGCCGGGTGCACAGCGCCCGCGGGCACGGCGTCAACATCCAGGCGACCGCGCGGGCCGAGGTCAGCAACTGCGTGATCTTCGACAACGCCGGGGACGGCGTCCGCACCAACACCGAGGAGCCGGTCAGCGTCCGCGACTGCGAGGTGCGGGACAACGGCGGCCTGCAGGTGCACCAGCTCCGGGACAACCCGCAGTTCTCGGCCGGCAACCTGACCGGCGGCGACCGGCAGGACAAGTCCGGGCGTGCCGCATCGAAGGGGAAGCAGCGGGAGGAGGCCGGCGGCGCGGAGCGATCCGAAGCGACGGAGACCGCGCAGCACACCGGCACCGGACCGCTCGCCGAACTCGACGCGCTGGTCGGGCTGGAGAGCGTCAAGCACGAGGTCACCAGCCTCATCAACCTCAACAAGATGGCCCAGCGCCGGGAGGAGATGGGACTGCCCATGCCTCCGATGAGCCGGCACCTGGTGTTCGCCGGCCCACCGGGCACCGGCAAGACCACCGTGGCCCGGCTCTACGGCGCGGTCCTCGCCGAACTGGGCATCCTCAGCAAGGGCCACATCGTGGAGGTCGCGCGCGCCGACCTCGTCGCGCAGTACATCGGCGCCACGGCCATCAAGACCACGGAGGTCGTCACCAAGGCGATCGGCGGTGTGCTCTTCATCGACGAGGCCTACACGCTGACCAGCCAGGCCAAGGGCAGCGGCCCGGACTTCGGTCAGGAAGCCGTCGACGCCCTCATGAAGATGATGGAGGACCACCGCGACGAGATCGTGGTCATCGTCGCGGGCTACTCCGAGCAGATGGACCAGTTCCTGTCCTCCAACCCCGGTATGGCGTCACGTTTCTCCCGCACCGTCGAGTTCCCCAACTACTCGGTGGACGAGCTGGTGACGATCGTCCGGGGCCTGTGCGCCAAGCACTACTACGAGCTCACCGATTCCGCGATGGAGGGCCTCACCACCTACTTCGAGCGGATCCCGAAGGGGCCGACGTTCGGCAACGGCCGGGTGGCCCGCCAGCTGTTCGAGTCGATGATCAACCGTCAGGCATCCCGGCTGGCCACTCATCCACCCACCGCCGACTCGGAGTTCACGCGTCTGACGGCGGACGACGTGGAGAAGCCGCCGGGGGCGGAGCCCGCCGCATCCGGCCCCGGGGACAACCGGCAGCCGCAGGAGCCGCGCAGCAGCCGGCGCATCGCGAACCTGGTCGGGCTGGAGACGGTGCGCACCTCGCTCCTCGAACGGCTCGCCGGGCTCACGGAGCTGCGCCGGCAGCGTCAGCCGGTCGCGGGGCTGATGAACCTCGTGTTCGCGGGCAAGGAGGGCAGCGGCCGCGGTGCCGTGGCCGGGCTGTACGCGCGGTGCCTCGCCGAGTACGGGCTGCTGGAGACCGGCGCGGTGCACCGGCAGGCCCTCTCCGAGTTCCCGGCGGGCTGGCGGGAGCAGGCCGAGACGTTCGCCGCCGCCGTCTTCGACGAGGCCGCGGGCGGCCTGCTGCTGCTCGAACTCGACCAGGCGTTCCAGACCCGCCCGGAGTCGGAGCGCGCCGCCGTGATGAGCGCGCTGCGCGCCGCCGCGGACGCCAACGGTGGGGTGGCGATGGTGCTGTGCGGCGAGGAGTCGCTGCTGGCGGAGGCCCTGAACGCGCGCCCGGGTTCCGAACTGGCCGCCTGCTTCGCCGAGTACCTGCCGTTCGCCGACTATTCCGGGGCGGAGCTGGCCGAGCTGTCGTGGCGCTATCTGACGGTACGTGGATTCACGGTCGACGCTCCTGTGCGCACCTCGCTCGTCGAGCATTTCACCGAGTCTCCGCCCCCGGCGGGCGCGTACGGGGCGCACCGGTTCGCCGAACGTCTGGCCGCTGCCGACTCCCCCGCGATCCGGCCGGCCGCCCGGACGGACGCCGTCGACACCGACTCCGCCGACGCGGGAGCAGGCGCAGGCGCAGGTCAGGTGCCTCCTGAGGAGGGCAGTCCGGCCCTGGCAGAGGCGGGCGCGGGGGCCTGACGGGAGTCGTCGGGGCAACGATCGCTGGTGGACGGGGCAAGGGACGGCGAATGCGGTTCCTTCGGCCCCCGCCATTCGAGAAGGTATGACCAGGCGGTTCAAGAAGGAACCCGCACCAAGAACTGGAGGGCTCGATGGCGGGCAATATGACACAGGTCGACCTTGCTGGACTTCAGAAGGCCATCAACGTCTTCTCGAACGGCGTCGCCAACTTCGACGGCCAGTACAAGGCGATGTCCACGACGGTCGGCAACATTCAGTCCGTGTGGACCGGCCAGGCGTTCATGGCATTCGACCGGGCGCTGCAGAACTGGCTCGTCGACTTCAACAAGGTGATCACGGTGCTCAACGGCATGGAGAACGCCCTGAGCCAGAACACCAGCGTGCTGACGCAGACGAACGAGGAGACCATCCAGAAGGCCCAGCAGGCCGCCGCCGGGATCACCACCCCGACGCTCCCCGGATTCTAGTAAGTCAGCTTTCACTCAGCTTTCACAGACAGCTTTCCCAGACAGCTTCCCCGGAAGCTTTCACAGACAGGAGAAGAACATGGCAGATTACAGTCTTCAGTTTGACGGCCTCGAGTCCGCGGTCACGGAAATGAGCCGGATTTCCAAGCAGATCAACGACTTCCTGGAAGAACTGCAGAGCGGCACGATGCAGGCCATCACCGAGTGGGAGAGCGGCGCGCGCGACCTGTTCGACAGCCAGCGGAGCGTCTGGGCCACGGCCGCCAACGACATGACCGTGCAGGCCGCCAACGCCCAGAACTCGCTGACCCAGATCATCGGCCAGTACGCCGATGGTGAGAGGTCCGGCGTCAACATCTGGAACCGCTGATGCCGGATACAGATTCTCTGAACTGGGAACCCAGGGAGAAGAAGCCGCCGCCCCCTCCTCCCAAGGAGTGGGACCCGACGACGTTCCACGCGCCGCACACACGGTCCGGACCTGAGACGCACGACCCCACGCCGCCGCCGATTCCGGGCGGTTCCGGCAACGGGCGCAGGACCTCGGTCGACACGCCGTCCATGGAACTCTTCGCCGGCAACATGGACAAGCTCGCGGAGCCGGTGAAGCAGGCGTACCAGAAGCTCATGGAGCTCCAGCGGGTCAATCCCGGAGCCTTCTACGACGCCTATATGCTCCGGCAGGTCTCCTGTGGCGCCAACGGCGACACGGGCCTCCAGAACACATACCTCAAGATTCTCCACGATCTCGGTCAGGGTCTGGCAGACATCAGCACCGGCATGCGCCAGCTGAGCGCGAAGTACAAGACCACCGAAGAAGAGGCCAAGATGACGGCCGAGGATCTGAACAAGGCGATGCAGTCCGCTCAGAGCGATTTCACCAAGCTCGGCACTGGCGGATGAGAACAAGCTATCCGGCTGCCTGTGGCGGCGTCAGGTGTCTTTGGACCTGACGCCGCTTTAGGCGTTTGCCCATCCAGGCACGAACGAGAGCGTCGACGTCATGGCAGACAAGAAGGACTACAACTCCGGCAACACCACGCAGTCGGACAAAAAAGCCGGGATCTTCGGCAACAACTCTGTCATGGGGTCGCCGAACGACTACGACACCTGGGACTGGAAGCAGATCGAGGCCGTCATCGTCGGCGCTTCCAACCTGGCGTCCGGGCAGGAACAGGACCGGGCGCAGAGCGTGGCCACCCCGCAGAGCCTCTACGACGCCGGCAACGCGTTCCAGTTCGTGCAAGAAGTCCTGCAAATGGTGTCGGAGAACCTGGTCGCGCAGGCCAAAGCGCTGGCGGGCAACACGGACTCGCCGTGGCAGGGCACTGCGGCGGATTCCTTCATGACCATGATGGAGACCTTCTCCAAGCAGGTGGCCTCCGGTGCCAATGCGCTCTCCGGGGGGAGTATGAGCGCATCGGTCGCGCAGACTCTCGTCGACGCCGGAAACAACCTCGCGGTGGCCCAGGCGAACATCGTCACGATTGACCAGTGGTACGCGCAGCAGGCGCAGATCATCGGCATCAAGCCGATGAAGAACGGGCTCATACCGGTCAGCAAGAGCCCGGAGATCGTCAAGATGATGACGGACGACATGCGCAAGGTGCTGCACACGCTGGCCGGGCAGTACTCCGCCGAGACGCGCACCCTGAATCAGGTCTCCACGACGAACATCACGTCGCCGCTGAGCGGTAACACCCCGAATATCTCGCAGCCGCCGGGTACTGGCAAACCGCCGCAGACCACAACCCCGGTACCCCGGACCAGCGTCGAGGCGCGCACCCTCCCCACCGGCTCCACCACGCCCATCAACCTGGGGCCCGGGCCGCAGACGAAGACGCCCACGCCGTCGCGCGTCACGCTGCCGAATACGTCGCCCGTGACAGCGCCGGTGAAGACTCCGGTCAGCTCGCCCGTGAATTCGCCGGTGCTTACGCCGAGTCCGAGGGGGAACCTGCCCGCGAACACGCCGGTGAATGTGCCGGTGACGACCCCCACGCCGATCACCTTGCCGACCAACACACCGGTCACGCCGACCAAGTTCACTTCGACACCGGTGAACGGTCCTGCGAACTCTCCGGTGAATTCGCCGACGAACGCACCCGTGACGACCCCCACGCGGATGACGTTGCCGAGCAACACGCCGATCAAGCCGACGAAGTTGGCTTCGGCGCCGGTGAACTCACCACTGCCGTCGACCACCCCGTCGACCACCCCGTCGACCACGACGACATCCACACTGGCCCCTACACAGCTGAACCCCGGGAAACTGAATCCCGCGATGCACGCCGCCCTCAATCCGGGTTCTGTGCCCACCAGCACGTTGCCGACGGCGCCGAGCACCAAGAGCCCGAACACCACGGCGTCGCCGACTGTCGGTACTCCGTCGCGGATGCCGTCGAATTTGCTGAACGGCGGCGGCAACGGGAGCACGCCGCCCGACACGAGCACCATCAACCCCGTTTCTCTCGCGTCCAGCCCTTCTGCCGGTGGCGGCGGTGTCTCGCCGACGACGGGCACCGTCAGCCCTGTCAGCCCCGTCAGCCCTGTGCTCCCGTTGCAGACCAACTCGGCGAACCAGCGCAAGAGCGCTGCGGGTGGGGGTACGGCGCCCGAACTCGGCTCTGCGACGCCGATGCCGTCGAACCTGTTGAACAGAAATGGCAACGGGGCAACGCCGCCCAACACCTCCACGGTCGGCGCGGGTGGCGTTACGTTGCCGACTGGCACCGGTAGCGGACGCACGGGCATCAACCCCGTCTCCCTCTCGTCGAATCCGCCTACGAGCAAGACGACGTTGCCGAACGGGTCTGCTGGGTCTGCTCCGAGTGTTCCTGTGTCTCGGGTGCCGTCCGATTTGTTGGGTCAGGGGGGCGCTGGTGGGGTGAAGTTGCCTGGTGCCGGTGCCGGTGGCGGTGGGGTGTCGCTGATGGGCACCCCCGGCGCGGGTTCGGGATCGGGCTCGGGTGGGCCGTCAGCGAAGGCGCCTGTTGGTGGCGGTGCTGGGATGCCGTTCATGCCGATGGCACCTGGAGCCGGAGGCGCACCGAAGGACGATCAGCGGTCCGATGCCTCCGGGCTCGTGTCACGCAATGTCGAACCATGGTCGGGACAGGGCGCTGAGCCGCCGGGCACAGGCGAGATCTCGCCGACGTCGGGTGCTGGTGCGGGCGGGGCTGGACTGGTGACGCCGCTGCCCAGTGGGGCGTTGCCGAACGGATCCGTGCCAGGGCGGTCCCTACCGAACAGCTCCCTGCCGAACTTGTCGCTGCCGAACGCGTCCGTGCCCGGCGGCTCTGCCTCCCGTATGCCCTCTGACCTGCTGAACCAAGGGGGCGCCGGCGGCCTCAGGATGCCTGGCACCGGTGCCGGTGCCGGTGGAGTGTCGCTGATGGGCACCCCCGGCGCGGGTTCGGGATCGGGCTCGGGTGGGCCGTCAGCGAAGGCGCCTGTCGGTGGCGGTGCTGGGATGCCGTTCATGCCGATGGCACCCGGAGCCGGTGGAGCGCCGAGGGACGAGCAACAATCCGACGCCTCCGGACTCGTATCACGCAACGTCGAACCATGGTCCGGACAAGGCGTTGAACCCCCGGCCACAGGCGAAATCGCCCCGACTACGGGTGCCGCCGCAGGCGGAGCCGGACTGGTGACACCACTACCCAATGGCGCGCTGCCTAACGGATCCGTGCCAGGGCGGTCCCTACCGAACAGCTCCGCGCCGAACGTGTCGCTGCAGAATGCGTCCGTGCCCGGCGGCTCTGCCTCCCGTATGCCCTCTGACTTGTTGGGTCAGGGTGGCGCTGGTGGGGTGAAGTTGCCTGGCACCGGTGCCGGTGCCGGTGGGGTGTCGCTGATGGGCACCCCCGGCGCGGGCTCGGGTGGGCCGTCAGCGAAGGCGCCTGTTGGTGGCGGTGCTGGGATGCCGTTCATGCCGATGGCACCCGGAGCCGGTGGAGCGCCGAGGGACGAACAACAATCCGACGCCTCCGGACTCGTATCACGCAACGTCGAACCGTGGTCCGGACAGGGCGCTGAGCCGCCGGTCACAAGTGAGATCTCCCCGACGACGGGTGCCGCTGCAGGCGGGGCCGGACTGGTGACGCCACTGCCCAATGGGGCTCTGCCGAACGGATCGGTGCCAGGGCGGTCCCTACCGAACGGATCGCTGCCGAACGGGTCCGTGCCCGGCGGCTCGGCCTCCCGTATGCCCTCTGACCTGCTGAACCAAGGTGGCGCCGGCGGCATCACGGTGCCCAGCACCGGTACCGGCGCCGGTGGCGTGTCGCTGGGCGAGGCCCCGACCTCCGGCTCGGTCCCGCAGGAAAGCCCTGCCGCCGGCGGTGCTGGTGCCGGGATGCCGTTCATGCCCATGGCACCCGGAGCCGGAGGCGCGCCGAGGGACGAACTACAATCCGACGCCTCCGGACTCGTATCACGCAACGTCGAACCATGGTCCGGACAGGGCGTCGAACCCCCGGCAACGGGTGAAGTCTCACCGACGACGGGCGCCGCCGCGGGCGGAGCCGGACTGGTGACACCACTACCCAATGGGGCGCTGCCGAACGGATCCGTGCCAGGGCGCTCCGTACCCAACGGGTCCGTGCCCAACGTGTCGTTGCCGAACGGGTCTGCGCCGACCGCCCCTGTTTCGCGTATGCCGTCTGATCAGCTGAACCACGGTGGCGCCGGCGGGGTGTCGCTGGGCGAGGCCCCGACCTCCGGCTCGGTCCCGCAGGAAAGCCCTGCCGCCGGCGGTGCTGGTGCCGGGATGCCGTTCATGCCGATGGCGCCCGGAGCCGGTGGAGCGCCGAGGGACGAGCAACAATCCGACGCCTCCGGACTCGTATCACGCGGCGTCGAACCGTGGTCCGGACAGGGCGTTGAACCCCCGGCCATGGGTGAAGTCTCACCGACGACGGGAGCCGTTGCCGGTGGACCTGGGCTGGTGACGCCCGGCACAGGTGCTGATGGGTCGATCGGGCAAGTTCCGGGGTCGGTGATGCCGCTGCCCAGCGGGGCGTTGCCGAACGGATCGGTGCCAGGGCGCTCCGTACCCAACGGGTCCGTGCCGAACGTATCTCTGCCCACGGGATCCACACCGCACGTGTCGCTGCCTACGGGTTCCGCGCCGAGTGCCCCTGTGTCTCGTATGCCGTCCGAAGCGCTGGACCACGGCACCGCCGGTGGAGTCCGCTCTCCCGGCGTCGGTGCCGGAGCCGGTGGGGTGTCGTTGGGTGAGGTCCCGGCCCCCAGCTCGGCCCCGGAAGGAAGCCATGCGGGTGCCGGTGCCGGCGCTGGTGCTGGTGCCGGTGCTGGGATGCCGTTCATGCCGATGGCGCCCGGAGCCGGTGGGGCGCCGAGGGACGAGCAGCGGTCCGATGCCTCCGGGCTCGTGTCACGCGGTGTCGAGCCGTGGTCGGATGCTCATGGTGAGGTGCCCGGGGAGGGCGAGGTCGCGTCGGCCGCAGGGGCTGCCGCGGGTGGGCCTGGACTGGTGCATCAGGGCGCGGGTACGGCGGTGCCGCCCGGCGTCGGCGGTGGTGTGACGGGTGCCGACATCCCCGCGCCGGCCGAGGCCCGGGAGCACCGTGACCACGACGTGGTGCCCGTTCCCGCTCCGTTTCCGCTGCCCGTCCCGCAGCCGGGGTCGGTCCAGCCGGCGCCGCCGGCGACCCGGGGAAGCGGTGCGGGCGAAGTGACCCCGGTGCGTCCGGGGACCTTGCCGACCGCGTCCCGGGTGGGCGTCGGTGGGGTGTCGGTGCCTGCCGAGGGCTCGGCGGCTGCCGCCGAGGAGGCCGCTCCCGGCGAGGCGGCTGCGGCCGAGGGAGTGGCCGCGCGGGAAAGCGGCATGATGCCGCCGTACGGGATGCCCGGTGGCGCCGCTCCCAGGGGCGGTGACGAGCGCTCGGACTCTTCCGGTCTGCTGCTGGACACGGAGAACGGCTGGGCCGATCCCGAGGTCGGGGACCTGCCGGGCGGGACGCAGGGGGCCCCGGCCGGCGGGGCGACTCTCTTCGGCGCGGATTCCGCGGCGGCCGAAGAGCTCGACGAAGGCCGTGTCGCCGTGGTCCCCAGCGCGGAGGCCGCGGAGGACACCAGCGCGTGGGGGGCCGGCGACCCCGCGATGCTGTGGGCGTTCGGGGGGCGCCGTGCGGAGGACGAGGAGGAGGAAGAGCTCCAGCCCAAGTACGTCCTCAGCGACGACGACGGGTGGAGCGACGAGGACGGCGCGGTGTCCGAGGCCGGAGTCGGCGAGGACGGGGCGGAGAGCCCGGACGAGGGCGGCGCTGCCGCCGTGGTGGAGGAGCCGGGGTGGAGTGACGAGGACGGCGCGGTCTTCGCCGCCGGGCTCGGCTTCCCGCAGCCCTCCGTTTCCTCGGACTACGCCTCCGCCGAGCCGGTCACCGGCCCGGGCCTGGCCACCTGGCGGCCCGACCGCTCCCAGGCCGCGGCCGCCGAGGAGCTGCCGCCGCCGGTCACCGGGTACGCCGGGATGCTGCTCAGCACCGCGGAAGTACCCGATGACGAGGATGAGGACGAGGAGGACGAGGACGGTCCGGAGGAGGACGGCGACGAGGCGAAGAGCGGCCGCGGCGTCGCCGATCTGCTGAGGCAGGGTGCCGACTCCTGGGGGGCTGTGCCCCAGCGGGCCGACGAGATCGGCTGACCGGCCGGCGCCGCGAACGGTGCGGCGGACGGTGCGGCGGACGTGCCGGCAATATCCGCCGCGTCCGCCGTACCGGGTCGTTGGGGCAGAGGTCGGTGTCCTTCGGGTCATGACCTGCCGGATCAGGCTTACGCCGCCCGCGGGGGCATGTTTGCTGTCCCTGACGACTCTGCGTGACGGGGCGCGGAAGCGCTTCCCCGCTGGGCGGCGCGTCACCGCAGGTGGGAGAGGAGCACCATGTCGAGTCCGTACGACCAGCACATAGAGGAGCTGCTGGGCGCGTATCGCAGGGAGCGGGCGCAGGTCGGCGAACTGCAGCGCAGGATGCGTGAGGTCAAGGCCAGCGCGACGGCTCCCCGGCAGGCTCTGAAGGTCACCGTGAACTCGCAGGGCGAGGTCACCGAGATCGAGTTCCCCACCGGCGCCTACAAGCGCATGGCTCCCGTGGAGCTTTCCCAGATGCTCATCACGACCATCCAGAAGGCCCGGGCGACGGCCATGGCGGACGTCGCCGAGGTCCTGTCCGGTCATCTTCCCGCGGGGATGTCCGCCACCGACCTGCTCCAGGGCAAGGCCGATCTGGGCGGACTGTTGCCGGAGACTCCGCCCATGGCGGACGAGGTCCAGGAGTACGTCGCCAGCGGCCGTCCAGGCCGAGGGTCCGGCCCCCGTATCGCGCGGCCTCCGGTCGCCTGACGAAACGTCGGAATTCCACATTCCCGGAATCCCAAAATCGCGGAGCCCAATCCCGGATCCCAATCCCAGAGTCCCAAATCCCGGAGTCCCGAGTTTTCTCTCCCCCCGAGCTGATGTGAAAAGGAGGTCGCGGTGTCTTCCAATTACTTCGCGGTGGACCCTGACGCGCTGGCGAAGAACGCTCCCAATGTGCGGGCCTATTCCGACCAGATGAGGCAGCTCGTCACCCGGCTGGAGTCGCGCCTCAACGAGCTCGGCGACTGCTGGGGCGACGACTCCATGGGAAAGGCTTTCGCGGAGCAGTACGTCACCCCTCGCAAGGACATGGTCGACGGGCTCAAGGGGCTCGTCGAGGTGCTGGACAGCACGGCTGACGGACTGGAGACCATGGCGAAGGGCTTCAACGCGACCGAGGACGAGAACACGAAGACCGCCCGCAGCTTCGAGCGCGGTACCACCGACACCCACACGCCTTCCGTTTCCGTCCCGGACACCAACACGTCCGGTGGTTCGCACCGCGGTACCACGCGCGGCTGACGTGTTGCTTCCGGTGGGAGAGGCCTCGTAGCTCATGAGTATCCAGCTGCCACCGGAATTGGGATTCGTCGCCAAGATCGCCGTCGGGGACGAGTTCCCGAAGGGGAACGAGGACAAGCTCGCCGAACTCGGTGCGGTCTGGAACGCGGCGGCGCAGGAGATCAACCAGCTCCTCGGGCAACTCAATCCGTCGACGGCCGCGACGTTCGAGAGCATGGCCGGGGCTCCGGCGGAGCAGTTCGGGCAGTTCGTCACCGCCCTGAGTTCGACCCTGCCCGTGATGGCGACGTCGGCCGCGCAACTCGGTGTGATGGCCGACAACATCGCGCTGGAGATCGAGTACGCGAAGTACATGATCATCCTGAATCTGGCGTGGATGGCCGCGGAAATCGCTTATCTGACGGCCACGTTGTTCGGGTCGGCGGCGATTCCGGCCGTGGTCACGGCGGGCCGGTTCGCGGTTCAGGCGATCCTGCGGGAGCTGTTCATCGCGGTGCTGTCGAACATCGTGATGCAGGTCGGCATGGATGTCGCGGTGCAGGTCATCCAGTTCCTGAAGGGCGACCGCACACACTGGGACCTGAGCAAGACCAAGGGCGCGGCGGAGATGGGTGCGATCGGCGGCGCCCTCGGCGGCGGGCTGGGGCAGATCATGCGCCACCTGGCCCCGAAGTTCGCCGACTCCTTCGTCGGCAATGTCACTCACGGCGCTCTGACCGGTCTGACCACGACCGCGGTGACCAACGTCTTCAGTCCCGGGCAGAACCTCGGGCTGGGCACGCTCTCCGAAGCGATCGGCGGGGCCCTCGAAGGTGGCGGCCGGCGTGGCGGGCACAGCGCGGGAGACGGGGTGTCGCCGGAGCACATCAGTGTGCCCAAGATCGACATCCCGTCCTTGCCGGACATGCTGAAGAACGCGAATCCGGGCGAGGGCCAGCAGGGCACCCCAACGGTCCCCACGTCCACCACGACTCCGACGACCTCCACAACCCCGACGACCGACACGACCGATACGACCGACACGACTCCTGCGACCTCCCCGACCTCCCCGACACCCGCGATACCCACAACCTCAACGACACCCACGACACCCGCGCGTTCGGGGCAGGTGCCCGAAGAGACCTCGGGGCAGGTACCCGACGAGCAGACCGGGCAGGTGCCCGAGGAGAACTCGAGCGGTCAGCGTCCCGGCGAGGAAGAGCTCGATCTGCCGGACGCGCCGCCGCCGTTCGACCCGTCGGAGCTGCCGGACCCGTCGCCCAGCACACTCGTCACCGACCTTCCCTCCGCGCCGACCGGGACCCTGCCTCCGCTGCGGCAGGAGGTGCAGACCCGCGTCAACGAGCTCAGCAGGATCGCGCGGTCGGCCGGGCTGCCCGAGTCGGAGTGGCGGCCGCGGGCCGACTCGGTGCGCGAGTCGGCCGGCTCGGGCGACTGGGCCGAGACGGGCCGGCGTCTGCAGGATTTCCGGACGACGGTCGAACAGCAGGTGCTCGACCAGCGGCTCGCGGACTTCCGCGCCCATGTGGAGACCCAGGTCGACAACGGCTTCTCCCGGCTGCGCGATCTGGGCGTCGACGAGGACGCCTGGCGTTCCCAGGTGGACGCCGTGGAGCAGGCGCAGCGAACGGGCAACCCGGTCCTGGTCGACAGCCAACTCAAGGAGTACACCGACTTCGTCGAGCGTCATCTTCCGGTCGAGGTGGTGTCGGAGAACGGCCCGCGCTCCTTCGACCCGGGAGTGGAGCAGCTGCGCCGGGAGCTGACCACGGTCAGCGACCCGGCCGCGCGGGAGGCCCTGCAGAAGGACCTGGAGTGGCACCAGCAGGTCCAGCAGCGCATGGACCGCCTGGCGCAGTCCGATCCCGACTCCGACATCATGCGGCGCCGGACGATCGCGCAGGAGGAGTCGGCGCGGTCGCCGGAGGAGGCGTCCCAGGCCCGTCGGACGCTGCAGGACTTCCAGAACCAGCGCGACATGCAGCGGCAGCTCGACGACGTGCGCCAGGGCACGTCCCAGACCGACCTGGAGCGACGGCTGGACGCGCTGCGCGAACGGGCGCTGCCGGATGCGCGCGGGCAGGAGCTGCTGCAGCGGCTGCAGGACGCGGCCACGCCTCAGGAGACCGAACAGGCGCTGCGTGATCTGGTCGAGCACAACCAACTGACGCAGCAGGAGCGGCAGTTGAACGAGCTGCGCGAAGGCGTGCTGCCCACCTCCGACCCGCAGCGCGAGCAGCTCGTCCAGCACGTGGAGAACGCGCGGACGCCGGAGGAGGCGCGCCAGGCGCAGCAGGAGCTCAGGGAGTTCACGGATCGTCAGATCGAGGAGCAGCAGCAGTCGTTCACCGAGCGGCTGAACTCGCAGGAGGATGCCCGGGCGCAGGCGGCGGACGAGGACCTGCTGCGGCGGCTCGACAGTCTGAACGCCGGTACGCCGCAGGATGCGCGCGAGGCGGAGCTGCGCCAGCAGCTCGATACCGCGACGAGCCCGCAGGAACGGGCCCAGGTCATCCACGAGCTGGGGGTGCACCAGCAGGGCGTGCTCCAGCAGCGGGTCGATGCCGCGACGACGCCGCAGGAGCGCAGGCAGGCGCTCGACGCGCAGGCGAAGTTCAACGGCTGGACGCCGGTGGAGCGGCGGCTGGCCGATCTGCGCACGGTGCTGAACCCGGGCGGCGCGCCGGAGGCGGACGCCCACCGGGCGGACCTGGTGCGACAGGTGGAGAACGCCCGGACGCCGCAGGAGGCGCGCCAGGCCCAGCAGGAGCTCAAGCAGCACACCGACCGTCAGATCGAAGAGCAGACGCGGCACTTGGAGGAACGGCTGCGTCAGCAGGCCTCTGGTGGCGGCCAGGGGTCGGCTGCCGCGGCGGCCAACGCGGACCTCATGCGGCGGTTCGAGGAGCTGCGCGGCGACGGGTCGCACCAGGACCCGCGCGAGGCCGAGCTGATGCGGCGGATGGAGGCCGCCGACAGCCCGCAGGAGGCGCGGTCCGCCGAACAGCAGCTCAAGGACCACCTCGCCGACCGGGAGCAGCAGCGCCAGGTCGGCGAGCAGCAGCGGCTGGAGCAGGTCCGCACCCACGGGCAGGAAGCCACCCAGCTGCGCGACCAGCTGACCCAGCAGCGCCGGACCGGCGCGCCGGAGGAGGTCGTACAGCAGACGCAGCAGCGACTGGAGCAGGCGGAGCAGCGCCTGGCCACGGTGCGGACCCCCGACGAGAACACCGCCGCGTTGCGCCGCGAACTCCAGCAGGAGATCGAACGTCCGGCGTCGGGCTCGGACCGTCCCGGTGCCGGGTCCGGCCGGGGCGGGGGAACGGACTCCGGCGGTACGGGTTCCGACTCGGGCTCCGGAAGCCGGCTGGACCGACTGGTCCAGGAAGGCATCTCCAGGCAGACCGAGCAGGGCCTCGCGCATACGCAGGAGGAGCAGCAGTTCCTGCGCCAGGAGCCGGACGAGCGCGCCTCGTTCACCCTGGACGAG
>NZ_JBITCM010000015.1:0-161015 GCF_044453205.1 Streptomyces sp. NPDC051738 | reverse complement strand
AGCTCGACGACCTGCCCACCGCCCCCAACGCCAGGCCCGACGCCCTGCCCAACACTCCCACCGCCGGGCCGGGCACCCAGCCCGACGTGCCCACCAGCAGGCCGGAAACCCAACCGACCACCGACACCACCCAGACCGGCACCCCACCGACCACACCGGCCACCCAACCGGAACCGTCCACCACCACCCAGCAGGAACAGCAGCTCCCACGCCAAGAGCCCGACGAGCGCGCCTCGTTCACCCTGGACGAGCTCGACGACCTGCCCACCGCCCCCAACACCAGGCCCGACGCCCTGCCCAACACTCCCACCGCCGGGCCGGGCACCCAGCCCGACGTGCCCACCGGCAGGCCGGAAACCCAGCCGACCACCGACACCACCCAGACCGGCACCCCGCCGACCACACCGGCCACCCGACCGGAACCGTCGACCGCCGGCCGCCCCGATCCGCTGTCGGACATGCCTGGCACCGGTGCCAGGCCCGATACCACGGTCCCCTCCGAGCAGCGCCCCGTCGGGGACGAGCCGCGCGTGCCGTTGTCCGACGAGGCGGCCGACCGGATCGCCTCCGAGATCGAGGGTCTGCCCAGCGCACCGGTGAGTCCCTTGGCGCGTACGGGCGATGGCCCGGCCGTCCAAGGGCAGTCGGAGACGTCCCGGCAGGCGCAGCCGCAGCGTGGCGAGCCCTCCGCGCCTCGTCCCGGGTCCGACGTGACTCAGACCCAGCGTTCCCGTCCCGCGGCCGAGACGGAGTTGCCCGCCGCGCCGACATCCGGTCCACGCGTCGACCGGGCCACCATGCCCTCGCGTGTCCCGCAGATCGAGGACCTGGAGCGGACCCTCGCGGAGATCGAGCAGCAGGACTCCACCTCTACGCCCGCCCAGGACTCCACTTCTACGCCCGCCCAGGACTCCACCCCTACGCCCGCCCACGACACGTCGACGACGCCGTCCGCGGCTCGGCCCGGTCCGGAGACCGGCGATTCCTTGGATCAGCGGCAGGCCGACGGGGTACGTCCCACGACGCAGGCCGAGGAGCCCTCGACGACCGAGCTGCAGCAGAACGCCTCCGACGTGCCGGGCGTGCAGGACGTCCAGGGCGGAACGACGGAGCAGACGGAACAGGACGTCCACGACGTCGCGCCCGACGCATCCCTGCGCCACTTCGCCGACCAGCAGTTCGGCAAGCTGGAAGAGCCGACGGCCCGTCAGCTCTGGACGGAGGCCTCGCGCGTCACCGCGCAGCACAACCCCTTCCCGCCGACCTTCGGCCGCCCCGGCGAAGGCATGCGGCAGCGTGATCCCCAGCAGTTCTGGTCGATCATGCGCGTGGCGCAGACCCTGCACGAGAACGAGGGAGCGCCGGACCGCATCGCGCAGGCGGTCGAGGTCGCCAAGGGCCTGGCCGCGGAGCGCGGCGTCGATGTCGTACGGGAGATGCTGCGGGGTGGTGCTTCCGCCCGCCCGACGGTGGATCTGACGCTCCCGGGCGACGGCCCGACCCGGCTCGACGAGGCCGGAACGCCCACGGGACAGCGGGTTGACCCCCTCGGCGCCCCTGTCGAGTCCGGGTCGTCCGGGGAAGGCTCGACCGCCGACGCGTCGGGTGCGGCCACTCTCGGCGGTCAGACGCGCACGTCCGAGGGGCCGGCGGAGATGCCTCTGCTCGGGGCCGGGGCATTGTCGGAGCAGGCGGCGCGGATCACGCGGATCCCGGGTGACGCGACCTCCGCGACCCCGGATCGGCTGGAGCTCGTGGGCCCCGACGGTCTGCGGCTCCCCGACCGCTCGGTGCGGGCCGGCGCGGACGGAAGCTTCATCGTGACCCGCACCACCACCGACACCCTCACCGGCACCAGCACCGACACCCTCACCAGCTCCGGCACCAGCACCAGCACCAGCACCAGCACCAGCACCAGCACCAGCACCAGCGAGGAACTGCATTTCGCGGCGGACGGCGGTTTCAGGTACCGGGACGTGCCGCTACCGGGGATCCCCCATGTCGCGCGGTTCGACACCCCGTCCGGTGTGGTCAACGCGCCGCAGCTGATCGACAGTAACGGTTCTCCGGTGCCGGGAGCGGACATCCGGCGCATGGGTGACGGCGGGATGGCGGTGACCCTCCCGGTGCCGGGGCAGGAGGAGACGCGGCTCCGCTGGGAGTTCGGCGAGGACGGAGCGCCGCGCGGCCAGTCGCTGATCGTGCCGGACCGGCTCGCCGCGGCCGTCGACCGCACTCTGGACCTCACGGCTCTGCGTCCGGAGGGCGTCGTCTGGCGCGACTCCTACGAACCTTTGTGGCGGTACGACCTGCGGCCGCCCAAGGTCGTCTTCAAGCACGGCTTCCCGCCCAAGAACACCGGGAACGCCGACATGGCGAGGTACGTCGTCGCCTGGGGCCCTTCGATGTTCGTCAGCACGTCGAAGGACGACAACTACACCCACCCCGCGAAGTTCAGGTACGAGATCCACGCGCCGGGCGGCATCGACGTCAACGAGACGCTGAAGGACCACCGGTTCGACGATCTGCCCGAGGACTTCGGTGCCGATGCGGAACGCGCGAAGGCCGGGAACCCGCACACCGAAGAGCACGAGATCGCGTTCCCCGGTGGTATCCGCCCGCAGTTCATCAAGCAGGCGCAGTACATCAAGGACGCGCAGCACAAGCACATCAGGGGCAAGTGGGCCGCCAATCCCAGGTTCGACCCGACCTCCGTCAACACCGAGGTGACGAGGCCGGTGACCGTCCAGGAGGTCGAGCAGATCCTGGAGCGGGGCAGGACCGCCATGGCCGCCGAGACACCGGTGTCGGGGCCGGTGGAGGTGCCGGAGGAACTGCGGCGGTTCGCCGAGCAGTTGGCGGAGATGACGCTCCGGAAGTCTCACCGCCTCTGGGACAGCGCCGTCTTCATCACCCGAAACTACAACCCGTTCGATCTGGTGGTCGACGAACCCCTGAACTCCGTGGCCGGGCACCGCCTGATCAGTCCGACGCTGCTCAAGCGCGATCCCGAACAGTACTGGCACACCATGCGGGTGGCGCAGGAGATCCACCTGTACGGCGGTCCCAGCCGGGGGGACTACGAAGGCGTGAAGCTGGCCGAGAGGCTGGCCAAGGGCCGGCGCGAGGGCGGTACGACGGAGAGTCTCCTCGGCACCGGGGGCGGACGGACCTCGCAGGCGCCGGTCGGGGCATCGGCCGAACGCAGCGGGGTCGGTCACCCGTCGCAGCAGCTGGTGTTCCCGGCGGCGGATCCGGTGCGGCCCGATCAGTGGCGGCACCGCCGGGCCGACGCGGTCGGCAGCGAGCTGCGGACCGAGCGCTTCGCCCCCGAGCGGGGCCGGCCGGCCGGCGACGGCACGCTGCCCGGCAGCAGCACCCTCATCCGGGCGTGGGTGCGCCGGATCCAGGCCGAGGACAGCCGCTGGGTGCGGAACCTGAGCCTGCATCTGCCGGTGCGGTTCGGCGACGGCTTCGACCAGGACATGCTCAGGGAGTTCGAGGCCCGCTGGCGGCAGGCGCTGGACGGCCACTTCAACACCGGCCTGCGGCTTCCCCGCTCCGGCGACCAGCTCCACATCGACCTCGACCTGAGCCATGTCCCGGACCACCCCGAGGCGATCGAGCTCAGCATGTCCCCCGAGCCCGGCCGCTCCGACCAACTGCACCTGCGGATGCACAGCGAGGCGACCGGGCTCGGCCCCGACGAACTGGTCCGGCGGCAGCGGCTCAACGACCTGCTGGGTCTGCACGAGTTCGGTCACTTCACCGGTCTGCCGGACACCTACTACGCGGCGGACTCGGTCTTCCGCAACAGCGCCGCGAAGTCCAGCGGCAGCGGCATCATGGCCGACGTCGTCGAGGCACCCTCCCCGGGCGTTCCGGCGGGGTACCTGGCAGCCATCGAGAACACCGTGGACTCCGGCCCGGTCGTCCGCGACCACCCGCTGACGGGTCCGACCGCCGCGAGGACGACGGCGGCGAGGACGACGGCGACGAGTGCCCGCCAGACCCCGGTGGACCCTGCGGAGCACCAGCGGTTCGGGCAATTCCGCGACGAACTGAAGAGCATGGTGGTCAGGCCCCACCCTGATCCCGAGCGACTGCGGCAGAGCATCGACACGTTCCTGGACGGTGTCGCTCCGCAGCGCCGGGCGGACTGGGTCCGGGAGACCCGGCGATTGATCGACACCCTGCCCGAGACGCAGTACGCCGACGAGTCGGTCAACGCGGCGCACCGGGCTCTGAACGCCTTCGACACCGACCGGCCCGCCATGGCCGTGCCCGGCACGGAGTACGTGAGCGCGAGCCGTGTCACGGCTCCCAGGGGGGCCGGTGTCGTCCACCGCGACATACCCGAAGTCGTCGTGGTCGAGGGCGAACCGTATGTGCCCATCTACACGGCTGTGTTCGGCGACTCACTGGGCGTCGACAAACCGCCGTTCAAGGACGTCGGTCTGGACGGGAACGGCATCGTCCAGATCCACACCGGCGCCCTCAAGGACACCGACAACGTGTTCTGGGTGAGCATCGGCCAACCCCTGCGCCAGATCAAATGGATCGACAAGTACAGGACCGACCCCGCGGCGACCGAGCCGATGATCCGGTCCTTCCTGGTGCCGCTGCGCACCGCCAACGAGATCTCGCGTGGCGCGGTCACCGAGCACCAGGCCGCGTCCTCCGCGTACCAGGACGGCGAGGTCCCGGACGACCTCAACGTCGACAAGCCGTACGCGTCCAACCAGTTCGGCATCAGGAACCCCCGCTCCCTCGAACTGCTCCGCCAGACCGCGCTGCCCAACTCGCTGCGCACGTACACCGACGGAGAGCCTCAGGGCCGTCCGGATTCCTGGGGCGATGTGCGGCCCCTCGGCGAACTCCGCGCCAGGCTCGGCGTCCCGAGCGAGGGCATGCCCGACTACCCCGTCTTCGTCGAGGGCAACAACTTCCTCGATCCCGCCAGGTACGAGGAGATGGCGAGGACGCTCCGAGAAGTCGTCGCGGCCCACTACAACAACCCGAGCCTGCGCGACCGCGGGGACAGGCACCTGTCGAGGAAGCAGGTGGAGGCGTTCTTCGACCGGCACGCCCCCGAGCGCCTCAAGGCAGGTGTCGAGGGCCGAGCCGACAAGCGGGGGGCCATCGACGCGTTCGTCCGCGACTACGTCAGCCCCTCGGCCACCCAGGTGCGTATCGCGCAGGCGATCCACGACGAGTACCGGCACCTCGACGAAGGCAACCCGTCGGACCGGCCGGTGGCGTACCGCCTCACGGGGGCGCAGCCCACCCTGCGGGGCCAACGCAGGACCGCCGACCGGCAGCTGGGCCAGTTCCACCGTGAGCTCATGGAGGAGCGGTTCGTGATCCGCTCCGACTACGACGCCCTCAAGAAGGGGCTCGTCAATGCCGCGTTGAAGGAGGACCCGCCGCGCGAGGTCCGCCTGGCTCTGACCGAACTGCGCGACAAGCGCGAGGAGATAGTCAACGACTACGAGTTCAAGATCGGCGACTTCTCCACCACCCCGGCCAAGACTGAGGAGTACCGCGGCTTCGCCACCGCCGTACACGGCCGGATCACTGAGGCGTTGGGCGCGCGGCAGCCGGGTCCGCAGCTGGCTCGGGTCCTCGACTCGCTCGACCGGATCCGGTCGGCCTCGACGCAGGAGACGGGTGCCCTCGATCCCGTCTCCAGCCGCTCGGACCTGCCAGACCGCCCCGTCGCCTCCGCACCGGTCGCGCAGGCCACCATGCGCGGTGCAGTCTCGCGACTGGAACCCGTCGCCGAGCACGAGGACATCGCACTGCCCGGCACCGACCACGTCATCCGGGTCGACGCGGAGTCGGGACAGCTGTTGTCCGTGGTGTCCGGCGGGACCGAGGCCGGCACCGACGTACAGGTCGAGCAGACGGCGGACGGCGGGCTGGTGGTGCACGCCGACGGCCTGGCGGACGGCCCGGTGACCTGGCACTACGACGCCGACCGGGTGCTGGAGTCGATGGAACGGCCGCTGACCGCGTACCGGGGCAGTCCGCTCGCCGGTCAGCGCGTACGGCTCCGCTTCGCACCGGACGGCGCCCTGCGCGCGGCCCGGCTCGTACCGCAGGGCGACGCCGGGGCCGGGGCGCACGCCGAGGTCGTGCGCGGTGGCTTCCAAGTGACCGATCCGGACACCGAGGTGACGTACCACTTCGACCGCGCGGCCCGGCAGGTACGGACTCCGCAGCCGGTCACCCGGCACATCCGCTTCGACGGCGGCTCGCACCACCTGTCGGCCGACGCGCGGCGAGACGTGGACGCGCTCGCCGCGAGCACGGCGCAGGAGGGTGTGGCGGCCTTCGAGCGGGGACGGGCGCTGCCTGTCGTATCGATCAGCGGTCACGGCAACGGCACCGTGCTCGGACGGCCCCACTTCGGCCGGGCCATCCGGCGGGGCGAGGAGCGGGCGGAGGCGGTGGCCGAGGCCTTCACCGAGCGCCTGCGCGAGCACCTGCGGGCGGCGGGAGCACCGCCCGAGCTGCACGCCGCCGACTTCCCCGTCGTCGTCACGTCACGCGGCCGCGAGTACCCGCTCGGCACGAGCCCCGCCGACGGCGCGGCCGCCCTCCGCCGCGCGGTCATCACCATCAGCCACCCGAGCCCGACGCTGGCCGACCTCATCGCGACCTCACCCCCACGGGAGGCGGCACAGCCGGATCCGGCCGAGGAGGTACGCGACTCAGGGCACCCTTCCGCCGCCGCTGAGCAGGTCAGGGCCACGGAAGAGCCGAGCGCGACCGAGGCGACGCCCACACCGGGGGACGTACGGGACGCAGAAGATGTGCGTACCGAGGGCGATACGACGGCGGAGCCCCTCGCACCGGTCGGGGTCGGTGCGCCCGCGTCCGAGGAGACGCCCGCCGCCGAAGTGCCGTGGTACGTGGAGCGGGGCGCTCTGGGTGAGGTGACCGTCCACGACGCCCAGGCGTTCGACGAGGACACGGCGCGGCACTGGGCGGAACGGCTCACCTATGAGGTGACACGGCCCGGGGACAGCACCGAGCTGATCGACGGCATCCACAACGCGATACGCAAGCTGCTGGCCGGCGAGGACGCGCACTCCGCCACCCCCGCCGCCGTCTGGGACCGGGCGCTGCAGCAGGGCCTGATGGTGGCGGCCGGTGATCAACTGGTGTGGGTGCGGCCGGTGTTGAAGCAGCTCGCGCCCGCGCCGGCTGACCCCGGGGCGGATACGGCGGTGCGCGAGTACAAGGTGTCGTTCGCCGGGCAGTCGGCCACGACCAAGGCCTCGGTCGAACGGCCGCACGGCGCCGACGTCGTCCCGCTCACGGCCCTGTCGCTCGCCCAGGGCGCCGGCTCCCTGCTGCCCGCGATCCCGCTGGTCGGCGGCCAGTGGAGCCGCCAGCAGGCCACGGAACTCGAACGCAGCGTGGTGGCGGGCCGCAAGGTCTTCGTGCGGGACATGCTCCGGTTCCTGGCCGGCGGGGCGCACCTGCGCGTCTACGTCGACGGCCAGCCGCGCCCGTACCTCTCCGGGGACGAGTCGTTGGTCGTACCGGACGCGGTGACGGTGGACCTGCCCTCGGACTTCACCCGGCCGGGCGGGCCGCGCCCGGAGACGGCGGACGAGCCCACCTCGCGGGGCACCGGTGTGTCCCACCCGCACCACGCACGCGAGGTGCTCAACGCCGTCGACCTGGAGCCGGTGGCGGCCCGGCTGCAACGCAACCTGCGTTCCGCGGGGTTGCCCGCCGAGGCGGTGCGGCAGATCGCGGAGACGGTGCTGTCCCGCCTCAACGAGAAGTCGGCCCGCAACCGCAGCCGGTACCTGCTCGGCAACGGCGTCCTGACCAGCCGGGTGGACGTCCGCGCGGGCGGAGCCCGGTTCCGTGGCCGCTTCAGCATCCGGGCGCGGATCCACGACCTGCAGTACATCGGTGACGCCCCCGGGGTCGCGGTGCGCGAGGACTCCGGTATCGGCATCACCGCCGCCCGTTCGCGGATGGACAAGGGTCGGCTGTCGCTCGGCGTGGCCGGCGGCGGCGGGACCAGCGGCGACGTCCGTTTCATGCCCTCCGCCGCGCTCACGTACGACCGAAGCCGCGACGCCGGGCACGGTCTGGCCGAGGTGGCGATGAGCCACACCGTCCTGAACGCGACCAGCGAGCAGGCCCGTTACCGGGCCGGGCTGCGGGTGACGGTGGAGGCGGAGGTCGAGTCCGGCAGTCACCGCATCGTCCCCGTGGAGCAGGTCGTCGATGCGGAGCTCGGTGTCCCCGGCCGGGAGGCCGCCGACTTCGAGCAGCGGCTGCTGGGCGAGGACGCACCACCGCTGCGCCGGCAGGCGCCCGCCCTGGACGGTCCCGTCGACGCGCAGCCGAACGTGGTGCGGCTGCTGGTCCTGGCCGCGGACCACGGGGTCGGGCTGCCGGAGTCCGCGTATCAGAGGCCGGCCAGGCTGGACACCTGGCGGGATGACGCGCCGCCGCCGCATCCGCGCGAGCCGGTCGCGCTGGCGTCCCGGCTCGGTCAGGGCTTCGGCATGGCCATCGCCCTGCCCGGCTCGGAGCTGGTGCTCCCCCAGGTCCGCACCGCGCTGGCGACGCTGCACCGGCAGCTGACGGGCGGCCGTTCGCCCGACTGGTCGAAGGCGCAGGACGAACTGGTCGCGTGGTTCGACCGCCCGGCGTTGGAGGGCGACCTGCCGCGGCTGCTGGCCGGCGTGACGCACGACATCAGCCTGGGCGGCCGTACGTACACCGTGTCGGTCGGAGCGCGGCTGCTGGAGCGGGTCCACGGCCGGACCGACGTGGACGCCTACCCGATGATCGTCAACGCGCGGGCGCTGGAGAGCGCAGCGACGACGGGCAGCCGGGCGACCTCCTGGAGCGTCGACTTCCAGCTGGGCGGTCGGCTGGCCGTGCAGCTGAAGAAGATCCTTCGCCTGCAACTGGGCAACTTCGGCTTCTCGATCGGCGGTGGGTCCAGCCGGAGCAGCCAGTTCGCCGGTGGCGCCAAGTCGTATCGGCGTACGGAGACCGTCGGCTCCGTCGACGAGCACGACTACAACGTCGTCTACGAGCTGTCGGTGCGCTCGGCCGCCCACTCGCCGCAGCGGTGGTGGATTGACCGGCCCGGCGACGTGGTGGCGCGGATCGTCGTGCCGCACCAGCACGTCCCGGCGCAGCCGGTCACCGCGGACACCGTGGGCGCGGTCGGTCAGGTGCGGGAGCTGGACGCGTTGCCGCAGCCGACGACCGGCTTCCGCCCCGGCAACGTCGCCGGCGTCTTCCCGGCCTTCCTCGCCCCCCGCGACCTGCCGCTCGCCGCGGCGCGGCTGTTCCAGCGGGCCGACGGGCTTCCCGAGAGCTGGCTGGAGGACTGGGGGAACTGGCCCGCGGAGCTGCTCCGGACCTTCTCGTCCACGGAGCTGGCGGCCCACCTCGCGGACCTGGTCGGACCGAGCGGCCTGCGGGTAGACCTGCCCAGCACCGCCGGCGGCTGGCACCACATGCTCCGCGTCCGGATGGTCGTCGCCGAGCCCAGGCACCTCACCGCCCATGCCGAGCAGGGCGAGGAGGTGGAGATCGAGCAGTACTCGCAGGGGCAGGCGCAGCACGAGAGCGGCAGCGGCCAGGAGCGCTCGGTCGGCCTGAACGCCGGTGCCGGGCTGCGTATCGACGCCGGTGACAAGGACGCTACGTGGGGGCATGCCAGGGTCACGACCACCGGCAAGGCGGGCTGGGAGTGGGGTCGCGGCAGTGAGCGGAGCACGAGCGCGGGCCCGGTGGGCATCACCCGTGCCACCTACGGCGGTACCACCCACACCTACCGCGCGGACCCGGTGTTCGAGCTCACCGTGTTCCGGTGGAAGAGCCCCGACCTGGTCGACCGGGTCACCGGTGCCGGCCGCCACATGTCCAGCACGACGCAGGTCGTCCATGTCGCGGACGGAATGGAGTTCCTCGTACCCGAGCGGCGGATCGCGGATCTGGGCCTGCCGGAGCCGGCGGACCTGACCGGGGCGGCGCCGCAGGAGCCGACGGGCCACGTGGACCCCGTACTCCTGCCGGGGGTGGCGCACGCCGAGGTGCTGCGTGCCGACGGTGTGCTGGATCTGATGAAGGGGTGGCTCGGCGAGCAGGGCCTGATGCGGGACCGCGGCGACGGGTACCGGCCGAACCTGCTGCTGCGCGAACTGGAGAAGTCCTTCTCCTCCGAGGCCCTGCTCAGCCAGTACGCGTTGCTGACGGGCGGCGGCGTGTCGCGCTGGCTCGCCGTCCCGTCCGCCTTCGGCGCCCGCTACCTGTGGGTGCACGCCACCGCCGAGGCGGGACCGCCGCGGGAACAGCTCGACCGGCCGGACGTACGGCTGACGCTGCGCAACCAGGCGGTGCGGGCGACCGGCACGTCGACATCGACGTCCTTCGGCTGGCAGGTCGCCCTCGTGGGGCGTGCCCTGTTCGGCGAGGGGATCCATGTCGGCCCGGAGGTCGAGGCCGGCTACAAGCGGGCCACGGAGACCGGGCACGAGAAGTCCGAGAAGGAGATGGAGATCTACCGGGCGCAGACCCGGGAGGGCTCCGTCGAGTTCGCCCACGAGCTGACGTTCCACCTGCAGATGGGTCTCGCGCACGAACTGCCCGACGTACTGCGCGCTCCCCTCGGCCTGGTGCGCGGCGCCGCGCTGACGGTGGCCGGCTGGACCGGGCACCACCAGGACGCTTCCGCGTGGTGGCAGGCGCAGCAGACGTTCGTCAAGAGCTTCCCGGAGCCGGAGAACGCCGACGCCGGTGCCGGCACCGTTTCCGGCGAGGTGCGCCTGCTGGTCCCGGGCCACCTGGTCACCCCCGGCGAGCTGCCGCCCGCACCGGCCCGCGCCTATGGCACCGACCCGGAGTGGTTGCCGGCCGTCGGCGGTCAGCGGCCGTCCACCGGTACGACGCCCACGCCCCTGCTGGACCAGCTGCTGGAGGACGGCCACCCGTGGGCGCTGCCCGCGCACGCGGCGGTGCACCAGTGGGCGGCGCTGGCCGCGGCCCCCTCGCGGGTGCAGCGCGAGAACCTGGCGGCCCTGGCCCCGGCGACCTGGAACGTGCCCGGGCCGCAGATCGCGGCCGGTGTGGAGTACGCCCATTACACGGGCGAGAACATGCTGCGGGCGAGCTTCGAGAAGCTGCTGAAGCACCAGTACATGATGCGGGTCGGCAAGCACGGCGTCACCGTCGGCATGGACGTGCGAGACGTCGCGCGCATCGGCCCGGCCGACCCCGCCGTCTTCAAGGCCCGTCACTACGTCCAGAGTCACGAGGCGCAGAAGGATCCCGTCAAGGAGTCCTCCGGGTGGTTCGTCGGGGCCGGTCTGGAGAGTGGCAAGGACCCGGAGGAGGGCCCTCGGTTCATCAACCGTGCCCCGTACACCTACGGGTGGAACAGCAGCCAGGAGGCCTCGGGTGAGGCCGAGGACGTCGACGAGACCAACCGGGAGCGGGCGAAGCAGCCGTATTACTACTACAAGGCCACGGTCGGCCTGGTCCTGACCGGACGCGACGGACAGCTGCGGGTGACCGTCCCCGACGGCCTGTACTTCATGCTCCCGTCGGACGCGGACCTGAGCGAGTGGCTGACGCCGACCGAACAGCCCGACGCCATGCGGGAGTTGGTGACCGATGCGCCGTCCGAGGGGGCGGTGGACGTCGTACTGCCGCCGCACGAGGAAACGGCGCACGAGGAAACGGCGCAGGAGGAGACGGCACACGAGGCAACGGCTGAAGCGGACTTCGGCCGGGCCGGCGAGGCCCTCGACGCGGTCGAGCGACTGGTCGTGGACACGCGGTCGGCTGGGGCCGGCGTGGATTCGGGTGACCAGGACAGGGCGCTCCAACAGCGGGATGCCGTCTACGACCAGCTGCTCCAGGACGCGGCCGACGCGGCGCGGAAGTGGCTCGACACGCCCAACGGGTCGCGGGGGGCGGATGTCGACGGCGTCACCGTCTCCGCGCTGGAGGGCGGCGGCGTCGCCGCGGTGCATGCGGGGCTGCGTACCACCTTCGACCTGGTCGACGGCAGGCTCGAATGGACGTCGCGCGAGTTCCGGCTGGTGGACGCGCCGCCGGAGATGGCCGCCCTGAAGGTCGTCGTGCAACGGGAGTTGGACGAGGACGGACAGGAATCACTGCGCAACGTCCTGGCGGGTGAGCCCGGAGAAGGGGCGAACGTCCGGTTCTTCGCCCGACTGCAGGAGGAGAGCGAGCTCCCAGGGGGCTGGCTGGAGATCGTCGACGATGCGTACGGCCACCGCTACACGCTCGACCACACCGCTGTGGTGATGGATCGTCAGATCAGTGTGGCTGGCGGACTGGGCCGTCTCGTCCACGACGCGACGCGCCCCGGCGAATCCCCCGAGGTGTGGGAGGAGGACGGTTCGCCGTCGCAGAACTGGAGCGCGACCCTCCTGGACGGCGGCAGGGTGGGCCTGATGCGTTCCGGCGCGCCGGCCGACTCGGCCGAGCACCTGGAAGTCGACGGGCTCACCGGCAAGCTGCTGACGGAAACCGTCGCGATCCGCGGCAAGCACGGGCAGATCACCGGCTTCTGGGAGATCGACCACCAGCGCACCTCGGCCGTGCACCGGGACCGGACCGGGCATCCGGTCACCGCGGACGGCTCCTCGAACGTATCGGTGGTGACGGACCGGGAAGGCGGCCTCAAACTGATGGGGGGACCGGACCAGGCCCTCCTCTTCGAACGCGATCCGCTCGGAGACGTCGCGACGACAGGTCGCAGACTGCCGGTCGGCCCCGGATCGTTCGGCTTCCCGCTCGGCCTGCCGGGCGGCGACCGGATGGTGCGGATCGACGCGCCCCTGGGCGAGCCGGAGGCGCTGCGCCTGGTGGACCAGGACAGCGGTGAGCGGATCGACCTGCCGGTGACGATCCGGCGGGAGCTCGACGTGACCGTCGAGGTCGCCGTGCCCGGCTCGCGGAGTGACGCGACGGCGCTGTACACCTTCCAGCTGAACGGCAAGCCGGTCCACGAGAGCCTGCCGCTGGCGGGCATCGGGGACGCCGACGAGGCGGGCGAGCTGCGGCTCGTCGTAGGCAGCGCCTCATCGAGCCGGCCCGAACTGGACGGCTCCCCCGCCGCGCTGGAACGGTTCACCATCGGGCCGGTGCCCGCGGACCTGGAAGGTGACGCGGAGGCCGCCGTCACGGTCTCCGACTCCCGAACGGGCATGCGCCATCACTACAGCCGCGGTGCCCGGCTCGTGGCGCGGGACATGCCCCTGCGGCTGGGGACGGCCGACGAGCGCGTGCCGAACGAAGGGGACCCGCTGTTCCTGAGGCTCGGTGAGAACGGGCAGGTGGACCTCTTCGGCTCGCAAGGGCCGCTGGACCTGCGGCTGAGCACCGAGACCCTGGACAACGGCCGGATGGCGCTGATCCGCACGGATCACTCAGGGCGTGAGGAGGCCCGGCTCACGGTCGACACCGGGAGTCAGCGCGTGCTGGCGGAGACCGTCGCGGCGCCGCGCGAGCGCGGCGAACTCCTTGGCTACCGGGCCTGGAACCTCGACTACCGGTCGGGGACGGCCGTACGCCTGGGCGAGGACGGAAGCCCTGCCGGCGGTGCACTCGACGACGGCCTGCTGGAGGTCTCCGACGACGGCAGGTTGCGCGTCGTGCGGCCGGGTGCCGACGGCGAGGCACCCGTGGTCCTGTTCGAGCGGCCCGGTACCGGGGACCGTTCTGTCGCCTGGCTGCACCCCGAGCACGTCGGCGCGCAGGCCGGCGACGAGGGGGTCGCGCACATCCCGCCGAACCGGGCCGACCGGGAGCGACTGGCCTTCCAGCGGGAGGCCGAGCGCTTCGAACGCAGGCTGGGCGACTATCTGGTGCAGCACTCCGAGGTGCGGGAGCAGGTCGCTCAGTTCGTCCGTCTCGCCTGGGAGCACGCGGATCCCGCACAGCGGTTCGAGTTCGCCACCCATCGCCGGACCTCGGTCGGTGCCGTGGGCCCGGGTGCGGACCTCGCGGAGCAGGTCGTGCTGCACGGCAATGTCCGTGAGCACATGGGCTTCCTGATGAACGGCAGCTACAACGGCGTCATCCCGCACAGCCTCGACATCGACTTCGAGGACATCCGGGGCGGGAAGGAAGCCGAGACGCGTTGGGAGGACAAGAACCCCACGGTGCCGGATCCGGCCCACGCCGCGTACCGGGAGACCGTCCCGCTGAGCGAACTGGAAGACGCCTGGTCGAGCGGCGGCACGTCGTGGAAGAGCGGCGCCGAGAAGACCGGCATACGGTTCCTGCCGCTGGGTGAGGACGGCGAGCCTGCGCCCTTCGACGACAAGGTGTTCGGGGAGGGGCTGCACGCGGCGGCCCAGCGCAGCGGTGGACTCGTCTCCACCGGGATCTCCGGTACGACCCAGATCTTCCTGAAGGAGGCCGATGCGGCCAACCGTGCCTGGGGCGCGGACCTGGACCTGCGGTGGATTCGGCTCGCCATCGTCGGCGACATGCTCTCGGCCGGTCACCACACGCTGCACGAGATCCTCTTGGGAGCGGACCAGTGGGCGCGCCGGGCGGGTCACCGTGCGCTCGGCTTCCGGTACCAGGACAACTGGGAGCGCTACCGGCACCTGGCCCCGCTGACCGAGCAGGAGCTGCGCGACCACATCACCCCGGACGGTCTCTTCCCGGACGAGCTGGTGCGCGGCCCGGGAGTCGCGGCCTACGACCCGGTGGACGACGCGCGTCAGGCCCTCACCGACCACTTGGGCACCCGGCGACGCGGCCGCTCGAACCCGGACTTCACGATCACGGCGCTGGACGGCGGCGGCCATCAGGTCGTGCACCGGCCCACGGGCCTGGTGACACGGTTCCGTGGCGAGCGGCACGAGGTCGCATACCACGAGGCCGTCCCGGGCTTCGGATCCAGGGCGTTGCGCGGGCTGAAGGTGGCCGTCGAGCAGGTCCGGCAGGAGGACGGCCGGATCGCCACGCGCTACCGACTCCTCGGCGACGACGCGGCGACGGATCGATTCGAGATCCGTCAGGCCCCCGCTGACCTTCGGGAGGGCCGGCAGGCGGAGTTCAGCGTCCTGGAGAAGGACAGCGGTCGGTGGCTGCACTACCTCTCCGACGGCAGGGTGATCGCCAGGGACCTGCCGCTCGCGGACGGGCTCGGGTCTTTGCGGTTCGACATGTTCCGGCCGGGCACGGAGCCGCAGCCGCTGGACGCGGCGGGCGCGCCCTCGGTGCGGTACCGGGCGGAGGACCTGGGCGGCGAGCGGGTGGCCCTGGTGCCCACCTGGGCCGACGCCGCGCCGCTTGAGCGAATCGTGGTCGATGCCGAGACCGGGCGCCGCCTGGAGGAGATCGTCGCGGCACCGGACGCCAACGGCGAACTCCCCGGCAACTACTGGAAGTTCGACCACCGATCCGGAATCGCCGTCCGTGTCGGCGACGACGGCAGGACGGTCGCCTTCACCGGTGGCCGGTTCGACCATGCGGTGTTGGAGACCACCGAGAGCGGCGTGCGGGTGGTGCTTCCGGGGCAGGAGGGCGTGGCGCCCCGGGTGCTGTTCGAGCGGGGCGGCGCGCGGCAGCCGGAGTCCGTGGCGGTCGAGGCCGGGCCCGAGTCCGGGCACGCGACCGCTACCGCGACTCCGGTCGCGGAGCACGAGGACGAATCGCCGCGCACGGAGGACGATGACGCCGCCGCCGATCCGGCGACGCGGGCACGGGTGGTGGAGGAGCCGCTGCGCAATGCCGGACCGCTTGCCGGGTACCGGCTGCGGCGGACCGACACCCCGGCGACCGAGACGTCCCCAGTCTCCTCCCGCCTGGAGCTGCTGGACGCTGCGGGTGAGGTCGTCCCGGACCGGACCGTGCTGCCGCGTGAGGACGGCGGGTTCGTCATCCAGGGCCCCGAGGGCAACCTGTACCTGGACTCCGCCAACCGCTTCGAGTACCGCGAACTGGAACTGCCGGGCCCCGACCACGTGGTGCGACTGTCGGTGCCGACGGGCATCGAAGGACCGCTTCAGCTCCTGGACCGTCAGGGCGACCCGGTCGAGGGCGGACGGCTCGCCCGCTTCCCGGACCGCCTCACCGTCACCGTCCCGCTGACCGGCCCGAACGAGGGCACCACGGCCGAGTGGCACTTCAACAACCGAGGCGCACTGGTCCGTCAGGTCCTGCCCCAGACCGGCCAGCCGTCCGGCAGCACGGTCACCGGCCGCGGAAAGGCACCGCTGGACACCGCGGAGACGGCGGAACGGGCGGGAGAACAGGCTGCAGAACGGGCTGCAGATCGGGCTGCGGACGAGTCGGCCGACACGGGTGACCGGCCGGCGGAGTCCGAGGCGGATTCGATCCGGTCCGACAGTGGGTCGGCGGCCCAGGTCGACGACCAACTCCCCCACTCCGACACGGAGTCGACCGAATCGGACACGCACTCGGCAACCCGGGCCGACGACCAACTGCCCGAGTCCGACGCCCAGGCGTTCGTTGCCGACGACGTCCCCGACCAGACCGCAGCGGACGCACGCCTCCTCGCCCTCAGCACCGGGTTCCCTCAGGTGATCGACATGTCCCTGGCGTCGGTCGGGCTCCCCGGCGTGCGGCTCGTGGGCATGATCGATCCCTCGCCCACAGCGACGCCGACGGTCGAGCTGACGTATGTCCATGCGCCGACGGACCTTGACATGCACGAACGGGCCAACGGCGGGATCAGCATCATCGACCGGGCGGGCGAGTCCCGTTGGTACCTGGACGCGGACCTGCGCCTGGAGGTCCGGGACGTCCGGCTTCCCGGAACGGGCTGGTTCCTGCGCCATGGACGGGACGGCGAACCGCTCCCCCGCGTGGTGCGCGGCAACGGGGAGGCGATCGGTCCCGAGTCGATCGTCGTCGAGCCGCTGCGGGACGCCTCCGGTGACCTGACCGGCTACACGGTGCGCATGCGGCAGACCGACCCGTCCGGGCAGAGCATGCCGCCCGCATGGCGCTACGACGCCGCCCGCACCCCCGACGACGCCACCCCCGCCCCCGGTGAGCTGCGCGAGGCGCTGCTGCCGCTGCGCAGTACCACGTACCGGATGCAGCTCCAGGTGAGGAGCAGCTCCCCGTACAGCATCGGCCACTCGTGGCTGGCCCTGTACAAGTCGGGGCCGCGAAGCGACCAGTGGAAGACGTACACCTACGGGGCCGTGACGAACCCCATGGGCGACGGCGGTTTCCTGAACGTGGTGCGCGCGCCCTTCAAGACCGTGGAGGGGGGAGTCACCGCCCAGGGCTACGATCCGGAACGGGCGACCAGCAAGTTCACCGTGGACCTCACGCGCGAGCAGGTCAACAACGCTGAAGCCTTCATCGCCGAGATCGGGAACCACGACTACAACGCGATCACGTACAACTGCGCCACGTTCGTGGGGAGCGTCTACGAGACGGTGACCGGAGAACGGCCTCCGGGGCGGCCGACCCTTCCGATTCTCGACACTCCGCTCGCCATGCAGCGCGCGATCAGAAGGCTCAACCGTGCGGCAGGCAAACCGGCGGCGGGCGAGGACATCGAGGCCACGCAGGGCTGGAGCGACGACGAAGCCGACACGGGCACGAACGGTGACGCCGCGGCGCGGCTGCCGCAGGGGTTGGCAGTCAGGGTCCTCCTCGAACCCGGCACCGGTTCCAGGCCGCCCACGCGTACGGTCCAACTGGAGGGCCCCGACGAGCTCATCGGGCATCTCGCCGTCGACGAACTGACCGGCGAGGGGCCACAGGGCCTGCCGGCCGGCTTCGGCCTCACGGACGTCTCCACCGGAAGGCGGTGGGAGGCCGACTCCGACGCCTTCGTCCGCCGCCCGGCCGACGAGCCCCTGGCGGACCCGACGACCGGGACACCGGAGAGGGAGTCGGAGGCCGAAACCCAGGACGTCACCGTTCCGGACGAGGAGCGAGTCCCGGAGATCACCGCCGCACAGCAGACGCCCGAGCCCACTCAGCAGCCCACGGCCGAAGGCAGCCGACCGACGTTGAGCGACCTGTTCGCCGCAGCCGACCTGGAGGACGTGCTCGGCCACGGCGACACCCCGCTCGACCCCGCCGAGTTGGTACACCGGGCGCGTGCCGAGCAGCCCAAGGTGACCGGCGAGGTCGACGGCTTCGAGGTGCGCACGGCGATCGTCCGGATGGTCGGGCGTGCCGCCGCCGAGCGCGGTACGTACGCGCTGATCGACAACGCCTTCTCGGACGAGCAGCTCAAGGCGAACTTCCACCGCGCCCTGGACGGCGGTCACATCGTCGACTTCAGTGGCCGGGCGAAGGGCGGGCCACAGGTGGTCGTGGAGGCCGTGGGCCTCGGCACACCGCACGGTGTGACGGACGGCAGCGACGACTTCACCTTCAACCGGACCCAGGTGGTGGAGGAGCACAGTTCGTCGGCCACCCGCCAGCCGCCGTCCCTCGAACCGGCGGCGGGCCGCGTCCCCATGCCGTGGGTTCAGGTCCAGGCGAAGATCGCGGGGATCTTCAACGCACGGGACTCGAATCAGTCCGCGAAGACCAAGCGCAGCATGAAGACGAAGGTCGTCGAGACCGGGGTGCCGGTCACGAAGGCCGGGCACGACGTGACGTACCGCGTCTCGGTGCGCAAGCCCGGCCGCTGGCCCTGGAGCAAGGCCAGGGTCCAGGAGGACATCGTCCACGTACCGGTGCAGCTCACCTGGCCCAAGCCGGCCGAGGACACCGCCACGCGGAGCGACGGCCCGCAGGGCACCGAGCGGCTGCGCGCCGAGGAGGTGCTGCACGCCGAGTTCACCAGTGTCGAATCCGGTGTCGTCCGCGAGGTGGAGAAGGCGCTGGGCCGTGAGTTCGACGTGACCGACCCCGTGGCGCGGGACCTGCGCACCTGGCTGGACCGGCTGCCCGAGCACGCGACGGAACTGTTCGGCGGTCAGCCCGTCCGCAAGTCCTTCCCGTTCAAGGGCCGTTGGGGTCGGACCCAGGTCATGCTGGCAATCGCCCAGGATGTCGTCGTACAGGACCTCCCGGACGCGGAGGGCACCGTCACCCGCACCCACGAGATCAGCGAGGAGAACACCTCGGGGCAGGGCGTGACCCAGCGCTGGGGTGCCGGCGTCACGGTGGGCGTGGGCAACACGACCCACGCGACGGGCACGGTCGGCCCGGTCGTCCTGGGCTACGGACTGACCAAGAACACCACCGATGTCACCGACAAGCGCGAGCGCACCGAAGCCGAGAAGCACAGCGGGGCGATCCACAAGCGCCGGGCGGAGTTCACCCTCGTCGTCCGGGTGGGCGGCCCGGACGGCCAGGCGCAGCGGGTCGACGGCGGTGTGGCGACGCTGTGGACGCGCGAGCGCGACGCGGTGGCGCCGGCGGACGACGCCCAGGACACGACGGCCCCGGCGGACGGCGCCCAGGACGCGGTGTCCACCAACGACCCCGCCGAGACGGAGGAGTCCGGCACGCCGCGTGCTGCCGTCGAGGAGCCGGCGGGGGTGAGCCGGTTCACCGTGGCGGACCGCCTGGACTCCGTGTACCGGCTCGCGGACGAGACGGTCGAGGACATCGCCGGCCGGGTGCTGCACCGTCTCCACGCGGAGGGCCTGCTGGACGCCGCCCGGTTGCCCAGGACGGCGACGCGGCTGCGCACCTTCCTGCGGGAGCACGCGCGGGAACTGACGAACGGCGGGGACGGGGTGCGGTTCCCCTTGAGCGCGTGGTCGAGCGGCGCCCCGGATGTGTTCGTGCGCGGTGTGCTGCGCCCCGCGGACGGCCGGTACGTGCCCGGCGGGGCGGCGGACGTGACGCTGACCGGTTCCACCTCCGCGAGCCACGCCCAGAGCACCTCGCTCACCAGGCGCCGGGACAGCTCCGTCGGCGTGGCGGCGGGCGGGTACCTCGTCGACGGCGATGAGATCGAATACGCCTCGACCGGGCTGGCGTACAAGTCCAACCAGGTCGACACCCACAAGGTGACGCAGCTGCTGGGGTCCGAGCGGTCGCTGGGCGGCGGCACGGGCGCCCACCGCTTCGACTTCCCGGTCGACTTCGAGGTCCGGGTGGGTGGCCGCTGGTCGTTGCCGGGTGAAGTCGAGCGGTGGCGGGACACCGCGGGCGACGGGTCGCCGAGGATCCACGGCCGGGTCGAGGTGGCGGTGCCCGAGCGTGCCGCGGTGCCGTTGGCGGAGCCGTCGCGGGACACGGCCGAAGCGTCCGCCCCTGTGTGGCAGGACGGGAGCGCGCCGGAGTCCGACCAGCGCGTGGGACACCTGCCGGCCGACTACCAGCTGGACTCGCTGAAGCCGGTGCCCGGGCTGCAGAGCACGATGGCCGAGATGCTGGCGGCACCGCCAGGAACGAGCTGGCGGGAGTTCTACCGCCGGCCTCTGACGGGCAGCGCCCCGGCCGACTTCGATCAGCACCAGGGCAAGAACTGGCTGGAGCGGAAGCCGGACGAGATCAGCGAGCGCAACGCCGCGCTGGACGTCCTGGAGAGCTTCGCCGGTCCGACGGCCCGGCTGGCCGGTTTCCAGCAGACGGTGGGACTCGGGGACACCGTCCCCCTGAAGAGCCACAACCGGGCGGGACTCGCCGGCAACCGCGAACTGTTCGCACGCGTGGGCCTGTCGGCCCGGCTCGGTGACCCGCGGATCGTGGCGGTCGACGAGGAGCACCGCTTCGGCGGCACACGCCACGGGCAGGTCGAGGGGGCTACGGACGCCCAGCAGGGGTGGGCCGTCAAGTTCAAGCTCGGCGGCGGCATCCTGACGCCGATCCCCGACGCGCACATCAACGTCGGCGGCGAGATCGGCGGCTCGCTGAGCTATGTCGCGACGGAGGGCACGTCCGCCGGGCGTACGGCCAAGGATGTGGCCGCCGAGGAGTGGGTCGCGCGCGGCTACCTCGTGAGCTTCGACGCGACCTACCAGGCACACACCACCAGGGACCAGGCCTGGCAAGACCTTGCGAAGCGGCTCCATCGGGACCCGACCCAGGAACGGACGTCCTGGGTGCAGGTGCCCGACGCGGTCACCGTGTGGGTGCCGGCCGACGAGATCCACCGAGTCGGCGAACTGACCGAGTCGGACATCGCCAAGCTGGCGGCGCGCGAGGCGGAGCGCTACCGCGCGACGGTGGCCGAGGCCGAGGCCGACGTGGACACCGAGACGCGGCAGGATCCGGACACGGCGGTGGAGGAGTCGCCGGAGGCGGACTCTCCGGTGGCGGAACCCCCGGCTCAAGAGTCCCCGGCACCGACCGAGACGCCGGATGTACCGGCGGTGCGGGCGCCCGCCAACGTGGGCCGGGGCAGCGGCAGCGTCGACCTGTACCGGCTGGAGGCCGGCGGAGAGCTGGTCCAGCAGATCGCGCGTCGGCTGGACGAGTGGTCGGTGGCGAACGGGCGGCCGACGAGGTTCGACCGGATCAACGAGCGGCTGGTGCACGACGTGTTGGGCCCGGTGCTGTCGGGGCCCACCTCCGGTACGGCGATCGAGCAGATGCTGAACGGCGGGCGGCCCGTGTTCCTGGAGGGCGACACGGCCTTCGGCAAGGTGGAACAGCTGGTGGTGCTCAAGGCAGAGCTGGGCGAGGGGACGTACCACGCCACGCGCTCCCGCCACACCTCACGCGGCGGCCTGGACACGACCGAGCGCACGGCCGACACGACCCAGTCCGGCGTGTCCGCTCTGTGGGGCGGGTACTTCGTCGCCAATCCGGGCGCGACGGGCAAGCCGGGCGCGATGTTCATGGCCGGAGTCGGCGGTTCCCACTCCTGGACCACGAAGGGCGAGGTGTCGAAGGAGCACGCCGACTCGCTCACCGGCTCCGAGTCCGGGGTGAGTGTGCAGTTCCTCCACGATCTGCGGGTGACGATGGAGGTGCATCCGCACGCGAGTCCGGGCACCTACAGCAGGCGTCTGCCGGACTGGATGCCCAAGCCCGGCGGCCGCTCGTACGACGGCTCGTGGACCGAGCGGTTCACGCTGCCCGGTGCGGCTCGCTCCACCGTGCCCACGGAGGAGGTGCTCCCGGCGGACGAGGCAGGTCCGTCGACCGGGGCGCCGGTCCAGGGTTCGCTGTCGCAGTGGCAGCGGGACGCCGGACTGCCGGTGGGCCTGCCCGCGAAGACGCTGGTACGTCCGTTCGGCGCACCGCAGCTCCACGAGGTGCTGCACGACCTGGCCTTCCAGGGCCGGGACGGGCGGCCGGTGCTGGGTCCGAACGCGGGCTTCAAACTGCTCTCGCAGACGGGTTCCGAGCTGCTGCGGTCGAGGTTGCCGGAGGCCCTCTCCGAGCAGGGCCAGGTGATCGACGTCGCCGGGGACGCGCTGGCGCAGGTGACGGTCAAGGCCGACGTGGTGGATCGGGAGGTCGTCCGGGTGATCCAGGGCGGCTCCCTGACCAGGACCGCCACCGACACCTCGAAGTCCGAGACGACCTGGACGAGCGCGGGCGAGCTGGGCCCGGAGTGGATCGCGGACTTCCGCCAGCCGACGATCGAGGTCGAGGACGAGACCGCGGCCAACCGGCCCAACGTGCTGCTCGCCGATCCGTACAGCACCTGGCTGACGTACGGGGAACCGAAGTCCGTGGCGGCGGACACGACCCGCGAGGTTCCGAACCCGGCGGAGGAAGCCGAAGCCGGCCCCCACTACCTGGTGCGGCTGACTCCGAAGTGGACGGTCACGCCCGCCTACCGCGAGAAGAAGATTCCTGCGCGGAGCCGCCCCGCCCTCGCGGAGTGGCAGACACCGATCACCACCGAGCCGGACGAGCCCATCCTGGTGGTGGTCGACCAGGAGGGACTGGCCCGGCTCGGCCTGCGCGAGCCCGGTGACGACGACACCCGGACCTCGTTGCCGACGGTTCCCGAGGAGTTCGAGGAGCCCGCGGAGCACGCGAGCGACGTCGCGGAGCTGCGGCGGACCGACACCCCGGCGGAGCAGCCCGCTCAACAGGCCGAGCAGACCGAGCAGGACCAGCAGACCGAGCAGGACCAGCAGATCCAGCAGATCCAGCAGGCCGAGTTTGACGATGTCACCCAGGAGCCGGAGGAACTGGCAGAGGAGCCCGAGCAGACGGTAAGTCGTGGCAGGGAGCGGCGGGCGCGGTGGCAGCCGGGGCTGCCGACCGTCTCCGAAGGGCTGCACGCGACTCCCCCGTTCCGGCTGCTGGTGCCGTCGCCGGAGGTGATCGCCCGCTACGAGCTGCTGGGCCTGCCGGCGGTCCCGGAGGTCGTGGACGCGGGCGGGAAAGCCATGCCGGGCTGGACCGTGACGTCGCGAGCGGACGGCGGATACACCGCGTCCGACGCGTCGGGCGAGACCCGCTGGCAGTTCGGTGCGGACCGAGTGCCGCAGGCGCTGGACGTGCGGTTGGCGGGGACGGCGGACTTCGTGCGGTTCGCCGCCGGTGCCGATGGTTCCGAACTGTCCGTGGTGGACACGGAGGGCGCAGAGGGCACGAACCAGTACGAGATCGGCGAGGTCCGCGACGCGGCGGGCGCGCTGACCGAGGTGTGGGTCAGCACTCCCAGCGACGACCTGGGATGGCGTTTCGACGGAACCGGCGTACCCCGCGATGTCGAGGTGCCGCTGACCGGCGCGGGGCTGCCCGATCACCTGGCGGGTGCGCTGATCCGCAAGCTCCGGGTCCCGGTCTCCGAGACCGCGCCCTCGGGCTGGGTCGCCGAACTCGTCGCCGACGACCCGTGGGTCGTGGCGTCCCATGGCCTGGAGACGACCTCGGATGCGTTCGTCCTCACGGACCGGGTGACCGACGAGGCGCTCAGCTTCGGCGCGGACGGGGTCCTGGTACCGGTCCGCGCCCACAGTGATGCACCTTGGCGGGCGTTGCTGCACCGGCTGAACGAGGGGCTGTTCGCGAAGCGTCCGCCCCGGGTGGAGCCACAGAACCACCTGGGCACCATCGGCTTGGAGTACGACCCCGAGCTGGCCCGGATCTTCGACGAGACGCTGCCCAAGGCGCGGCAGAGCGGCACGCGCGGTGCGACGCCTCCGTTGCTGACGTCGTTGATCGCCGGCGATGCCACGGACTTCCTGCAGCGGGCCGGACTCGACCCGGCGGCTGACCGCGAGGAGCTCTCCGAGCTGCGGGCATCGGTCCATGAGGCGCTGTGGACGGACGCCCGGCGCGCCCTGGACGAGGCCGGGCCGGTCACGGACGCGGCCGGACGTTCCGTGAACGGATTCATGGTGCTGCCCGCCCGGCAGGACGGTCTGCGCCCGGTGGTCCACGAGGCCACGGGGCTGGAGACCGTGTTCGGGCGCGCGGGCCAAGTGGTTTCACACCAGATCTACTTGCACGAGGCCTCCGAGGAGCTGGTGGGCCGGCGGATGCTGGTCACCCACGGTCCGAGCGGGGAGTTCGTGTTCGAGTGGGCGGACGGGCCCGAGGGCGCGGACCACCTCACCGTGGCCTGGGCGGGCGACGAGAACGAGGCGAGCACGGACGACCCTCTCCGTCAGTTCCTCATCGGGAACGGGCGTACGGGGGCGACGTACTACTTCAGCGCGGACGGCACGCAAACCGAGGCTGTTGGCGAGCCGGAGGTCTCGTCGCCACGGGCGGACGAGACCGAGCAGCCCCAGAGGGCGTCCGGCGTATCCGAGGTATCCGAAGTATCCGAGGCGTCCGAGATCGCCGTGGAGTCGCCCGAGAACGAGCAGTCCCAAATATCGACCGACACCGACACCGACACAGACACCGACGCCACCGACACCGCACAGCCGCACGAGCTGCAGCACGAGCAGCAGCCGGACACCCCCACGGCCCCTCCCGAGCCGCAGCCGCAGCCACAAGCTCAGCCCTCACACGCCGAAGCCCCTTGGTACATGGGCCAGGACGACATGGACGCGCACGGTGAGCTGAACGTCATCGCCGTCGACCCCTGGGACGAGGCGCTGATCCGGCAGTGGGCCAACAACATCGCCTACGCGGTGAGCAGCGACGGCGACAGTGCCGAGCTGGCGACGGGCATCCGCGAGGGGCTGCGCACCCTGCTCCGGGACGGGACCGTACCCGAGGCGTTGTCCGCCGCGGACAAGGACAAGGACAAGGAGCGGCGCCTGGACTTCTGGGAGGCCGCCCTCCAGCGCGGGCTGCGTCTCACCGCAGGCAGTCATGTGGTGTGGCTACGGCCCGTGCTGCGCGATGTCGCGCCGTTGCCGGCGACCACGCCCGCCGTCGAGCAGTACGCCCTCAACTGGACCAAGCCGGCCACCACGCACAAGTCGGCGTGGGAGCAGGGCTGGGGCGGCGGGACGTCCGTGCTGACGGCGATCTCCACGGGCGCGAAGGTCGCGTCGTCCGTCACACCGGCGCCGGTACTCGCCGTGGAGGCGCACCGCACCGGCGAGACGCAGACCAACCGCACGGTGGTCTTCGACCGCAAGGTCTTCATGCAGCAGAGCACGCCCTTCGGCGCGGGTCTGAAGCTGCGGATCTTCGTCGACGGCGAGGAGCGTCCCCACGACGTGGTCACGCCTGCCCGCCTCACCGTGCAGCTCCCCAAGTCGCTGACCGCGCCGGGCGCTCTGCGGCACGTCCCCCACGACTCGTCGCGCGACGGCGAGCCCTCGGTCGCCGGGTACCAGCGGGCCCGGACCATCATCAACGCGATCGATCTGATCCCGTCGGCCGCCGAGTTCGAGCGTCGGCTTCACTCGGCGGGGCTGTCGGCCGATGTCGTACGAGCCCTGATGGACCGGACTCTCACCCAGTTGAACGAGCGGTCCGCCATCAACCAGAGCAAGAACCTGCTGACCAGCGGGCTGGTGACGGGGCAAGTGTCCGGCTCCCTGGGCATCGGCAGCTCCTTCAAGGGCCATGTGGCGATCCACGCGACGGTCGAGGGCCTGCGGTATCTGGGCGACACGAGCAAGGTCCCCGTACGTGAGGACGCCGCGAACACGCTGGTCGTGCACCGCAAGCAGGGCGCACGCACCGGTTTCTCGCTGGGCGCGCGGGTCACCGCGGGGCCGGCGGAGTTCTTCTCGCTCACCGGCGAGATCAACCGAGGCACCGGTCACGGTCTGACCCTCGCGACGGACACCCACACGATCGTCCAGACCTCCGAGGACCATGCGCGCTACCGCGCCTCGCTCAACGTCACCATCGAGGTGCGTTCCACCACCCACCGGATCGAGCCGGTCACCGTGACCGTGCCGGCCGAACTCGCCGTCCCCAGCCATGAGGCCGCCGACTTCGAGCACCGCGTGCTCGGTCCGGACGCCACGCTGCTGCGGCAGCCACTGCCGATGCCGGACGGCCCGTTGGAGGCCCACCCGTATGTGCGAGCGCTGCTCGCCGAGGCCGCCGAGCTGGACGTAGGCCTGCCGGAGACGGCGTTCCGGCGCCCTGAGCGGCTGGACGCGGAGCTGCCCGATCCGCACGAGCGCGAGCCGCTGGCCCTGGCGGCGCGCAAGGGCCCGGGCTTCGGCGTCCTCTTCGGGCTGCCCGGCGCCGAACTGGTCCACGACCAGATCCGGACCGTCATCGAGCTGACGCACCAGCAACTGACCGGTCGCCGACCGAAGTTGACGTTCGAGCCGCCCTTCGTCAAGCTGCGCCGCCCCCGGGTGAACTGGGCGGGCGCGGACGCGGACCTGCTCACCTCGTTCGGGCGGGCGTCCCTGGAGACCGACCTGGCGCAGCTGATGTCGGGCATCGAGCACTCGGTGCGGCTGGGCGGCCGTACGTATCACGTGTCGATGGCGGCCCGGCTGCTGGAGCGCGTCGGCGGCGTCACCGGTGACGCGGCGCGGCCGATGTCGCTCAACGTCCGCACCAATCAGGGTGCCACCGTCACGGGAGAGCGGAAGAACAGCTGGAGCGTGCGGGGCTTCCTCGGTGCGCGCGGCCGGGTCGAGCTGGCCGAGGTGCTGCGACTGCAGCTCGGGCAGGCGGGTCTGACCGGCGGGATCGGGAGCGGAACCAAGCACGCGTTCTCCGGTGGAGCGGCGTCCGGCCAGCGCGCGGACATGAGCGGCAAGGTCGACGAGCACGTCTACAACGTCGTCTACGAGCTGTCCGTACGCACGGACGGTCACCCGGAGCAGAGGTGGTGGATCGACAAGCCGGACCAGGTGGTGGCCCAAGTGGCTGTGCCGCACCTGCATGTGCCGGTGGAGAGGATCTCGCGGGAAGCTCTGCGCGAGGCCTACGGGACGCGGCCGCTGCCGTCGCTGCCGGCCGTGGACCGGCAGGTGAACTTCGCCGGCCATGGCGCCACCGCCGTGTTCCGGTCGGTCATGGCCCCGCCCGAGGTGGTGCGTGCGGCGGCGGAGTTGTACCGGAAGGCAAACGGCCATCCGGACACGTGGCTGGCGGACCCGGCGAACTGGCCCGCGGAGATCAGGGCGCTGTTCTCCCCGAATGAACTGGTGGCGCGTTTCCCGTCGTTGACCAGCGCTCAGGGACGGCTGATGGAGCTGCCCGACGGCGCCGACGGGTGGCACCAGGCCCTGCGGCTGCGGATCGTCGCGGTCGACCCGCACCATGTGCGCGCCCACGGCGGTTCCGACTTCAAGTTGTGGCAGAACAGCAGCGGCTCCGCCAAGTACGCGCACGCCGACGACCGCACGCGTGCCCTGGGCCTGGCGGGCCGGCTGGGTCCGGTGCTGCACCTCGGCCACGGTGCGGATGAGGGCGAGGAGTCGGCAGCGGCAGGCGGGGAGTCGGCCGCGTCCGGCGGGGAAGGGTCCTCGGCCGAACAGCACCAGGGCCTGACCGCCCAGCTCGGCGGCACCCTCGGCGGCGGGTTCCAGTGGGGCTGGGAGACCGGCGACAGCACGGCCGTCGGGCCGATCGGCATCACGCGCGGCACATACGGCGGGCCCAAGCACACCTACCGGGCCGACGCGGTGTTCCAGATCACTCTCGACCGGTGGCGGGGGCGCCATCTGACCGACGCCGTGACCCGCGGCACCTCCGGCACGACCAGCGACGAGCTGACCCTGGAGGTCAGGCACGGCCTGGACTTCGTGGTCCCCGAGCGCCGGATCTTCGATCTGGACCTGCCGGTACCGGACGGCGTGGGCCACGTCGGACCGCACGCGCCGACCCACCACTTCGACCCGGCGCTGCTGTCCGGAGGGAGCCACCCCGAGGTCCTCAAGTCCGACGGCGTGCTGGACACGATGAAGCAGTGGCTGACCGAGCAGCGTCTGCTGCGGCCCGGCCCCGACGGCGTCGGCCACCTGCCGAGCCAGCTGCTCAGCGAGATCGAGGCCTCCTACTCGCCCGCGGCGCTGCTCGACCAGTTCACCCTGCTCAACACCACCGGGGTCGTGCGGTGGTGGCCGATTCCGTCGGCCTTCGGTGCCACCCGCTACCTGTGGACCAAGGTCACCGCCGAGACCCTGGAGCCGATGTCACAGCACGACCGGCCCGAGATGACGATGCTGCTGCGCGGCAAGGCGATCACCGAGAACACGACCAGTACCTCCCGCTCGACCGAGGTCGAGGCCCACGCCGAACTGCACGGCAGGGCCGGCACCTCGACCACCGGTGGACTCCAGGTCGCGGGCGGCTGGTCCCGCGAGGCGAGTACGGCACACGAGCAGCACGCACAGGGCGTGGGCGTCTACTGGGGCCAGACCAGCAACCCGTCGGTCGAGTTCCAGCTGCGCCAGCGGTTCGACATCGAGATGGCCATTTCCAAGGAGATGCCCGAGATCCTCGCCGCACCCGTGCGGGGCTACCACGGCGTCACGCTCGCCACGTCGAGCCTGTTGGGGCACCGCCGTCACGCGGCGGGACGCATCCAGCGGCATCCGTCGTTCGTCGCCCGGTTCCCGCGACGGCCGGAGGACGGCTCCGTCGACGGCTGGGTCAGGGTCGTCATCCCCAAGCACACCGTCCGGCCGCGCCGGGCCCCACAGCCGACCGCGCAGCCCTCCCAGAACACCGTCGCGCGGTGGGAGTCCGAGGAACGGCCGTCGAACGACGCGTTGGTGGACCTGATGGCCGAGCACGGGCATCCCTGGGCGCTCCCCGCCGCGGCCGCCGTGAACCGCTGGGCCGTACTGCCCGCTGCCCCGACCACCTCGCGTCCCCAGCCGACGACGCCGGAGGCCTGGCGGCCGGACGGCGCCACGCTCTTCGGGATGCTGTACGACCACCTCACCAACGAGGTGCACATGCGGCTCAGTCTGGAACAGCTGCTGCGGCACAAGTACCAAGTGCTGGTCGGCGGCGAGAAGGTGACCGTGGGCATGCGGATCACCCGCGCCTCCGCGCTGCCCGGGTCCGAAGTGAAGATCCTCTCGCGCCACTTCAACCAGGGCCGCGACACCGAGGAGCACGTCAGCGGCACGGCCAGTGCGTGGTTCGCCGGCATCGGCCCGACCGTCGGCGGGGAGGTCGACGGCCAGTCGCTGCGGGACTCGCTGCCGCTGCGCTACGAAAGCCATGACTCCGGGGAACAGGCCGGGGAGTCCGAGGAGATCCTGGAGCGCAACACGGCCTCCACCCGGCAGTTCCGCTACTACCGGGCGGACGTCGAACTCGTCCTCTCCGGCCCGCACGGGAACCTGCTCGTCGACGCCCCCGGCGGCCTGTACCTCATGCTCCCCACGGACCTTGAGGACTCCCCCGCCCTGCGGGACATCCTCGTCACCGAGCCGGAGCCCCAGCACGCGGACACCGGCGACGGAGAAACGCCGCACACCGACCCAACCTCCCGCGCCGAGCGCCCGGTTGATCCCCAGGTCGAAGCGTTCCTGACCCGCATCAACGGTGATGCCGCGTCGGACGGCCGCCGACCAGGACCTGCCGTTTCTCCAGCTCCGCCCCAGACATCGGCACCCGAGAACGAGTCCGACGTGGTGGCGCACCAGTCGGACGGAGCGGAGAGCGCCGAGGCCAGCGCGGAAAGGTTTCTCACGCTGATCAACGATGACCGACGCGCGGCCGACACAGGCAGCCGTACCGATACCGACGAGGAATGAAGAAGGGAACGAGGCCCAGATGAGACCAGGAGAACACGCCTCCGAGGAAGTTGGCGCAACGGCCGCTTCCGCCGGGCAGGCAGGAGCGCAGGTCGCGGTCGCGCCGGCACCCGCCGCTCAGGGGGACGACGGCAAGGCCGGTCAGCCGGGCGGCGCCGTGTGGGACCAGCCCCTGCCTTGGGCCACGCCGCAGGTCGTGGGCGAGGACCGGAGCTCCGAAGAGCCCACGTCCTCCCAGGCCGCCGAGTCGCCCGCGGCCGAGGCAGGCCCGGCAGCACAGGCGGCCGCCGTCCGCGAGGAGGGCGGAGACGAGGCGAAGGGCGAGGCGGAGAGCGACGCGGAGCAGAGCGCGGAGCAGAGCGCGGAGATCGCGGCGAGCACCGAGGCCGCCGCCGCCAACGACTCCTCCGTCGCACTGTGGCAGGCCGCTGCCGCCGACCAGCAGCGCGGTGCGCACGCGGCGCCGACTCCCGTGGGGGCCACCGGCGTGGCCGGCCACGCCGTCTCCAAGTGGCTGCTCGGCGCGGCCGTCGCGGTCGGCGGTCTGGTCGCGGCCGCGGGAGCGGTCAAGGGAATGAGTTCGCCACCCGCCGCGACGGCCAAGGAGAAGCCGGAGCCGATTCTGGCTCCCGGCCAGGGCCTCGACGAGGACGGCAGCCCGACGCCGAGTTCGACTCCGACGACGCCTGAGAAGAAGCGCGCCGCTGGGGCCGGGAAGGCGGCCGCGCCTGCTGCCGCCGCGGCGGCCCACGTCCCCGGCACTCCCACCCCCACGCCGACGCACACCTCCGAGGGCGCCTCCCAGCGGGCGGGCGCCAAGGCCTCGGTGGCCGGGCAGAGCAGCTATGTCTCCGTCCAGACCGCCCTGAAGTCCCCGAACGACTACTGGAGCCAGAGCTCCGTCACCGTCACGACCACCAAGAAGGTCACCGCGCTCAAGGTCGTTCTGCATGTGGCGCAGACCGGTGGCGTGGCGAACACGGGTGTCTGGACGTCGCTCGGTGACCAGGTCACGGTGCACACCGGAAAGGCCTCGGACGGAGGAGCGGACTACGTCGTGGTGCTCAACGAGGGCATCACGCTCAACGCGGGAACGTACGTCTTCCAGTTCGGGTACAACCACGACAAGGGCGCCCGTGAGACGGTCCATGACATATGGGGCGTGGTGACCACGGCCGTCGGTGACAGCGCCGAGGTGTACCGGAACGGACGTTACTGACGTCACCTCGGTCCAGGCCCGCCCAGGCCTGCCCGAACAGTGCGAGTGCCCGTCCAGGCCGGCCTGGACGGGCACTTGCATGAGGGCGTCGAAGCCGACCCCTCAACAGGCACCGGCGGCGCACGCCGTCAGCCACTCGTCGAAGTCGGCGTCGTAACGGGTGCCGATGTCGGAGGTGTAGACGGCGTAGCCACCCTCGTAGTCCCCGACGCGGAAGCGGGCCAGCATGCGCTGGATGTCCGCCGGGTGTCGCTCGACCATGTACCGGACCGCGAGGTAGCCCCACGGGTAGGTGCGGGTCACGTCGCTGTTGGCGTACGTGTTCTGGAACAGCGTGCTCAGCCGGTACGTGTGCCTGCCCGCCTCCGTGACGGCCTGGTCGTAGGTGATGCGCCGGTAGCCGTAGGAGACGTACTCGGCGACGCCCTCGATCCACCAGACGTCCGGCACCGACGTCTGCTGCCCGAAGTCGCCCTTCAGGTTGTAGCGGGCGTCGAGGTAGTGCGTGTACTCGTGGTTGAGGTTCCAGATCCGGGCGGCGTGTCCGGTGTCCTGGCTCTTCTGGTACATGACCGCGAAGGGTTTGTTGGCGGGGTCCGTCGGGTCGCCGATCACGGTCATGCCACCGTTGTCCGTGTTGATGCCGAAGATCGCTCCGGCGTACGTCCGGTAGTCCTGAGCGCTGGCGAAGACGGCGAGGTCGAGGGTCGACAGGTACTGGCCCGGGATGGGTCCGTCGTCCTTGACGACGTCGTGGACGTATGCGTCCTGGCCCAGCACGCTGGCGCACGCCGCGGCGAGGTCGGCCGAGGTGAGCGACTGGGCGTGGATCGTGCGCGTGGTGTCGCAGTCGTGGGTGATCGGCAGGGCCGCGCGCGTGAGTTGGCCGGTCAGGTCGCAGACGCCGTAGTAGGCGCAGTCGGCCCGGTCGTAGGCGTCGGCCTGCGTCGCCACGGCCACCCAGAGGCCTGCCGTGGGTCCGGTGATGCGGGACGAGTCCAGGAGGTCCTTGGCCTGAGGGCGGACCGTGGGCCGCAATTCGGCGTGCTCGACGTAACGGGCCAGGTTCATCCCGGCGTTGGAGGTCAGGTAGGCGTGGTCGGTGCCGAGCAGGTCGAGGTGGGCCAGCGCGAAGGCGTGCAGGGTCCGGGTGACGGACGGGTCGGCGGTGACCGCCTTGACGTACTCCGGGTTCCAGTTGCCGCGCCACAGCGGGGTGTGGACGGCGTTGACGGCCGCCAGCATGCTGCGGATGCCGTCGTAGGAGCTGTCGTAGTCCTGCAAGGTCCGCTGGTAGACGCCGAGATAGCGGGCCTGCTGGTCGGCGCTGTCGGTCAGGACGACGACCTCGCCCAGCACGTCGCCGTTCTCGGCGGTGACGTCCCTGGAGTGCGGGCGGGCGAAGAAGGTGTCGAGGCCGATGGTGGTGGCGCGGGCGAGCGATGTGCCGTAAGGGCCCACGTCGTCCGGGTAGTTGGACTGCACGTAGTACCCGGCGCGCAGGAACAGCACGAGTTGCAGCACCTGGGACGAGTTGTCGCCGTCGTAGGTCTGGGCCGTGCTCGTGAACGCCTGCGCGACGGTGATCATCTGGGGCTCGCGGAAGACGGCGTGGGCGTCCGAACCCGTCACCGCGAACAGGGTGTTGACGCATTCGGTGGTCGACGCCTTCACGAACGTCACGAGTTCCGCGCCGTTCCGCCCGCCGAAGTCACCCGGACTGCACGCCTTCGCCTTGGCGGCGGCTCCCTTGGGCGGCGGGTCCTGGGCGGGCGTCGGTGTCAGGGGCGGGAGTCGGTCCGGGGTGAGTGCCTGCTTCTGTACGGCGGTACGGGCGGCGGGGTCGGTGAGCGAGGCGGTCGGCGGTGGGGGTGGGGTCGTCGTGCGGGGCGTGGTCACGGAGGGCGTGCCGTCCGGGCCGGCCGGTGGTGCGGCGAGCGCGGGCGTGGACAGGAGGCCGGAGAGGGTGGCGCAGACGGCGAGCGCGCCGAGCATGCGTCTGGGCAGCACGAAGCGGTAGCGCATCGGGATTCCTCCAGGGAGTTGATGCGCCTCGATACGGGTGCTGAGGCGTGTGAGGCACTGTCTCAGCGCCACCGCGCGCCAACAATGCCGTGTGACATAGCACATGGCACCGGCCGGTCATAACACCGGCCGCAGCGCCACGGCGAGGCGGCCCTACACCCCGGTCGCACTCCACGTGCGGGCGGCCCAGGTCCTCAAGTGCGGGGACTGGCCGACCAGTTCACGATAGGAGGCGGTGGCGCACTGCGTCAGCGTCTCCACCACGCCCTCGGCGACGGCGTCCCGCCGCCACGCCAGCACATAGCGGCACCACAGCGGTGTGCCGGTCAGCGGTTTGACGACGACCTGCGGGATCGGCCGCAGGGTTCCCTGGACGACGGACACACCGAGGCCGTCCGCGATCATGCCCTGCAACTGCAGCCGGTCGCCGAGGAACTCATGCACGGCCACCGGCGTGAATCCGGCCGCCGCACATGCCGTGTAGAAGACGCCCGGCCAGCCGGCCCCGTCGTCCGGCGTCACGAACCAGGCCTCCTCGGCGAGATCGACGAGCGCGACCTGGGCGCGGTGCCGGAGCGGATGCCGGGCCGGCATGGCCACGAAGTTCGGCTCGGTGACGATGCCGCGATGGGCCACCGCATCGGAGTGCTCCAGCTCCCGTCCGGGGTAGTCCGCGGCGATCGCCGCGTCCACGGCCCCCTCCTCCAGGAGTTCGACGATGCGCGAGGAGGCGTACACACTGCTCACCGCGAGCGACACATCCGGCAGCCGGGCACGGAGCCTGGACACCATGCCGGCCAGCACCGGGGAGTTGGTCGCCGCCACGCGCAGGGTCCGCCGGGCCGGCCCGGCACCGGCGGCGGGGCGGCGCCCGATCGCCTCGGCGCGGGCCAGCACGTCGCGGGCCTGCGCGAGCACCTCGACGCCGTACGGAGTCGGCCGCGCCCCCGTCGCCCTTCGCTCGAACAGCGGCTCACCGAAGTGGCCTTCGATGCGCCGGAGTTGGGTGCTCACGGCGGGCTGCGTGTACCCCAGCTCCGCCGCGGCCCGGCCCACGCTCCCCGCGTCCGCGATCGCGCACAGCACCCTCAGGTGCCGTAGCTCCAGCTCCATCCACCCCTCCAGTCCGGCAAATCACCTCAATACGGGGTATTCACGTACCCCGAGACCCTGCTTGAACGATCGTCGCACCCTGCGGTTAGCATATGAGCGCCTCCTAGCTCGAAAGATAGGCCCGTGACTGTCAACGACGACTCGTTCACCAACTGGAAGAACCGCGAGGAGATCGCGGAGTCGATGATCCCGCTCATCGGGAAGCTGCACCGGGAGCGGGACGTCACCGTCCTCCTCCACAGCCGCTCCCTGGTGAACAAGTCGGTGGTCAGCATCCTGAAGACCCACCGGTTCGCCCGGCAGATCGCCGGTGAGGAGCTCTCGGTCACCGAGACGCTGCCCTTCGTGCAGGCCCTCACCTCGCTCGACCTGGGCCCGTCGCAGATCGACATCGGCATGCTGGCCGCGACGTACAAGGCCGACGACCGCGGTCTGTCCGTGGAGGCGTTCACCGCCGAGGCCGTCGCCGGTGCCACCGGCGCCAACAAGATCGAGGGCGGCGAGGGACGCGATGTCGTCCTCTACGGCTTCGGCCGGATCGGCCGCCTGGTCGCCCGCCTGCTGATCGAGAAGTCCGGCTCGGGCAACGGCCTGCGGCTGCGCGCCATCGTGGTCCGCGGCGGCGGGGACGAGGACATCGTCAAGCGCGCCTCGCTGCTGCGCCGTGACTCCATCCACGGCCAGTTCCAGGGCACGATCACCGTCGACGAGGCGAACAGCACGATCTTCGCCAACGGCAACGCCATCAAGGTGATCTACGCGAACGACCCGTCGGAGATCGACTACACGGCGTACGGCATCAAGAACGCCATCCTGATCGACAACACCGGCAAGTGGCGCGACCGCGCGGGCCTGTCCGAGCACCTGCGCCCCGGCATCGACAAGGTCGTGCTGACCGCACCCGGCAAGGGCGACGTCCCCAACATCGTGCACGGCGTCAACCACGACACGCTCAAGCCGGACGAGCAGATCCTGTCCTGCGCCTCCTGCACCACCAACGCCATAGTGCCGCCGCTGAAGGCGATGGACGACGAGTACGGCGTGCTGCGCGGCCACGTGGAGACCGTCCACTCGTTCACCAACGACCAGAACCTGCTGGACAACTACCACAAGTCCGAGCGCCGCGGCCGGTCCGCGCCGCTGAACATGGTCATCACCGAGACGGGCGCCGCCTCCGCCGTCGCCAAGGCGCTGCCCGACCTCAAGGCGAAGATCTCCGGCAGCTCGATCCGTGTGCCGGTGCCGGACGTCTCGATCGCGATCCTCAACCTCCAGCTGGGGCGCGAGACGACCCGCGAGGAGGTCCTCGACTACCTGCGCGACGTGTCGCTGACCTCGCCGCTGCGCCGCCAGATCGACTTCATCACGGCGCCCGACGCGGTCTCCAGCGACTTCATCGGCTCGCGCCACGCCTCGATCGTGGACGCCGGCGCCCTCAAGGTCGACGGTGACAACGCGATCCTCTACCTCTGGTACGACAACGAGTTCGGCTACTCCTGCCAGGTCATCCGCGTCGTCCAGCACGTCTCCGGGGTGGAGTACCCGACCTTCCCGGGACCGGCGGTCTGATCCCGCCGACGTCGACCCGCCTGCCCACGGCGCATGTGAGGGGGCGGGCGGGTCGACGTCGCGGGCTTCGAGCCCGTGCTCAGTGGCCGCGGAACGCCTCCTCAAGCCACCAGGACCCGCGATCGGCGACCACCTTGGCGTCGATGAGCAGCGGCGCGGAGCGCGGCCCCGCGACCCAGTCCACCACTGCCTTCAGATCGGCCCGCGTCCGCACGGTCACCGCCTCGAAGCCATAGCCCCGGCCCACGGCTGCGATGTCCGTCGGAGGGAAGCGGACGGTGTCCAGCGGGTGCCCGTCGGGTCCGAAGTGGTGCACTTCGGCGCCGTACGCCTCGTCGTCGTACACGACGACCACCATCGGCAGCCCGAGCCGCCGCACCGTGTCGAGCTCGGCGGCGCCCATCAGCGCACCGCCGTCCCCGAGCGCGGCCACCGGCAGCCGGTCCGGCTGGGCCAGCGCCGCGCCGATCGTGGTCGCGAGGCCGAGGCCGATCGACTGGAAGGCCTGCGTGAAGCAGAAGCCCTTCTCGTCCGGCACCGACAGGTACGCGCTCGGGTAGCCCATGAAGTTGCCGGAGTCCACGCCGACGACCCGCTCCGCGGGCAGGATGTCGTCGAGCGCGATGCTCAGCGTCCGCGGGTCGATCCGCTCGCGCGTGCTCGTGTCCTCGTGCCGCACGTCGCGCAGGCGCGCCCGAGCCGCGATCGCCGCCCCGGTCTCCGGGCTCCGGTAGCCCTGCCGCTGCTCGCCGCCCGCGTCGAAGACCTGGCGCGCGGTGAGCCGGACGTCGCCGGTGACTCCGAGGTGGACCGGCCGGTGCGCGCCGAGTGCCGACGGGTCGTCGTCGACCTGCACGACGGTGGCGTCGGCGCCGATCAGGTGGCCGTGCCGCATCGTCCACATGTTGAGCGCGCAGCCCCAGCCGACGATCAGGTCGGCGCCCTGGATGAGTTCGGATGCCAGGGGCGAGGCGAAGCCGCCGGAGATGTCCAGTGACCAGGGGTTGCCGTGGAAGAGGCCGCGCGCGACGGTCGAGGTCGCGAGCAGGGCGCCGTACCGCTCGGCGAGTGCCTCCAGTGCCGCCCGGCTGCCGGGACCGCGTGATCCCCGGCCGGCCACGAAGACCGGCCGCCGGGACTGCCCGAGCAACTCCGCCAGGGCCGCCACGCCTTCGGCCTCCGGCTCGACGGCGGCCCGTTCCGCCGGTGGCGCCGCCTGCGCCAGGGCGCCGTCGGGGACGTCCAACGCCTGCACCGGCAGCGGGAGGTTGAGCAGGACGGTACGCCGCTCCCGCACCGCCAGCCCCACCGCCGCGCATGCCTGCTCGACGGCGTCCTCCGCCGACGTAACCCGAACCGTGACCGCCCCCACCGCGCGCGCCAACGCCTCTTGGTCGACGTAGAAGTTGGACCTGGGCTCGGTCACCTCGGCGGCGAGCACGACGAGCGGCGTACGGCTCTTGGCCGCCTCCGCGATCCCGGTCATCGCGTTGGTCAGCCCGGGACCCTGGTGCACGCTCACCACGGCGACCGTGCCGCTGGTCCGGGCGTACGCGTCGGCCATCGTCGCCGCGCCGCCCTCATGGCGTGCGGCGACGAACCGTGCCCCCGCCGCGACCATCGCGTTCGTGACGTGGAAGTTGCCCGAACCGACGACCCCGAAGACCTGGCCGACCCCGGCCGCGCACAGCGCCCGGCCGACCGCTTCCGCGACCTTCATGAGCGCTCCACCAGCGCGAGCACGCGCGCGGGGGCCCCGGAGCCGGTGACGATCGGCAGCGGTCCCGCGACGACGACGGAGCCGGTGGGCGGCAGTGCGGCGAGGTTCCGCAACTGCGTCAGGCCGTACTTGTCGCTGCCCATGAGGTAGGAGTGGCAGGGATAGGCGGGGTCGAAGGAGTGCGCGCCTCCGGCGTCCGTGCCCACCGTCTCCACGCCGAGCCCGATCACCGGTGACTCCTCGGCGACCCAGCGGGCGCACTCCGCGGACAGACCGGGGGTGTGCGGGCCGTTCTCGTCGGCGTTGAGGAACGCCTCCTGGGAGTGCGAGTGGGTGTCCCAGCCGGTGCGCAGCAGCAGCCAACCGCCTTCGGGCAAGGGGCCGTTCTCGGCTTCCCACGCCTTCACATGGTCGATCTCGACGACGAAATCGGGGTTCTTGGCCACCTCGGCGGTGAAGTCCAGCACGGCCGCCGGTGCGATCAGCCTGCCGGCCGGCACCGAGGCCACGTCGGTGAGGTCCTTGCCGGTGACCCAGTGGTTCGGGGCGTCGAAGTGGGTGCCGGTGTGCTCGCCGCTGCGGAAGTTGTTCCAATACCAGGCGGGGCCCCGGTCGTCGTACCGGCTGATCTCCTCCAGCTCGAAGACGGCGGTCTGCCCGAACTGGGGCGGCAGTTGGATCACCGGTGTCGACGACGACAAGGGCGACGTGAGGTCGACGACTTCGATCGATCCACCCCGCAGACCGGACACCAGCGCGGCAAGGACGGACGGCTCGGACATGGGCGTCTCCTCGGTCGGACGGTGCTCGCACTCACAGCATCTCAGTCCCGCCCCCACCTCTTGACGCGTCAATGACAATATGGGCTTGATGTGTGCATGGGAGCGCTCCCACCACGCTCGGGAAAGGTGGCGAGGTCACGGTGACCAACGCGGACTGGAACGGCGCCCTCGCGCCAGGTGCGAGCGCCTCGTTCGGATTCATCGCCGGTACCCCGGCAACGACCAACGCCCCGTCGGCGACTGTCACTTGCACGGCGCGCACCACGTTCTCCTGACGCATCGTCACCCCATCGAATCTTGGGAGCCGCCATGAGATCCCGCACCCGCACCGCCCCACGAGTGGCCGCCGTAGTGGCCGCCCTCCTGGGCCTGCTCCTGCCGTTACTCTCCTCCGCCACGCCCGCCCAGGCGGCCGCCACCGGCATCCACATCAGCGACGGCCGTCTGGTCGAAGGCAACGGCAACGACTTCGTCATGCGGGGCGTCAACCACGCCCACACCTGGTACCCGAACCAGACCCAGTCGCTGGCCGACATCAAGGCGCTGGGCGCCAACACCGTCCGGGTGGTCCTCGCCGACGGCCACCGCTGGACCGCGAACAGTGCCTCGGACGTGGCGAACGTCATCGCCCAGTGCAAGGCCAACCGGCTCATCTGTGTCCTGGAGGTGCACGACACCACCGGCTACGGAGAGGAGGCCGCGGCCGGGACCCTCGACCAGGCGGCCGACTACTGGATCGGCCTGAAGAGCGTGCTGGAGGGCCAGGAGAACTACGTCGTCATCAACATCGGCAACGAGCCCTGGGGCAACACCAATCCGGCCGGCTGGACCGATCCGACCATCGCCGCGATCAAGAAGCTGCGCAACGCCGGCTTCGCCCACACGATCATGGTGGACGCGCCCAACTGGGGCCAGGACTGGCAGGGCGTCATGCGGGACAACGCCAAATCCGTCTACGCCGCCGACCCCACCGGCAACCTGATCTTCTCGATCCACATGTACAGCTTCTACGACACGGCCCAGGAGATCACCGACTACCTGAACACCTTCGTCAACGCCGAACTGCCCATCCTCATCGGCGAGTTCGGAGGCCCGCCCGACCAGTACGGCGACCCGGACGAGGACACCATGATGGCCGCCGCCCAGCAGCTCCGGCTCGGCTATCTGGCCTGGTCCTGGAGCGGCAACACCGACCCGATCCTCGACCTGGCGGTCAACTTCAATGCCGACCAGCTGAGTTCCTGGGGTCAGCGCGTCTTCAACGGCGCCAACGGAATCGCCGCCACCTCGAAGGAAGCCACGATCTACGCCTCGGGCGGCGGCGACACCACTCCCCCGACCGCTCCCGGGACACCGACCGCCTCGGAGGTGACGTCGTCGTCGGTGAAGCTGGTGTGGGCCGCCGCCACCGACGCGACGGGCGTCACGGGCTATGACGTGGTGCGCATGGACGGCACGAGCGAGGTCGCGGCCATCAGTACGACCGCCGCCTCCGCCACGGTCACCGGCCTCGCCCCGGCGACCTCGTACACCTTCGCCGTCTACGCCCGCGACGCCGCCGGCAACCGCTCGCAGCGCTCGGGCACGGTGAGCGTCACGACGTCCTCCGGCGGCTCGTCCACGGCATGCGGTGTCGCCTACCGGGTGACGAATGAGTGGCCCGACGGCTTCCAGGGCGAGATCGTCCTGCGCAACACCGGCAGCTCGGCGATCAACGGCTGGACGCTGCGCTGGACCTTCCCGGACGGCCAGCGCGTCAGCAACCTGTGGGGCGGCACCGCGGCCCAGAGCGGCGCCGAGGTGAGCGTCACCTCCGTGTCGTACACGGCGTCGATCGCCCCGGCCGGTTCGGTCACCCTGGGCTTCACGGCCACCAAGAGCGGCACGAACCCCGGCCCCGCGGCCTTCACGCTCAACGACTCCGCCTGCTCACTGACTTGACCCTCGCCGGCACCCGACCTCCTTGGCGCCCTGTCGGCACAGGGCGCCAAGGAACCGCACGTCTGCACCACAGGACCGTGACAGGGACCACACAGACTCACATGTAGGGCACACGAAAGATCCGGATAAGGTGAGGCTGGCCTAATGGCCGACCCATGTATCTCCAAGGGAGCCTTGCCATGCTTCACCGGCGCCGCGGCACTGCCGCCGTCGCTCTTGCCGTCGCCGCCGCCCTGTCCCTCGCGGCCTGCGGCGGTGCCAACGACAGCGCGGACAACAAGGGTTCCGCGGCCGGAGCCGCCGACAAGAAGGACGTGGCCAAGGGCGGCAAGGACTTCGCCTCCGCCGCGAAGAAGACCGCGGCGATGGGAACCGACGCCAAGCCCGGTCAGTGGCCGCGCACCATCGAGCACGCCATGGGCGAGACGGTCATCGAGGCCCAGCCCAAGCGTGTCGTGGTCCTGGACGTCGGCGAGCTCGACAACGTCGTCTCGCTCGGCATCAAGCCGGTCGGCCTCGCCCCCACCGAGGGCTCCCCCGAGCTGCCTTCCTACCTGAAGAAGGACGCGGGCACCCCGGCGAACGTCGGCACCATCAACAACCTCAACCTGGAGGCGATCGCCGGCCTCAAGCCGGACCTGATCCTCGGCAGCCAGCTGCGCGCCGCGGACAAGTACGACGAGCTGTCCAAGATCGCGCCCACCGTCTTCTCCATCCGCCCGGGCTTCACCTGGAAGGAGAACTACCTCCTGAACGCCTCGGCCTTGGACAAGACCGCCGAGGCCAAGGCGAAGCTCGCCGCGTACGACAAGAAGGTCGACGCACTCGACGCCGAGCTCGGTGCCGACAAGCCGAGCGTGTCGATGGTGCGGTTCATGCCCGACGGCGTGATCCGGCTCTACGCCAACGCCTCGTTCATCGGCACGATCCTCAAGGACGCCGGCATCCCGCGCCCGAAGAACCAGGACATCGAGGACCTGGCCGCCGAGGTCAGCGCCGAGAACATCGACCAGGCCGACGGGGACTACATCTTCACCGGCGTGTACGGCGACCCGAAGGCCACCGACAAGTCCCGCGCCCAGGGCAACCCGCTGTGGAAGAACCTCAAGGCGGTCAAGGCCGGTCACGCGTACGACGTACCGGACGAGACCTGGTACCTGGGCCTGGGCGTCACTGCGGCCGACGAGGTCGTCGCGGACCTGGAGAAGTATTTGGCCGAGTAAGGCCAGAGCGAGCGACCGGCAAGAACGAGAAACAGCAGAAGGAACCGCATGTCCCGTGCCACCCGGCGACGCCTCGCCTGGACGGTCGCGGGCATGCTCCTGCTGCTCCTGGCCGTCCTGCTCAGCCTCGCCCTCGGCAGCCGCCAGATCGCCCCGGGCGAGGTGTTCGACGCCCTGCTGCACGGCGGCACCGGTGACAACGCGCAGGTCGTGCGCGCACTGCGCGTGCCCCGCACGGTCATCGGCGTGATGGTCGGGCTCGCCCTGGCGGTCGCCGGGGTGGTCATGCAGGGCATCACCCGCAATCCGATCGCCGAACCCGGCGTCCTCGGCGTCAGCCAGGGCGCCTCGCTGGGCGTCGTCTGCGCGATCGCGTTCCTCGGGGTTCACACGCCCGCCGGCTACGTCTGGTTCGCGTTCGCCGGTGCGGGGCTCGCCGCGGTGGCCGCCTACGCGGTGGCGGGCAGCGGACGCGGCGGCGCCTCGCCGGTCAAGCTGGCGCTGGCCGGGGCCGCGATGAACGCGTTCATCGCCTCCGTGGTCTCCGCGATCGTCACGACCGACGCCCGGGCCCTGGACGAGTTCCGCTTCTGGGACGTCGGCTCGATCGCCGGACGGGACGGTGCGATCGTCGCGCAGACCTGGCCGTTCCTGCTGGTGGGGCTGGTGCTGGTCGCCGCCGTGGCCCGGGGTCTGGACGCCCTCGCGCTCGGCGACGACGTGGCCAGGGGGCTCGGTCATCGGGTGGGCCTGGTGCGGGCCCTGGGCGCGCTCGCCGCGACCGTGCTGACCGGGGTCGCCGTCGCGGTCGCCGGTCCGATCGCGTTCGTCGGGCTCGCCGTCCCGCACATCGCGCGGGCGCTGGTGGGCGCCGACCACCGCTGGGTCCTCGCCCTGTCCGCGCTGCTGGGTCCCACGGTGATCCTGGTGTCCGACGTGCTGGGCCGTCTCGTCTTCGCGCCCTCGGAGGTGCCGGTGGCCGTGATGACCGCGTTGCTCGGCGTGCCGTTCCTGGTCGCGCTCGTACGCAGGAAGGCGACGGTGGCGACGTGACCCTGCCTCTTGAGCGAACGAGCCCCGCGCCGGGGCGGCTGCGCCCCTCCGGCTACAGCGTCGTCCGCGTCGGGGACCGCAGTTTCCTGCTGCACCGCCGGGCGGGTGCCGTCGTGGTCCTGCTTGCCGTCGTACTGGCGGCGACGGTCGTCGTGTCCCTGTGCGTCGGGGAGTCGTACGTCTCCCCGACGGAGGTCGTCCGTGTGCTGCTCGGGCAGCCGAGCCCCGACGAGCTGGTCGTCGGCACGTTGCGTCTCCCCCGCCTGGTGACGGGTCTGCTGGTCGGCGCGGCCTTCGGTGTCTCCGGTGCGCTGATCCAGTCCGTCGCGCGCAACTCCCTGGCCAGTCCCGACGTCATCGGCGTCACGCATGGTGCGGGCGCGGCGACGGTGACGGCGATGACCTTCGGGATCACGTCGTACGCCGCCCTGCCGTACGTCTCCGTCGTGGGCGGGCTCTCGGCCGCCGCGCTCGTGTACGTCTTCGCCTGGCGGGGCGGCCTGCACGCCACGCGTTTCGTCCTGGTCGGCATCGGTGTGTCGATCGCGCTGGGTTCGCTGACCCGGCTGTTCCTCACCAAGGGCGACTATCTGGTGGCCCAGCAGGCCAAGGTCTGGCTGACCGGTTCGCTCAACGGCCGGGGGTACGACCAGGCGGCGCCCCTCGCCTGGGTCCTGCTGGCGCTGGTCCCGGCCCTGCTGTGGGCGGCGTACGCCCAGCGCATGGTGTCCCTGGACGACAGCATGGCGACCGCGCTGGGCGTACGGCTCGGTCCGGTCCGGCTGGGGCTCACCGCGGTCGGGGTGGTGCTGGCGTCGGTGGCGACCGGCGCCGCGGGCCCGGTCGACTTCGTGGCGCTGCTCGCCCCGCAGATCGCCCACCGGCTGACCCGTACCGCCCAGATTCCGCTGCTCTCCTCCGCGCTCACCGGCGCCACGATCGTCCTCGTCGCGGACCTGCTGGCCCGCCGTCTGTTCTCCCCGGTCGAGCTGCCGGTGGGCGTGCTCACGGCGGCGGTCGGGGCGCCGTATCTGATGTGGCTGATCGCCCGGACCCGGGCTCGCTCGGGCAGGGGTGCCTGACCTTCGGGGCGGCCACCGGCCGCTCGGCGGATGACCTGCGGCGTGGCCGCCCATGGAGGCAACCTGTAAGAGTGCGGAAGCGTCTTCCGTGGGGAGCGGGGTGGGTCGGCCGCCTGCCGACATCAGGAACGAGGGTGGCACGATGAGTGAGAAGGCCCGGAAGCTGTTCGAGGCGCTCGACCTCGACCACAACGGGACCCTGACCCGCGCAGAGGTGATCATCGCCCTGCGCACGAAGGGCCCGTCCCTGGCCGCGTCCGGCGACCTGCCGTTCTGGGCCGTGGGAGACGAGAACGCCTCCTCCGCGTTGTTCGACGCCGCCGACCAGAACGGGGACGAGGTACTGACCCTGGAGGAGTTCACCGCCGTGATCGACCGCCGGTTCGGCTGGCACTGACGCCCGGCGTTTCCCAACACCCCGCTCGGGCGGGGATGTGGCGCGGCCCCATGCGGAGTGACTTATTCAGGTAGTGCGAATGATCTTGCCCTGACTAGGGTCGGATGCCGGTACCGGGCGACTGCCCGCGTGCCGCCGACGCAGCCGATGCAGTTCAGGCCAGAGAGTGAGCAAACAGATGCAACCGACCTTCGTCCTGGTGCACGGTGCCTTCGCGAACTCCTTCTCCTTCGCACCCCTCCAGGCCGAGCTCGGCCTCCTCGGGCACCGCTCGGTCGCGGTGGACCTGCCCGGTCACGGATTCGCGGCGACCTACCCGCGCGCCTATCAGGCGCCGCAGGATCTCGAAGGACTCGCCACCGCGCCCGGCGCGATCAAGGGCATGACGCTCGCCGACAACGCGGCGCACCTGATCGGGATCCTGGAGCGGGCCAAACGGAACGGCCCGGTGATCCTCGTCGCGCACAGCCGCGGCGGTGTCACAGCCACCGCGGCGGCCAACGCGCGACCGGACCTCATCGACCGCATCGTCTATGTCTCGGCCTGGTGCCCGGTCGCTCTCGACGTCGGCGACTACTACGCCGAGCCGGAGATGGCCACGGTCGACCCCGCCTCCCTGGCTCTCGCGATGGCCGGGAACCCGGCCGAACTCGGCCTGCTCCGCGTCAACTTCCGCACCGCGGACCCGGCAGCCCTCGCGGCGTTCAAGGAGGCCTTCTTCGCCGACGGCACCGACGACGAGTTCCTGACCTTCCTCAACACCTTCCAGCCCGACGAGAACCTGGACGTCGGCACCTCCGCCGACCGGGCGCAGGCCGCGACCTGGGGCCGTATCCCGAAGACCTATGTGCGGCTGGCCGGCGACACGAGCCTGCCGCTCGCCCTGCAGGACCGGCTGATCCGCGAGGGTGACGCGCTCACCCCGGACAACCCGTACGACGTCCGCACCCTGGAGGGCAGTCACCTGAAGTGGCTGGTCGACCCAGCACCGGCGGCGCGGGTCCTGGGCGACCTCGCCGGGCTCCTGACGGACGCGGAATGACCCGAAGAGGCCGAGGTCACAGCCATGGAGAGGGCAAGGTCACAGCCGTGCCCTCTGCTGCTCCTTTGCGCCCGCCGACTAGCATCCGAGCATGACGGTCCTGCCTGACGACGGGCTTGAGCTGGCCGCCGAGTTCCCTGACGTGTCCCACGAGCAGTGGCAGCGCCTTGTTGCGGGCGTGCTGCGCAAGTCGGGCAAGGACGTCGAGGGAGCTCAGGCCGAGGAAGCCCTGTCCACCGCGCTGGAGGACGGGTTGCGCACCCGTCCTCTGTACAGCGCGCACGATGCCGCGCCCGATCCCGGCCTGCCCGGATTCGCCCCCTTCGTACGCGGCAGCCGCGCCGAGGGGAACACGGTCGGCGGGTGGGACGTACGCCAGCGGCACACGACGGCCGACGGCGCCACGGTCCTCGCGGACCTGGAGAACGGCGTGACGTCCCTGTGGCTGGCCGTCGGCGAGGGCGGCATCCCGGTGTCGTCGCTCGGCGGGACCCTGGACGGCGTCTACCTCGACCTGGCCCCCGTCGTCCTCGACGCAGGGCGTGAAGTCGATCCCGCCGCCCGTGAGTTGCTGCGGCTGTACGAGGAGCGCGGCGTCGCCAAGGACGCGGCGCGCGGCAACCTGGGCGCCGATCCGCTCGGCCACGAGGCCCGTACGGGGCAGTCGTACGACTTCTCAGCGGTGGCCGCTCTCGCGCGGCTGTGCGCCGAGGAGTACCCGGGGCTGCGGGCCCTGACGGTGGACGCGCTGCCGTACCACGAGGCCGGTGGGTCGGCCGCGCAGGAGCTGGGCTCCTCGCTCGCGACCGGTGTGGCGTATCTGCGGGAGCTGACCGAGGCCGGGCTGAGCGTCGAACAGGCCTGTGCGCAGCTGGAGTTCCGGTACGCGGCGACCGCCGATCAGTTTCTGACGATCGCCAAGCTGCGGGCCGCGCGCAGGCTGTGGGCGCGGGTGGCCGAGGTCTGCGGGGCCCCGGGCGCCGGGGCGCAGCTCCAGCACGCCGTGACCTCGCCGGTGATGATGACGCGCCGCGACCCGTGGGTGAACATGCTGCGCACGACCATCGCCACGCTGGCCGCCGGGGCGGGCGGCGCCGACTCGGTCACAGTTCTGCCCTTCGACCACGCCCTCGGTCTGCCGGACGCGTTCGCGCGGCGCATCGCCCGCAACACCTCGACGATCCTCATCGAGGAGTCGCACCTGGCCCGGGTCATCGACCCCGCGGGCGGCTCCTGGTACGTGGAGCGGCTCACCGACGAACTCGCGCACGCCGGCTGGGAGTTCTTCCAGCGGATCGAGCGCGGTGGCGGCCTGGCCACCTCCCTTCGCTCGGGGCAGCTGGGGCAGGACCTCGCCGACACGTGGCAGGCCCGCAGCGGCAGGCTCGCCAAGCGGCGCGAACCCATCACCGGCGTCAGCGAGTTCCCGCACCTGGCCGAGAAGCCCGTGGTGCGGGGGCCCGCGCCCGAGCGCCCGTCCGGCGGGCTGCCTCGCGTCCATCGCGACGAGGCGTACGAGGAGCTGCGCGCCCGCTCCGACGCCCATCTCGCCGCGACCGGCTCCCGCCCGCGGATCTTCCTGGCCGCCCTGGGACCGGCGGCCGCCCACACCGCCCGCCTCACCTTCGCTTCGAACCTCTTCCAGGCGGGCGGCATCGAGCCCGTCACCGAGGGCACCTTCGAGGACAGCGGTGCCACGGAGGTCTGCCTGTGCTCCAGTGACGCCCTGTACGAGGAGCGGGCGGAGACCGTGGCCGCCGAGCTGAAGGCCGCCGGTGCCTCGCACGTGTTCCTGGCGGGCCGTCCCGGGCAGTACCCCGGTGTCGACGCGTACGTCTTCGCGGGCTGCGACGCCGTCGCCGTCCTGTCCGCCACCCTTGACCGCATGGGAGTGTCCTGATGTCCGCCCTCTCTGGCCCCTCCGTCCCCGACTTCTCCGGGATCGAGCTGGGGACTCCGGCCGTCGACGGCGGAGCCGACGAGTGGCGTACGGCCGTCAAGAAGGCGGCCGGCGGGGACGACCTGCTGTGGGAGACCCCGGAGGGCATCCCGGTCAAGCCGCTCTACACCGGGCAGGACCTGGAGGGCCTGGACTTCCTGGGCACCTACCCGGGCGCCGCCCCGTATCTGCGCGGCCCGTACCCCACCATGTACGTCAACCAGCCGTGGACGATCCGCCAGTACGCGGGCTTCTCCACCGCCGAGGAGTCCAACGCCTTCTACCGGCGCAACCTCGCCGCCGGCCAGAAGGGCCTGTCGGTCGCCTTCGACCTGCCCACGCACCGGGGTTACGACAGCGACCACCCGCGCGTGACCGGTGACGTCGGCATGGCGGGCGTGGCCATCGACTCGATCTACGACATGCGCCAGCTCTTCGACGGCATCCCGCTGGACAAGATGACCGTGTCGATGACGATGAACGGCGCCGTGCTGCCGGTGCTCGCGCTCTACATCGTGGCGGCGGAGGAACAGGGCGTGCCGCCCGAGAAGTTGGCCGGGACCATCCAGAACGACATCCTCAAGGAGTTCATGGTCCGCAACACCTACATCTATCCGCCGAAGCCGTCGATGCGGATCATCTCCGACATCTTCGCGTTCACCTCGCAGCGGATGCCCCGCTACAACTCCATCTCCATCTCCGGCTACCACATCCAGGAGGCGGGCGCGACGGCCGACCTGGAACTGGCGTACACGCTCGCGGACGGCGTGGAGTACATCCGGGCGGGCCGGGAGGCGGGCCTGGACGTGGACGCGTTCGCGCCCCGGCTGTCGTTCTTCTGGGCGATCGGCATGAACTTCTTCATGGAGGTCGCCAAGCTGCGCGCGGCGCGCCTGCTGTGGGCCAAGCTGGTCAAGCAGTTCGACCCGAAGAACGCCAAGTCCCTCTCCCTGCGCACCCATTCGCAGACCTCGGGCTGGTCCCTGACCGCGCAGGACGTGTTCAACAACGTCACGCGCACCTGCGTCGAGGCGATGGCGGCGACGCAGGGCCACACCCAGTCGCTGCACACCAACGCCCTCGACGAGGCGCTCGCGCTGCCCACCGACTTCTCCGCACGCATCGCCCGCAACACCCAGCTGCTGATCCAGCAGGAGTCCGGCACCACCCGGGTCATCGACCCGTGGGGCGGCAGCGCGTATGTGGAGAAGCTGACATACGACCTCGCGCGCCGGGCTTGGCAGCACATCGAGGAGGTCGAGGCGGCGGGCGGCATGGCCAAGGCCATCGACGCGGGCATCCCCAAGCTGCGCATCGAGGAGGCCGCGGCCCGCACCCAGGCCCGCATCGACTCCGGCCGTCAGCCGGTCATCGGCGTCAACAAGTACCGCGTCGAGACCGACGAGGCGATCGACGTCCTCAAGGTCGACAACTCCTCCGTACGCACCCAGCAGATCGAGAAGCTACGGCGGCTGCGCGCGGAGCGGGACGAGCAGGCGTGCCAGGACTCGCTGGACGCGCTGACCCGGGCGGCCGGCGGCGAGGGCAACCTGCTGGAGCTGGCGGTGAACGCGGCCCGCGCCAAGGCCACCGTCGGCGAGATCTCCGACGCCTTGGAGAAGGTGTACGGCCGGCACGCGAGCCAGATCCGTACGATCTCCGGCGTGTACCGCAACGAAGCAGGCGAGTCCCCGTCCGTGGAACGCACCCGCGCTCTGGTGTCCGACTTCGAGGAGGCCGAGGGCCGCCGCCCGCGCATCCTGGTCGCGAAGATGGGCCAGGACGGCCACGACCGCGGCCAGAAGGTGATCGCCACCGCCTTCGCCGACCTCGGCTTCGACGTCGACGTCGGCCCGCTGTTCCAGACCCCGGCCGAGGTGGCCCGCCAGGCCGTCGAGGCGGACGTGCACATCGTCGGGGTGTCGTCGCTGGCGGCCGGCCACCTCACCCTCGTACCGGCGTTGAAGGAGCAGCTCGCCGAGGAGGGGCGCGAGGACATCATGATCGTGGTCGGCGGGGTGATCCCGCCGCAGGACGTGCCGACGCTCCTGGAGATGGGTGCGGCGGCCGTCTTCCCGCCCGGGACGGTGATCCCGGACGCGGCGTACGACCTGGTGCGGCGGCTGTCGACCGGACTCGGGCACGACCTGTGATCGATGTCGACGCCTATGTGAAAGGCGTGCTCGACGGGAAGCGGGCGATCATCGCACGCGCCATCACCCTCGTCGAGTCCACTCGTCCGCAACACCGGGCGCTGGCACAGGAGTTGCTCACCGAGCTGCTTCCGCACAGCGGCCGGGCGCGGCGGATCGGTGTCAGCGGGGTGCCGGGCGTGGGCAAGTCGACGTTCATCGACGCGTTCGGCTCGATGCTCACCGCGCTCGGGCACCGGGTGGCCGTGCTCGCCGTCGACCCCTCCTCCAGCCGTACCGGCGGCTCGATCCTCGGCGACAAGACGCGTATGGAGCGTCTGGCCGTGGATCCGGCGGCCTTCGTGCGGCCGTCCCCCACGGCGGGCACGCTGGGCGGGGTCGCCAAGGCCACGCGCGAGTCGATCGTGGTGATGGAGGCGGCCGGCTACGACGTGATCCTGGTGGAGACGGTCGGCGTCGGCCAGTCCGAGACCGCGGTCGCGAACATGGTCGACTCCTTCCTGCTGCTCACTCTCGCCCGTACCGGCGACCAGTTGCAGGGCATCAAGAAGGGCGTCCTGGAACTGGCCGACGTGCTGGCCGTCAACAAGGCGGACGGCCCGCACGAGCGCGACGCCAGCGCCGCGGCACGGGAGTTGGCGAGCGCACTGCGGCTGATGCACGGCAAGGATCCCGTCTGGACGCCGCCGGTGCTCAGTTGCAGCGCCCGCGAATCGACCGGTCTGGACACCGTCTGGGAACGCCTCGAACAGCACCGCACCCTGCTGGACTCGACCGGGCGCCTCGCCGCCAAGCGCCGCGACCAGCAGGTCGACTGGACGTGGAGCATGGTCCGCGACGAACTCCTCGGCCGGCTGCACGCCGACCCGGCGGTGCGGGCCCTCGCACCGGCTCTCGAACAGCGCGTCAGGGACGGCGAGTTGACGCCCACGCTGGCTGCCGAGCGCATCCTGCGGGCACTCGGGAGCACCGAGCCCTCCTGAGCACCCGAGGTGGGCCCCACCTGGGAGGTTGAGGCGCCTGTGGTAGCTTGCCGAGGCCAGTCGTACCCGTGTGCGTACCCGTACGTACACGAGTCAGGGAATCCGGTGGGAATCCGGAGCTGACGCGCAGCGGTGAGGGCGACGGGCGGGGCAACGGCCACTGGACGGTGAACACGGTCCGGGAAGGCGCCTCGTCCGGGCGACCCCGAGTCCGAAGACCTGCTGGCACCCTCCGGCAGTGTCAACGGCCGGAGGGAGCACCGTACGACCGGGCTTCGCGCATGAGCCCTCGACGCCGAAGGAAGTCCCGTGCCGTTCGCACGCCCTGTCCGTCCTGCCGCCGTTCTCCTGACCGGTGCCCTCCTGCTGACCGGTTGCGGCGGCTCCTCCGACTCACCGACCGGGAGCGCGACCAGGAGCAAGCCCGCCGGATATCCGGTCACCCTCGACAACTGCGGGCAGAAGGTCCGCGTCGAGGCGCCTCCGCAGCAGGCCGTCTCCCTCAACCAGGGCACCACCGAGATCATGCTCTCCCTCGGTCTCTCCGACCGCATGGTGGGCACCGCCACCTGGACGGACCCGGTGGCGAAGGGGCTGGAGAAGGACAACGCGAAGGTGCGGCGGCTGGCGGACAACGCCCCGTCCTTCGAGAAGGTCCTGGACACCGAACCCGACTTCGTCGCCGCGTCCTTCGCCTCCACGCTCGGCAAGGGCGGGGTGGCCACCCGCGAGCAGTTCGAGAAGCTCGGCGTGCCCACCTACCTCTCCCCCTCCGACTGCGTGGGCAAGGACAACAGCGGCGACGGCGACGGCTCGCGCACGGAACCGCTCACCATGGACGCGGTCTACGGCGAAGTCACCGACCTGGCAAGGATCTTCGGCGTCGAGGAGCGGGGCGAGAAGCTCGTCGCCGACCTCCGGGCCCGGGTGAAGAAGGCCACCTCCGGACTCGACGCCAAGGACGTGACCCTCCTGTACTGGTTCGCCAACTCCCAGTCCCCGTACCTCGCGGGCTGCTGCGGCGCACCCGGCGTCATCACCCGCGAACTCGGTGCCGAGAACGCCTTCGACGACACCCACGAGGAATGGCCCCAGGTCAACTGGGAGACGGTCGCCGACCGCGACCCCGACGTCCTCGTCATCGGCGACCTGTCCCGCAAGCAGCAGACAGCCGAAACGGCCGCGCGGAAGATCGAGTTCCTGGAATCCGACCCGGTGACGAAGAACATGTCCGCGGTGCGTGAGAAGCGGTATGTGCTGCTGTCCGGGCAGGCCATGAACCCGACCATCCGGACCGTCGAGGGCGTGGAGAAGGTGGCGGCGGCCCTGCGCAAATACGGCCTCGCCGGGTGAGCACCGCCCTGTCGGAGGTCGCCCCGGCGGCACTGCGCGGCCTGCGCCGCACGCTGCTGTGGGCGGCCGGTCTCGTCCTGCTGGTCCTCTCCGTCGCCGTGGCGATCACCATCGGTCCTGCGGACATCGCCGTCGGGGACGTCTGGGCGACGGTGGCCGCGCATCTCGGCTGGGGCCAGGGCGAGTTGACGCCCATCCGGGACGGCATCGTCTGGAACCTGCGCCTCCCGCGCACGCTGCTCGCCGCGGTGTGCGGTGCCGGGCTGGCCGTGTGCGGGGCGGTGATGCAGTCCCTGCTGCGCAACCCGCTCGCCGACCCCTTCGTCCTGGGCGTCTCCTCGGGCGCCTCGACCGGCGCGGTCGTGGTCGTCGTCCTCGGCGCGGGCGGCGGTCTGCTGTCGGTCTCCGGTGGCGCGTTCCTGGGCGCGGTCGTCTCCTTCGGGCTGGTACTGCTGCTCAGCCACACCCTCGGCGGCACCACGGACCGGGTGGTGCTCGCCGGGGTCGCCGCGATGCAGTTGTTCTCCGCGCTCACCTCCTTCGTGGTGATGACGGCGGCCGACGCGGAGACCACACGCGGTGTGCTGTTCTGGCTGCTCGGCTCGCTCAGCGGGGCCGGCTGGACCGATGTGGGCGTGGGGCTTGCGGCCCTGGTGGTGACCCTGCTCGTGTGCGCCGGTTACGCCCGCGCGCTCGACGCGTTCGCGTTCGGCCAGGACGCCGCCGCCTCGCTCGGCGTACACGTGGCCCGCTCCCGCATGGTGCTGCTCTGTACGACCGCCCTACTCACGGCCGCTCTGGTCAGCTCCGCCGGGGCGATCGGCTTCGTCGGCCTGGTCCTCCCGCACGCCGTCCGCCCATTGACCGGCCCCGGACACACCCGCCTGCTGCCCGCCACCGCCCTCACCGGGGCGGTGCTCCTCGTCTGGGTCGACACCCTCGCCCGCACCGCCCTCGACCCGCAGGAGGTGCCGGTGGGCGTGATGACCGCGCTGATCGGCGTCCCGGCGTTCGTCCTCGTCCTCTACCGGGAGCGGGGCAGCCGATGAGCAAGCACCCGATGAGCGACCCCACCCCGGCCACGGGACTGCGCGCCGACCGCGTCAGCCGCAAGGCCGACGGCACCCTGATCCTGGACGGCGTCAGCCTCACCCCGCGTCCCGGCACAGTCACCGGTCTGCTCGGCCCGAACGGCTCGGGCAAGTCCACGCTGCTGCGTCTGCTCGCCGGCGTCATCGCCCCGGACTCCGGTGCCGTCACCCTGGACGACCACCCGCTGGACCGGCTGGGCCGCCGCACCGTCGCCCGACGCGTCGCGGTCGTCGAGCAACAGGCCGACACCCAGGTCGCGTTGACCGTCCTGGACGTCGTACGCCTCGGCCGCGTCCCGCACCGCCGGGCCTGGAGCCCCGCGACCTCGGCGGACGAGGCCGCCGTCCGCTCGGCCCTCGCCCGCACCCACCTCACCGACAAGGCCGACCGGCCCTGGCACACCCTCTCCGGCGGCGAACGCCAGCGCGTCCAGATCGCCCGCGCCCTCGCCCAGGAACCCCGCGAGCTGCTGCTCGACGAACCCACCAACCACCTCGACATCCAGCACCAGCTCGCCCTGCTGGACCTGATCACCGAACTCGAACTGACCAGCGTCGTCGCCCTGCACGACCTGAACCTGGCGGCCATGTACTGCGACCGGCTCGTGGTCCTGAAGCAGGGGCGCGTGGTGGCGAACGGCACGCCGACGGATGTCCTCACGGAGTCCCTCATCGCCGACGTCTACGGCGTACGCGCCACCGTCAGCGTGCCCAACGGCCCTGACGACAGCCCTCACATACGTTTCCTGGGCACCCTCACGACCTCACTCCACCGGGCGGCGGCCCCAGGCGGAGATCATCGGTGAGGTCGCCAGATCGAGGCCGCCCGCGGTGACGTTGGCCAGGTGGCGGTCGATCTCCTCGTCCGTGGCCAACCCCGCGGCGACGAGCCTGCCGCGGACCTGGCGGACGGTAGCCGCCTCCAACTCGGCGCACGCGGGTGAGGTGATCGGGAAGTAGGCGTCGGCCTCGACGTCCACCAGTCCGGCCTCGCGCAGCAGCCTGGGCAGCCTTCGCCCGTACGCCAGGTCCGCGCCGCGCTCCCGAAGCAGCTCGCGGAAGCCGCGGCGCAGCCTGTTGGCCAACTCCTGCTCGGGGCCGTATTCGTCGGGACAGATCAGCGGTTGCAGCGCCGGGTCGGCGTCCTCCAGCAGCAGCCATCCGACGGGGCGCAGCGCCTCGATCATCGACCGCAGGGCCTGGTCGCGGTCGGCGACGTGGACGAGCACGAGCCGGGCGTGGATGAGGTCGAACGATCCCCCGGCCGGGAGCGCTTCGGCCGCCACGTCGTGGCACAGCACCTCGAAGCCCGCCGCCTCCCGCATCCAGGAGGTGTCGATGTCGGTGGCCACGACGTGTCCGCTCGGGCCGACGCGCTCGGCCAGCCAGGCCGGCACGGTGACCCCACCGGCACCGACCTCCCAGCAACGCCACCCCGCGCCGACCCGACCGACTCGAAGTGCCGGAACGTGGACGGGTCGAAGAGTGCCGACAGCGCGGTGAAGCGGTCGCCCGCCTAGGCCTGGCGGTTGTCCAGGAGATAGCCCTCGCCGGAAGCGTCCCGCGTGTCTCGCGCCATGGGCCGATCATCGCACGGGGTTGTGGCCCGGTTGTGTGAGGGGCTGAGCCATTTCGTTGACATGCCCAAGACACGTGATTAGCATCCGGGCAACTCGGGAAAGCGCTTTCCCTCTTCCACCTCCGTAACCACCGTCGCCCCCACATACGACGGCCAACCCCCCACAGGAGGACCCCCGATGAGTTCACGACGAGCCACGATGCCCACCGGACGCACGCCCATACCCTGGCGCAACAAGGCGGCGGTGGCCGCCCTCGCGGCCACCCTGCTGGCAGGCCCGGGCATCGCGCAGGCGACCCCGCAGACCGCGTCGGTGTCCCAGGAACAGGTGTCGGCGGCTGCCACCATCACCTGGACCCTCGAACGGGCGAGCAACCCCACCCAGGACCAGCTGACGGCCTACGACCTCATCACGAGGGCCATGAACGCCGCGGTGGCCCGCTACAACAACCTCAGCGACCTGGGCAAGGCCCTCACCGTCCGCTACGACCCGGGCGTGCCCACCGCCGACGGCAACATCAACGGCACCATCCGCTTCGGCAACCGCAGTTACATGACCGAGCGGACGGCGCTGCACGAGATCGCCCACACCATCGGCGTGGGGACGAGCTCGGGCTGGTCCCGGCTCGGCGGCAGCGGTACCTGGACGGGCGCACAGGCCACGGCGCTGGTCCGGCAGTTCGACGGTTCGAGCGCCAAGATCTCCACCGGCGGCGGCCACTTCTGGCCGTACGGCCTGAACTACGACAACGAGTGGTCGACCACGGCGGCCGACCGCCACGTCCAGATCGTGGCCGCGATGGTGCGCGACGGCCTGTGAGCCGAGCCCCCTGCACGCCTTACCGGGACATGCGCGTGCCCGCGCCGCTGACCCGGACCTTCGGGTCGTCCGCGTGCAGGGTCACGGTCAGCACGCCCGGCCTGCCCATGTCCTCGCCCTGATGCAGGGTGAGCACCGACTCCGGTGGTACCAGGGCGAGTTCACGGGCGTAGGCGCCGAAGGCGGCGGCTGCCGCACCGGTGGCCGGGTCCTCCACCACACCGCCGATCGGGAAGGGGTCGCGGACATGGAAGACGGTGTCCGCGGCCCGCCACACCAACTGCACGGTCGTCAGGTCCAGCTTCCGCATCAGGGCGGCGAGCCTCTCGAAGTCGTACGAGAGGTCCGCGAGCCGTTCCCGGCTGCCGGCGCCCAGCACCAGATGCCGGGCGCCGGCGAAGGCGATACGGGGCGGCAGCAGCGGGTCGAGGTCGGCCGACGGCCAGTCCAGCGCCGCCAGCGCCTCGGCCAGTTCCTCCGGGGCGATCTCCTCGATGCGGGGCTCCACGCTCGTCAGCGTGGCCCGGAGCGTGCCGTCCGCATCGGCGGTGACGGTCACCGGCACCGTGCCCGCCCGGGTGGCGAAGACCAGGTCTCCCGGGCCGATCCGCTCGGCCAGGGCCACGGCGGCGGCGACGGTGGCATGGCCGCAGAAGGGCACCTCGGCGAGAGGACTGAAGTACCGAACGGTGAAGGCCCGACCGGGCGTTCCGGCCAGTCCCCCGGGTTGCCCGGTCAGTCCCGCGGGTTCCCCGCCCGGCCCCTCGGGCGTCCCGGTCAGGAACGCCGACTCGCTGTATCCCAGCCGGGCGGCGATCGCCAGCATCGCCGCGTCGTCGAGCCCGGAGGCGTCCAGGACCACGCCCGCCGGGTTGCCACCGTCCGGGTGGGACGAGAAGGCGGTGTAGTGCAGTACATCGGTGACCTGCTCATGGGTCGTCATGCCGTACGACAACCGGCGCGCTTGAGCGCGGATTCCCGGCGGTGCGTCAGAACCTGGCCGAAGCCGCTCTGGCCCATGAGTTGTGGAACGTTCAATAATCCGTGGCGGCGTTTCCGCTCAGCAGTTCGCCAACCGTTTCGGCAACCGTTTCGAGGCACCCCCACTCCGGCGCAGCGAGCGCCGGAGCCGAGAATCCGGAGTTCTTCATGCGTCTTCGTCCCGCTCTCCGTCGTACCCGCGCCACCCGCGTCTCCGCCCTGGCCGCAGGGCTCGCCGCGGCCGGCGCGCTGACCCTGACGGCCCCCGCGTCGGCCGCGGCCCAGGCCGATGTCACCGCCACCCTCCGCGTCACGATCACCGACGGCGACTCGGTCATGACCCAGACCGCGGGCGTCTACACCTGCCACAGCGGCTTCACCGTCGGCCAGGTGAAGGACATCTCCGTCACCGTGCCCGCCGGCCAGTGGGTCCAGGTGTTCAGCAGCCACGGCTGCTACGACTCCCTCAACATCAGCGGCGCCACCATCGAGACCGACGGACAGGTCATCAGCTTCACGTTGTGACCACTCAGGCGGGGGCCTGAGCACCGCCGGGCGCACAGGTGCCCCGCACTCAAGGCGGCTAGCGCCCCACCGCGTTAGCCCCCGCCTGCGCGAACTTCTCGTCCAGCGCCCCGGACGGAGCTCCCGCGACGCCGATGCCGGCGATCGGGGCGTTGCCCGCGATGACGGGGACGGCGCCCGCGAGGAACAGGGTGCCGGGGATGTCCTTCAGGTTCGGGGCCTGCTCCAGGCGCTCGGCCAGCTGGGAGGTGGGGGCGTTCCAGGAGACCGCGGTGAACGCCTTGCGCTCGGCGGACTCGTAGGACTGCGGGCCGGCGCCGTCGCCGCGCAGGGTGACGATCGTGTTGCCGTTGCGGTCGACGACGGCGACCGTGACGCGCTGGTTCTCCTTCTCGGCGGCGTCCAGCGCGGCCTGCGCGGCCTTGGTGGCGGCGTCGATCGTCAGGTGGGTGGAGGTCGTGGTGGCCCGGGCCGAGGCGGCCGCGACGGTGGTGGGCTGCGCGGCGGGCGCCGAGGCGTTCGCGGACACCGCACCGAAGCCCGCCAGGGCGACGACGGCGAGTACGGCACCGCCGGTGGCGACGCGAGCGCGGCGGGAGAACTTCTCGTGCACGGGGTTCATGGGTCGGTCCACTCCTTCGGTGGGCGGGCGGCCCGGTTGCCGCCCCGCTTCGTCCGCTCTCCACCCTCGGCCCGGAACAGGGCCCGCACGGTCGACGTTCCGGCTCTCCCGCCGTCGCCCGTCGGACGACACCGGGGTCATCCGATCGGTTGACCTGCCCGACCCCCGCCCCGGGTCACAATGGAGGTGTTTGCCCAGTTCAGCGCCCGCGAGCGGGAAGGGAGGCGGGCCCCGGATGGGGAACCGGCCGTACGAACCGAGCACCGTGGACACCCGGTGGCTCGGCGTCGTGATGCACGCGGCGTTCTTCCTGCTGCTCGGCGGAGCGCTCGCCCGGTTCGTGCTGCGTCATCCCGGTGAACCGCGCACTCCCTGGATCATCGCGCTGTGCGTGGTGCTCGGCGCGCTGCATCTGCTGGGCCCGCGGACCGGCGACACGCGCCCTCGGCCCTCCCGGCGGCACTGGGCCTGGCTGGCGTCGGTCGTCGTGGTGTGGATGGTCCTGGTCGTGCTCGCGCCCAGCTTCGCCTGGTGCGCGGTGCCCCTCTTCTACACCGCCCTGCGCACCCTGCCGGCCCGTGCCGCCCTCGTCCTCGTGGCGGTCCTGACCGCGTTCGTCGTCGCCGCGCAGCTCCAGCTCGCGGGCCGCTTCGACCCGAACCTGGTCCTGGCGCCGCCCGCTGTCGCCGCCCTCGCCACCGCCGTGTTCCTGCAGATGGAACGGCACACCGAGCGCCAGCGCGTCCTGATCGACGACCTGATCCGCACCCGGCACGAACTCGCCGCCTCGGAACGCCGCGAGGGCACCCTCGCCGAACGCCAGCGGCTCTCCATGGAGATCCACGACACGCTCGCCCAGGGCCTGTCCAGCCAGCAGATGCTGCTGCAGGCGGCCGACCGGGTGTGGGACACGGAACCGGACAAGGCCCGCGGCCATGTGCGCACCGCCGCGTCCGTCGCCGCACACAACCTCGCCGAGGCCCGGCGCTTCGTGCACGATCTGACTCCCGCGGACCTCGCCGGGGGCGGCCTCGACCAGGCGCTGCGCGCGCTCGCCGCACGGGAGTCGGGCGCGGACCTCACCGTGGACGTCCACATCGACGACAACGGCCGCCTCCCCCACCTGCCCGACCGAGTCCAGTCCGCGCTGCTGCGCATCGCCCAGGGCGCACTGGCCAACGTCCGCGAGCACGCGGCCGCCACGCACGCGGCCCTCACGCTCACCCTCCTCGACGACGAAGTCGTCCTGGAGGTCTCCGACGACGGCCACGGCTTCGACCCCGCCGCACCGCCCGCCTCCCCCGGCGCGGACCGCGGGCACGGGCTGCCCGCCATGCGGGCCCGGCTGCGGGCGCTCGGCGGAACCCTGACCGTCGACTCCACGCCCGGCGAGGGCACCGTCCTGTCCGCCGCCGTCCCCCTGGAGGCACCCCGATGACCCCCGACCGTGCCCCCGTGCGCATCCTGGTCTGCGACGACCACGCCGTCGTACGGGCCGGGCTGCTCGCCCTGCTCGACAGCGCCCCGGACATCGAGGTCGTCGGTGAGGCCGGCACCGGCGAGGAGGCGCTCGCGCTGGCCGCGAAACTCGCCCCGGACGTGGTGCTGATGGACCTGCAACTGGGCGAGGGCATCGACGGCGTGGAGACGACCCGCCGCCTCACCTGCGCCTCCAGCACCTCCACCCACGTCCTGGTCCTCACCACGTACGACACCGACGCCGACATCACCCGCGCCATCGAGGCCGGCGCCACCGGCTATCTGCTCAAGGCCGAGCGCCCCGACGAGTTGTTCGCCGCCATCCACGCCGCCGCCGAAGGACGTCCCGCCCTGTCCGCGCCGGTCGCCGGCCGCGTCATGGCCAACCTGCGCCGCCCGCGCCCCACCCTCACCGACCGCGAACGCGACATCCTCACCCAGCTCGCACGCGGCATCGGCAACCGCGACATCGCCCGCGCCCTGTACATCAGCGAGGCCACCGTGAAGACGCACCTGCGCCGCATCTACGACAAGCTCGGCGTCGACACCCGCGCGGGCGCGGTGGCGGTCGCGAAGGAGCAACGTTTGCTGCCATGACCTCGGAGCCGGTGACAGGCTCTCAGGACTCGACGGTGCTGAGGAAGATCCGGTACTCGATCTTGAAGAGGTCGGCGGCCTCCGCGCGACGTGGATGGCGCCACCAATGGCGTCCGCGCTGTGCTGCTGCAAGCGAACCGATCGCTCGTGTGCGAGTCGTGCAGGTTGAAACTCGTAGGAATCAAGGGCTTGTAGCGCGATTTAACGAGGGTTAGTTTAACCGTCACTCGAAGCCGGGTCCCGGCTGTAGAGAGCCGCTCCCTGCGCGTTCGCGCACTTCAGCTAGGGGTACAGCCATGCCTGTCGACAAGCTTCAGATGTCCCGCAGAGGTTTCCTCGGCCTGGGCGCCGCGGCCGGAGTCATCACCCTCACCGCCTGCGGAACCTCCAGCGGCGGTTCGAGTGCCGGCCCGCTCGTGATGACGGTCTGGGGTGGCGACCCCGACCGCAAGACGTACCAGGCACGCATCGATCTGCTGGTGAAGAAGCACCCCGACCTGAAGGTCAAGCTCCAGCTGATCCCGGGCGACTCGTACCCGCAGAAGGTCCAGACGATGATCGCCGGCGGCAACGGACCGGACATCATGCAGGTCGCGGAGAGCGTCAACACGTACTCCAGCAAGAGCCAGCTGCTGCCGCTCGACGACCTCGCCAAGAAGGCGGGCCTCGACACCGAGCAGCGCTTCGGCCCGGTCGGCTCCCTCTACACATACGAGGACAAGCTCTACGCGATCCCGGACCGCTCCGGCGCGGTCACCGTGTTCTACAACAAGGATCTGTTCGACAAGAAGGGCATCAAGGCCCCCACCGCGGAGTGGACCTGGGACGACGCCCTCGACGCGTTCAAGGAGCTGACGGTCCCCGGCAAGCAGTGGGGATACAGCGGTGCCGAGTGGTTTCCGCAGTGGTGGAGCCTCGCCTACCAGAACGGCGGCACCATCATCGACGACAGCGGCCGGCCCGCGGTCGACAGCGACGCGGTGGTCGAGGCGCTCCAGTGGGCGGGCGACCTGGTCTTCAAGCACAAGGTGGTGCCGAGCAAGGCGGACTACGCCGACATGGGTCCCGACATCGGCGGCGACCAGGCCTTCCCCAACCAGAAGGTGGCCACCCACGCCAACGGCTTCTGGGTCATGTCTGGTCTGACGAAAGTGTCGTTCGGCTGGGACATCGCGCCGATGTGGCGCGGCAAGAAGCAGGCCGTGTCGGCGTTCGGCAGCGGACTGGCGATCTCCCGCACCTCCAAGCAGCGCGACAACGCCTTCAAGGCGATCGACTTCCTCACCTCCAACGAGGCGCAGACGCAGATCATCGCCTCCGGCCAGGACGTGCCGGCCAACCTGGAGGTGCAGAAGAGCCAGGCGTTCCTCAAGCCCTCGTGGATGAAGACGGACGTCGACATGGGCGTGTTCGCCGAGTCGAGCGAGTTCGTCTTCCGGGCGCCGTTCATCCCCGAGTGGAACGAGATGATCGACACGATCTCCAACGGCCTGGCCGACTTCTGGCTCGGCAAGGAGCGCAGCGCCAAGAAGGCGCTGACCGCCGTGCAGAAGGACCTTGAGGCCCTCATCAAGTCCGGGGCATGACAGGCGATGGCAACCTCGACCGCCCCGAAGGCCGCCCCGGCGGCCGCGGAGAAGCCCGCCTCACCCAAGCCCAGGAAGCAGAAGCTCTCCAAGCGGCGGCGCCGTGAGGCCCTCTCCTTCTACCTGTTCATCTCGCCGTGGGTGATCGGCTTCCTGGTCTTCCTGCTCGGGCCGATGATCGCGTCGATCTACTATTCCCTGACCGACTGGGACTCCTTCAACGCGCCGCAGTGGGTCGGCTTCGACAACTACGTCAAGCTCCTCACGGACGACCCGGTATTCTGGAAGGCCCTGTGGAACACCCTCTACTACGCGGCGATCTCGGTCCCGCTCGGCCTGATCCTCGGCCTGTGGCTGGCGAACCTGCTCAACAAGCAGGTCAGGGCCCGCAAGCTGTTCCGTACCCTGATCTACCTGCCGACGCTGATCCCGCTGGTCGCCACGGCGATGATCTTCCGGATGGTGCTCGCGCCGAACGGCCCGATCAACGACTTCCTCGGTCTGTTCGGCGTCTCCGGCCCCAACTGGCTGTTCGACGGCCCCTGGGTCAAGCCCGCCCTGATCCTGATGTCGACGTGGGGCGCGGGCGCCGCGACCGTGCTGCTGCTCGCCGCCATGAAGGGCATCCCGCGTGAGCTGTACGAGGCGGCCGAGGTCGACGGCGCGAGTGCGATGCGGCAGTTCTGGAGCATCACGCTGCCGCATCTGACGCCCATCATCTTCTTCAACCTGATCATGGGCCTGATCGGCGCGTTCCAGATCTTCTCGCAGGTCTACATCCTCGTCTCGAAAGGCAAGAACCCCGCGGGCTACGACGCGGCCCAGACGATGGTGCCGTTCCTGTTCGACCAGGCGTTCAGCTACTACCACATGGGCTACGCCTCGGCGATCTCCTGGCTGCTGTTCCTGGTGATCCTGGTCTTCACCGTGATCGCCTTCCGCACCACCCGGCGCTGGGTGTTCTACGAGACCGAGGTGAAGTGATGGCGACCCTGGCGACCCCCGTCAGCAAGAAACGCCAAGAGGCCCCCGCCGCACGGGCGTTCCGCGCGACCCCGTTCACCTACGGCACCCTGCTGATCGTCGCGGCGGTCCTGACCGCCCCGCTGGTCTTCGTCGGTTCGATCGCCCTGTCCAGCGACGCCACCGTGAACTCCGGCTCGTTCACGGTCATCCCGCGCGAGTTCCACTGGGACAACTTCTCCCGGGTGTTCGGCACCGAGCTGCCGGTGGGCACCTTCCTGCTCAACTCGGTGCTCATCTCGCTGTTCTCGGTGGCGGGGCAGGTCCTCTCCAGCGGCCTGGTCGGCTACGCCTTCGCCCGGCTGCGGGCGCCGGGCAAGAACACGATGTTCCTCGTCGTCATCGCGACGATGATGATCCCGACGCAGATCACGATGATCCCCCAGTTCATCCTCTTCCGGGACCTGGGCTGGGTGAACACCTTCCTGCCGCTGATCGTGCCGAACTTCTTCTCCAACGCCTTCAACGTCTTCCTGGTACGGCAGTTCGTCTCCCGGCTGCCCAGCCAGCTCGACGAGGCCGCCATGATGGACGGCCTGGGCTTCTTCGGCATCTATCGGCGGATCATGTTCCCGATGCTCAGGCCGGTCCTGATCGCCATCGGCATCTTCACTCTCACCCACACCTGGGGCGACTTCATGGGCCCCCTGATCTATCTGAACGACGAGTCCAAGATGCCCCTCGCCCTGGGCGTGCAGTACATCACCGCCACCTCGCAGGCGGGCCAGGCCCCGCCCTGGAACCTGGTGATGGTCGGCTCGATCCTGCTCGCCGTGCCCATGATCCTCGTCTACTACCTGGGCCAGAAGTACCTGTACGAAATGGACATCAGCGGCGGAAGCGCGGGAGTGAAGTGAACCGTACGGAGACCATCGAAGCCGTCCGCCTCGACAGCCGGGGCGTGTGGATCGACGGCCGGCCACGCACGCTGCTGTGCGCCTCGCTGTTCTACTTCCGTCTGCCCCGGGAGCAGTGGCGCGAGAGGCTCGATCAGGTGCGGGCTTCCGGATACACCTGCGTCGACGTCTATCTCCCGTGGAATTTCCACGAGTTGGCGCCCGGCCGCTGGTCCTTCGAGGGCCGCCGGGATGTCGCCGCCTTCCTGGACCTCGCGCAGGAGGCGGGCCTGTACGTCATCGCACGGCCGGGCCCGTACATCTGCTCCGAGTGGGACGGCGGCGCACTGCCCGCCTGGCTGGGCCTGGATCCGGAGTTGAGGGTCCGTCAGAACGAGCCTCGCTATCTGGAGCAGGTCACCGCGTGGTTCGACCAGGTGCTGCCGCTGCTCGCCGAGCGCCAGTACCCGGCGAACGGCCCGGTCATCATGGTGCAGTTGGAGAACGAGCTGGACTTCTTCGACTGCGCCGACCGCACCGGATACGTAACCTCCTTGCGGGACACGGCACTTCGGCACGGCATCACCGTGCCGCTGATCGCCTGCTCCGGACAGGGTGACCTCGCGGGCGCCACCGGCGATGCCGACGGTGTCGTACCGGCCTGCAACTTCTACCCGGACGACGACTCCCCGGACATCGAGGCCGAGGTGCGCCGCTATGCCGGGCTGGTCGCCGAGCGCGGGGTGCCGCTGCTGGTCACCGAGACCAACCGGCGCCATCGGACGCTACGGCGGCTGCTGGCGAGCGGCGCCAAGTTGATCGCGCCGTATCTCCAGTCGTCCGGCTGGAACTTCGGGTACACCCCGTCGACCGGCAACTGGGGCCGCCCCGGCAACTTCATGAGCCACGGCTACGACTTCGGCGGCTATGTCACGTCGACGGGCGTGCAGCGACCGGAGTTCGCCGAGGCGCAGGTGTTCGCGCGGGTCGTCGAGGTGTGGGGCGACCGACTGGCACTCGCCGTGCCGGGCGCTCCGGACACCGAGGTGGCCTGCGACTTCCCGACGAGCTCGGCGCTCGGGGCGCTGGACCTTCCCGAGGGCGGCCGGCTGGTGGCCGTACCGCATCTCGGAACGGAGCCCGGTACGGCGGTCGTTCGGGGGGTGCCGGTCGCTGTCGTGCCGGGTTCGTGCCCCCTGATGGCGGTGGACGTACCGCTGCGGCCCTGGGGCATGGACGCGACGCTGACGCTCGCCTCGGCGGATCTCGTGGCGGCGGCGGACGGGGTGCTGGTGTTCTCCTCCGACGTGCCGGTCACCGTCGTACTGGACGGGCAACGGAGCGAGATCCCGGTGTCCGAGCGGCGGACCGTGGCGGGAGTGACGCTCGTCGTGCTGCCGTCGGCGGACGCGGCACGCCTGCGCACGGTCGACCCCGACGGCACGGTACGCCTGGGTGAGGCGCCGCACCGGCCCGACAAGCGGGCACCGACCGCCGTGGACCAGGTGCGGCGGCGGACCGACACCCCGCCCGAGCAGCCTGCCGGCCGTCACGACCTGCCGCCGACGCTGGAGTCGCTCGGGGTGTACCGGGGACGTGGCGCCTACCGGACCACCACGGACCTGACGGGCGTCGACGAGCTACTCCTCACCGGCGCGGCGGACATCGTCGACCTGTCCGTCGCGGGTCGGACGCACCCGCCGATCGCCGGGTTCGGGGCGACGCGGCGCCTCGACGTGCGGGAGGTGACGGGCAGCGTCGCGGTCGAGGCCGTGGTGGAGATCTGGGGCCACACCAACTTCGACGATGCCCGCCTGCCCGCGCTCCGCCTCGGCGCGCTGCGCGGCCTGGGCACCCTGTGGAAGGTGCGCGAGACGACGGACGTCTCGGCCCTGTGGACCGTACACGGACATTGGGCAGGCGCCCTGGCGCCCACCCGGGTACTCGGCGGCTGGAGCAGCACGCGCGTCGGGGTGCCGGTCACCTATGGCCGTACGGTCCACTCCCCCACCCCGTCGGCGCTGCATCTGCGGGGTGTCGTCGAACCGCTGCGGGTGAGCGTGGACGACGGCGCGCCGGAGACCGTCCACACCGAGAACCCGTGGGTGCTGCTGCCCTCCGGCACCCACCAGGTCTCGGTCACGCTGCCGCACCATCCGAGCGGCCTCGGCCTGCGCGCCGAACTGCTCGCGCTCGATGCCGTACGGGACTGGTCGTGCGCGGTGCAGGACGACGAGTCGCTGACCGCGTTCGCCGACCGGTCCGGCCGCACGGAGGAGGTACGGCTCCCGCTGGCGCTGAAGCCGGGCGAGGAGGCGTGGCTCGACGTCGACCTGCCGGCGTCCCCGTCCCCGGACGGGTACCTCGTCCGGTTGGACGCCACGCAGGTCCGGGTGACCGGATGGGCCGGCGGAGAGTGCGTGGGACGTGTCTGGGCCGGTGACCGGCCCGACTTCTCGGGCGGCGATCCCGACGCGCTCTGGGTACCGCCGGGATGGCCGGGTCTGACCCTGTTCGTTCAGGGTCTGGAGGGGCGGGACACTCCGGAGATCCGTACGCTGCGGCTGGGGGGACCGACCGGCTGAGGTGCCGCGTGGCTCGTAGCCGCCGTACGGGACGGACTCCTCCGCCACGTGCTGCCGTCGCGTCAGTGGGACCATGGCCCCGTGGACGGAAGTCCGGTCTTCGGCGGAGCCGAGCCGGTGGATGCGCTCGCGGTGGCACCGACGGCTCGGACGGCGGTGGCGTGGTTGCCTCCGCGCGAGCTCTGGCCGGCCATTCAGGACATCCGCTGGGAGCACGATCCGCAGGTGCGACGGTGGCCGCCGCATGTGAATCTGCTGTTCGGCTTCGTGCCGGAGGACGAGTTCACGCGGGCCGTACCGCTGCTCTGCGCCGGGGCCGCGCAGAACACGGCGTTCACGGCCCGCCTGACCGGCGTGCGGTACTTCCGGCACCGGCACTACGCGACGGTGTGGCTCGATCCGGCCGCGGCGGATCCGGCGCCGTGGGCACGTCTCCGCCGGGAACTGCATCTGCGGTTCCCGCTCTGTCGTGGGCGCGGCGGCCGGTTCACCCCGCATCTCTCCCTCGGCCGCACCCAGGACCCGGGGCGCCTGGCCGCCGAGTGCGCCGCCCGGCTCGGCACGCTGTCGGCGGCGGTCGAGGAGGTCGTCCTGCTCTCCCGACGCGGCGAGGAGCCCATGCGGCCCCGGGCCGTGATCGGCCTGGGCACGGGAGAGGTCCGCCGGCCGCACTGACCCACGCCGCCGAACGGACCTGCCACCGCGTGGCCTCAGCCGGCCCACGAACGACCGAGGCCACGACAAGCGGAAGGAATCGGGCCCGCCGGGCCGGGGTGACTGCTGGTCAGCAGGTGCGGTTGAGGTAGTGGGCCCCCTGGATCTTGCTGGCGGAGCCCAGCCAGGTCTTGCCGGGCGCGACGCACCGCTCGTAGTCGGGGGCCAGCGCGACCTCGACCTTGATGACCACCCTTGAGCCGTCGGAGGTGCAGTGGTTGTAGAAGGCGTCGGCGCTGGTCTCGAAGAAGCCGCAGGGGTCGGCCGCCGCGGGGGTCGCGTGGGCGGTCAGGGCACCGAGGGACGTGAGCACGAGGGCGGCGGAAGCGAGAGCGCCGGTCACCGTACGACGAACACGCAAGGGGAACTCCTTGGGCAGTGGCGGACACCATGCCTGGACAGGCCTTTGTCCGCCGATCAGTTGGATACCGGAACCAGGATCGCCGCGCCGCCCGACGCGATTGATCGACTGTCGTCCCGTTCACCTGGCGAATCGTTTGGCCTCTCCCTCGATGAGGTGATCGTGCCCGGTTCTCCACCCGCCCTTGAGCTGCCTGGTTTCCATCTGGTTCCCCAGTCACCGAAAAGTGCGTTCTTCCAGGCCAGCGCACACTCTCCTATGGTTTCCAAGGAACGGGAAGTGACCAGGAGCGTCCTGGTTCGAGGAAGGAGAGGTGCGGCATGGCCATCACCTTGGTGAACCCCGCCGGACTGCCGGAGATCGACGCCTATCGGCAGGTGTCGGTCGCGTCCGGCTCGAAGCTGGTCTTCATGGCCGGGCAGGTCGCCTGGGACACCGACGGCGTCACGGTCGGCGAAGGCGACCTCGCCGCCCAGGTCGAGCAGTGCTACGTCAATGTCGCCACCGCCCTGGCCGGAGCCGGCGCGTCCTTCGACGACGTGGCGAAGCTGACCGTCTACGTCGTCGACTGGACCCCCGACAAGATGCCCAGCCTCATGGACGGCATCGCCCGCGCGGGCAAGCGACTGGGCGTCACGCCGGTGCCGCCCGCGACACTCATCGGTGTCGCGGCACTGGACGTACCGGAGCATCTGGTCGAGATCGAGGCCACCGCGGTGCTGGACTGACGCGGAAAGGACTCGGCGGGCGGCCGGTCACCCGCAGGCACACGAGGAACTGCGCGGACAGTTGGCGCAGTTCACTGCCGGAGTTCTTGGTGGCAGCGCGTGAACCGGTTGTCCGCATCAGGCCGCCTCTGGTGGGCCTGCAGGGCGACGCTCGCCAGGGTCAGGAGCAGGTCGATGTCCGCGTCGCATTGCAGGTGGATGGTCACCCAGGGCGAGTCGGGCACCAGCCGGATGGCGGTCGAGTTCTTCAGTTCGTCCTGGAAGCGACGGATCGTCCTGACCGTGAGGTGCAGATCGACGCTCCGGTCCGAGTGGAAGTGCACAATCTCGACGCCGGCCGAGCGCAGCGCCCGACCTGTGCCGCAGCTGGGCGGGGCCTCCGAGAGGTCCGGCCAGCTCGTCAGTTGTGTCATGGCACGTGAGGCCGTGGTCATGGCTCCATCATCGGGCGCTCATGGCCAGTCCACTAAGGCGTGAGCAAGCCTTAACCGGTCCGTAGCACCTGGCAGCAGGACAGCCGCTGGCATACCCGCCCAGCGCCCTCAGAGCCCGGTCGCACGTAGCGTCTCGCAGTCGCACGCCGGCCGGTCGGACGGTCCCCCGCGCCATCCGACCGGCCACCGGTTGTACAGCGGGGACGCTATCGTCCGGCCGTCGGTTCGGTCTTGGACGAATTTGCACTCGCCGCGAGAGCCAGCGCCCCTTCCACCCGGCGAGAGGCCACCATCTGTCCGGGCGTGGTGCCTGCGATGGCCCGGAACTCGCGGTTGAGGTGCGACTGGTCGTAGAAGCCGCAGGCCGTCGAGAGGTCGGTCAGGCTCACGGCCCCGCGACCGAGCAACGCCACAGCGTGGCGAAAGCGCAGCACCCGCGCGGACGCCTTGGGTGTCAGCCCGATCTGCTGGGTGAACCGCCGGATCAAGTACCCCTGGCTCCACCCCACTTCGGCGGCGATACGGGCGATCGGGACGGCGCCCGCGCTGCCGGAGAGCAGTTGCCAGGCGTGGCCGACCTCGGGCGCGGGTTCCGGGCCGTACCCGAGCCGGGCGAGCAACGCCGCGTCCAGCAGATCGAATCTGGCCGCCCAGTCCGGGGTCGACGCCAACCGCTCCACCAGCGTCCTGGCTTCGGGACCCAGAACGTCCCGGATCTCGATGGCCAGGTTCGTCAACTCGCTCATCGGCATGCCGAACAGCCGGTAGGCGCCCAGCGGCGTGAACTCGACCCGGATCGCCTCCTGGCCGCCGGGATGCACGCAGATCGCGGGCCGGTCCTCCAGCCCCACCACCAGCGAGCCGATCTTCCCGCTGCCCCCGCCCCGTACGCCCAACCGCCGCACCTGGGAAAAGGGCTCCGCGAGGCTGATCAGCAGGGTCGCGCACCCGGTCGGCACCAGCCGCGCCTCATACGGCGTGGTCACCGCTTCCCAGTAGCCGACATAGCTGCGCAGAAACGGCCGCAACCCCGGATGCCAGGGGCGCGTGACCCGCCACAGACCCCCCAGCCGCGCGACCTCGACCGCACCCGCACCCGCCGTGCCGCCCCGAACACCATGAACCACCAAGAGGCTCACCCCTCGTCGGCTGCCCGGTGCGACAGCCGGTCATTCCGCTTGCTGCACAGTATCCACGTCGCCGCACCCGGCTCGTGGGCGAACGCGGTGGAGTTGAGATGCGGATGGGTGCAGATCCGATGAGGGGGTTGCGCCCGAAGGGCAACGGGGGTCGGATCCGTGCCCTACCCCGCCCGATCCTCGGCAGCCGTCTCGTCGACGCGTTCGGCCACCCAGGCCAGGAATGCCTGTACATCGGTGGTGGGCAGTGCGGTCGCCGCAGCGCGTGGGCGTTCGTAGCTGCGCAGTGCGGCCGTCAGGAGGGGGCGGAAGCGTTCCTCGGACGCGGCGATCGCCTGCGCCGCCCGGCGTTTGGCCTGCCAGCGGCCCGTACGGCAGAAGTGCACCGAGCGGCAGCCGTTGAGGACCCGGTTGTCCGCGAGATGTCCCTCGCCTCCGCTGTGCTCACGGACCGAGGCACGGAGCGCCGTGAGCAGGTCGGCTCGGGCCGGTTCGGCGATCACCGCCCGCGCCGGGCTGCCGTACAGCGCTCGTCCGGCCTGATGAGCGACGGAGCGGTCGATGACGTACCAGAAGGCCGGGGAGTCCGTCGGGTCGAAGCTGACCCGGTCGGGCAGCAGGGGTCCGGTGTTGAGGTCCAGCAGGTAGCCCGCCTCGCCGGACGGCCGGGCCGCGAAGTCCTTGTCGTAGACCACCAGTTCCAGTCCCGCCGCCGGGCAGGGCAGGGCGGGATGCGCGAGTGCGGCGGCCAGGTCGGACAGCGCTCGCCCGGGGAGGGGCGCGTCCACGACCACCGTCACGTCGGTGTCGCTGCGCCCGTGCCGGTAGTCGCCGAGCGCGACGGAACCGACCGCGATGACGCTCACCAGACGGGATCCGCACACGGCCTGCGTGCGGTGGACGACCTCCTGGAGGTAGGGGCGGAGTTCGGCGGGGACGGAGCGCGGGTCCGCGAGGGTCCGGGTCATACGGTCAGTGTCCGTCGAGACGGGAACGAGGCGGGAAATCGACGCATGCCCGAGAACCTCCGGACCTGGTGACGTGTCGTGGCTCCCGGGGCATCCGAGATCACGCCAATATCGGCTTGTGCGGCCTTGCCGGGGGCGGGCACTCCGCCACCCCCGCGCGCTGCCGCCGGCCTCCCGGTGTCGTGCGCGGATGCAACCCAGACCCTCACTTCACAGACTCAACACATGGTCATCACATCAGAGACACATTCGGCCGTTTCGCCGTCGGTGCGCGCATCGAGGGGCAGACGACGTGTGCGCCGGATGCCTAGCCTCCCGGGCCATGCGATCAACACGTATGAGACGCGTGGGTCTCACCGCCGTCCTCGGTCTCCTGCTCACCGTGTTCGGGCTGGCCCCCGGCGCGAGCGCGGCGGACCCCGCACCGGCCGGCCTGACGTTCACCACCGATGCCGCCACCGCGACACCCGGCGGCTCGGTGCAACTCTCGATGACGATGACCAACAACAAGACGTACGACGTCCTGTTCGTCTACCAGACGATCGAGCCCACCTGGCTCACCACCCAGCGCCCCGACCTGAAGTACAGCTTCACGGGCTGCACCCTCGCCACCGCCGCCGGCAGCACGCCCTGCTCCGGTACCGGCCCCAACAACCTCGGCCCGAACTACGGCGCCACCATCCCGCCCGGGCAGAGCCGCACCGTGACGCTCACCCTCCAGGTCGCCGCCGATTCGGGCTGCAACGGCAACATCGGCTTCTACTCGTACTACTACGCCGAGTTCAGCGACGCGACGAACACCAGCGGCGGCCCGGTCTTCACGCCGGAGACGCGGGTGGTCTGCGCCTGACGTCCGACCGTCGGACCGGCCGGCCTCCGACCGGTGGTCCGGCCAGGTCCGCGAAGCCCCGCGCAGGTACTTCTCCTGCGCGGGGCCAGACGTCGGGCGGCTCAGGCGAGTTCGACCAGAAGGTCGCCGCCCTCGACCTGCTGGACGCGGTTGATGGCCAGTCGCGCCACCGTGCCGGACCTCGCGGCCGTGATGGACGCCTCCATCTTCATCGCCTCGATGGTGGCCACCGTGGCACCGGCCGCTACCTCCTCCCCCTCGGCGACCGTGAGGGTGACCACGCCGGCGAACGGCGCCGCGACATGCCCGGGGTTGGCCCGGTCGGCCTTCTCCGTCACCGGGACGTCGGAGGCCGCCGCCCGGTCGCGGACCTGGATCGGCCGCAGCTGGCCGTTCAGGGTGGACATCACGGTGCGCATGCCCCGCTCGTCCGCGTCGCCGACGGCCTGCAACTCGATCAGCAGCCGCACACCGCGTTCGAGGTCGACGGAGTACTCCTTGCCGGGGCGCAGACCGTAGAAGAAGTCCTTGCTGTCCAGCACGCTGGTGTCGCCGTAGGTGTCACGGTGCGTGTCGAACTCGCGCGTCGGGCCCGGGAACAGCAGCCGGTTGAGCGTGGCGCACCGGTCCTTCGCGAGCCCTTCGCGGTCGTCGGCGGTGAGCTCCTGCAGCGGCTTGGCCTCGGCGCGGCCCCGCAGCGCCTTGCTGCGGAACGGCTCGGGCCAGCCGCCGGGCGGGGTGCCCAGCTCGCCGCGCAGGAAGCCGATGACGGAGTCGGGGATGTCGAACCGGTCCGGGTCGGTCTCGAAGTCCGCCGGGGACACGCCGGCGCCCACCAGGTGCAGGGCCAGGTCGCCGACCACCTTCGACGAAGGGGTGACCTTCACCAGGCGGCCGAGCATCCGGTCGGCGGCTTCGTACATCGCCTCGATGTCCTCGAAACGGTCGCCCAGTCCCAGCGCGACCGCCTGGGTGCGCAGGTTGGAGAGCTGCCCGCCGGGGATCTCGTGGTGGTAGACGCGGCCGGTCGGTGAGGCGAGACCCGCCTCGAAGGGGGCGTAGACCTTGCGGACGCTCTCCCAGTACGGCTCCAGGTCGCCGACTGCCTGGAGGTCCAGGCCGGTGGGCCGCTCGGAGTGGTCGGTCGCGGCCACGATCGCCGACAGCGACGGCTGCGAGGTGGTGCCCGCCATGGACGCCACCGCGCCGTCGACCGCGTCCGCGCCCGCCTGGATCGCGGCGAGGTAGGTGGCGAGCTGGCCGCCCGCGGTGTCGTGGGTGTGGATGTGCACCGGCAGGTCGAACTCCCGGCGCAGGGCCGACACCAGCTTCGCCGCGGCCGGTGCCCGCAGCAGCCCGGCCATGTCCTTGACGGCCAGGACGTGGGCGCCCGCGGCCACGATCCGCTCGGCCAGGCGCAGGTAGTAGTCCAGGGTGTACAGGCGCTCCGCCGGGTTCGACAGGTCGGAGGTGTAGCACAGGGCCACCTCCGCGACGGCCGTGCCGGTCTCCCGTACGGCCTGGATGGCCGGCCGCATCTGGTCGACGTCGTTGAGGGCGTCGAAGATGCGGAAGATGTCGATGCCGGTGGCCGCCGCCTCCTGCACGAACGCGTCGGTCACCTCGGTGGGATACGGCGTGTAACCCACGGTGTTGCGGCCGCGCAGCAGCATCTGGAGGCAGATGTTCGGCGCGGCCTCCCGCAGGGCCGCCAGGCGCTCCCACGGGTCCTCGGCGAGGAAGCGCAGGGCGACGTCGTAGGTCGCGCCGCCCCAGCACTCCAGGGACAGCAGCTGGGGCAGGGTGCGGGCCACCACCGGGGCGACGGCGAGCATGTCCTTGGTGCGCACGCGGGTGGCGAGCAGCGACTGGTGGGCGTCGCGGAACGTGGTGTCGGTGACGCCGATGGTCGGCGACGCGCGCAGCCAGCTCGCGAAGCCCTCCGGGCCCAGTTCGGCCAGCCGCTGCCGGGACCCGGCCGGCGGCTCACCGGCCGGCAGCGCGGGCAGCTTGGTCAACGGGTCGATCAGATCGGGCCGTTCGCCGTGCGGCTTGTTGACCGTGACGTCGGCGAGGTAGGTGAGCAGCTTCGTGCCGCGGTCGGCGGAGTGGCGGGCGGTGAGCAGGTGCGGGCGCTGCTCGATGAACGACGTGGTGACCTTGCCGGCCCGGAAGTCGGGGTCGTCCAGCACCGCTTGCAGGAACGGGATGTTGGTGGCCACACCCCGGATGCGGAACTCGGCCACGGCGCGCCGGGCGCGGCCCACCGCGGCGGTGAAGTCCCGGCCACGGCAGGTGAGTTTCACCAGCATGGAGTCGAAGTGGGCGCTGATGTCCGTACCGGCGTGGGTGGTTCCGCCGTCGAGGCGGATGCCCGAGCCGCCGGGCGAGCGGTAGGCGCTGATGCGGCCGGTGTCCGGGCGGAAGCCGTTGGCCGGGTCCTCGGTGGTGATACGGCACTGGAGCGCGGCGCCGCGCAGGGTGACGGTCTCTTGGGCGAGGCCGAGGTCGGCGAGCGACTCGCCGGCGGCGATGCGCAGTTGCGACTGCACCAGGTCGACGTCGGTGACCTCCTCGGTGACCGTGTGCTCGACCTGGATGCGCGGGTTCATCTCGATGAAGACGTGGTTGCCGTCGCGGTCCAGCAGGAACTCCACGGTGCCGGCGTTGCGGTAGCCGATCTGCCGGGCGAACCGCACGGCGTCGGCGCAGATGCGGTCGCGCAGCTCCGGGTCGAGGTTCGGTGCGGGGGCGAGTTCGATGACCTTCTGGTGGCGGCGCTGCACCGAACAGTCCCGCTCGAACAGGTGGATGACGTTGCCCTGCCCGTCGGCGAGGATCTGCACCTCGATGTGGCGGGGCTCGACGACCGCCTTCTCCAGGAAGACCGTGGGGTCACCGAACGCGGACGCCGCCTCCCGCGATGCCGCCTCGATGGACTCGCGCAGCTGGGCGCGGTCCTCGACACGGCGCATGCCGCGCCCGCCGCCGCCCGCGACCGCCTTGACGAACACGGGAAAGCCGACGTCCTCGGCGGCACGGACGAGCTCGTCCACGTCGTTGGACGGCTCCGAGGAACCCAGCACCGGCACGCCGGCCGCGCGGGCCGCCGCCACCGCGCGCGCCTTGTTCCCGGTCAGCTCCAGGATCTCCGCGCTCGGTCCGACGAACGTGATGCCCGCCTCTTCGCAGGCCCGGGCCAGATCGGGGTTCTCGGACAGGAATCCGTACCCCGGGTAGACGGCGTCGGCTCCCGCCCGGCGTGCCGCGCGGACGATCTCCTCCACGGAGAGATAAGCCCGCACCGGGTGCCCCGGCTGACCGATCTCATAGGCCTCGTCGGCCTTGAGCCGGTGCAGGGAGTTGCGGTCCTCGTGCGGGAAGACGGCGACGGTGCGCGCGCCCAGCTCGTAGCCTGCGCGGAACGCCCGAATCGCGATCTCGCCGCGGTTGGCGACCAGCACCTTGCGGAACATTCTGGATCCCTTCAGCCTGCCGGTGACGGAGAGCCTGTGTCATGTCTCCGGCCGGGCGCGCGACGCCTGGCACGCACGCTCCCCCACGCTCGAACAACCTCGCGCGGGGGACCCCCATGACGCCGCGCGCTGATCCGGCCGGAGACATCACACAGGCTCTGCGCACCCATGGTGTCGGCGGTGCCCCGCTCACGCCATGTGAGCCGGGCCACTTATCGATGATCGATCAACGGCCCTCGCGCGGCCGGACGGGCCTAGGCTGTCCTTGAGCCTTTTGTGGTCAAGGGCGGTGTGAGCGAGGTGCCCCTATGACCAGCGCGAGTCACCGCGGTGCGGATGCCCACGACGCGATCGGCGAAACGCCGGATCGGCGCCCGTCCGCGGCGGGCCATGCGGGGGTGTTCCAGGACCTGCTCCCGCTCGCGCTCTGGGTGGTCGATGCCGATGGGCGCCTGGTGCAGTGGTCGCTCGCGGCGCAGGACCTGCTCGGTCACACGCCGGAGGAGATGGTGGGTCAGGACGCCAGGCGTGTACTCGTACCCGAGGAGAACCGGGAGCTGGCCGACCGGCTGGGCCGGACGGTGCGGACGGGTGCGGCAGTGGTCGCACGGCTGCCGGTCCGGCATCGCGACGGGTCCGTGGTCGACATGGAGATGTGGCACTGTCCGTTCGCGGATGCGCGGGGACGTCCAGGTGTGCTGGCGATCGCGGCCGAGACCTCCGCCGTGGAGCGGATGCGGGATGCGCTGGCCGCGCTGGAGGGGCTGTTCACCCAGTCCCCGATCGGCCTGGCCATGCTCGGCCCCGACCTGCGTTTCCTCCGGGTCAACGAGGCTCTGTCCCGGATCGACGGTGTCCCGGTGGCCGAGCACGTCGGCAGACGCGTGACCGAGGTCGCCCCTGGCGCGGGCGCGCTGGAGACGGTGATGCGCCAGGTCCTCGACCGAGGTGAGGCGGTGGTCGACTTCCGCTACACGTCCGGCACGTCGGACCCGCAACGGATGCGGACGTGGTCCTGCTCCTACGCCCCCTTGCTCGGCGGGGCCGGCCAACGGGTGGGTGTGATCGCCTCGCTGATCGACGTCACGGAGGGGCAGCGGGCCCACCTGGAGGCGGAACGGGCACGGCAGCGCCTCGCGCTGCTGGTGGAGGCGGGTACGCAGATGGGTTCCACCCTGGACCTGACGCAGACGGCGCAGGAGGTGGTCCGCGTCCTGGTGCCCCGGCTCGCGGACTCCGCCGACGTTCAGTTGCTGGAGGAGGCGATGGCCCCGGACGAGACCGCCGCGTCGGCGCACGGTGTGGTCCGGCGTGTCGCGGCGACCTTCACGGATCCGGCCGCGCCTGCCGACTACCTCGCGGTCGGCATGACCCTTCAGCTCCCTCCCGGCTCGATGTACGAGCGGCTCATCAGTGCCGGGCGTCCCATGAACCTCTACCTGAACGACATCGGCCCGCTGGTCACCACCCCCGGCGCCGACTGGCTTCGCGAGTACCTGCGCGCCCGCGTGGGCTCGGCGCGCCTGATCCCGTTGGTGGCGCGGGGCACGGTGCTCGGCGCGGTCGCGGTGACCCGGACCCGGGACCGAGAGCCGTTCGACGACCAGGACACGCTGCTGATCGACGAGTTGGTCGCCCGAGCGGCGCTGAACATCGACAACGCGCGCATGTACAGCCGGGAACGCGACGCGGCGCTCACCCTCCAGCGCAGCCTGATGAACCCCTCGCTGCCCACGGTCAGGGGGCTGGAACTCACCGGGCGCTATCTGCCGGCCGGTGATCACGAGGTCGGAGGCGACTGGTTCGACGCCATCGCCCTGTCGGGCGGCCGGACCGCGCTGGTGATCGGGGACGTGATGGGGCACGGCATCCACGCGGCGGCGGTCATGGGACAGCTGCGCACCGCCGTACGGACCCTGGCACGCCGGGACACTCCGCCCGACGAGGTGCTGCGCGCCCTGGACGCCGCCGTGGCGGACCTCGGCGACAACGAGATGGCCACCTGCCTGTACGCCGTCCACGACCCGGGCACCGGTCACTGTCTGATCGTCAGGGCGGGCCACCCGCCCCCTTTGGTCGCCGACGGGCGGGGAACGGTCGCCTTCCTGGACGGATCCGCGGGCCCGCCCCTGGGCGTGGGCAGGCAGGACTGCCAGGTCCAGCGGGTGCCCCTGCCGCCGCACAGTCTCCTGGTGATCTACACCGACGGTCTGATCGAGACCCGCGGCAAGGATCTCGACCAGGGCATGCGCCGGCTGGCGCAGGCGCTACGGCATCCCGGGCATCCGCTGGAACAGGTCTGCGACGACCTCCTGGCCCACGTCATGCCCGAGGCGGCGGACGACGACGTGGCGGTGCTCCTCGCCCGGGCACACGATGCCCGTACAACCGATACTGGGGGTGAGCCGCAGCAAACCAGGCACTCGGATCGGTAGGAGCGCCCCGGGGCGCCGTTCTGCGGGCCCCGCCAACGGCGCGAGATGGGTGGGCGATGCACAACACATCCCCGAAGACGCTCAGTGAAAGCCCGGAGGACCCGTTTTCGATCCACCAGTCCGCGTCCGCCGTTCTGGACCGCCGCGGAAGGATCGTCGCTTGGAGCGAACAGGCCACCACGCTCCTCGGGCACCGGCCCGACGAGGTGCTGGGCCGGCCGGTACGGGAAGTCCTGGTCGAGAGCGGGGACGAGGCCCTGATCGCCGAAGCGACCACGGCGTGCCTGCGGGAGCGCGGCTGGTTCGGGTTGCTGCCGGTCCGCAACCGCGCGGGTGACCGCGTGTACGTGGGGTTCAGGGCCCGGAGAGTGCAACGTGTGGACTCCACCGTCGAGTGGCTCCTCGTCGGCGCGCTCGCCGAGGACATCACCCAGTGGGAGATCGACCGGTCCGTGCTGGACGGCTTCTTCCGCCGGTCCCCAGTGGGAGTCGCGGTGCTCGGCCCGGACCTGCGCATCCTGCGGGTGAACCGGGCCATCGCGCGGTTCGGCGGGCTGTCGGCCGAGGCGTACCGCGGGCTTCGCACCTCCGACTTCCTGCTCGGCCCGGACTCGGAACTGATCGAGCGACGGCTCCGGGGGGTTCTGGAGACGGGCCAGCCCTTGATCTTCGCCGAGCAGACCTGCCGATTGCTGCGGGACTCCCAGAAGGAACTGATCGTCTCCGTGTCCGCCTTCCGGATGCAGGACCCCTCCGGCAGGGTGCTGGGCGTCACCGAGATCGTCGAGGACGTCACCGACCGCCATCGGGCCCGTCAGCGACTCCAACTGATCAACGAGGCCGGCGCCAGGATCGGCAGCACCCTGGACGTGGCCAGGACGGCGCGCGAACTGGCCGAGGCGGCGGTTCCCGCGCTGGCCGACGCGCTCTCGGTGGATCTGCTGGAACCCGTGCCCCGCGGGGAGGAACCGGCCCCCGACGCCATGGGCCCGCTGCGCAGGATGGCGGCGCACAGCATCCAGCCCGAGGCTCGGCAGGTGATGTATCCCGTCGGCCATCTGTTCTCCTTCCCCGAGGACACGGCGCCGTCACGTTGCCTGGCCGAACGGCGTCCGGTCCTCGAGCCCCTCCTGGAGGGCAATCGCGGATGGTTCACCGCCGAGCCGGAACGGACCGCGAAGGCACTCGCGATGGGTGTCCACTCCCTGATGGTGGTGCCGCTGGCCGCCCGCGGTACCGTCCTCGGCCTGGTGTGCCTGTGGCGCTCGCAGCGGCCGGAGCCGTTCGAGGAGGACGACCTGACCCTGGCGGAGGAGTTCGCCGCCAGAGCCGCGGTCTGCATCGACAACGCCCGCCGCTACACCCAGCAGCACAACGCCGCCGAGGCCCTCCAGCGCAGCCTGCTGCCCAGTGAGGTGCCCGAGCACCCGGCGGTCGAGACAGCGCACCGCTACCTGCCCGCACACGCCTCCGCCGGGGTCGGCGGCGACTGGTTCGACGTGATCCCCCTGTCCGGACTGCGCGTCGCCCTGGTCGTAGGCGATGTCGTAGGCCATGGCATGCACGCCTCGGCGACCATGGGCCGGCTGCGCGCCGCCGTACACACCCTGGCGCACCTCGACCTGGCGCCGGACGAGGTCCTCGCGCGGCTCGACGACCTGGTGGACCATCTGGACACCGAACAGCGGGCAGCCGACCGGAGCACGCCCCGGATCGTGGGCGCGACCTGCCTGTACGCGGTCTACGATCCGGTCTCCCGGCACTGCGCCATGGCCCGCGCCGGGCACCCGCCGCCCACCGTGCTGGGCCCTGACGGCGGGACGCGCCCGATCGACCTCCCCGCCGGACCACCGCTCGGCCTGGGCGGCCTGCCGTTCGAGACGGCCGAGATCGAACTGGCCGAGGGCAGCCTGATCGCCCTTTACAGCGACGGCCTCCTCCTGGCCGACCACCGCGACATCGACCAGGGACTGGCCCAGCTGCGTTCCGTGCTGGCCGGTCCGTTCCACTCACTGGAGGACACCTGCAAGGCGGTGGAGGACTCGATGCTGCCCGACCGGGCCGCCGACGACGTCACGCTGCTGCTGGCCCGGACCCGGGTGCTGGCGGCGCAGAACGTGGCCACCTGGAAGCTGTCGGCCGAGCCCACCGCGGCGGGCCGGGCCCGGACGCTGGTGAGGGACCGGCTGGCCGAGTGGGGGCTGGAGGAGTTCGCCTTCACCACCGAGCTGATCGTGAGCGAACTGATCACGAACGCCTACCGGTACGCCGGTGGCCCGGTACAGCTGAGGCTGATCCGGGACGGCCATCTCATCTGCGAGGTCTCCGACACCAGCAGCACCTCCCCCCATCTGCGCCAGGCCCGCGGCACCGACGAGGGAGGACGTGGCCTGTTCCTGGTGGCCCAGCTGTCCGAACGGTGGGGCACGCGCTACGGCCGCAACCGAAAGACCATCTGGGCCGAGCAGTCACTGACGGCACCTCAGGAGGACTCGGGCGCCTGACCCTTGTCGAAGTCCCCGCCCGGACATCCGTATGCCCGCTACCGGCGGCTGCGCACGAGGAGATCGAGGAAGTACGGCGTGCCGATCACCGCCGTCATCAGACCGGCGCCGAGTTGGGCCGGTGCGATCACGGTACGGCCCAGCAGGTCGGCAGTGCAGACCAGCGCGGCGCCCAGGAGTACGGCGACCGGGACCACGCGGACGTGCCGTCGGCCCACCAGCGCCCGGGCCGCGTGCGGGGCGACGAGGCCCACGAAGCCGATCGTGCCCGCCGCGGCCACGGCGGTGGCGCTCAGCAGGACGCTGAGGACGAGGAAGCCGAACCGCCCCCGCGCCAGGCCGAGGCCGAGGAGCCTCGGGGTGTCCTCGTCGAGCGACACGAGGTCCAGTTCGGTGCGTCGTAGGACGGCGACGGCCAGCCCCAGGACGAGGACGGCCGCGAGCGGGGCGACGTCGGGCATGGTCCGTCCGTAGGTGGAGCCGGACAGCCAGGTGAGGGCCTTGGTCGCGTTGAAGGGGTCGGTGAGGACGATGAGCAGGCTGATCAGGGCCGTGGATCCGGTGGCGACTCCGATGCCGACCAGGACGAGCCGGTTCTGTTGGAACCCGCCGCGCGCGGCGAGTCCGAAGACGATGACCGAACTGATCGCGGCGCCCAGGAAGGCCGCGCCCGCCATGCCCCACGAGCCGGCCAGGGGCACGCTCGTCACCAGGAGGACCGCACCGAGCGCGGCCCCGCCGGAGACGCCGAGGACGCCGGGCTCCGCGAGCGGATTGCGGGTCACCGCCTGGACGAGCGTTCCCGCCAGGGCGAGCGCCGCGCCCGCGAGGAGCGCCGCGAGGACCCGGGGCACCCGTGTGTCGAGGACGAAGGAGACGGTCCGACCGGCGTTGCCCTGCGCCCAGTTCACGACGTCGCCCAGCAGCAGCTTGCTGTCGCCGAGCAGCACGGCTGCGATCGTCACGCCGACGACCACCGTGACCAGGACGGCGGTGGTGGTGAGGAACACGGCACGGCTTCTGATGCGCAGCCGATCGGGTGCGGTGGCCGCGGCCGTGTCCTTCAGCCGCGTGGCCATGACGACCAGGAACACCGCGCCCACGAGGCTGGTGACGACACCCGTGGGCACGGCGACCGCCAGGTCGGCCGGTACGAGGGCGCGCAGCAGCACGTCCGAGCCGAGCACCAGCGCGGCGCCGGTCAGCGCCGCGATCGGAAGCCGCGTCCGCGACCGGGTGAAGGCGCGGAACCTGCGGGCGAGGGAGCGGACGAGGGCGGGGGCGCACAGGCCGACGAAGCCGATCGGTCCGGCGAGGGTGACGGCCACCGCGGACAGCAGTGAGGCGAGGACGACCGCCGTGACCCGGGTGGCACGGACCGGCACGCCGAGGCCACGAGCGGCGTCGTCGCCGAGGGCCAGGGCGTCGATCCGGCGGGCGACCAGCAGCAGTCCGAGCAGCCCGGCGAGGCAGATGGGCGCCATCTGGACCACGCCGTCGAAGCCGCTCTGCGCGATGCTGCCCTGGTTCCACCGGTAGAGGCCTTCGGTCTCCTGGGGGAAGAGCAGGAGCAGCCCTTCGGTGACGGCGGTGAGTCCGAGGGCGAGGGCGGTGCCGGCGAGCACGAGCCGGACGGTGCCCGCGCCGAGGCCCGACAGTCCGAGGACGACGGCCGCCGAAGCGAGGCTTCCGACGAACGCGACGCCGGAGGAGGCGAGCAGGGGCAGCGAGACGCCGGTGACGGCGACCAGCCCGAGCGCCAGGTAGGAACCCGCGTTCACCGCGAGGGTGTCGGGCGAGGCGAGCACGTTGCGGCTGACCGCCTGGAGGACGGTGCCGGCCATGCCGAGCACGGCCCCGACGAGGAGTCCGGCGGTTGCCCTCGGCAGCCGGGAGGCGATGACGACGGACGCGTCGGAGGCGTCGGCCCGGCCGGTGAACGCCTTCCACACCTCACCGGCGCCGACGGCGGCGGTGCCCTGCGTGATGTCGACGACCGCGAGGGCCGCGACCAGCAGGACCAGAAGGGCCGTCACCACGGCCGCGCCCGCCCGGGACGTGGTCTCCGCCGGCGTACGGGTGACGGGGGGTGTCGCGGTGACGGCCATGGCGCTACTTCGTCAGCTCGGCGACGACGGCGTCGATGTACGCCTCCATCGACTGGGGACCGCCGAACATCCAGATGCCGTCGGGCAGTCGGTGGACGTTGCCCTTCTCCACGAACGGCAGGGAGGCCCACACCTTGTCCTTGGACAGGGCGCCGTTCGCGGTGAACGGTGTGCTGCTCTTGTCACCGTCGTTGGCGATGTAGGCGAACCGCACGTCGTCGCCCAGCTTGGTGAGGCCTTCGACGTCGGTGGTGCCGAGCCCGTAGTCCTTGTCGCCCTTGACGGTCCAGGCGTTCTTCAAACCGAGCTTCTCGTTGACCGCGCCGATGAGGGAGCCGCTGGTGAACGGCCGGATCGATCCCTGGTTGGAGATGTCGTAGCCGTCGGCGAAGGCGTACGGCGCACCGCCGAGCTTGGCATCCGCGAGGGCCTTCTTGCCCTCGGTGACCTTCGCGTCGAAGTCCTTCTTGAGCTTGTCGGCCTGCTCGGTGATGCCGGTGGCCCGGGCGATCAGGTCGAGGTTCTCCGTCATCTGCCCGATCGGGTCGGCGGCGTTGGCGGAGCGCACCTCCAGGACCGGGGCGACCTTGCGCAGCTGCTTCACGGCGGCCGGGGGCAGGTCGGTGCTGGCGACGATGAGGTCCGGGGACAGGGCGGCGATGGTGTCCATGCTGGGCTCGCCGCGGGTGCCGATGTCCTTGGGCTCGTTCTTCAGGGGGACCGCCTGGTCCCAGGTCTTGTAGCCCTTGACGTCCGCGACGCCGACCGGTTCGACGCCCAGCGATACCAGGAGCTCGACCTCGTGCCACTCGGTGCCGACGACCTTCTTGGCCGGCCCGTCGAGTTCGACCTTCGCGCCGGAGGCGTCGGTGAGGGTGATGGCCTCGTTCGTCTTCTTCGCGTCGTCGCTGTCGGCGGCGGGCTCGGTCGTACCGCAGGCGGTCAGGGCGAGCGCCGCGGCGGTGGCGACCGCCGCAGTCATCATCAGGCGTCTCATGAGGGTGTGCTGAGCCTTTCGGTTCACGAGTGATGGCGGCCGATCGCGCGGGTGCGCAGATGGCCCGTGAGCGGGTCGGTGCCGACTTCGATGCGGATGCCGTAGATGTCGGTGAGCCGCTGGGCGGTCAGTACGTCTTCGGGGACGCCGTCAGCGACGACGCGCCCCTCCTGCAGCAGCACGATCCGGTCGGCGAGGGCCGCGGCCTGGTCGAGGTCGTGCAGGACGGCGCCGACGGCGATCCCGTGGTCGTCGGCCAAGTCGCGGATGAGGTCGAGGAGTTCGACCTGGTAGCGCAGGTCGAGGTAGGTCGTCGGCTCGTCGAGGAGCAGTACGCCGGTCTCCTGCGCGAGGCAGCCGGCGAGCCACACCCGCTGGAGCTGACCGCCGGACAGGTGCTCGGCGCCGCGCTCGGCGAGTTCCGCGACGCCGGTCATGGCGAGCGCGCGGTCCACCGCGGCCCGCCCGTCCGGGTCCGCCCTGCCCCAGCGGCCCCGGTACGGATAGCGGCCGAATTCGACGACGTCGCGCACGGTCAGCCCGCTGGGCGTGGGGCGACCCTGCGTCAGCAGCGCCACCCGGCGCGAGAACTCACGAGGAGTCAGCGCGAGGCCGTCGGTGTCGTCGATGACGAGTGTGGCGGTCCTGGGCCGTTGCAGCCGTGCGATCGTGCGCAGGAGTGTCGACTTCCCGCTGCCGTTCGGGCCCACCAGCACCGTCACTTCGCCCGGCCGCAACGCCAACGACGCCTCGTGTACGACGTCGACGCCTTCGTACGCCACGGTGACTCCCGTGGCCGACAGTTCATGACCGCGGGGATGCTCCGCCGCAGAGGTCTCTTCACCCGCACGCACGGGGCACAGGTTAGCCTAACCTAAGTGGAATCTGTGAAGGGAGTGGACGACCGAACGCAAGTGACACTTCGGCCAAGGTCGGCCCACGGCAGGAGGCCGACTTCCCTCGTAGGCTGAATCCCGCCCGCGAACGGACAGGAGACCGAGGTGTCCGAGACAACGCCGACCGAGACGACGGTCGCCGAGGTGATGGCCGAACTGGCCGAGCTCGAGGACCCGAAGGCACGCGAGGTGAACGAGAGACACGGTGACGATCACGGTGTGAACCTCGGCAAGCTGCGCGCGCTCGCGAAGCGGCTGAAGACGCAGCAGGAACTCGCGCGCCGGCTCTGGGAGACGGGTGACACCGCGGCCAGGCTGCTGGCGCTCCTGATCTGTCGCCCGAAGGCGTTCACGCGTGACGAGCTGGACGCCATGCTGCGCGAGGCGCGCACACCCAAGGTGCACGACTGGCTCGTGAACTACGTGGTGAAGAAGAACCCGCACTCCGAAGAGCTACGCCTGGCCTGGCTGGCCGACCCGGATCCGGTGGTCGCGAGCGCCGGCTGGGCGCTGACCACCGACCGCGTTGCGAAGAAGCCCGAGGACCTCGACCTGGCAGGACTGCTCGACGTCGTCGAGACGGAGATGAAGGACGCCCCGGATCGCCTGCAGTGGGCCATGAACCACTGTCTGGCTCAGATCGGGATCGAGCATGCCGAGCACCGCGGCCGCGCGATCGACATCGGCGAACGCCTGGAGGTGCTCAAGGACTACCCGACTTCACCTGGCTGCACATCCCCGTTCGCGCCCATCTGGATCACGGAGATGGTGCACCGACGGCAGGATTAGATGCCGGTGATGCAGATCAGACCTCTTGCGCATTTTGTCCGGATGACGACACCATACATTCGCCGAAACCCCAGACGGAGATCCCCGACGATCGGCTCCAGTCCCTATGTCCACCAAACCGCCCCCGGCCAAGGTCCACACGCCCACCGCCCTCCATCCCCTGGCCAACGCCGTTCTGACTACCGACCGCGATTGGCAGGTCACGTTTTTCAACAGACCCGCTGAACGCCTTTTGGGCCTGTCGGAAGAATGGCTCGGCCGCGTGCTGTGGGATGTGGTCCCCCACCTCCACACCACAGGCGTGAAGCTCGCATGCCAGCAGGCCACGACCGCCGGTAAGCCGACCGGCTTCAGCGTCGCCTGGCCCCTGGGCCGGCGCTTGCTCCGTATCCAGGTGTTTCCCGCCCCCACCGGCATGACTCTCTGTTTCAGTGACATCACCCGCCGACACCACAACGGGGAGAAAGCGCCGCAGAAAGCGCCGGAGGAAGCGCCGGCCGAGGACACGGTCGCCAAGTACGCCGACAGGATCGTCGAACTCACTCAGGCGCTGGCCATGGCGGTGACCGGACTGGACGTGGTGAGCGTCGTCGAGGATCACGCCCGGCACTTGTTCGGCGCCGACGGGGTCGGTTTCTGGTACCGCGACGGGGAGCAGTTGACGTCGTTCGGCAATTCCGGAAACCCAGTGGAATTCGTCAACTGGATGAAGGAGACCCCGCCGCCACCGTTCGATCGATGCCCGGCCGGAGAGGCACTGATCGAACGCGCCCCGTTCTTCATCTCCTCGCCCGCCGAGTACGTCGGCCGCTACCCGCACATGGCCCATATGCCGACCGCCAGCGGCAAGAAGGCCTGGGCGTTTCTTCCCCTGGTCACCTCCGGCGAGCCCATCGGCGTGTGCATCTTCTCCTACAGCCGGCCCCACACATTCAGCCCCGAGGAACGCAACCTGTTCACGGTCCTGTGCGGTCTCATAGCCCAGGCCCTGGCCCGAGCCCGTCTCTACGATGCCGAGCACCGCCGGTCCCATGAGCTGCAGCGCGGTCTCCTCCCCCGCGTCCTGCCGTCCCTCCCCGGCGTCACCACGACCGCCCGCTACCTTCCGGCCGGCGACGGAGCCGAAGTCGGTGGCGACTGGTACGACGTGATTGCGCTGCCGTCGGATCGCGTGGCCCTCGTCATCGGTGACGTCATGGGCCATGGTCTGCGCGAGGCCGCGATCATGGGCCAACTGCGCACCGCCGTACGCACCCTCGCCGATCTCGGGCAAGCGCCGGACGAACTCTTCTACCATCTCAACAGCCTGGTCGGAGATCTCGGCGACGACTATTACGCCACCTGTCTGTGCGCCATCTACGACCCGACCAGCCGCCTTTGCACCCTCACCACGGCCGGCCATCCCCCACCCGTCATCGTCCATCCCGACGGCTCCCGCTACTTCCCGGATCTGCCCGACAATCCGCCCCTGGGGACCGCGTCCTTTCCGTACGAGACGGCCACCCTCGAACTCCCCGAAGGCAGCCTGTTGGTGCTGTACACCGACGGCCTCATCCAGGATCCGACGCGCGACATCGACAAGGGAATGGCCGCGCTCTCCCGGCGCGTCGCAAGAACTCCAGAACCCGGCAGTGCCGATCTCGAAGCCCTGTGTGACAGCCTGCTGAGCGATTTCTCCGACACCGACACATCACGTTTCCGGGACGACGCCGCGCTGCTGATAGCACGCACCCGCGCGTCATCCCCACAGGACATCGCGTCCTGGCAATTGCCCGAAGATCCCAAGGCCGCCGGACAGGCCCGCAAACACGTCCGGGATCAACTCAGCGCGTGGGGACTGCAAGAACTGGTGATGACCACCGAACTCCTCGCCAGCGAACTGGTCGGAAATGTGATTCGCCATGCCAAGGGCCCGATCACCCTTCGTCTGCTGCGCAGCCGCACGCTGATCTGCGAGGTGACCGACCGCGGTCTCACCATGCCGCGCATTCGTCATGCGGCGGACACGGACGAGGGCGGCAGAGGCCTGCAGTTGGTCGCCGCTCTGGCCGACCGGTGGGGCGCGCGGTGCACCGACTCCGGCAAATGCATCTGGACCGAGCAATCCCTTGCGGCGGAGAATCCGGCAGCTTTGTGACGGCCGGTCAGGCAGACCGGGAATCCGTCGTCGTACTGCCCCTGACGAGCAACCGGTGCGGTGCCTTCGCGTCCGCCGGCGGCGATGCCGTGCCGGCGATGATCCCGACGAGTGTGCTGACGGCCGTCTCCGCGATGCGGGCCTTGTCGGGCGCGATGGTGGTGAGGGTCGGCGAGCTGTACTCGCCTTCCTGAATACCGTCGATGCCGATGACGGCGATGTCCTCGGGAACACGGACTCCGGCGCGCGCCAGCGCGTGCATCGCGCCGATGGCGAGGAGGTCGTTGTAGCAGAAGACGGCGTCCGGTGGCTCGGGCAGGGCGAGGAGCCGGGTCATGGCCTCGGCACCGAGGTGCCGGTGGAAGCGGGGCGTGGGGATGATGAGGCTCTCGTCGAGGGCCAGGCCCGCGCCCTCCAGGGCCTGGCGGTAGCCGATGGTGCGCAGTTGCGCGGTCTCGCCGGTGCTGTAGGGCTGGTCACCGATGGCGGCTATGCGCCGGCGGCCCAGGCCGATGAGGTGTTCGGTGGCCTCGCGGGCAGCCGCGACGTTGTCGATGGCCACGTGGTGGAAGCTGCCGTTGAAGATGTGCTCGCCGAGCAGGACGACCGGAACCCGGTTGGTGCGGCCGCGCAGTTCGTCCTCGGAGATGGCGAGCGGACTCAGCAGCAGTCCGTCGAACATGGTGGCGCGCGACTCACGGCCGAGTAGCTCCCGCTCCCGCGCCACGTCGCCGTCGGTCTGGTCGAGCATCACGACGTACCCATGGGCACGGGCCGCGGTGATGACCTCACGGGCCAGTTCGGCGAAGTAGGGGACGTCGAGTTCCGGCACGACCAGGGGGCCCGCCGCTGGTCCCCGGACTGCGCGTGGAGAGCGTCACCGTCGTGCGCGGCCCGTACGAGGTGCGGGTCCACCGGGTTTCCGGGGGACCGTACGGCGCTCGGGCCGAGCAGACCGGATGGGCGACCGGACCGGACGAGCCCCCGCTGTCGCGGCTGCATCCGCTGCTGGGCTGGACGGACCAGGATGCTGTCCGCGCACCTCAGGGCACCGCGTTCGCCCCCTGGGCATTGGCGCCACGACTGAGCGCGGACGCCACCGGCAACCGTGTGTTCGCGGCCGTCGCCACACTCACCGTCGAACCTCCCGCCGTCCCCGTATCCATGGCGGTCACCGAGGCCACCGTCGCGGACGGAGTGCTGCGTCTGCACTGGTACGACGACACCGTCACCCACGTGGCCTTCGCCCCCGACACGGGAGTGACGTGGTCCTGACCTGCTAGAGGTGCGGGTTGCGCAGCGGCACGACCCCGACGCAGCGGCCGTCGCGGTCCAGCAGTCGGCCCATGTGCTTGAGCGTGCGCAGCACCACCGAGCGGTCGGCGACCGTGAGATGCGGGATCCTGCCCGACAGGTGGGCCTCGAAGGTGTGCACGTCCCGCAGTTCGCGCAGCCACACGTCGAGCACCAGGTTGTAGGGACCGGCCGTGATGGCGCACGAGCGGACCTCGCGGACCCCGGCGAGCACCCTGGTGGTCTGCTCCACGTACTGGGCGGGCACCGAGGCGAAGTAGACGGCGGACAGCGGCCAGCCCGACAAGGGACGGGCCAGGTCGCAGCGCAGGTTGAGCCGTGCGGACACCAGCGACTGGACCCTGCGGCGCAGGGTCGTCTGGCTCGTGCCGGTCGCCGCCGCGAGGGCGCGCAGCGACATCCGGCCGTCCACGCTGAGCAGTTCCAGCAGCCGGGTGTCCAGGTCGTCCCAGTGGGCCTGCTCCGGCGACAGGGGCCGGGCCACCGGAGGAACCGAGGCCTCGATACGGGCGCTCTGCATGTCGTCCAGGCTGCGCAGCCGCCACCGGCTGCCCTCGGTCGGCACGCCGGTCGACACATGGGTCCGCGTGGCCCGCACACCCGGTGTGCGCTGGAACAACGACGTGGTGAGCCGGGCGAGTTCGTCCAGGCTGCGGGCCTGTACGGCGACCACGATGTCCCGGCCGCCCGCGGTGAGCTTGATGTTGGGGACGGCCGGGTCCTTGGCGAAGGCCCGGGCCACGTCCTCGGCGACGCCCGGCTCGGTGTCCACCTCGACGGTCGCGGTCACCACGATCCGCGGGTCGGACAGCCGGGGATAGGCGGTGACCCAGGCGAGGCCCGCCCGCGCCAGGCGGTGCCAGCGCCGGGCGGCGGTGACCGGGTTGATGCCGAGGACCTCGCCGACGAGTTTCCAGGGCGCGCGGGGATGGATCTGGAGGGCGTGGACGATGCTGCGGTCCAGCTCGTCGAGTTCCACGGCTTCCGGTTCCGGCACGGCGGCGGAATCCTGCACCGTGTCCGCCGGAGGACGTGCCCCCAGCGGCACTTCTCTGCATGCCTCGCGGGAATCCGGCGAGATTCCTGCATCGTCGCACCAGGTTCTCCTCCGCATTCCACACTCCTTTCCCTCGCTGCCGACAACTCAGGAGTGACCGCACCCCATGACGGATGCCAACCCCCGGACCGCTCTTCGCGTCCACCACGCCCGGCTGATCGACGGTACGGGCGCGTCCCCGGTGGACGACGCCGTAGTCACCATCGATGCCCAGGGCACCCTCACTTACGCCGGTCCCGCCGCGACCGCGCCCCCGGCCGGCGGGGCGGACCGGGAGATCGACGCCGGCGGCCGCACCGTGCTGCCCGGCTTCTTCGACTGCCATGTCCATCTCGCCTACGCCCAGGGCTCGCCGCCCAGCCGCCGCGCGGAGCTCGACCCGGTCCTGGTCACCCTGGACACGGTCACGCGGCTGCGCCAGACCCTGGACGCCGGCATCACCACCGCCCGCGACCTGGGCGGCCTGTCGGCGGGCTTCCGTACGGCGGTCGAGTCGGGCCGGATCGTGGGGCCCCGGCTGCACACGGCCGTGCGGATCATCAGCCACACCGGCGGGCACGCGGACGTACGGTTGCCCGACGGCACCGATCTGAGCGCCGGGATGTCGGAGATCGCCGACGACACGGCGGCGGCCCGGCTCGCGGTGCGGCGGGTGCTGCGGGACGGCGCCGACCTGGTGAAGGTGTGCGCGACGGGCGGCATGGGCAGCCCGTACGACGACCCCGACGACGAGGGTCTGCTGGAGGAGGAGATCCGGGCCGTCGTGGACGAGGCCGGCCGGCACGGCGGCAAGCCGGTCGCCGCGCACGCCCAGGGCAACGCGGGCATCCTCAACGCCCTGCGCGGCGGGGTGACCAGCATCGAGCACGGCTACGGCCTGGACGAGCGGGCGTTGGACATGGCGGGCGAGCGCGGCGTCTTCGTCGTCCCGACACTGTCCACCGTCTACGCCGGCATCAACAAGGAGACGATGCCGGACTACCACTACCAGAAGAAGACCCGCTGGTCCGGCGTCACCAAGGAGAACATCGCCCGGGCCATCGATTACGGCACCCGGATCGCGCTCGGCACCGACGCCGCCGTCGGCCCGCACGGTGTGAACCTGATGGAGCTCAGCTATCTCGTGGACCTGGGCATGGACTCCATGGCCGCCATCGTCGCCGGCACCCGCACCTCCGCCGAACTGCTCGGTGTCGCCGACCGGTTGGGCACCCTCACCGCGGGACGCACGGCCGACCTGGTCATCTGTGACGGAGACCCGCTGCGGGACATCGGTGTACTCGGCGATCCCGCGAACATGGTCTGCGTCGTCCAGGACGGCGTCGTACGCAAGGACCTGCTGCCAACAGGGGGGCGATGCTGATGAGTTCACTGACCGACCTCCCGGACGCCGAGGCCCCGGACGAGCGCCGGCCGAGCGGTGTCGACCGGGTGCTGTCCCTCATCGAGCGGGCGGGCAACGCGCTGCCCCACCCGATCCTCCTGTTCACCGGCCTGTTCGTGATCCTGGCCGGCGTCTCCACCGGCCTCGCGCTGGCCGACGTGACGGTCACCGTCCCCGGCACCGACGAGACCAAGGCCGTCACCGGGCTGTTCACCGGCGAGGGCGTGCGCTGGCTGACGGAGAACCTCGTCACCAACTTCTCCACCTTCCCGCCCATCGCCGCCGTGCTGCTCATGGTCATGGCGGTGGGGGTCGCGGAGAAGGCGGGGCTGCTGGACACCGTCATGCGGTCCACGCTGGCCCGTGCGCCGCGTCCGGTGCTGCCGTATCTGGTGGCGCTGGTCGCCTGCCAGGCGCACATGATCAGCGACGTCGCCGCGATCGTGCTGCCGCCGCTGGCGGCCGTGGTGTTCCGCAGCGCCGGACGCCATCCCGTGGCCGGGCTGATCGGCGGCTTCGCGTGCGTCGGCGCGGGTTACGCGGCGGGCTTCACCATCGGCTCCCTGGACGCCCTCTACATCGGCATCACCCAGCAGGCGGCCGCGGTCCTGCCGGCCGCCGACGGCCTCGACCTGCACCTCCTCGTCAACTACTACTTCACCGCGGCCAGCAGCCTCGTCCTCGGCCTGCTCGGCGGCTTCCTCATCGCCCGTGTCCTGGAACCGCGCCTGGGCACCTACGAACCCGGGGAGGACGAGCCCGAGAGCCAGGACCTCACCCTCCCCCCGATCCAGCGCCGGGGCCTGCTGTTCACCACCGTGGTCCTCGTCCTCTACGCGGGCGCCGTCCTGTCCCTGTGGCTGCCCGAGGGCGCCCCACTGCGCGGTGAGGGCGGAGCGCTCGTGCCCTCGCCGCTGCTCACGGGCATCGTCCCGGTGCTGTTCACCGCGTTCATGCTGGCCGGGCTCACCTACGGCTTCACCGTCAAGGCGCTGTCCGGCTCCGAGGGCGTGGTCACGGCGATGTCCGACGCCGTGAAGAACATGGCGGGCTACGTGGTGCTGATGTTCGTCGCCGCCCAGGTGATCGCCCTGTTCAACTGGTCCAACGTGGGGATCCTGCTCGCCGTGAAGAGCGCGGCGGGACTCGACTCCATCGGCCTGACCGGCTTCTGGGTGCTCCTGGCGTTCGTCGTCCTGGTCGCCTGTCTGAACCTCTTCATCGTCTCGGGGTCCGCCCTGTGGTCGCTGGTCGGACCCGTCTTCGTCCCGGCGTTCATGCTGCTCGGCATGAGCCCCGCCCTCAGCCAGGCGGCCTTCCGCATCGGCGACTCGGCCACCGGCATCATCACCCCGATGAACCCGTACGTCTTCCTGCTGCTGGCGCTGCTGCGCCGGTACGAACCCGACGCCCGGCTGGGCACGCTCATCTCCCGGCTGGCGATCTTCACCGTGCCGTTCCTGGTGGTCTGGCTGGCGATCCTCGGGATCTTCTACGGCTTCGACCTGCCGCTCGGCCCAGGTGCGCACATCGGCCTCAAGTGAGTGCTGAAGCCGCGTTACGCGGCTGCCGCCCAGTCCAGTACGACCTTGGCGAACTCCCCGGGCAACTGCTCGGGGAGTGGCACGTGGCCGCCGGACAGGACCCGGGTCTCGCAGCCCAGCGCCGCGGCGAACTTCTCCAGGGCGGGCAGGTAGTAGTGGTCGCCGGGAGCGCAGACCGCGAGGGTGCGGGCGGTGATCTGCGGCAGCCTCCGGTCCATCCCGTCGCTCCGCACGGCCACATGGCCCTCCTCCACGCGGTCCAGGACGGTCAGCGCGTCGACGAGGAAACGGTTGAGCGCGGCTTCCTGCCCCTCCTCGTAGAAGCCGCGGCGCCGGTTCCACAGCTCGACGAGGTGGGATCCGTCGGGCCTGGGATCGACGTGGTCGACGGGCTTGCGCTCGGCCGCCGTACGCCTCTTCTCGTCGTCGATGAAGGGCGTGGCGGACAGGAGGAGGCTCGCGACGCGGTCTTGGAGGCGGGCGGCGAGTTCCACCGCGATCACGCCGCCGGTGCATCAAGGACGTCATCCGGCGGAGGACGAGGTCATGGCCGCCGTCCTGGATCCGGCGGACCTGGCCAGGCACTGTGCTCAGGAGCTCCCGGCATGCGCGGTACCGCGGTACGTGGAGGTGGTCGAGTCCCTGCCGCTCACCGAGACCGGGAAGGTACGCAAGGCGGTACTGCGGGAACGGGGTGTCACGGCCGTGACGTGGGACCGCTGCCTACGGCGTCCTTGACCGTGCTGCCGGACGAGTCAGGCAGGCCGGTCCGAGGGGCGGTCAGCGCGCGTCGATCGAGGCTTCGGCCGCCGCCTTGATCCGGGCACCGAAGCTGTCGGCATCCTTGCGGGCGGCGGCGAGCGCCAGGCCGACGAGGAGCTTGCCGAGGCCGTGGCCTTCCAGAACGTTGAAGAGATGGACCCGCGTCCTGCCGTCGGCCAGCGGCTCCAGGTCGTAGCCGCCCTCGCTGGCCGTGACGCTGTTCTTCGACACCTCGGCCCACCGGATCCGCACCGGGGCTTCGAGGTCGGTGATGCGGAACTCCCTGGCCGTCTTCATCCCGGCGTCCTTGACCGTGCTGCGGAAGACCGTGCCCACCGTGGTCGGGGTTTCGGGAACCCGCTCGATCCTGAGTACGCGGGGGCTGAACTGCGGATCGTTGCGTCCGTCGGCGAGGTAGTCGAACACCGCCTCGACAGTTCGATCAACCTCGACCGTCGCTTCAAACTGCCCTGACATGAGCACTCCTCAATCGCTTGAGCCGCTCCGTGCCCGCGACTCTATGGGGCCACCGGGCATACCGCGAGGCGAACGGCGGCCAGGATGCTCGCTCAGGCCGGTTCGAGGTCGGTGTGCACCAGGTGGTGGTCCGAGTACGCGCTGGGATGCACACCGTGCCCGCTCGGGACGAAGCCCCGTACGAAGATGTAGTCGAACTTGCTCTGCCAGTCGGTGGTCGGCTCGCAGGTGCCGGTCTGCGAGGGGTCACACTGGGGGGCCGTGTCCGCGGCCAGTGCCCACATCCGGGCGAGTTCGGGAGCGTCCGGCACGGCGTTGAAGTCGCCGAGAACGATGACGCGGTCATGCTGGGCGACCTCTGCCGCGAGGACCCGGACCTGCTCTGCTCGGAACGCCTCTTGACGGCGATGGGCGAGATGGGTGTTGAAGACCCGGACGGGCCGGTCACCCACCTTGGTGGTGACCGCCATGTAGCCACGGTCCTCGGATCCGCCGTCGGGGTATTCCACGTTGACGCGGTCCGTCATCGGTGCCGCCGAGAGAATTGCCTGACCGAAGGCCCCCGGATTCCACGGCACTCCCCCGCAGCGCCCCCAACTCCGAAGAACCGAACCGTACTCGACGTGGTAGACCAGCCCGTGCACGTTCTCCAGATAGTCCCGGATCCTCTCGACGTCACGCACACACGCTTCTTGCATGCCTATGACCTGGGGCGCATACGTGGCGATGTCCGCCGCCCGGTCGACGTTGCTCACCTCGCACGGGTTGCAGATGTTCCACGTCATGACCCGGTTCGGAACGACGTCCTTGACGGCTTCGACCGGCTGTGACCTGCCGAAGAGGCCACCGCTTGGCGCACTGGGGCCGACGAGCACCATGCAGGCCACGACCACCGCGCCCGCGAACAACCGCGTGCCCCTTGCGAACACCATCGCCTCCTCAGTGGATCCCCATGGCATCTGACATCTCCATGCACGAGGTTATGGGACGGGGTTGTCAGCAACGCATCAGTTCCGCCGCCAGCCGCCCTACTCGAAGCGCCGCCACTCACGGCCGCCGTCGCGCGAGATCCACAGGCCTTCGCCCGCCACCAGGTCGTACGTCGCCGTCGTCGCGTCCGCGATGCCGTAGAGCGTCGTGCCGTCGACGGTGAACGACGTGAACTTCGCCGGTGTCTTCAGCTCGCGGAAGGCGCTGTTGGTGCGGTCGTCGGCGAGCCAGTAGCGGCCGCCTTCCTCGCCGACGAGCAGGCGCCCGTCCGCCAGCAGGTCCATGACCAGCCACTCCGGGCCGCGCTTCAGGTCACGCCAAGGGAGGCCGCCGCCGAGGACCGTCTGCCACTGCCCGCCGCCGTCCGTCGTCACCAACACGCCGCGTACGCCCTCGCCCCGGACGAGGGACAGCGCGGCGGTGCCGCCTCGCGCGGCGAGGATGCCGCCCGTGTAGGGCTTCGGGACGGTCGTGGAGCCGAGGGTGCGACCGTCGCGCTGCCATACGACGCGGTCGGGGTCTTCGGTCAGGGGTTGGTCCAGGCTCCACACCGTGCCCCGCTCGTCGACGGCGAGGCGGATGGCGCTGTCCGGCACTCCGGCCGGGGGCGCCACCGCGCGCGTGGCGGGGCGGTAGACGAGGGTCGGCTCCAGTTCGGCGAGCAGGGTGTCGCCGGGGCGGGTGCGCACCGGGGTCTCGGCGGTGACGACCCTGTGCCGCTTGCCGTGCGGGTCGAGGGCGTACGTTCCCCCGGCCCCCTCCCCCGGCGGCACCCGTACGAAGCCCCCGCGCACCCCCTTGAACGCGGCCCGCGCAGCCTCCGCGTCCGTGTGTTCCGCGTACTCGGCGACCGTACGGCCGTCCGGGCCGACGATGCGCCAGGCCATGGCGGCGGGCCCCTCGTCGTCCTCGACGTTGCCCGCCTCGTACGTCAGGAGCAGCGAGCCGTCGTCCGCGCGTGCCACGCCGGTGGGTGCGCCGGCCGCCTCGATGACGTCGGCGGGGTGAGGGTGAGGGTCCTCGATGACACGTCTGTACTTCGCCTCGCGGTTCCCCGCGTCCCCGTCGTCGGAGCCGCCCGGGCTGCACGCGGTCAGAGCCAGCGCCGCACTCGCCGCGGCCACGAGCCCGACCGTCTGCTTCCCGCGTTCCGTTCGCCATGCCATTGCCACATCCTCCCCCGGAGGAGCGACAACACGACGTCACCGTCCCGGCCGCTACCTTCGCGTGGCCGGGACGGTGACGTCGCAGGCAAGGATTCGTGACGGGCTACCGCCGCACGGAGGCCCTACCCGGCCTGTGAGCCGCCGTCGGCCGCGGCACCGGCCGTCACATCGGTCACCTTCCAGCGCTGGTTGGCGCCGGAGTTGGGCTGCCACACGCCGACCGCGGCACCTTCGTTCGTGGACTGGCCGCCGACGTCCGGGAGTTGACCGGTGGCGGCGTTGACGAGGGTCCAGGTGCCGTCGCCGGTGGTGGACATGATCCACTGGGCGGCGTTGTCGCGACTGCCCTCGTCGGGCTCGGCCACCAGCTTGCCGTCACGGACGGCGAGACGCTTGTCCTGCGTCGCCTCGCTGAAGACGTACCGCTTGCGGTTGTCGTTGCCCCGGCTGGTCTGCTCCAACCGCCACTGCTGACCGCTCGGGTCGGCGGCGTCGGCGCTCTTGATGACGAGACCGGTGCCGTTGTCGGCGATCGTGAGGTCCTTGCCGCTCTGGACGCCGGTCAGCCGGTAGGTGTGGCCCTTCTGGAGCTCGGCCGCGTCCTTCGCCACGCCGGACACGCCCTTGACGAGGAGGGACGTCACGGACTGGGCGGGCACGGTGACCGTGGCCTGCTTGCCGGTGACCCGGACCGGCTGCTGCCGCTCCAGCTTGCCGTCGGCGCTGGTCACCACCGGGGTGACGGTGGCGCGGGAGGAGACGCTCCCGAACTTCGAGAGGTCGAGGGTGACGTCGCGGGCCTCGGTGGTGCTGTTGACGTGGACGACGGTCGCCGCGTCGCCCTTGCGGGAGATCGCGGCCGTACTGGAGGTGTCGTTCGTCTTGATCAGCCGGTCGCCGGGCTTGATGTAGTGCGTGAAGTTGCGGGCGGTGTCGAACTTGGTGTTGGTGTAGATCGGGCAGCTTTCGAGGGTGTCCTTCGAGGTGCAGCTGAAGGAGAGCTGGATCGAGCCCCAGTTGCCGCCCTTGGCGGACTCGCCGCCGGGCTTCATGTTGTCGTAGTCCTCGACGGGCTGCCAGAACACCCAGGCCTTGGGCTCCAGTTCACGCAGGTCGTCGACGATGCGCTGGGCCAGGCCCAGGCCCGGCCGCATGTCCGTGAAGCTCTGGCCGTCGCCCCAGTCGCCCTCGACCTCGCTCATCCACAGCGGCTTGTCCGCGGCCTTGGCCAGGTCGCGCACGGTGGTGCGCTGGCCGGTGCCGTAGGTGTGGACGTTCATCTGGTCGACGAGGTCGCGCACCTCCTGCGGGTAGGAGTTCCAGTTCGTCGCGAAGGTGCCGGGGTTGGTCTCGTCCATGGCGGAGATCTCCGCGTCGCTCCTGGACTTCTTCAGCACCGGGCCCAGCGCGCGGAGCACCTTCTGCTGGAGTTCGGGGCCGATGTGGGCGCCCTCCTGCCGGCCGCCGATCGGCTCGCCGTCCGCTCCGAGTTTGGTGCCCCAGTAGTTGGTGTTCGGCTCGTTGAACGGGTCCAGGGTGTCGACGTCGATGCCGTGCGCCTTCTCCAGCCGCTCGGTGGCACCCACCAGGTACTTGGCGAAGTCGTCGACGGACTCCGTCTTGAGCTGGTCCTTGCCCGCGTCGAAGTTGCCGGAGACGTAGCCGCTCTCGGTCATGAACCACGGCGGCGAGTTGCTGAACGTCTCCCAGTGGGTGATGTCCTTCTTGATGCGGTCGACCCACCAGCGCTGCGTCTTGTCGGCGTTCTTGTTCCAGTCGGCGGAGTCGTCGGCGTCCCACCAGTCGACGTCCTCGCGGGTGGTGCCCGCCGGGGCCTTCCACCAGCCCTCGACGGCGCCGCCGGCGCGCAGGTAGTCCTTGACGTCCGGGGCGTTGCCGCCGCCGATGTTGTAGCGGGCGATGTTCAGGGCGAGGCCGTCGTCCCCGAAGAGGAGTTTGGCCAGCTTCTCGCGTATCGCGGGCGGGTAGTCGCCGGTGGCGTTGGCGAACCAGACCAGGCTGGTGCCCCAGCCCTCGAACTTCTCCTGCTGGTAGGAGGGGTCGGGCCGGACGGTGACCGCGGCGGCGGCCGCGGCCGGGTCGGCGTGTGCGAGGGGCAGCGTGGTGGCGGCCAGGAGGGTTCCGGTCGCCAGGGCGGTGACGCCGATGGCCCCGAGGAGCCTTCTCTTGCGGGTGCGGTGTGCCATCTCGAGTACTCCAGCTCTTCTGTGTGCCGCGCGTCCCGGCGGGACACAGAGATCGGGGTCCGCACAGGGCGGTCTGGTGCGATTCGGTGCGTTCTCGTATGGTTTCGACTAGCTAATGTTTACGTAAACATCCACTGGCGCGATGTCTACACTGTGCGAATCTCGGCGGTCAAGGAGTCGTCCGGGACAGAAAGTTGCGTGGCTTGGGGGACGGGATGGACACGACGGACGACGGTGGCCGCACACCGGCGGGAACGCGCAGGTCGGACACCCGTACGAGACGGCGCGCGGCCCGTCCCCGGCAGGGCGCCTCGATGGCCGACGTCGCCCGCGTCGCCGGCGTCTCCTCGCAGACGGTCTCCCGCGTCTCCAACGGCTTCCCCGGCGTCACCGACGAGACCCGTCAACAGGTCCTGGCCGCCATGCGGGAGCTGGGCTACCGGCCCAACAGCGCCGCGCGGGCGCTCAAGCGCGGCGAGTTCCGCACCCTCGGCGTGATCACCTTCTCCCTCTCCACCATGGGCAACATCCGTACCCTTGAGGCGATCGCCACGTCCGCCGCCCAGCAGGGCTACGCCGTCACGCTCCTGCCCGTCGCCGTGCCGACCCAGGACGAGGTGCACGGGGCCTTCTCCCGGCTGGGCGAACTCGCCGTGGACGCCGTCATCGTCATCATGGAGATCCATCTGCTCGACGCGGCGACCGTCTCACTGCCGCCCGGCGTCCAGGTCGTCGTGGCCGACTCGGACGCCGGTGACCGCTACACCGTGGTCGACACCGACCAGGTGGGCGGCGCCCGCGACGCCGTACGGCATCTGCTGGACCTCGGCCACGACACGGTGTGGCACCTGGCCGGGCCGGAGGACTCCTTCGCCGCCCAGCGCCGCGCCAACGCGTGGCACACCACCCTCACCGAGGCGGGCCGCCGCCCACCGCCCCTGGTGCGCGGCGACTGGTCGGCCGAATCCGGCTACCGGGCCGGCCTGCGGATCGCCGAGCAGCGGGACTGCACGGCCGTGTTCGCCGCCAACGACCAGATGGCGCTGGGCCTGCTGCGCGCCCTGCACGAACGCGGCCGGAGAGTTCCCGAGGACATCAGCGTCGTCGGCTTCGACGACATCGCCGAATCCGCGTCCTTCCTGCCTCCCCTCACCACCATCCACCAGGACTTCGCCGAAGTGGGACGGCTCTGCGTCGAAGGGGTCCTCGGCAAGATCCGCCGCCCCGCACAGGACCCGACGGAACACGGCACCACCCTCGTACCGACCCGCCTCGTACTGCGCGACAGCACCGCACCGCCGCCGCCCGGCGGGGACGGTCACGCGGTGTGAGGCGGTTACGGGGTGTGAGGCGGTTTCGGGGCGCGACCGTGATCATGAACGGGCGCTACCCGTACGCCCCGCCCCGCGCCTCGACTCGGCCCAGCCCGTCAGCATGAGCGTCGTCCTGGGGTGTGGTGAAGTGGGGATCATGACGACGAGTGACGCGATCGTGGTGCCCGAGCTGTACGTCGGCTACCCCGAGGTGGCCTTCGGCGGCTACGTCGCGGGCGTGCTGGCGGAGAGGTCCGGGGCGCGGACGGTACGGGTGGACTTCCGTGGGCCGGTGCCGGTCGAGGTGCCCGTGCGGATCGCCGAAACGGCGGACGGTGGCGTGGAGTTGGGCGACGCCGAGCGGCCCCTTGCCTCCGCGCGTCCCGCCGAGTCGCCGTTCGACGCGCCTGCCGCGCCCTCCTGGGACGACGCGGTCGCCGCGGCCGAGAGGTTCCGGGCGGAGCCGCCATCGGGTGTGGTCGACTGCTTCGGCTGCGGCCTGCGCGCCGCTGACCGCGGTCTGCGTGTGCACTGCTCCCCGGTGCCGGATCTCGACCTCGTGGCCTCCGCCTGGATCCCGTCGCACACGTTCGCGGGCCCGGACGGCCTGCTCCCCACCCACCTGGTCTGGGGCGCCCTGGACTGTCCGGGAAACTGGGCGGGCCGCTTCCTCGGTACCCAGCGCCCGGGAGCGGTCACCGCGGCCCTCACGGGCACGATTCTGCGGCCGGTCGCCGCGGGTGAGCCGTACATCGCGTACGCGTGGCTGCTGTCGGAGTCCGGCCGCAAGCACACGATGGGCGCGGCGGTCGCCACGGCAGAGGGCGAACTGTGCGCCGTCTCCGAGGCGTTGTGGATTGATCCCAGGCCTGCCTCTTGAGCCACGCAGGCTCGTGAAAGGGATTGGCCCGCCTCGATCCTGACACCTGCCTTCAGGGGGATTTGTCACGCGAACATCTAGACCTCTCCGGTTCACTGGTTCACGGTGGTCCCTCCTATCCGCCTGTACGCCTGTACGCCTGGAGGGGGACCCCGCAGTGAGACGAAGGCGATTTGTGGCAGGGGCGATCGGAGCGGTCTCGGGGATCGCGCTCGGCCCGTCCGCGGCCTTGGCCGACGCAGCGACGCCACGGACGCAAGGCTGGCAGCCCGTGCCGGCACCCGGCAGCACTCCGGCCGCGCAGCTGCGCCGTATCGCCGCCGCCGGACCCCAACTGGCCTGGGCTGTGGGCGAGGAAGGCCGCGCCGGGGCGTCGCAGGGGCGGGGGCTGGCCATGCTGTGGAACGGCAGCGCCTGGACTAAGACCGACCTGTCGCATCTGAACCACACCCGGTTGAGCGATGTCGCCGGTGTCTGCGCCACCTCGGCGTGGAGCGTGGGCCAGCCTGCCGGAACCGGCAGCCCGCTGCTGCGCTGGGACGGAGTCACCTGGCGCGAGGCCACGTTCCCGGGCATGGGCGAGCCGGACGTTCGCCTGAACGCGGTGGCGGTCGGCCCGGACCGGCAGGTGTGGATCTGCGGCAGCCGAGGCGGCGCCGCCCGTCTGCTCCACGGGGACGGGCAACAATGGCAGTGGCTGGACCCGCTGCCCGTCGAGAGCGCAAGTCTGTACCGGGTCGTCCTGCGCTCCCCGGGCGAGGTCTGGGTGGGCGGTGACCAGTCGAACGGCGGAGGATGGTCGGGACTTGTGGCCCGCTGGGACGGCGCATGGACGGTCCTGCCCCCGATAGCGGGCTTGCGCCTGGGCATAGCCGATCTCCACTCGGCCGGTCCGGACGACGTATGGGCGGTGGGCACCGAGGCCGGCATCGGCGGTCCGCCGGGCCGCCCCGGCAACCCTGCCCTGGGCCACTGGGACGGCACGTCCTGGACGCGGGAGGAAGTGGGCTTCACGGTCGGGTCGTTGAGTGCAATCGCGGGCGACGCACAGGGCCGCGCCGCATGGATATCGGGCTGGAACTACCAGGACCAGAGCCGCAGTACGTATCTGCACCGCGACGGCGGCACCTGGACCGTCGTGCGAGGCCCGGTCGGCGCGGCGCCGGCGCCGTACCTCAACGACGTGACGTCCGTTCCCGGCACCACGGGGTTCTGGTCGGTGGGCATGACCAGTCCCACACCGGCACCTCCGACCGGGGCCTACACGGAACACCTCGAAGCCTGACTCGGCCCCGGAAGTCAGTTGAAGGGGTCGAGCGTGAGGTAGGCCTGGAGCGGGCTGCCGTCGTGCACGAGCGACTCGTGATGGCCGACGTCGTCGAAGGCGAACGCGTACGCCTTCCCGTCGGCCATCTGCGCGTGGATCGCGCGGGCGTAGTGGTTGGTGACGCCGTCCTTGTAGAAGGCGTCGGCACTGGAGTCGGGCTGGTTGGGGTTGGCCAGGAGTGTGGAGCGGTTGAACCCCGCGCACAGCGTGCGCGAGATCGGGCCGCGTACGAGGTCGTTCGGTGCGTCGAGCTTTCTGTGGCAGCCGAAGATGGAGGAGGCGTCCGGCTTCTCGAAGCTGGTGACGACGGCGCCGGCACTGTTGGTGAAGTTCATGACGCCACCGGAGACCCGGCCGTAGTACTTGGTGTTGGGCTGGTCGGCGAAGGGCGTGACCGTCAGTGTCGAGGTGGTGTACTGCTGCCAGACGCGGTTGACGTAGTCGTCCATGACGGACGTCGGCAGCGCGCCGGTCTCCACTCCGTACAGCGACGACAGGGCGCGCAGCATGGTGCCGTCGGGGCCGGTCTGGATCAGGTTGGCCCAGCCTCCGGGTTGCCCCCTGAGGGCGTTGAAGAAGCCGTTGTATCCGCCGGACTTGAGCCGGCCGGTACTTGCGGTGCTGCCGTCCGCTCGCTGCACTCCGACCGAGTACGGCGCCGAGAACATGTCGACCTGTGTGCTGTTGAGCCACAGGCCCGAGTCGTTCAGTGTGTACTCGGACCAGTTGAACAGGATGTTCCGGTTCGGGTCGGTCGGGTTCTGCACGGCGGGCTGAACCAGGCCTCCGGTGGTGAGCTTGAACACCAGTTTCTGGCCGTAGGAGAAGTACACGCGGCCGGAGAACTTCGGTATGCGGATGGTCGTCGACTGCCCCGCCGCCGGGCCCGGTATCGCGGCGTCCGGCGCGGGAGTCGGCGGGTTCCCGCCCGCCGGCCAGGGATGGAACGTGCCGCCCGCGTCGGCCCAGCCCTGTCGTCCGGTCGACAGTTCCGTGCCCAGGTTGTAGATGTACACCTGCTCGCCACGGGCCGAGTTGTTGGTGATCTGCAAAGGGATCGTCGCCGGGACGGCGGCGTGGGCCGGTGCACCCGTTCCGGTCCCGAGCAGTGCACCGGCGAGGGCCGTGGCGAGGGACAACCTCACAGCTGCGGCCCGGTGTCTGAGTGTCCGTAACATGCTCTGTCTCCGTTCGACAACGGCCGATTCGAGAAATTCTGAGAGCGCTCTCAGAGTGCCGCCTTGGTACGGACCTGTCAATGAACCGGAATGAAGTAGACCGGCAAGGCACCTCGACTCGTCGACCTGGAACTGGCACCGTAAACCGACGTGAAGGTGAACAAAAGCGGGCAAACAGAAAGCTCGGTGCGCTGGAGGCTCGTCCTGGCCAGCACCACCATGCTCTTCGTCGAGCTGGCGCTGATCAGATGGGCGGGCGCCAACGTCGTCCACCTCAGCTACTTCTCGAACTTCATCCTGCTCGGATCGTTCCTCGGCATCGGCATCGGGTTCCTGATCCCCGCCGCGCGTGGACAGTGGCTCAAACGCTGGACACCGATCCCCCTCGCGCTTCTCGTCATCCTCGTCCGCGCGTACCCGGTGCAGGTACGCCAGAGCAGCAGTGAGGTCATCTACTTCACGGCCGTGAAGACCACCGGCCTGCCCCAGTGGGTGACGCTGCCGGCCATCTTCCTGCTGACCGCGGTGATCATGGCCGGGATCGGCAAGATCACCGCAGACCTCTTCCGCCAACTCCCCTCGCTCGACGCCTACCGCTACGACCTGCTCGGCAGCATCACCGGCTCGGTCGCCTTCGCCGCACTGTCCTGGGTCCGTGCCCCCTCGGTCGCGTGGGGCGTACTCGCCGCCGCGGCCCTGCTGATCCTGGGCGGGCGCCGCAACACCCTGCTGTACGGCATCCCCCTCACGGCGATGGTCGCCGCGCTGCTCCTGGAGACGACGACGGCCGGTATCTCCTGGTCGCCCTATTACAAGATCGAGCTCAAGGCCTCACCGACCACCACCCGGACCTACCACATCTCCGCCAACGGCGTCCCGCACCAGAGCACCGCGCCGCTCCCGGTGCTGATGCGGGAGAACTCGCCCTATCGGCAGGCGTACGAGCAGACGCCCCGCAACCCGCACAAGCGTGTGCTGATCATCGGGGCCGGCAACGGCAATGACGTCGCCGTCGCGCTGGCGCACGGAGCACAGCGCGTGGACGCGGTCGAAATCGATCCCCGTCTGCAGGAGATCGGCGCGGAACTGCACCCCGCCAGGCCGTACGACGACCCCAGGGTGCACGTCCACATCAACGACGGCCGGGCGTTCCTGGAGCGGACGAACGCCAAGTACGACCTCATCGTGCTGGCGCTCCCGGACTCTCTGACGCTCGTGTCAGGCGCGAGCAATCTGCGGCTGGAGAGCTACCTGTTCACCCGGCAGGCGTTCGAGGCCGCACGCGATCATCTGACGCCGAACGGCGCGTTCGCCATGTACAACTACTACCGCAAGAGCTGGTTGGTCGACCGCTTCGCCGGCGACCTCGACAGCATCTACGGCCACGCCCCCTGTATGACGACGTTCAAACGGAACGCGGCCGTGCTGGTGGCCGGGATGACCCCCGCCGACCAGTCCTGCAAGCAGATCTGGCAGGCCAGCGGCCCGGTCCCGGCTGCCGCGACCGACGACCACCCCTTCCCGTACCTGCTGCACCGGAACATCCCCACGCTGTATCTGGGCGCTTTGGGCGCGATCCTGCTGGTGACGCTGCTGTCGGTACGCCTGGCCGGGGTTCGCATCCGAAGCACCGTCCGCTACACCGACATGTTCCTGCTGGGCGCGGCGTTCATGCTGCTCGAAACGAAGAACGTGATCGGCTTCGCGCTGTACTTCGGTACGACCTGGCTGGTCAATGCCCTCGTCTTCTTCGGTGTGCTGGTCTCCGTCCTGGCCGCGGTCGAGGTCCGACGCAGGTTGCGGCGGGTCAACCAATTGCTGCTTCAACTCATGCTCTTCGGCTCCCTCGCGGTGGCCTGGCTCGTCCCGGCGCAGGCCGTGCTCTCGCTGCCCTTCGCCGGCCGACTCGCCGCCGCGATCGCCCTGGCCTTCGCCCCCATCTTCTGCGCCAACCTCATCTTCTCCGACCGACTCGCACTGGCCCCCGACCCGACTTCCGCGTTCGGCGCGAATCTGCTGGGCGCGCTGACGGGGGGCGCGCTTGAATACCTGGCCCTGATGACGGGCTATCAGACGCTGCTACTGATCGTCGCCGCGCTGTACCTGGCGGCATGCATCGCCATGCAGGTCATCGGACGCGGACCGGGCCGACAGACCACACGGATGCCGGACGAGACCGTGACCATCAAGACCTAGCCGGCACGAAATGCCTCCCCGTCGACGCCGGGTATCGCTCGCGGGTCGTAACCACCTAGGCGTGGTCGAGTTGGTCGGCCAAGCCGGCCAGATCGTCGGCGTACAGGTCGAACCCGTCCGAGAAGGCGGGCGGGTCGCCGACAGGGCGGGCGACGTAGGCGGTGCGCAGGCCGAGGCGCTGTGCTCCGCGCAGGTCCCAGGCATGGGCGGCGACCATCAGGAGCCGCTCCGGTGGTCGTCCGGAGACGGTGACGGCCAGCTGATAGACGGCCGGGTCCGGCTTGTAGGCCCGGGCTTCCTCGGCGGACAGGGCCTGGTGCCAGCGCAGTCCGGCGTAGGCGTTGAGTCCGAGCAGCGCCGTCCGGCTCGCGTTGGAGAGTCCGATCAGCGGGAACCGTTCGGCGAGCCGGGCGAGCCCTGCCACCGTGTCGGGCCACGGCGGGAGCCTGCGGCCGGACAGGGCCAACGCCGCCACGGCGGTCGGGTCGTCGACTCCGGCGGCATCGGCGACGAGCCGGGCGGCTTCCAGGTCGAGGACGTCGCTGGGGCGGTAGTGTCGGGCGCCATCGGCGATGCGACGCTGCTCGCGCTCGATGTACTGCTGCCACAGCGACAAGAGCCGCTCGACCCCGGGATCGTCGAACGACGGGTCGAGTTCACGGATGCCGGCGCGGATCCCGGCGGGTTCGTCGACGAGCGTGCCGAGCACGTCGACCACGACGGCATCGATCTCTGGCTCTGACTCTGGCATGAGAGCGGTCTCCTGGACGAAGCAGGGGAGCGAGGGTGGCTATTGGCCGAACACGGCCGGCAGCCACCCTGATTCCCGAACCGCACGACGGGTGGGGCCTCGGGTTGACGGTGCGCACCCGGACCGGTAGCCACGACGGCTCAGCCCTCCATGCCGACGGCTCCCCGATCCTGCACGCCGGAGCGCGTCAGCGCGAGGGCCGCGATGTCGTCGTCGAGCCTTCCGCCGCTGTGCTGGAGCAGATCCCGGTGCAGCTGGTCCAGCAGCTCGCGGGGCTGCTCCAGGCCCTGCCGCCGCATCCAGTCCCGCAGCGGGAAGAACTGTCCGGCGTGGTCCCGGGTCTCCGATACTCCGTCCGTGTACAGCAGCAACTGGTCACCCGGGGCGAAGGCGACGCTGTCGACGCAGTAGCGGTCACCGATGAGCGCCGCGAGGTTGAGGGGCGGGGAGGGGACTGTGGGCTCCAGGACCCGGACCTTCCCGCCATGCGCGATCAGCGGCGGGGGGTGCCCGCAGTTGAGAAGCCGTAGGTGGCCGCCCCCGTGCGGGATCTCGGCCAGGATCGCGGTGGCGAAGTGCTCGGGCTGGTCCGGCGCGGGAAACGCGGCGCTGTGGCGCGTGACGGTGGTCTCCAGGCGGTGAACGATGCCCCGCAGGTCGGGCTCGTCGTACGCGGCCTCCCTGAAGCAGCTGATCACCGCCGAGGCCGCCCCCACTGCGGACAGACCCTTGCCCCGTACGTCGCCTATGAGCAGCCTGACCCCGTGCGGTGTACCGATCGCCTCGAAGAAGTCGCCGCCGATCCGGGCCTGCTCCTGGGCCGCCAGATACAGCGACTCGATCTCGACGTCGGCGATGCGGCGCGGCAGCGGGCGCAGCAGCACCTTCTGGGCCGCGTCGGCGACGAGCCGGACCTGGAAGAGTATTTCCTCTCGCTGGAGTCGGACATGACTGCCGTATGCGGCCGCCAAGGTGACCGCGACGATCGCGGCCGACGTGTACTGCGTCCCCAGATCGGTGTAGAAGAAGCTGAGGACGATCATGAGCAGCAGGCAGAACGCCCCCAGCAGCATCGTGGGGAGAACGGGCCACATGGCGGCGGCAAGGGCCGGTGCGGCGGGCAGAAGGCGGCTGACGGCGATCTCCCTGGGTGTGGAGAACGCCAGGCCGGCGATGAGGACGGTCAGGACCACGGGTGCCAGCCGGGCAGCTTCCCATCGGCCGCTGTAGGCGGGGCGACGGCGCCACAGCCGTGCAGACATGATCACAAAATGCATCATATCGGCCTAAACGGGCATCAGGCACGGAAGGATCATGTGCCGCGCGCGAGAATCTGCGGTGCGCGGCCCCGCCGGGAGGGGCTGAGACCATGCGGCACATCGCCGTAGAGACACCCGAGGTCGGCCGAGCAAGGATCGGTCGGGCTCTGGCCACTCGGGATCACCGGTGTTAGAAAGGTCGCATGGCGAGTCGTTTCGCCCGTTTTCTACGCCTATCAGTCAAGCGCCTGATCAGCAAGAGCACGCGGAGCGTAGCCGGGCAGGTGTTGGTTTTCCAGGTGGCTCTGGTAGTGCTGCTCGTCACCTGCGGCGTCTTCGCTCTCATCCTGCAGTCGGAGCGGGACACCAACGCCGAGGCCAGGCGCCGCTCCACGGCCGTCGCGCAGACCTTCGCGCACGCACCAGGCGTCCTGGCGGCTTTGCAGAGCCCGGACCCGAGCAAGATTCTCCAGCCGCTCACCGAGGCGGCACGCCGGGCCGCGGGCGTCGACTTCATCGTGGTCATGGACACCAAGGGCATCCGGTACACGCACCCCTTGCCGGACCGGATCGGAAAGCGGTTCGTGGGCGAGATCGGGCCCTCGCTGGCCGGGAAGGTCTATGTGGAGAGCGTCAACGGCCCGCTCGGCCGCGAGGTGCAGGCCACGGTCCCCATCGAGAACGCCGACAGCGAGGTGGTGGCCCTCGTCTCGGCCGGAATGAAGGTCAAGAACGTCGAGAGTGAGCTGGCCCGGCAACTACCGATCATCCTGGGCGCCGGGGCCGGAGCGCTCGTGTTGTCCACCGGCGTGACGGCACTGGCGGGCAGGCGGCTGCGACGGCAGACCCACAGCCTGGCACCGGACGAGATGACCCTGATGTACGAGCACCACGACACGGTGCTGCACTCCGTTCGGGAAGGGTTGCTGATCGTGGCCGCCGACGGGCGGCTGATGCTGGCGAACGACGAGGCCAGACGGCTGCTGGAGCTGCCCCCGGACGTCGAGGGACGGCATGTCTCGGAGCTGCCGGGCCTCGATCCCGAGACGAAGGCGCTGCTCACCTCCGGGCGCGAGGCCACCGACGAGGTGCACCTCGCGGGAGAGCGGCTGCTCGCGGTCAACCAGCGGCCCACGGATCGCGCGGGAGGCCCCGAGGAAACGGTGGTGACGCTACGCGACTCCACCGAGCTGCAGGCGGTGACCGGCAGGGCGGAGGTGGCACGGGAGCGGCTCCGGCTGCTGTACGACGCCGGACTCCACATCGGTACCACCCTGGACGTGCTGCGCACCGCCGACGAGTTGGCGCGGGTCCCCATTCCTCGCTTCGCGGACTTCGTCACCGTGGACCTGGCCGACGCCGTCCTGCACGGCGAGGAGCCGGCCCCCACGGGCACGGACATGCGCCGCGCGGCCGTGAGCGGCATCCGGGACGACCATCCGCTCTCCGAACAGGGCCGGCTCTTCGACTATCAGCCCGCCACGCCCCAGGCGCGCGGCTACGGCAGCGGCCGCTCCCAGTTGGTGAGCGATCTGCCGAACGCCACGGGCTGGCGCGTGCAGGACCCGACGCGCGCCAAGGCGATCATCGACTACGGCATCCATTCCCTCATCACCGCACCGATCCAGGCCCGTGGCGTCGTGCTGGGCATGGCCAGCTTCTGGCGCGCGCAAGAGCATGAGCACTTCAACGAGGAGGATCTGTCGCTGGCGGAGGAGCTGGTGGCCCGTGCCGCGATCAGCATCGACAACGCCCGCCGCTACACCCGCGAGCACACCCTGGCGGTGACCCTCCAGCGCAGCCTGCTGCCGCAGGCCATGCCCGAGCAGAACGCCCTCGACATCGCCTATCGCTACCTCCCCGCCCAGTCGGGCGTGGGCGGAGACTGGTTCGACGTGATCCCCATGCCGGGGAGCCGGGTGGCACTGGCCGTCGGCGACGTGGTCGGCCACGGCCTCCACGCCGCCGCCACGATGGGACGGCTGCGGACCGCGGTGCACAACTTCTCCGCCCTCGATCTGCCACCCGACGAGCTGCTCAGCCATCTGGACGACCTGGTCGGAAGCATCGACCAGAACGAGGCGGCGGAGAGCGCGGCGGGCGTCGTGGGCGCCACCTGCCTGTACGGGATCTACGACCCCGTGACGCGCCACTACGTCATGGCGCGTGCGGGGCATCTGGCGCCCGCACTTGTCCACCCCGACGGAACCGTCACCTTCCCGGACGTGCCGGCGGGTCCGCCGCTGGGCCTCGGCGGCATGCCGTTCCAGACCGCGGAGCTGTGCCTCGCGGAGGGAACCCAGCTCGTCCTGTACACCGACGGCCTCATCGAGGACCGCAGGCGTGACCTGGACGTGGGCATGGAGCTGCTGCGCGACGCGCTGGCCGGCCACCCCGGCCGACCGCCCGAGGAGACCTGCCAGGACGTACTGCACAGCCTGCTCCCCGAGCGCCCCAAGGACGATGTCGCCCTGCTCGTCGCCCGCACCCGGGAACTGCCGCCCGACCGGATCGCCGACTGGGACGTACCACCGGACCCGGCCGCCGTCGCGGGCATGCGCGACGCCGTGTCCCGAAGGCTCGAAGCGTGGGGCCTGTCGGAGTTCGGCTTCACCATGGAGCTCATCCTGAGCGAGCTCGTCACCAACGCCATCCGCTACGGCTCCGGGCCCATCCACGTACGGCTGATCCACGACCGTGCGCTGATCTGCGAGGTGGCCGACGGCAGCAGCACCTCACCGCATCTGCGGTACGCCGCGACGACGGACGAGGGAGGCCGGGGACTGTTCCTGGTGTCGCAGATGGCCGAGCGCTGGGGCACCCGGTACACCCCGCAGGGCAAGGTGATCTGGGCCGAACAGACCCTGCCCGAGGCCGGCCGTCGGCCCGTCCCCGCACCGGCCGACGCCGGCCCACCCGTCACACGGGGTGATCGGGGCGGTGGAGAAGCGGGCGCAGGGTCTCGATGACGGTCGGGTCGTCCACCGTGGAGGGGATGGGTTCGTCGTGGCCGTCGGCGATGCCGCGCATCGTCTTGCGCAGGATCTTCCCCGAGCGCGTCTTGGGCAGGGCGGCCACGATGGCGACCTCCTTGAGGGAGGCGACGGCGCCGATGCGCTCGCGGACGAGCTGGACGAGCTCGGCCTCGACCTCGCCCGGGTCGCGGACGGCGCCCGCCTTCAGGACGACGAAGCCGCGCGGGACCTGCCCCTTGAGGGCGTCCGCGACGCCGATGACGGCGCACTCGGCGACATCGGGGTGAGCGGCCAGGGCCTCTTCCATGCTGCCGGTGGACAGCCGGTGTCCGGCGACGTTGATGACGTCGTCGGTGCGGCCCATGACGTACACGTAGCCGTCCTCGTCGAGGTGTCCGCTGTCGCCGGTGAGGTAGTAGCCGTCGTAGGCGGAGAGGTAGGAGGCGACGTAGCGTTCGTCGTCGTTCCAGAGAGTGGGCAGCGAACCGGGCGGCAGGGGGAGCTTCACGACGATCGCGCCGTCGACGCCGGCCGGCACCGGCTGCCCCGAGGGGTCGAGGACGCGGACGTCCCAGCCCGGCAGCGGAAGGGTGGGCGAGCCGGGTTTGACGGGGGCGGCCTCGATGCCGACCGGGTTGGCGACGATCGGCCAGCCGGTCTCCGTCTGCCACCAGTGGTCGATCACCGGGATGTCCAGCAGGGCGCTCGCCCAGTGGTAGGTCTCGGGGTCGAGACGCTCACCGGCGAGGAAGAGGTACCGCAGCCGGGAAAGGTCGTAGTCCGAGGTGAGGGCGCCCTTCGGGTCCTCCTTGCGGATGGCGCGGAAGGCGGTGGGCGCCGTGAACATGGTCTTGACGCCGTACTCGGCGGCGACCCGCCAGAACTGGCCCGCGTCCGGGGTACCGACGGGCTTGCCCTCGTACAGCACGGTCGTGGCACCGGCCAGCAGCGGCCCGTAGACGATGTACGAGTGCCCGACGACCCAGCCGACATCGGACCCGGTGAACATCGTCTCGCCCGGGCCGATGTCGTACACGGCGCCCATCGACCAGTGCAGAGCCACGGCGCAACCGCCGCAGTCGCGGACAACTCCCTTGGGTTTTCCGGTCGTTCCAGAGGTGTAGAGGATGTAGAGGGGGTCGGTCGCGGCCACGGGAACACAGGCGGCCGGCGGTGCGTCGGCGACCAGGTCGGCCCAGTCGAGGTCGTCCGGCCCCAACTCGGCCCGTTCCTGCGGCCGTTGCAGGATCACCCGCTTCTGGGGCTTGTGCCCGGCGAGTTCGATCGCGCGGTCCAGCAGCGGCTTGTACGGGATGACGCGCTTGCCCTCGATGCCGCAGGAGGCGGAGACGACCACCTTGGGGGTGGCGTCGTCGATACGGACCGCGAGTTCGGGTGGGGCGAACCCGCCGAAGACGACCGAGTGGACGGCGCCGATGCGTGCGCAGGCCAGCATCGCGATGGCGGCCTCGGGAACCATCGGCATGTAGATCACCACCCGGTCGCCGTGCCCCACACCGAGCCCGGCGAGTGCCCCGGCGAAGGCCGCCACCTCGTCCCTCAGCTGCGCGTAGGTGTAGGTACGCCGGGTGCCGGTCACCGGGGAGTCGTGGATGAGCGCGGGCTGTTCGCCCCGGCCGGCCTCGACGTGCCGGTCCAGCGCGTTGAAGCAGACGTTGAGCCGGCCGTCCGGGAACCAGCGATGGAAGGGTGCGCCCGAGGAGTCCAGGGCACGGGACGGCGCCACCTCCCAGTCGACGCCCTCCGCCGCCCGCAGCCAGAAGCTCTCGGGGTCTTCGAGGCTGGCCCGAAAGACGTCCTCGTACATTCCCATCGCGCTCTCCTTGACCAGAGTCGTGGTGGCCTGACGGCCGCCATGTCACTGAGGTCATTCTGGATGCGTACGTCGATGGCGTGCGAGGGCGATGGCCCAGGCGGGGACCGGTCAGCCGTTGGCGAGCAGTTCCAGCGTGTCGATCACGCGGTGGGAGAAGCCCCACTCGTTGTCGTACCAGGCGACCACCTTGACATGGCGGCCGTCGACGCGGGTGAGGGCCGAGTCGAAGATCGACGAGGCGGGGTTGCCGACGATGTCGGACGACACGAGCGGGTCGTCGGAGTACTCCAGGACGCCCGCCAAGGGGCCCTCGGCCGCGGCGCGGTAGGCGGCCAGCACGTCATCGCGGGTCACGTCGCGGGCGACGGTGGTGTTGAGCTCCACGAGCGAGCCCACCGGAACCGGTACGCGGATGGAGTCGCCCGACAGCTTGCCGTCGAGGCGCGGCAGCACGAGGCCGATCGCCTTGGCGGCGCCCGTCGTGGTCGGCGCGATGTTGACCGCGGCGGCGCGGGCCCGGCGGGCGTCGCGGTGCGGGCCGTCCTGCAGGTTCTGCTCCTGCGTGTAGGCGTGCACCGTGGTCATGAATCCGTGCTCGATGCCGGCGAGTTCGTCGAGGACGGCGGCCAGCGGTGCGAGCGCGTTGGTCGTGCAGGAGGCGTTCGAGACGATCGTGTGCAGGGCCGGGTCGTAGACGTCGGTGTTGACCCCGTAGGCGAGCGTGATGTCCGCACCGTCGGACGGCGCGCTGACCAGGACCTTCTTGGCGCCCGCGTCGAGGTGGGCGCGGGCGGCCTTGGCGGAGGTGAAGCGGCCGGTCGACTCCAGCACGACGTCGACGTCGAGTTCGGCCCAGGGCAGCTGCGCCGGCTCACGCTCGGCGAGCACCGTGATGCGATGGCCGTCGACGACGAGGGTGTCGCCGTCCACGGTCACCGGGCGGCCGAGCCGGCCGGCCGTGGAGTCGAAGGCCAGGAGCCGGGCAAGGGCGGTGGGCTCGGTGAGGTCGTTGACGGCGACGATCTCGAGGTCGCTGTCGCGTTCGAGGAGGGCGCGCAGCACGTTGCGCCCGATGCGGCCGAATCCGTTGATGGCGATGCGAGTCATGGATGCCCCTTGGGTGTCCCTACGGTTCGTCACCACCAGCCTCGCCTGCGGGATCCGGCCGGGGCAGTGGCGGGAGCGCCATGGTTCGCAAGGATCGCGCCACGGCTCGGACGGCCTGCTATGCGCCGCGGGTGAAGGTGCGGCGGTACTCGCTCGGGGTGGTGCCGAGGATGCGCTGGAAGTGCATGCGCAGATTCGCGCCGGTGCCCAGACCCACGTCGCCCGCGATCTGCTCGACGCTCCGCTGCGACCGCTCCAGCAACTCGCGGGCCAGGTCGATGCGGGCCCGCATGACCCATTGCATCGGCGTGTATCCGGTGTCCTCGACGAAGCGCCGCGAGAAGGTGCGCGGTGAGACCGCCGCGTGTTCGGCGAGGGCTTCCAGGCTGAGAGGTTCGTCGAGCCGATGCAGGGCCCACTCGCGGGTGGCGGCGAACCGTTCCCCGAGCGGCTCGGGCACGCTGCGCGGGACGTACTGCGCCTGGCCGCCGCTGCGGTAGGGGGCCGCGACCAGGCGCCGGGCGGCGTGGTTGGAGGCGGCGACGCCGAGGTCAGCGCGCAGGATGTGCAGGCACAGGTCGATGCCCGAGGCGGCGCCTGCCGATGTCAGCACGCTGCCCTCGTCGACGAACAGGACGTTCTCGTCGACCCGGACGAGGGGGTGCTTCTCGGCGAGCGCCCGCGTGTAGTGCCAGTGCGTGGTGGCGCGCTTGCCGTCGAGCAGGCCCGTGGCGGCGAGCGCGAAGGCGCCGGTCGAGATGGCGGCGAGGCGGGTGCCCCGCTCGTGGGCGGCGGTCAGCGCGTCGACGACGGCGCGCGGCGGATCGTCACGGTCGGGGAACCGGTAGCCGGGTACGAAGACGATGTCGGCCCAGGCGAGCGCGTCGAGGCCGTCGGCGACGTGGTACGCCAGACCGTCCCCGCCGGTCACCAGTCCGGGCGCCGCACCGCACACCCGTACCTCGTAGGGCATGCTCGCGCGCCTCGTGAACACCTGTGCCGGGATGCCGACATCGAGCGGTTTGGCACCTTCGAGCACAAGGACGGCGACACGGTACAGGCGAGGGGGCGGCACGGGAACAGAGTACGAGCGGTCGGGGCCGCCACGATCATCCGCGACCCCTCCCTCTTGTCTCGAACGGCACACCACCCGTACGCTCCCTCCTCGTACCGACCGGCCGGTATGCCGTGTGGGAGCGTCGGTACGTGACTACGGCAGCCTGCCGACCGGGTCGGCCGTACCGGCCGCCGATCCCACGCGAGCGTCGAAGGAGCCGCCGGAGATGAGCAGCATCAACCGCCAGGTGCGCCTGGCCGCACGTCCCGTGGGAGAGCCGCGGGCCACCGACTGGGAGCATGTCGAGGAGCCGGCCGGGCAGCCCGGCGACGGGGAGTTCCTGGTGCAGGTGCTCTGTCTGTCGATCGACCCGGCGATGCGCGGCTGGATGAACGCGGGCCGGTCCTACATCCGCCCGGTGGAGCTCGGCGAGGTGATGCGGGCCGGCGCGGTGGGAAGGGTGATCGCCTCCCGGCACTCCGGGTTCGCGGTCGGCGACCATGTGTCGGGCTCGTTCGGCGTGCAGGAGTACTGCGTGTCCGACGGGCGCGACGTGACAAAGGTCGACCCGGCGGCGGCCCCCTTGCCGACGTATCTCGGCACGCTCGGCATGTCGGGCCTGACGGCCTACTTCGGCCTGATCGAGGTCGGGCGTCCCGAGCCCGGGCAGACCGTCGTGGTCTCCGGAGCGGCCGGGGCCGTCGGCAGCGTCGTCGGGCAGATCGCCAAGATCCTCGGCTGCCGGGTCATCGGCATCGCCGGCGGCGAGGCCAAGTGCCGCCTGGTGGTGGAGGAGTTCGGTTTCGACGCCGCGATCGACTACCAGAACGAGGACGTCCGCAAGGCGCTGCGCGAGCACGCCCCCGACGGCGTCGACGTGTACTTCGACAATGTCGGCGGAGACGTTCTGGACGCCGTGCTGCTGCGGCTGGCGCGCGGTGCGCGCGTCGTCGTGTGCGGTGCGATCTCCCAGTACAACAGCACCAAGCCACAAGGTCCCGCCAACTACCTGTCGCTGCTGGTGAACCGCGCCTCCATGACGGGCATCGTGGTGTTCGACTACGCCGACCGGTACGCGGAGGGCATCGCACGCATGGCCACGTGGCGGGCGGAGGGCCGGCTCAAGTCCCTGGAGGACGTGGTGTCCGGATCGGTCGCGGCGTTCCCCGACACCTTGATGCGGCTCTTCCGTGGCGACAACCACGGCAAGCTCGTGCTGAAGATCGCGGACTGACCGGGCCGAGGGGAGGGAGAGATCCGATGAAGGCACTGACCTACCACGGCCGTCACGACATCCGCTACGGCGATGTCCCCGACCCGGCCGTCACCAGCCCCACCGACGCGGTGGTGCAGGTGACCGCGGCCGGCATCTGCGGCAGCGACCTGCACATCTACGGCGGCAACCCGTTCAGCCCGGAACTGGGCTACACACCGGGACACGAGTGCGTCGGGGTGGTCGTCGACACCGGCGGCCAGGTCACCCGCGTCAAGCCCGGCGACCGGGTTCTGGTGCCCGCCTCGGTCGGCTGTGCGCACTGCCGATCGTGCGCGGCCGGGTTCACCGCCCGGTGCGAGCGTGCCAAGTCGAGCACGGAGCTCTGCTACGGAGTGAGCCCGCAGCTCCCGGGCAGCCAGGCCCAGGCCCTGGCGGTGCCCTACGCCGACGTCAATCTGGTGTCCCTGCCCGAGGACATCTCCGACGAGGCCGCGGTCGTCCTGACGGACAACGCTCCCACGGCCTGGTACGGCTGCCGCCGCGCCCGCATCCAGCCCGGCGAGACCGTCCTGGTCATCGGCCTCGGCCCGGTCGGCCTCATGGCGGCCCAGTCCGCCTTCGCGATGGGAGCCGCGCGGGTGCTGGGCGCGGACCTGGTCGCGGAGCGCCGCACCTTCGCCGCAACGCTGGGTGTCGAGCCGGTCGAGGGCGAGGACGTGCGGGCTGCCATACGGGAGATGACCGGTGGACGCGGGCCGGACGCCGTCGTGGAGGCCGTGGGCTCCGACACCACCATCGAACTCGCCCTCAAGGCGGTCCGGCAGGCCGGCCGGGTGAGTGTCATCGGGGTCAGCCAGAACAAGGCATTCCCCTTCCACATGGGACTGGCGCAGATCAAGGAGCTGGAATTCGCCATCGGCCTGTGCTCGGTGCACTACGAACTCCCTCCCCTGATCGCCCTCACCCGCGCCGGCCGGATCAAGCCCGAGGTCGTGGTCTCCCACCGCTTCGCCCTCTCCGAAGGCCCGGCGGCGTACGAACTGTTCGCGGGCCGCTCCGACGGCGTCCGCAAGATCCTCCTCGACCCCACCGGCTGAAGCGGCGCTCTCCTTCGCTCCCGTGGGCGGCATACCGCGCCGCCCACGGAAAGCGCCGGTCAGCGGACCGTCCGTACCGCCTCCTCGATGACACGGGTGACGTCCGGGTGGGACACGCTCACAGCGTGGGAGGACTGGATCTCCTCTATGTGGGCGTTGGCGCGCTCGGCCATGTAGACCTGAGCATCCCTGGGGATGATCTGGTCATGGGAGCCCACCAGGGCCCAGGAACGGATGGTCTTCCAGGCAGGCTCATCAGAGGGCTCGTTAAGGGCCGTGCCGGTCCCGGGACGCTGGGAGACCGCCATCAGACGGGCGGTGTCCGCGGGGACGTCCGCACCGAACGCCTGACGGAACTTGGACTGGTCGATGTAGAAGTCGAAGTCCTTGGACCCGTCGGGGTTGGTGATCGGGACGGGACGCAGAACGTCGCCGATGACGCTGCCCTCGAACTTGCTCACCAGCTCATTGGCGCTCTCCCCCTTGTCGGGGAGGAAGGCGTCGGCGTACACCAGTGCCTTGACGTTGGCGGAGCCGTAGGCAGCGTTGCTGATCACCGCTCCGCCGTAGGAGTGCCCGACGAGGACCACGGGCCCGTCGATGCTGGCCAGCAGGTTCTTGACCAGGGCGGCGTCGCTGCTCAGACCCCGCAACGGGTTGGCCGCGGCCACCACCGGGTAGCCGCCCTTCTTCAACTGTTTGATGACGCCGTTCCAGCTGGAGGAGTCGGCGAATGCGCCGTGCACGAGCACGACGGTCGGCTTGCCGCCCTTTGCGGACATGGTCTCGGCAGCGCTCGCCGGACCGACCGTCGTGGCGAAAAGGCCGGCAGCGGCAGCCGCCGTGGCTACGAGGGTGAGAGGGGTGCGGGCACGCCGAAGGCGCGGGAGACAGTACATGAGGAGCCCTTTCGAGGCGAAGGTTTCGACCATGTCCGGTCAGGTGGACATGGCCGCGGCAGGGCAGGGCGGCTGCCGCGGGTCATGGATGCGCACGAGCACCGAGGCGGGCAGGCAGCCGAGTGAACGGCTTCAGCGCTGCTCGTTCTTCAGGTGCTGCGCCTGAACAGCGCAGGACTCTCAGCTGCTGTGAAGGACGGTGCGCAGGGTATGGATGGCCTGCTCCGTCGCAGCGGTTGTGGCCTGCGTGTGCCGCAGGGGGTTGAGCATCATGAAGTCGTGCAGGATGCCGTTGTAGCGGATGCTCGTGGTGGGCACGCCGGCCTTGGACAGCTTGCGGGCGTACGCCTCGCCCTCGTCCCGCAGCACGTCGTTCTCGTCCACGATGACAAACGCCGGCGGTAGCCCGCGCAGCTCCTCAAGGCTCGCGCGCAGCGGCGAGGCGGTGATCTCCGCCCGCTGGGCGGGGTCGGTGGTGTAGCAGTCCCAGAACCAGGCCATGCCCCTCGCGGTGAGGAAGGGCCCGTTCGCGAACTCCCGGTAGCTGTCGGTGTCCTGAGCCGCGTCCGTCACGGGGTAGTACAACGACTGGTGGACAAAGGTCACGTCACCGCGCTGCTTGGCCATGAGGGTCAGCGCCGCGGTCATGTTGCCGCCGACGGAGTCGCCGGCCACCGCCAGCCGGGAAGCGTCCAGGTCTTCCCCAGCACCCTTCTCGGTGATCCAAAGTCATGAGTGCCGGCGTTGCCGAGGACCCAGCCGCCACCGTGCACGTACAGGACGACCGGCAGCTCGCCCTGGCTGCCGACGGGCCTGACGATACGTACCCGCACATCGCCCACATCGGCGGGCACCGTGATCCACTTCTCCTCCACGTCCGGCTTCTCCACGGGTGACGCCTGGAGGTCGTCCAGGACCTTCCGAGCGCCCTGAGGGCCTAGTTCGTACAGAAACGGCGGGTTGGCCGTCGCATCGGCAAGCGTCTGAGCTGCAGGTTCCAGAACGGGACTCATCATCACTGCACTCCTTGGCCATCGGGCTTTTGCCCTGGTTTTGCCCTTATGACAAAGAAGGTGCGAAACCTGTGACACACCCCGACCCGAACCACCCCGGGGTTCGGTAGCGCGGGATCTTGCGCCCAGACTGCAACCGCTTGCCCTCCGTTCCCGTCTGTCCCACGGGTGGCTGACCGTCGGCCGTCCGGCTGACCCGCGCAGGCGGGCGGCCATGTTGATGCTTGGACGGACATGCAGAAGAAGACCGTAATCATCGTTGGTGTGTGCGTGGGTCTGTGCGCCGGCGCCTGGGCCATCACGCCGGTTCTGAAACAGCACAACGAGTCCTTCCCGGACGCGTTCAACGACCACTTCCTCAAGGAACGGGTCAAGACCTTCGCGACCACGCGCGACGCTCCCCAAGTGGGCGACGGCGAGGGAATGTTCGTCCTTCCGGACTGGGTCCCCGAAGATGCCACGGACATCAAGGTCAAGATCCAGACCGATGGCAACGCCGAGCTGATCCGTTTCACGCTCGCCGACGGCCGGCCGAAGCTCGACAACGGGAAGGGCTGCTCCAGTGGTGGCGTCTTCGGCGACAGCCCGTCGCTCGTCGCGGACTGGTGGGGACAGGGAATCGGCGAGGGGGACGGACGACCGGACTGCTCCGGGCAGTACCAGTTCCGAGTGGTGGTCAAGGACGGCAAGGCCTACGCCTGGAGCAACGGCGACCTGGTGGAAGGCTGACCTCGCAGGCGCGACCTCTGCCCGGGACCGGGCTGACAGCCCTCAACCCCCCTCCTAAATCTGTGGTGCCCGGGAGGAGTTGGCCGCTACCCTCCGGCTGGGCAGAGCGAGGTGGGTGACCGCGAGGGGAGCCGGGCATGGGGACTGGGCGTGTGCGGACCGGCCGTTTGGGTTTGCTGACCGAGCAGTTCGACTGCGCCAGGGAGAGGGCGCAGGTGCGGCTGACGGGGCTCAGCGACGAGGAGTATCTGTGGGAGCCGGTACCGGATTGCTGGTCGATCCGGCGCCGGAGCGAGGCGACGACGCCCAGGGCGTTCGGGCCCGGCGACTGGGTGCTCGACCAGGGCGCCCCCTACATCCCGGCGGGCGAGTACGCCGAGGTCGCCCGGCAGGCGGCCGACGGCATGTCGGTTGCCAAGATCGCCGACGACTGGAGCGTCAGCGTCGAGCAGGTCGAGGCGATCCTCAACCACTCCGGCCCGCCGGAGCCCGAGGTGACCCCGGTGACGACGATCGCGTGGCGGCTGGGGCACCTGCACTACTGCTTCGCGGGCGAATGGGAGTGGACCTTCGGCGAACGGCGGCACGAGCCGAAACTGCTGGTCGACTTCACCCCCAGCGCCACCCTGGCACTCGAGCGGTTCTGGGCACTGATCGACCGCTGGCGCGACAGCGTCGGCACCGTGACCGACGCACAACTCGACACCGTCGGCTTCTCCCAGTACCCGTACGGCTCCAATCCCGACGAGTCGTACCTCGACGTGTTGTGGGGGGCCAACCTCGAATTCATCCACCACATGGCCGAGATCGCCCTCCTGCGTGACCTGTGGCAAGCCCGCTTCAGCGCACGCGGGTAGAGCCGGGTCCGGGTCGGGAGGACGGGTTCCGGGGAGGAAATTCCCTGGCGTGGGGATCGGGAACGGGCGGAGACTCGTCTCATGGCTGACTTTGGGGCGTTCCGGGAGGCGGTCACCGCGTGGGCGGCCGGCGGCCCCGACGGCCACGCACACGAACTGGCCGCGCGGCTGCCTGTGCGGGCGGCCGTCCTGCTCGAAGGACCGAGCGACGTGGCGGCGGTCAATGCGCTGGCCGAGCGGCGCGGCCGGGACCTGGAGGCCGAGGGAATCTGCGTCCTGACCATGGGTGGCGCCATGAACGTCGGGCGCTACGCCCGTCTCCTCGGTCCACCCGGCCTGGGCCTGCGCCTCACGGGGCTCTGCGACGAAAGAGAACGGCGCTACTACACCCGTGCCCTGGAGCAGGCCGGTGCCGCACCGCCGAGGTACTTCGTCTGCGCGGCGGACCTGGAGGACGAGCTCATCCGCGCCCTGGGCACGGGCCAGGTGGAGGAACTCGTACGAGGGGAGGGTGACCTGCGCGCCCTGCGGACCTTCCGGTCCCAGCCCGCGCAGCAAGGACGCACCGCCCACCAGCAGTTGCGGCGGTTCCTCGGCACGAAGAAGGGGCGCAAGATCCACTACGGCCGCGTCCTCGTCGACGCCCTCGACCCCGACCACGTACCCGCCCCGCTCGTCGGCCTGCTGGCCAGCCTCTGACAGCGGCCGGCACCCGCTTCGAGAGCGGTCGCCTCGTCGAACGCCCCGAGGGGTCCGCCCCGGCGTGACACCCCTCAACCGACCTGCAACTACTGCCTGTTGCTCAGGGAACCAGCGCCCATGGCACTACGCTGCTGTGTCGTGCTGGAGACGCGTCTCGACACTGATCGGATCCGGGCGGCTCGCCAGGTCATCGACCCGGTCTTTCTCGACACTCCGCTGTACCGCTGCGAGGCGCTGGAGTCCGGTCTCGGGTGCGCGGTGAGCATCAAGCTCGAAACGGCGAACCCGGTCCGCAGCTTCAAGGCCCGCGGCACCGAGGTAGTCGCGAGCCTGCTGGCCGACCAAGCCTCGCGAGCCGCGGTGTGCGCGAGCGCGGGCAATCTTGGCCAGGCCCTCGCGTGGTCCGGTCGCGGCCGGGGACTCGACATCACAGTCGTGGCATCCCGCTTCGCGACTCGGGCCAAGCTTGATCGCATCCGCGCATGGGGCGCCGGGTTGGAGCTGGTGGACGGCGACCACGAAACGGCCCGCGAGCGGGCGGCGGCCATCGCACGGTATGACGACATCCGGCTGGTCGAAGACAGCCTGGACATCGAGACCTGCGAGGGCGCGGCGACCATCGGCCTGGAGCTGGTGGACACCGCGCCGTCGTTCGACACCGTCCTGATCGCTCTCGGCGGCGGGGCGCTGGCCACCGGTGTGGGTCATGTCGTGAAGGCCCTGGCACCCGAAGTCGAGGTGATCTGCGTCCAGCCGCTGGGCGCACCGGCGCTGACACGCTCGTGGCACAGGCGACGTGTCGTCACCACCGACTCGACCGACACCATCGCTGACGGCGTCGCCGGCCGGTGTCCCATCCCGGCCGTCCTGGACGACCTGCTCCTGGTCGCTGACGACGCCGTCCTGGTCCAGGAGGCGTCGATCATCGCCGGTATGCGGATGCTCCTCGACCATGCCGGCCTCGTCGTCGAGCCTTCGGCCGCGCTCGGCATCGCGGCGATCCTCGAAGACCGTGACCGCTTCGCCGGCCGACACGTCGTCACCATCGTGTGCGGCAGCAACGTCGATCTGGACGCCTACCACCGCTGGGTCGGGACGGCTCCCCTCCACCGGTCTTGACCGCCCCGGGCTTGGCCCACGTTGCTACAGAGCGATCAGACCGGCTGTCGTTTCGCTGAAGCCACAGACATCGCAATAGAACGAACGCAGGTGCTCCTCGAAGTCGACGTGAAGCCACTCGCACTTCGCGGCACGCGCTTCCTCGGCCGCCGTTGCGACGAGCTCGGCACCGACTCCCTTTCCCCGGCAATGCCGGGCGACGACCGTGTCCAGGACGACAGCATGAACCGTCAGCTTGGAGCCCATTGAGGCCAGCATTGCCGAAGTCGCCCCGCCACTCGTAGATCGTAATGTCCGTGATGGGGCATCGCTTACCTGTGCGGACCACGACAGGGTGCTCCATCCAGGGTTAGAGTGCCGTCGCTCCCCACGCCCAGCTGAAGGCCATAGGAAGGCAGCGCGTTCCGTGAACCACACCCACGAGTCCACCGGCTCCGTCGGCGAGCGCCGCCTGCAGCACCTTCTCGGCACGGCCGACCAGGCCGCCACTTTCTACGACCGCCAGGTGCAGACCCGTCTGACCCCGCAGATGGCGGATTTCATAGGGCGGCAGACCATGGCGTTCCTGTCCACGTCGGACGCCGGCGGAGCCTGTGACGTCACGTTCCGTGCCGGTCCCCCGGGCTTCGTCACCGTGCTGGACGACGGCACCCTCACCTACCCCGAGTACCGTGGCAACGGGGTCCTCGCCAGTGCGGGGAACATCACCGAGAACCCGCATATCGGCCTGCTCTTCGTCGACTTCGCCCAGGACCACATCGGCCTGCACGTCAATGGCGCCGCTCGGCTCCACCGGGACGAGGACCAACGGCGCGCCTACCCCCGCCTTCCTGTGGACACCGCTCCAGGACGCAGGCCCGAATTCTGGGTGCACATCACGGTGGAGGAGGCGTATGTGCACTGCTCCAAGCACATCCCCCACCTCGTGCCGGCGCCGCGTCCCCGCCCGGGGGCCCAGCGGCCAAAGGACGCCGACTACTTCGTCCCCCGCGCCGAGCACGAGTCCCCGGCGCACGAGGGCGAGCAGCCTGCCGGAACTCGCACCGGATCCCTGCCGGGCAGGGGTTGACCCGTGACGGTGCCGACGGGCGTGACCCGGCGGCGCCCGCCCTGGCGATGACTACGGCCGGCAAGCAGCGAAGTCGGCACCACGTACCGTGGCCTCGGCGCGGCAGGTCGCGCGGAGGGCCACGGTACGAGCGTCACAGCTCCCGCGGGGCATAGCCGTCACGTGTCGCCGAGTCCCCTCGGCTCGCTGTCACGGCGCCATTTCGTACGCCCCGGACAGTGCCTCGACACGCTCCCAGACGCGCCCCGAACGCGCCTCGTCGACGACGGGTCGCCGGACCGCACCGATCGCCCAGCTCTGCTGAGCCGCAGTGGCGGAGTCCTTGCCATGCAGCTCGACGGCGTAGGCGGAGAAGTCGCGGACGAGGACGGAGAACAGCTCGTCGAGCACGTCCTCGTCGAGGCCCGTCAGGCGGGCCTGCTCCAGGATCAGCTGGCCGTGCACCACCAGCGCGAACAGCTGGCCGACGGCGAGAAGAAGATCGAGGTCGCGGCTCTGCTCCTCGTCGGGCGCTGCCGTGGCGACGAACTCGCACAAGGCGTCGGCCTGCTCCCGGAAGCGGGCGACGTTCGGCACCCCGGCATACGCGTCGTAGGCGGGACGCCAGTCATGGAAACGCACGGAGCCCAGGCCGCGGGCCGGTCCCTGCTCGAAGAGGAAGGTGTCGTCGGCGGCGTCGAGGCGGGTCGGTACGGCCGCGAACTCCGCCGGGTTCAGGAGGTGGTTGCGCATGAACTTGAGGATCAGCGCGAGGTTGACGTGGACCGTGCCCTCAAGCTTGGGCAGCCCGCGGATCTCGACGGCGGCCTGTGCGAAGTAGGTGTCCTTCTCGAAGCCCTTGGCGGCGATCACGTCCCACATCAGGTCGATGACCTTCTCGCCCTCCGTGGTCACCTTCATCTTCGTCATCGGGTTGAAGAGCAGGTAGCGGCGGTCGTCCGGCGAGGCGGAACGGAAGTAGTCGACGGCGCGGTCTGAGAACAGCTTCATGCCGACGAGGCGGACGTACGCGTCGGCCAGCTCGCGGCGCACGTGCGGGAAGGCGGTGACGGGGCGGCCGTACAGGATGCGGTTGTGGGCGTGGGTGACCGCCTCGTACATCGCGTGCTCGCAGATGCCGATCGAGGCGGTGCAGAGGTTGAACTTGCCGACGTTGACGGTGTTGAGGGCGGCGTCGAAGGCGGCCCGGCCCGTGTGCAGGACGTCGTCCGGGCCCACCGGATAGTCCGCGAGGCGGAACTCGCTGACGTACTTCGAGGAGTCGACGACGTTCTTCACGAGGTGATAGGCCGGGTGGCGGCTGTCGGCGGCGAAGAAGACGTAGCCGTCCGGGCCCTCGATGTCGGTGCGTCGGCCGAAGACCGAGACGAGCCCGGCGGCGTTGCCGTTGCCGATGTAGTACTTGGAGCCCGTGGCCCTGAAGCCGCCGTTGCCGTCGGGCGTCAGCAGCATGTCGGTGGAGTAGATGTCGGCGCCATGGGTCTTCTCGGAGAGGCCGAAGGCGAACACCTCGCCCTGGCCGAGGAGTTCCGCCGCGCGGGCGCGAGCCGCGGTGTTGTCGCTCTGCCAGACCGGTCCGAGACCGAGGATGGTCACCTGCCATGCATACCAGTAGTCGAGACCGTAGAACCCGAAGATCTCGTTGAGGGCGGCGATCCGGGCCGTGTCCCAGCGCTGGTCCTTGTCGCCGGCGGCGGACGCCGGGGTGAGGAAGGTGGCGAACAGCCCTTCCTTGGCGGCGAACGCGAGGAAGTCGGCCAGCCAGGCGCGGGAACGGTAGTCCTCGATCAGCCTGCGCTTGCCGCGGTCCTCGAACCAGTCGACGGTGGCACGCAGCAGCCGGCGGGTCTCGGGGTCGAACTGCGCCGGGTCGTACGTGCGCGGGTTGAAAAGGAGGGAGTCGGCCATGGAGGTCCGCCTTCCGAGGGTTGAGGGTTGAGGGTGAAGAGTGCGGGAATGGAGGTCGCGGAGCGCGGGCGGCGGTGGCCGACGGCTCAGTTGTGCGGGTGGGGCGTGCCGAGGCGGCGGAGGGTGGCGAGTACGTCGTCGAGCCAGGCGATCGTCATGCGCTCGTACGCGATGCCGCCGCGCAGCACGACATGCTGCAGTTCCTGGCCGGCGTCGAGCGAGGCGGGGGCCGCCGGGCCGGTGAAGTCGCGCAGTTCCCCGGCGAGATAGTGCGCGAGCCGGTCGCTGTGCACCTGCCGGTGCCGTTCGACCTCACGGATCAGCAGGGACGGGTCGTCGAAGGCCGCGCCGCGGATCTTCACGGCGAGCTCGTGCCGGATGCTCTCGGGTTCGATCGGTTCGTGCAGCCACTGTGAGAGGGCGGCGCGGCCGGGACCCACGACGGAGTACTCCTTCTTGTCCGGCCGGCTCTGCTGCGGCAACCCGCGGACGCTGAGCAGGCCGTCGCTCTCCATGCGCTTGAGGACGCGGTAGATCTGCTGGTGCGTGGCGGTCCAGAAGTATCCGATGGATCGTTCGAACCGCCGGGCCAGCTCGTAGCCGGAGCCCGGCTTCTCCAGCAGGGAGACGAGGATCGCGTGTTCGAGCGCCATGCCCAGATCCTCATATGCAACTCGTTGCATAGCCAAGGGGTGGCGCCCGGGTGAGACGGGGCTCACGCCCTGGGGCGGTGCAGGACTCGCCCAGTGGGTCGTCGCGGTCGAACGGACCCGGCCCCAGCGAGGGCCTGGGGGGCATAGGAATTCCCTATAGCTGGTGCTGACTTTTGGTCTTTGCCTCTCTTTCTTTTCCGGCCGTACCTTCGATCGAGCGGAGATTTCACGATCGAGAGGACCGATGGAATGACGACAATGGAGAACGGATCAGGAACGCGGGAACTCGCGGGAAAGCGGGCCCTGGTCACGGGTGGTACTCGCGGAATCGGAGCGGCCGTCGTGCGCCAACTCCTGGACGCCGGTGCCGAGGTGCTCACGACCGCCAGGGCGGCGACGAACACGGGGCCGGAGGGGGCCGGCTTCGTGGCGGCCGACGTACGGACACGGGCCGGCGCGGAGGCGCTCGCCGCGGCCGCGCAGGAGGTGCTCGGCGGGGTGGACGTCCTGGTCCACAACGCGGGTGGGGCGCAACCGTACAAGGGAGCTCTGGCCATCCCCGACGAGGTGTGGCAGGACGCGCTGGACCTGAACTTCCTGGCGTCCGTGCGGCTGGACTCGCTGCTGGCACCGGGGATGCGGGAACGGCGTTCGGGAGCGATCGTGCACGTCTCCTCGGCGGCGGTCCCCCCAACGCCACCACCGTTCCTGCACTACACGGCGGCGAAGGCGGCGCTGGAGAACTACAGCCGGGGACTGGCCGCGGAGCTGGCCCCGTTCGGGATCCGGGTCAACACCGTGTCTCCCGGCAGGACCGCCACCCCGGGCGGCGAGGCGACGCGGGAGCAGTGGGCGCGTCTGGACGAGGGGCCCGGCCAGGCCACCAACACCCCTCCCCTCGGACGTGAGGGGCAGCCCAACGACATCGCGCACGCAGTGCTGTTCCTCGTGTCCGACCGCACGAGCTGGCTGACCGCGAGCAATCTCGTCGTGGACGGTGGAGAATTCCCCAGGGGGTGACGCCTCCGGAATTCCGAACACGTCGGCCTCGATAATGAGGAATTCCGCGGCGCCGCTTCCTTTCTCTCTGGCGTCAGGAAATCGGTGAGAGGGAAGGGGACTCGGACCAGGTCTCCTTACGCAGGAGTTCGAGCAGGGTCGTCTCCGCCGGGCCCTCGCCGTGCCGGACCACGGCGAGGACGGGCTGGGACACGACCGGGAACACCGGGCGCGCTAGGTGCTCGTGACCGTGGGGCACCGCGGAGGCCGGCACGAGCGTCACCCCCAGCCCGTTGGCGGCCCAGCGCACGGCAGTCGCCGTCTGGGACACACGGGCGACCGTCTGCGGGGTCAGATCGTTGTCCCGCAGCACCTTCAGCAGTACGGCGTCGAGCGCGCTGTCGCGGTCGAACCTCACCCACGGCTCCCCCTCAAGCTCGCGCAGTTCGACCCGGTCCGCGGCGAGCAGCCGATGCCCGGCGCCCAGCACCACGACGAACTCCTCGTCGCCCAGGTGGTGGGCGTCGGCGGGGCTGCGCTCGCACGCCGCCATCAGGGCGAGGTTCAGCACGCCCCGTCGGCACAGCCGCTCCAGCTCGGCGTGGCTCGGCTCCTCGAAGACGGTGACCTCCAGCTGCGGGAAGCGGCGACGCAGCGCGCCCAACGCGCCCGGTAGTTGCCGCGTGGCAAAGCCCATCTGCACCGCGACCACCAGCTCGCCCACCAGCTCGTCGGCGCCGGCCCGCGCCGTCGCCCTCGCCCGCCGCGCCGCGCTCACCGCGACCTCCGCCTCCCGCAGGAACGCACGTCCGACCACGGTGGGCACCAGGCCGGTCGGCGTGCGGGCGAACAGTTTCACTCCGAGTTCCCGCTCCAGGCCGCGGATCTGCTGGGACACCGACGGTTGAGCGACGCGCAGCAGCTCCGCGGCCGCCGTCACCGAGCCCTCCTCGGCAACGGCCAGGGCGTACTCGTACTGACGAAGGCTCATCGGCTCCCGTCCCTCCCCGCAGGTGGACCGCGGTCCCCCCGTTTGAAATCGTTGTCGAAGTAACTCAGTTCCGTCGGCGAAGATTCCCGTGGACACGGCCGGCTCGACCCACCCCGACTCGCCGCACGCACCACCACCCCGCGCGAGATCGACGGCCGCGACGGCCTCGCCGCCCGGCCATCACCCCAAGCGGACACAGGCCGTCCCCGGCACATGCAGATGCTCGCCCCTGAACCCCGTACGCAACGCGCGATCATGCGTGACGAGGACGACTGCGCCCGCGAAGTGGGCCAGCGCCGCCTGCAGTTCTTCGACCAACGCTGGGGACAGGTGGTTGGTCGGTTCGTCGAGCAGCAGGAGATCAGCGGGCTCGGATACCAGCCGTGCGAGGTCCACGCGGCGGCGCTGGCCGTACGACAGCTCGCCGATGCGTAGCCGGAGCTCCGCCGGGCGGAAGAGACCGAGGGCCAGCAGGGCGTGCGCGTGTTCGTCGGCGGAGCCCACCCGGCCCAGCGCGAACGCCTCCACCACCGTCAGGCCCGGCGGCCACGGCGTCTCGTCCTGGCGTAGATGGCCCACGCGGCCCGGCACCCGCACCGAGCCCTCGTCGGGCCGCAACTCGGCTGCGAGCAGCTTCAGCAGAGTGGTCTTGCCCGCGCCGTTGGGGCCGGTGACCAGCAGCCGGCCGGAGCGGCCGAGGGTGAGGGAGTCCAGGTGGAGGCGGTCTCCCACCCGTACGTCCGACAGCTGTACGGAGGGGAGCTCGGCCGGTGACGCATCCGCGCCCTCCCCCGTCGTCCCGACGCGTGCGGTGAACGTCAGCGGCTCCGGCGGCGGCGCCACCGGGTTCGCCGTCAGTCGGTCGACCCGCTCGCGGGCGTTGCGGATCCGGGCCATCGCGCCGTGCGCCCGGCCGCGGGCCCGGAAGCCGCCGTGGCCGAAGTTGGCCAGCGGGGCCTTGCGCGGGATGCCGCCGAGGCGGACCGCGTGGCCGGCGGCCAGCCGCTCGTTGCGGGCCAGCTCGTCCCGCCACTCCTGGTACTCCTGGAGTCGGCTGCGGCGTTCCGCGGCCTTGGCGGTGCGATACCCGGCGTAGCCGTCTCCGTACCGGGTGACCTTTCCCGCGTCGGCCTCCAGAACCGTGGCCGTCAGGCGCTCCAGGAAGACACGGTCGTGGGTGACCGCGAGCACCGTGCCGCGATGGGCCCGCAGTTGTGCCTCCAGCCACTGAACGGCCTGGTCGTCCAGGTCGTTCGTCGGCTCGTCCAGGAGCAGCAGCTCCGGGCGGCCGGCGAGGACGGCGGCCAGGACCAGCCGGGAGCGTTCACCGCCGGAGAGGGTGCCCAGCCGTCGGTCGCGACGGAGGGCGGGCAGACCGAGATGGGACAGGGCGAGGTCGACGCGGTGGTCGGCGTCGTAACCACCGCGCGCCTCGTAGCGCTGGAGAAGGGCGGCGTACGCGGCGAGCGCCACCGGGTCCGCGCCGTCGCCGAGCGCCTGCTCGGCCCGCCGCAGCTCCCCCTCCAGCGCGCGCAGGTCCGCGAGAGCCAGGTCGACCGCGTCCTGGACGGTCGCGGTCGGCGGCAGGGGGATGGTCTGCGGAAGGTAGCCGATGCCGCCGACGGCGGACACGGTCAACTCGCCGCTGTCCGGGCGCTCCTGGCCCGCGATGAGCCGCAGAAGGGTGGACTTGCCCGAGCCGTTCTCTCCGATGAGCCCGACCTTCTCGCCCGGCTTCACAGTGAAGGACACCTGGTCGAGGACGGTGCGGCCGGGATAGCGCTTGGTGACGTGGTGAAGGGTGAGTTGTGAGCCGCGCATGAGCGGATCCCTCCTGGCCGCAGGCTTCGGCCCGGGCCGGATCGGGTGGATGGGAGGGCACGATGGGGCGCGACGATGGCGGAGCGTTGCTCTACGCCATCGGCGCCGACTTTCTCACAGGGAACCCATGCGGAGGACGGTACGACATGACGGAGCTATTAGCAAGACGATACGTCTCGTCGCTATTCACGAGGAGGCATGGAGCCCGCACGCATACCCAGCCCCAGACCCAGACCCAGAACTGTGTTGCCCCACCACATGTGTGCCTGACCTGGGAGGAAGTGGCGCACATGGCCTCCGGAACCACCGCTCCCCCCTCCCCCACCACCCGCCAACCTCGTCACCGTCGGGCGACGGGCCGTGCGGCCTCAGCGGTAGCGAGTGATCCGAGAGCGACCCGGCTCAAGGGTGAGCCGGCCGCGGCGGACCGCGGCCGGTGAGAGGGCTCCTTCGTCGATGTCGGGGCGCAGCCGCGTCACCCGGTTCACAGCGAGGCGGTCTCCGACGCGGTGGTCCACGCGAAGCCGTCCGGGTCGGTGAACGGCTCGGCATCGCTGCCGATCGTGAGCCGGTGCGATCCGGTGCCGTCGGGAGAGACGCCGGCGACCTTGGCCAGGCCACGGCGCTTGTACAGCGCGAGCTTGACGGGATCGGCCTCGGTGGCGAACTCGACGTACTTGCCGCCGAAGCTCTTCGCCACGGTGAGGCCGCGCTCGACGTAGAACTGCTTGCTGGCCTTCACGTCCTCGACGCCGAGCAGGAGCACGAGCTCGTCGAACTGCCGGGTGGCCGGGCCGGTGTCCTTCTTCGACGACGACGCGACCTGCCAGATCGTCCCGTCCGGTGCCTGTACGACGCCCCCATAGCCCCAGAGTGACTTGCTGGCGGGCTTCAGCGTCGCGGCACCGGCCCCGACGGCGGCGTCGATGAGGGCGTTGACGTTGGCCGGCTGGGACACCACGAGCGACAGCGTGAACCCGCGGAAGCCGGTCGACGGTGTCTCCGACGCCCGCAGGCGTACCTGGCCGCCCAGCTCGAACGCGGTGGTGTAGAAGCGGTCGGCGGCTGTGGGGTCGGCCACCTCAAGGGTGACGGATGCGATGGAAGTCATGGCAAAGACGCTAGCTACGACCACGAGAACGGCGCTTCTCGAATTCCTGACCGGAACGGAACCCAGGACGTGTGCGTACGGCGCGATCCCGCCGGGATTGCTCCATTCGGTGACCGGGGTCCACCATCGGCAGGCTCGCGACAGACGACGCGTGGCGGCAGGGCGTACGGCTGACGACGGCGCCGCTGATCGCACACGCGCTCCACGCGGCGCGATCAGGTCCGGTCCGGTCAGGTCAGTGGGGGCAGCTCCCCGTCGGAGGCGCGGTCGCGCTCGGAGGACAGCGACTCCTTGATCGCGCGGAAGAAGGACCGCCGCTCGACCAGCTGGGCACCCCGCACCTCGGCCAGGGGCTCGGGGCGATACCCGAAGCCGGCCGGGAGTGAGGGCAGCCCGAGCGTGGCGAACGCCTCGTCGAGGTGCTGTCGTGGATCACCTGTACCGCGCAGTACCGCGGTGAGGGGTCGGTGGTCCGTCATTCCGTAGGCAGCCGCCAGCGCGGTCGCCCGGTCCTGTGCCTCTTCCTGCGTCGGCATCTCGGCGGGGTCGGCCCACCAGGCGTGAGCGGTCACCAGGCGGCCGTCGCGGTACAGGTGGAGGGTGTAGTCAGCGCCCTCCTTGGCCGCCACCAGGACCGGCCACTTCTCACCCCGGCTGAAGGTACGCGCCAGCCGGGGCAGCCCGCCCTCGCCGAGCAGGGTCGTGCGCGTGCCCTTGCGGCGGCCCGGAGGTTCCGCTGAGGGCGCGGTCTCGACGAAAGTGGCGTTGCCGGGTACCGGGACGAGACGCATGGTCGTGCCGGTGATCAGAATTGCCTCGCGGACGTCCCGCAGTGGTGCGCCGGCCAGAGCGATGGCCATGGCCGCGGGCGGGGGCGTCGCTCGGGCCGTATCCGCTGTGTCCGTCGTGTCGGCGTCAGTTGTATCCCCCGTGCTCGCAGTGTCCGCCACGTTCGACGGGCCGACGGCGGTCGGCGCTGGTGCGGAGCCGCCGAAGTACGGTGTCCGGCGGGCGACATGGGCGCGAACTCCCTGGCGCATGAGGAGGAAGATCTCCCGTGGATCGCCCAGGTACGCCCAGGGGAATGTGCGCGCGTCGGTGCCGATGAGGCGGAAGACCTCCAGGGCTTCGGCCTCGCGCCCGGAGCGGATCAGCGCGAGCGCGAGGTGGTTGCGGAAGCCCGCCGCTCGCCGGTCGCCCGGCCCGAACACGGCGGACAGCTCCAGGCCCGACTCGACAAGCCCCTCGATCCTGGACCACGCCAGCGGCCCCTGTCCGATCCCCGCCTCGTGCTCCAGCGCGTACTCGGTGACCGCGTGCAGAGGCAGTCCGCGCAGCGGTGAACCCTCAGGGGACGCCGCGGCGGCCGACTCGGCGAACTCGAACATCTCCGCGTGCGAGCCGTACCACTTCTGTGCCAGGTACTGCACCGCGCGGGCATGCAGCCCCACGTGATGCGGGTCGGCTTCACGCCCCCGGGCCAGATACTCGTCGAACACCTCGCGGGGAGCTCCGAGCCCCATGGCATGGGCGATGAGGATCCGCCAGGGAACGGGGTCTTCGGGGTTGAGGTCGGCGGCCTTCCGCAGCACCGGTTCCGCGTCGCGCAGGACGGTGCGGAACGCCCGGAACTGGTCCTGCGACACGTGGCGGGCGCGCGCGGAGGTACGTATCTGCCAGGCACGGTCGATCTCCAACTCGGCCGCCACCAGGCCGAGATCGGGATCGAAGGGCCGCTCCTGCCGCCAGTCCTCGAGCCATCCGGTGTGGTGCAGGGCGAGTTCGGCCAGGGCGGAGCTGTACTCACCGCGCCGTTCCCAGTCGCGGGCGATGCGCGCCTGTGCCAACAGTTCCGCCGCCGGTGCCCAGGCACCTGACCGGGCCGAGGAGAGCGCTGCCCGCAGAGCGGAATCCGGCGCGTCCACCTCCACTGTGCCGTCGGGCGGCAGTCCCTCGCCGGTGGCCGCGAAATGCCGCATCATCCGAGGCACCGCGAACACGTCAGGCAACCTGCCCACAACCCACCCCTCCCCCACGGCCCCCCGGCCGCGCACAGTCGATCAACGACGAGGCGCAAACCTTACCGATCATTGTCGGCTACTTAGTGGTAACTCCATGGGTCCCTTTTCGAAGGGTGGAGAGCAGCGCCTGATCCCGAACGAAGGAGCCCCGACGGCCGTCTGCGAGCTCTCCATGGGCCTCGTCGCCCGGCAGTGCGCGGGCCAGGACGCGTGCGCCCGCGGCAGAGCTTCTGGCTGGATTCCTCTCGGCCGAATCCGGCTGGTGGGGGCAGCCCGGCCGCCGTCTCGACGGCGGGTTTGTACAGTTCCAGCACCTCAGCCCGCTGTTGCGGATCAGGTGCCGCCCTGGTCCCTCCTGGGGCATCCCGAAGCCCCTGGCCGGTTGGGGCTCGTCAGTGCTGTTTCCCCGGGACATCCGATGGCATGCCCGACTCGAACTGGCGCAGTTGCGCGGCGATGGGGATACTCGCCCGCGCCAGCGACAGTGCCAGCCGGTCGGTGGGCTCGAGGCCGGCACGCAACGGCGCGTAGACGGGCCGCCAGCCGGACGTGAAGTAGATGATCCCCTGGGTCCTCGACGAGAAGCCGAAGCCTCCCCCGTACTCGGGGAAATCGGGGATCTGATCCGTCGGCTTGAGATGTGGGCGCATCGCCTCACGCAGGTTTTTTTGCAAGGTGGTGTATCCGGAGGCACCACGCACGGGAACGACCAGCACCAGTCGTTGCGGCGGGACGACCCTGAACGCCTCGGCCAGTTCCCACGCGACGCCGTCACTGTCTCCCAGGATCAGCACCACCAGACGGGCGCGCACCATCATCGTCGTCACGGTGGCGTGCCACTGGTGGCGAGGGAGGTAGAAGCGTGCGGCACCATCGGGGGCCAGCTGCTCGCCGGGCACGCCGACGGCGATCGGGGGGCCGGCCCAGCTCAGGGCACGGCAGATCTTCTGCTCCTCCGGGACACCGATCGAGAACCAGCCCTTGATCAGAGTCTTCGCGGTGAAAACCTGCTGGTCACGCAACAGGCGCGGGTCCTCGTCGAAGGGCCTCAGCAAGAGCGAGAAGGTACGCGGTTGAACCTCGTCGGGGGAGTTCACCACCCGGGAGGTCTTCGCGCGCACATACAGGCGGAACACACGGTTGCCGCGCGCCAGGCACAGCGCTGCCAAGGAGGCTGCCATCGCGTAAACGGGGAGGATATCCAGGCTGAGGGTCGTCCCGCCCTCGGTGGCCGCCGCCCGCGCGCCCACGTATGCCAGAGGAAGCAGGGCCAACGTCCCCCACATGACCATGGAGGCTACCGGCCGGAGAGAGCCGGGGCTGTCCTCGGTCCGGGGCGCGATCACCATGGCGTAGGCCCTGCTCTCCCCGACAAGCGCCGCTATGACCACGACCATGGATGCGGAGAGCGACAACAGGTCAGTCCAGTCGGCCGTCCGCTCCTGCGTACGCACCTCCTTGCCGACAGCCAGGACGACGGGAGCGAGGATCATTGCACCCAGACTCACCAGGAGCACGCCCATCTGCATCCCGTAGCGCACGACCAAGGTGCGTCTCCAGGAACTCTGGACACTCCCCGGCTCTTCACGCTGCGCCGCGGAATCGCGTAACCCGAACTCCTGCGCAATAGACTCCGACATGTACACCAGGGACTCCCGCCGGTGCCTCTCGCCGAGAAGGTATACCGCCGAGAGGAGACCGAACATCAATGTGGTGGACTGCGGATGGCCCATGAACATTCCATAGACCGAGTAAGCGATACTCGCCACCCCCAGCAGACACAACAGCCGCCCCGTGAACATCAGGGCCGCCCCCGCCTGCCTGGCCTCTTCGGCACTGCTGATCCGCATAAGGACCCCCGACCCTCTTGCGTACGGAACAGTCCAGGATGCCTCACCACGCCGCAGGCCCGGGCCCGAACATGGACAACGGCGCGAAGCAGCCGCGTCGACGGCAGGCTCGCAGTGCTCGTCAGTTCCACCTCGCCCAGGCAGTACCACCCCTGCCGGCAGAAGCCGGTGGACACACGGTCCAGGGGTGGTGGGCAGCTGCGCGGCGACCTCGCTGAGCCGCCGGGCGAAGTAGTCCAAGGTCGCCTGGGTGATGCCGGAAGGTGGTTCTCATCCGTCGGCGTGCGCGGCGGATGGCGGTGTGGCGTGCCGGAGTTCGTGAGCTTCGGCGAGGAGGAGGTAGCCGGCGGCGGTCCAGGTGTAGGCACGGTCGCGCAGGCCCGTACCGGTCAGGGCGTCGAAGTTCTCCGCGAAGCCGGAGGTCTCGCACAGAGCGCGGAAACGGTCGCTTATCTCGTCCGCGAGCCGGTGGCGGCCGGCGCGGCGCAGGCCGTCCTCGATGAGGACGGTGGAAGGTGCCCAGATCGGGCCGCGCCAGTAGCCGTCTGCGCGGTAGTGGGGTGAGGTGGGCAGTTCAGTGGCCAGTCCGTACGGGGTGAGATGGGTGTCGATCCTGGCGGCCAGGGCCTTGGCCACGTTGTCGGGCAGGTGTTCCCCGAGCACCATCGGCATCAGGTCCAGCAGACTGGACGTGCTCCACGTCTTTGACGTGTCGACGCCTCGAGCGACGAACCGCTCCCCTGTCCACAGTTGGTCGAGCATGGCGGCCTGGGTCGCGTCGGCGGTACGGGTCCATCGGCGAGCCTCACCGGGAAGACCCAACTCGTCGGCCAGTTCCGCGAGTTCGCGGAGTTGAAGGACGAGGAAGGCGGCCAGGTCGGCGGTGACGACCACGCGTTCGGGGTCGAAGGTCGTGGCGTTGTCCCAGCCGCTGTCGTTGCCGTGCTGGTAGTGGGGCAGGTCGGCACCCGGTGCGCGGCGCGCGGTGAGCCAGAACTCCGTCCAGCGACTCAACCGACGGTAGATCTCGGCGAGTTGCGTCCGGTCGAGGGGGTCGGGGAGCCGTCGGCGCAGGTGGGACAGGGTCCAGCCGTGGATGGGTGGTTTGACGAAGTTGTAGAGGACCTCGGAGTGGGTCACCGAGTCGGGCAGTGCCCCGCTCTCGTCCTGGTGGTCGAACGGCAGCGAGAACTGGTCCCAGGCCAGGTCGGGCGCCCCGGGCGCCAGGGCCAGGGCGTTGAAGCAGTGGTCCCAGCTCCAGACCTTGTCCATCCAGTGCTTGGACATCAGCACCGCGGGCCGGGTGACGAGGGATGCCGGGCGGACGGTCGCCGACCACATGACGTACGCGGCGAGTTCGGCGGCCGGGGTACCCGGCGAACGCCAGGGGGCCACCGCGTCCACGAAGGCGGCGAAGTCCCTCTCCGCCGCCGCGACGACCTCGCTGAACCTGGTCGAGGAGGCGTAGGGACCGCGTGCACTGTCCAGTTCCTCGACGGCCGCCTCCCAGACCGCTCCGGCGTCCGCGCTGATCGTGAGTCCGCGGTCGCTGCCGCCGAGGGCCTGGCCACCGGTCTCTTCGACGGCGGAGCCGGACAGTACGGTGATCCGGTAGCGGCGCCCGGTCTCGTACGAGGTGAACACGTGGGCGCCGTCCGCCGGGTCACGGTAGAAGTACGTGCCCGTGAACGGGGTCAGCGCCCGGTCCGCCGCGGTGATGCGCAGGCCCAGCCCCTCGCCTCGCAGGCGGACGGTGTCCGGTGACTCGTAGGTGAGGTCGATGCGCCCGTCGTCCCGGGCCCACCCGAGCAGGCTGGGCGTGGACTCGACTCGGGTGTCGGCCCGGTCGCCCGTCGTGGCGTCGAGGGGGACGAAGCGCAGGACGGCGTGCATGCCGTTCTGGTGCGACACGAGGTGCAGGTCCTCGGCGCGGGTCCGTTCGGCGAGCACGGGGGATATGCCGAACCAGGAGCCGTATGTGCTGAACGGGATGTCGTGGATGGAGAAGGCCGGGCCGGATCGGGCGGCGGTCATCAGGCGTTACTCATTTCTTGGGCAGAGGCCGGGGCCGGCGAGGGGCAGCGCCGTGGTCGGCTCAGGGTCAGTCCTTCACCGCTCCGGCGGTGACGCCGGCGGCGACATAGCGCTGGGCGAGGACGAGGATGACCGCTGCGGGCAGCGAGGCCACGACGGCGGTGGCCATGATGGCGTTCCACTCCTGGTTGTTGTTGCCGATGTAGTGGTAGATGCCGAGGGTGATCGGCTCGTGGGCGCCACCGCCCGCGAGGGTGCTCGCGAAGACGAAGTCGGACCAGGACCACAGGAACGCGAACAGCGACACGGTGACGACGGCGTTGCGGCTCATCGGCAGCACGATCGACCGGAACGTGCGCAGGGGCCCGGCCCCGTCCGTCTTGGCGGCCTGGAGCAGTTCCTCCGGGATGCCGGACATGAACGCGGTGAAGATGAGTACGGCGAAGGGGACCGCCAGCGTGGAGTCCGCCACGATCAGGCCCGGTACCGACTGGAGCAGCCCGAGGCTGAGGTAGATGGCGTAGAAGCCCATCGCCATGATGATGCCGGGGATCATCTGGGCGACCAGGAAGAGGAAGCTGAGCACACCGCCGCCGCGCGGGCGCAGTTTGGCGAGCGCGTAGCCGGCGGGCGCGGCCAGGAGCACGGTCAGGGCCACGGTGCCCAGACCGATGACGAGACTGGTGCCGAGGTAGGGCAACTGCTGGTCGAAGACGGCACGGTAACCCGCCAGAGTGCCGTGGGTGGGGAACAGGTCGGGCGGGCTCCTGCGCATGTCCTGGTCGCGGGTGAAGGACACGTTGAGCATCCAGTAGACCGGGAAGAGCATGACCGCGGTGAGCGCCAGGCCGAGGGCCGTCTTCCACCCCGTACGGCGGCGCCGGTGCAGGGAGTTCATGCCGGCGCCTGCCTTCTCTGGACCCTCAGATACACCAGGCCGAAGACCAGGGCGGCGACGACGAGCAGGTTGCCGACGGCCGCTCCTGGGCCGAAGGCGGGCAGCAGGTTACCGAAGCCGAGCCGGTAGGACCAGGTGGCGAAGGTGGTGGACGAGTCCGCCGGGCCGCCCTTGGTCATGATCCAGATGATGTCGAAGACCTTGAGGGTGTAGACGAGGCCGAGCAGCAGGGTGATGGCGGACACCGGACGCAGCAGGGGGAAGGTGATGCTCCGAAAGCGCCGCCACGCGCTCGCGCCGTCGAGGGCGGCGGCCTCGTACAGGCTGCCGGGGATGGACTGCAGGCCGCTGTAGAGCACGACCAGGTTGAACGGGACGCCGATCCAGATGTTGGCGATGATCACCGAGGTCAGCGACCAGGACGGCGAGGTCAGCCAGTTCACCGGATCGGCTCCGACCGCGCTCAGCACGGCGTTGACGAGACCCGAGTCGCTGTTCAGCATCCACGACCAGGTGGAGGCCGACACGATCAGCGGCAGCAGCCACGGGACGAGGAACAGGGCGCGCAGGGTCGCCGAGAGCCGGAAGTGCTGGTTGAAGAAGACCGCGAGGGCCAGGCCGATGGCGTACTGGAAGAACAGACAGACCGTGGTGAACACGATCGTGTGCACCAGCGCGGGGGCGAAGGTCGGGTCGTCGAAGATGGTCCGGTAGTTGGCGAGGCCGGTGAACGGCGCGTCGCCCTGGACGAAGGAGCGGACCGTGTAGTTGCGCAGACTCAGATCGAGGTTGCGGTAGAGCGGATAGGCGTAGAACAGGCCGAGGTAAAGGGTGACCGGGGTGAGGAAGGCCCACGCGGCCCACTGCTGCGAACTGGGGCGGCTGCGAGGGGAGGCGGAACGGGGCGGGAGCGGGGCGGCGTTGGCCGACCCCTTCCGGTCGGCCCCGGGGTGATGTCGGGGCGGGTGTGTCGTCTGCTTCATCGGCCGCACATCACTTGACCGCGCTCTGCGCCGAAGTGAGCGCGTCCTTGGGGGACTTGGCGCCGCTGAGAGCGGTCTGGACCGCCTTCCACATCTGTTCGGAGATCTTGGGGTACTTGGTGCCGAGGTCGTCGCTGGTACGGCCCTTGGCCGCGCCGACCGCATCGACCCAGGGCTTCAGCTTGGCGTCGGAGGCCACCTGCTTGTCCTGCACCTCGGTGGTGGGGGCCACGTAGGAGAGTGTGGTGTCGGTGGCGTAGAGGTTCTCCGTGCTGGTCAGGCAGGTCACGAGCTTCTGTGCGGTGGTGTAGCGGCCGGTGTCGCCCTGGACGGGAACGGTGACGAACTCCCCGCCCGTGGGGGCCGCGGCGTTACCCCCGGTGGCGGCGGGGATGGGCAGGACGCCGTAGTCGAAGCCCGCCTTCTCGGCATTGGCGAGCTGCCACGTGCCGTTCTCGGCGAAGGCGTAGTCGCCGCTCGCGAACTCCTGCCAGCTGGTCGTCTGGGTGTTGTTGATGACCGAGTTGGGCGCGTACCCCTTCTCCAGCCAGTCGGTCCACAGCGACAGCGCCGACACACCCTGGGCGGAGTCGAGTTCGGTGAGCTTCGCGCCCGAACCCCAGAACCACGGCAGGAACTGGAAGCTGCCCTCCTCCGTCCCGATCGCCGAGAACGTGATGCCCTTCATGCCCGCCTTCTTCACCTTCTCCAGCGACGCCGTCAGCGACGGCCAGTCCTTGATCGAGGCGACATCGACACCAACGGCCTTCAGGACCTCCTTGTTGTAATAGAGCGCGAGGGTATTGGCGCCGATCGGGGTGCCGTATGTCTTTCCGCTCGACTGACCGGCCGCAAGCAGGTTGGGGCTCACCTTCGAGACGTCCACCTTGTTCTCGTCGGTCGTGGTGAGTACGCCGGCCTCCGCCAGCGTGGAGACGACCGGGTTGTCGACGATGAGCACGTCCGGGGAGTTGTCCTGCTGGGCCGCCAGCAGGACCTTGTTCGTCAGGTCGCTGGTGTCGAAGGCGGTCCGCTTGATCTTCACGCCCGCCTTGGTGCCGCAGCCGTCGAGCAGCTTCGCCCACGCCGAGTCCTTGGCGAACTGCGGGTACGGGTCCCAGATGGTGTAGGTGCCGCTGTCCTCGCCCTGCGTGCTCGTGCTGCCGCCGGACGAGCAGGCGGTGATGCCGGTGGTGAGGGCGACGACGGTCAGGGCCACGGCGGTGAGCCGCCGTCCGGTGGATCTGTTCATGGCGCTTTCCTTAGAGATGTGGGCGCGGCACACCGAAAAGAGGGCATGCCGAGGAGAGCCTCGGGAGGACTGCCGGCCGAGCGGGGCAGGTGAATGAACGGTGCTTACCTACGACGGCTGTCGAGCGCGGGGATGAGAAGGACAGCTCTCAGTGGTTGAGGTCGGTGTCGGAAACCGGGTGCCGGTAGGCGGGTGCGGTGCTCGAGCGGAGCGAGACGGGCGGCGCGAGGAGATGGTGGCGCGGTGCCGCGTCGGGGTGATCGAGCCGCTCGACGAGCAGTTCGACGGCGAGGCGCCCCATCTGCTCCGCCGGCACGTCGGCCGCCGTGAGCTGCGGGGTCACCGTCTCCGCCCACCGGCCCGCCACCACTCCCGTGATGGAGAAATCACGCGGCACATGGAGGCCCGCCACGGCCAGCCCCCGGTACAGACCGCCCAGAGCGGCCTCGTTCAGGGTGACCAGCGCCGTGGTGGCCGGATCGTCGTGCAGGATCCGCTCCACGCATGCCTGGCCGGAGGCGGCGTCGTCGCCGCAGCAGTACGTCCGCACGGTGAGCCCGCGCTCGGCCGCCGCCTTGGTGAAGCCGTCGAGGCCGCGGTGCGCCGACTCGTAGCCGGCGCGCAGCAGGTGCTCGGGCCGGTTCACGAAGGCGATCCTGCGATGGCCCAGGTCCGCGAGGTGGTGGACGCAGGCGGCGGTCAGTGCGGTGTGATCCAGCCCGACCCACCAGTCTCCGTCCGGCTGCGCGGTGCGACCGATGCAGACGGCGGGGAAGTTCTCGGCGACGAGGTGGTCGATCCGGTCGTCCTGGAGCCTGATCTCCATCAGGATCGCGCCGTCGACTCGCCGCTCGGCCAGCAGCCGCTGGAAGGAGCGGTCGCTGTCCACGCCGCTCGGGGAGAGCAGCACGTCGTAGTCGTAGGCCGCGGCGGCCTCCACCACGCTGCCGATGAAGTCGAGTTGCATGCCGGTGTAGTGGTTGCCGGCCGGCGGAAAGACCAGGCCGAGGGTGCTGGTCCGGCCGTTGGCAAGGGCACGGGCGCTGGCGTTCGGGCGGTAGCCCAGTTCGTCGATGACCCGCTGGATCTTCTGCCGGGTCTCGTCGGACACCGGGCGCTTGCCGCTCAGCGCGTACGACACGGTGCTCCGCGAGACACCGGCCCGCTTGGCGATCTCACCGATGTTCACGGCACTCCTTCGTCGAACCGGTTCCGAAGCGAGCCGGGTGTCGAACCGGTTCGCTGCCAGGGAAGCTAGGAGCGGTCGAGCCCGCTGTCAACACCTTGCGCGAACTTCCGGGAACCGCCGTTCAATCCATGTCAGAAGTATTGCTGGCTCTTTTTGAGGAGTGCTAGCTTCCGGCGAACCGGTTCGAGTGAGCCGCACCAACCCCAGCTTCACCCCGACATCGGGCCCCGGAATTCCGGGCCCGCACAGCTCTATCCACATCGAACCGGTTCGACTCACGACTCACGGGACAAACCACCTCACTGGAGACCTCAGTGCGACGCACACCCAGCAGAAAGAGAGCGGGCGCCGGCACCGCCGCCGTCACAGCCCTCGCCGCCCTCCTGGCCGTACCCACAGCCGGCACGGCCGGCGCGGCGGAGCCCGAGCAGCTGACCATCGACCTCGCCACCGACACCGGCGCCTTCCACGGCGGCGCCTCCGGCTCGCTGTACGGCGTCTACGGCGACGGTGTTCCCAGCCGCAACGTTCTCGAAGGCATGCACGTCCGCACGGTGTCGACGAAGGCCCAGGACGGCCCCCAGCATCCGGGCGCAGACGCCCTGGAGATGCTGCCGCCCTTCGTGGACTCGGGCGGCAAGGACGTCTACATCTACATGACCGACATCTACCGCGGCTTCCCGTACCAGTGGCCGGGCGCGGACGGTCCGGCGCGGCTGGCCGACTTCAAGGAGAAGATCAGGAAACAGGTCCAGCAGGTGCTGACCATGGGCGACTACCAGGACAACGTCGTCTACGTCCCCTTCAACGAGCCCGAGGGGAACATGTTCGGCACGGGCGAGTGGAGCTACAACAAGATCTCCTGGCTGAACGACCCGCAGTACTTCCTCGCGGCGTGGAAGGAGGTCTACCACCTGATCAAGAGCCTGGACCCGGACGCCCGCATCGCCGGCCCCAACACCAGCGTGCTCTACGACCAGGTCAAGGGCTTCCTGCAGTACGCCAAGTCCAACGACGTCGTCCCGGACGTGATGACCTGGCACGAGCTGTCCAGCCCCGCCGCGGTCCGCACGAACGTGGCGAAGTACCGGCAGATGGAGAAGGACGTCGGGATCGACCCACTGCCGATCAACGTCAACGAGTACGGCCACAACTACCACCTCTCCGTGCCCGGCCAGGTCGTGCAGTGGGTCTCCGCCATCGAGGAGTCCAAGATCGACGCCGATCTGGCGTACTGGAACATCGACGGCAATCTCAACGACTCGGCCGTGGAAGCCAACAAGGGAAACGGCCAGTGGTGGCTGTTCAACGCCTACGGCCAGATGTCCGGGCACACCGTCCAGGTGACCGCCCCGCACCCCAACCAGCAGTACACCCTCCAGGGCGTGGCGACCCTCGACGAGGACAAGAAGCAGTCCCGGGCGATCTTCGGCGGCAAGAGCGGTGACGCGGACGTCGTCTTCAAGAACATCGACCCCAAGCTGTTCGGTACGACGGTGCACGCCACCGTGCAGGAGATCCCCTGGACCGGACAGGTCGGCGACTCGCCCCAGCCACTGCGCCTGGCCGACCGGAAACTCGCGGTCGGCGCGGACGGCACCGTGACGCTGCCGATGGCCGGCATGAACGAGATGTCCGCCTACCAGGTCATCCTCGCCCCCGGCGGCAAGGGCGGGACACCGGCCGAACCCTCCGTCGGCTGGCGGAAGACGTACGAGGCGGAGAACGCCACCTACACCGGCAGCGGCTACTCCAAGAACGGCCCCGAGGGATCGCCCTCCCAGGTCGGGAAGTTCGCGACCTCGGGCGCCTACAACGTCGGCGGCCTGCGCACCGGCTCCGACGGCGTCCTCGGCTTCGACGTCGAGGTCCCGCAGGACGGGACGTACGACCTGAGTGTGTTCGCCAACTCCTACAACCTGTACGACCTGGTGAAGGAGCAGGGCCCCACCAACGTATTCCTGCGCGTCGACGGCAAGGACCCGCAGGAACTGCGGCTCCCGCTCGGCTACAAGTGGGTTGTCTGGGGCCACACCGACACCACGGTGAAGCTCACGGCCGGCAAGCACCGCATCACGCTCGCCGCGAAGGACCCGGACCTGGGTGTCACCAAGGGCGACGCCATCATCGACAAGATCGACCTCGCCCTGCGCGACGAGCACGTGACCGCACCCGCGATCTACGAAGCCGAGTACGCCACCCTCTCGGGAACCCGGCCGCGCTACACGGACGCCGCTACCTCGGGCCCCGGCACGGTGCCCCTGGGCAAGGGCGACTCCGCGACCTTCTGGGTCCACGCCCGCGCAGACGGCGAATCGACCATCTCCGTCGACCACTTGGGCGGCGGCCGGGCCGGTCTCTCCCTCAACGGCGAGAAGCTCGACGTGCCGGCAGTGGGAGGCGGCAAGAAGGGCCAGGACAGCGTCCTGGTGTTCCTGTCCGGCGGCATCAACAAGATCACCGTCACCGGAGCCTCGGGCGAACTGGCTCTCGACCGGCTGCGGGTGACTCCGTCGCACGGCGCGCTGGTGCCGACGATCTACCAGGCGGAGGACGGCCATCTGAGCGGCGCCGCCAAGGTGACCGACGCCTACACCTTCGCGTCCGGCGGCAAGGCGGTCACCGACATCGGTGACGGCAAGGCCAACGCCCTCGCCTTCGACGTCACCGCCGCTCGGCCCGGGCGGCACGCGGTGACCATCCGCTACTCCAACGCCGAACAGGCCCCGGCCACCCACTACAACCCCGACCCGATCGCCCGCCACGCCGACCTCTCCGTCAACGGCGGACCGGCTCGCCGGGTGCTGTTCCCGACCACCTTCCACTTCAACAACTTCTGGGAGCTGACCGTCCCCGTCACTCTCGAGAAGGGCACCAACCGGCTCACCTTCACCGCGCAGGAGCTGCCGGACTTCAACGGTGACACCTACAACCAGTACGACCAGCGCTCCCCGTACGCCCCGGTCATCGACCGGATCGCCGTCACCCCGCTCACGCAGGCACCACCAGCCAGGGCTGGCCGGGCGACAACGGTGACTGGACACAGTTCGACAACTTCGTCACCCAGCTCATCGGCGACGTACGCGCCAACAACATGACCGTCCAGTGGGACCTGTGGAACGAGCCCGACGGCATCAACTTCTGGGGCGCCTCACGGACCCAGTACCTGCAGATGTGGTCGCGGTTCCACACCCGTGTGCGGGCCGCGTTCCCGAACCAGCCCATCGTCGGGCCCAGCCTCGCGAGCCGGCCGAACGCCTCCAACGCCTGGTGAACGACGTTCCTCAGCACGCCAAGAGCCACAACGTGGCCCCGGACATCTGGAGCTGGCACGACCTGCCGGGCGACCCGGTCACCGACGTCGGACGGGCCAACTCGACGCTCGCCGCAGCGGGGTTGACCAACTCCCGGCCGTACCAGATCGACGAATACGGTGCCCCGTCCCAGCAGACCCCCGGCGGCGGCGCCTGGTTCATCCTCGGCAGCGACGGCAACACCGGCACGGTCAACGTCAACCTCACCGGCCTCAACACGACGTCGGTGGTGGAGAACAGCAGGGTCCGTGCGGTCGTCCAGCGCGTCCCCCACAACAGCGGGGCCGCGGTGGCCGGGCCCGAGACGATCTCCGACACCACCCTCGTTGTCAACGGCAGCGCCGCCTCGCCGGCCCTCCCGTGGTCCAGCGCCAAGGACGGCTACACCGTCACCCTGCTGCCGCCGTCCAACACCACCGTGTCCACGGTGGCCGTCAGCCAGAACAGCGGTCAGTGCAGCCACGACCACCAGCTCGTCGCCGTACACAGCGGCAAGTGCGTCGACGTCTCCAACGTCTCCACCCAGCCCCGGGCCCTGGTCCACCAGTGGACCTGCGACCCCGCCAGTGCCCTCGGCACCAAGAAGAATCAGATCTGGCGTCTTCAGGGCAAAGCCTGACGAGCCAACTCCCCTGCCCACGGCCTCGGTTCGCATTCCGACTGTGCACCGAGGCACCACTCCTTCCCACGACGCGGCCCGGCGGTGCCGCTGCGCACGCGCTGGCGGCACCGCCGGGCTCAGTGTCCTGTGTGGGTCTACTCAGTCACTTTCAGCAGCTTGTTGGGCGTTCCGCTGCTCGGGTTGGTGATCTTGTCGCCGGTTGCCGCGCCGGTGAGCGCGGTGGCGACCTGAGCGGGAGTGGCGTCCGGGTGCCCGGCCAGGTAGACGGCGGCGGCTCCAGTGACGTGGGGGGCGGCCATGGAGGTGCCGGAGATCGTCTTGGTCCCCTGGTCGCTGTCGTTCCAGTCGGAGGTGATGTCCGAGCCCGGCGCGTACAAGTCCACGATCGAGCCGAAGTTGGAGAAGTCCGACTGGGCGTCGTCCTTGGTGCTGGACGCGACCGTGATGGCTTCGGGGACCCGGGCCGGTGAACTCTGCCCCGCGTCCGCCGACTCGTTGCCGGCGGCGACCGCGAAGGTGACACCCGAGGCGATGGCCTTCTTGACCGCCTCGTCGAGAGCGGGGTCCGCGCCGCCGCCGAGACTCATGTTGGCCACCGAGGGGCCCTGGTGGTTCTTGGTCACCCAGTCGATGCCGGCGACGACCTGCTCGGTGGTGCCCGAGCCGTTGTCGTCGAGCACGCGGATCGCGACGATCTTGGCCTTCTTGGCCACCCCGTGGGAGGCGCCGGCGATGGTTCCGGCCACGTGGGTGCCGTGGCCGTTGCCGTCGTCGGCCGTGTCGTCGTTGTCGATGGCGTCGAACCCGGAGGCGGCACGGCCTTCGAAGTCCTTGTGGCTGATGCGTACGCCGGTGTCGATGACGTACGCGGTCACTCCTTCCCCGGCCTTGTCCGGGTAGGTGTACTTGCTGTCGCCGGCCGTGTCGTTCTGGTCGACGCGGTCCAGGCCCCAGGACGGCGGGTTGTCCTGGGTGGCATTGATGTGGAACTTCTTGTTCTGGACCACCTTGGACACCGCGGGGTCGGCCGCGAGCCGCTTGGCCTCCGTCTCGGTCAGGCTTCCGGCGGAGAAGCCGTTGACCGCCGAGCCGTAGGTACGGCTGATCTTGCCACCGTACTCGGCGGCCAGATCCCGCTTCTCGCCCGTGGACGCCTTCTGGTCCAGGAGGACGATGTAGCTTCCGGCCACGGCTCCTTCGGCATTCAGACCGTAGACGGTGCCCTCCGCGGCCTGTCCGGCCTGAGCGATGGGGGACACGTAAAGGCCGGCGCCGACGACGGTTGCGACGGCCGCGATCGCGGTGACGATCTTGGCCTTGCCTGAGCGTTTGTGATGCGCCGTCAAGAGGGGTCTCCTCGTGAAGTGGGGGGATTTGCGTTCGAACGGCAGCGCTGCGCGTGCTCAGGAGAGTGCCGACTTGTCGCGAGCAGATCAATCTCTTGATGTGACCCCGACGTCCGACGGATGGTCGACCTCCACGGGATTCACGCACATTCGAAGCAACCCGAGCGCAAATGTGCAGCGCTGAACGCTGGTTGAATCACCAAGGAACGGTCCAGGATTATCTGTGCCGATTTCTTCACCGTCTACTCACATGCGGTGGCGTTGAGCGTCACCTTGCATGGGCAACCGGGTGCGCTCGAGGCACTGTTGGGCCGCCTCCTGACCCGGACGGGTCACGGCCCAGGCGTAGCTGACGTCGGCTTCTCCGGCGCCACAGCGTGCCTCGGCCTCCACGCACTACAGCTGCGGGAGCACCTCGCCGGCGATGAGTTCCAGGTGATCGAGGTCATTGAAGTCGATCAGTCGCAGATGGATCCGGCTTGCGCCGATCGCGGAGAACTCGCCGAGCCGCTGCACGAGCTGGGCCGGGGATCCGACCACCGGATCCTCCGGCGGCAGCGCACTCTTGACATGCAGCGGGGCGGCCCGCCGTTGCGCCTCCGCGTCGGTACGGCCGATGGCGACCACGACCCCGGCCGAGAGCACCAGCGGTGGCTGACCGGCGTCGTCCCGTCCGGTCCGGTCGCACGCCTCGGCGACCCGCTGGTACGCCCGGGCCGTCTCCGCCACCGGCTTGAAGGGCATGTTGAATTCGTCGGCATACCGAGCGGCCAGCTCCGGGGTGCGCTTGGGGCCGCGGCCCCCGACGATGATCGGCGGCGCCGGCACCTGCACGGGCTTCGGCAAGGCGGGCGCGTCGGCCAGTTGGTAGTGGTCGCCGCGGTAGCTGAAGCTCTCGCCGACCGGTGTCCGCCACAGGCCGGTGATCACCGCCAGCTGTTCCTCCAGCCGATCGAAGCGCTCCGGGGCGGGCGGGAACGGGATGCCGTACGAGGTGTGTTCCCGTTCGAACCATCCTGCGCCGAGGCCCAGCTCGACCCGTCCCCCGCTCATCCGGTCGACCTGCGCCACCATCACGGCAAGCGGGCCCGGCAGCCGGAAGGTCGCCGAGGTGACCAGGGTGCCCAGCCGGATCCGGGAGGTCTCCCGGGCGAGCGCGCCCAGCGTGAGCCAGGCGTCGGTAGGGCCTGGCAGCCCGGGATCGGCGCCCATCGCCTGGAAGTGATCGGCCCGGAAGAAGCCCTCGAACCCGCCGGCTTCGACGAGTCGGGCGAAGCGCAGCTGATCCTCGTAGTCGGCGCCGCGGTGCGGCTCGGTGAAGACGCAGATCCGCAGGCTCATCGCCCCTCCGTTTCGGCCGACGTGGATGTGTCCCGTTCCATCAGCAGCTCGTGCAGATCGGCGCTGCACCGGGCCACTTCGTCGAGGTGCGCGGTTCGGCCCAGCGTCCTCGGCCGGGGAATGGCGACCTCGACGATCTTGCGGATCCGGCCCGGGCGCGGGCTGAGCACCACCACCCGGTCGGCGAGCACCACGGCCTCGTCTATCGAGTGGGTGACGAAGACGACCGTGGACGAGTTCTCGATGTGGATGCGCTGCAGCTCCACCGCAAGGTCCGCGCGGGTCAGCGCGTCGAGTGCGGAGAACGGTTCGTCCATGAGCATCACCCGGGGCTCGCCCATCAGCGACCGGCACAGTGCGACGCGTTGCTGCATACCGCCGGAGAGCTCGTGCGGCCGGTGCTTCTCGAAGCCACTCAGTCCGGCCGTCTCCAGCAACCGCTTCGCCCGTTCGCGGTACTCGGCCTTGTTCCAGCCGAAGATCTCCACGGGCAGCAGGACGTTGTCGAGGACGGACCGCCAGGGCAGCAGTGCCGGCCGCTGGAACAGCATGGCGACATCCCGCCCGGCTCCGGTGACTCGCTCGCCGCCGATGGTGATCTCGCCCTCGGTGACCGGCAGTAGCCCGGCGATCAGCCGGAGCAGTGTGGACTTGCCGCACCCCGACCGGCCCATCACCGCCACGAACTCACCCTCGGTGATGTGAAGGCCGATGTCCTGGAGCGCCACCGTCGAACCGGACCGGCTGGTGAAGCTCCGGGACACACCGGTGAGTCTGATCATCCGGCGGTCTCCCCATCCACTGGCGATCGCCATGTCGGCCGGTTCGTAACGCCCAGTCAGGCTACCCGCAGCAGGCCGCTCGGCGGTACCTGTCGTCCCGTCGGTGAATGCCCCGGTGCCCCACACCTGGCCCACAACTAGCCGTCCCTCGTACGCTGTTGCCCGCACCAAGTGTCATGCCCGCGGCGGTTCCGCCACGCCGTTCCGTCTCGTCTGTCACGTCCGTCTCGACGCCCCCTCCGCCGGCGCAGTCGGCGGTCGGAAAGGACAACACTGTGCGCATGATCAGGTTCGCCCGTACGGTCGCCGCGGTGGCCCTGACCACGGCGCTGGCGCTGGTGGCGGGATGTGGCGGCTCGGATTCCGACGCAGGCGCCGGTGAAGACGGCAAGGCACTGAAGAAGGTGACCTACCTGACCTCGTTCGGCAACTTCGGCCGGGACGCGTACGCCTGGGTCGCGAAGGACAAGGGGTTCTTCGAAGAGGCCGGCTTCGACGTGGAGATCAAGCCGGGCCAGGGCACCGGCGGCGTGATTCCGGCCGTCGTGAGTGGCCAGGCGCAGTTCGGCCCGATCGACCTGACGGGAGGTCTGCTGCATATGGGCAGCGGTCAGGCGAAGGACTTCGTCGCGGTGGCCGCCATCCAGCAGCGCACCATGGCCGCGATCGCCACCACCGAGGGCAACGGCATCGCCACACCGAAGGACCTCGAGGGCAAACGGCTCGCCGACACGCCCGGCTCCGTCGTACGCAACCTCTTCCCGACGTACGCCCGACTGGCCGGCGTGGACGCCGACAAGGTGACCTGGGTCAACGGCGAGGCACAGACCCTGATGGGCACGCTCGCCGGCGGTTCGGTGGACGGCATCGGCCAGTTCGTGGTGGGGAAGCCGACGATCGAGGCGGTGACGAAGAAGAAGGCCGTCCTGCTGCCGTACAGCGACGTGATACCCGACCTCTACGGAAACGTGCTGATCACGTCGAAGAAGATCGCCGAGCAGGATCCGGAGATGGTGAAGCGGTTCACCGATGCGCTGCTCAAGGGCTTGGAGTACAGCCTCGCCCACTCGAAGGAGGCCGCCGAGATCCTTGAGCGGAACGTGGACGCCACGAACCCGACCGCTGCGGCCGCCGAGTTGGAGTTGATGGCCGAGTACGTCACGCCGATCGGTTCCGGCACGGCACTCGGGACGCTGGACTCCGCACGTGTCGCGAGGAGCATCGCGATCCTGGAGCGAGCGGGCGCGCTGCGGCAGGGAGTGTCCCCTGAGCAGATCATCGACTTCGACCTGGTGCCGAAAGCCTGATCGCGCCGCGCCGGAGAAGGGCCGCGCCGGGAGAAGGGCCTCACCGGAAAAGGGCCTCGCTGGGAGAAGGATGGGATGACCGAACTCTCGAAGCCGCAGCAGGCCTCGGCGGCGGGCCCGAGGCCGGTGCCAGTGCCACGAGTCGGCCCACGGCGCAGGACGGGCCTCGGCATCGTGCTGCTGCCCTTGGCGGGGCTTCTGGTCGCGCTCGGCGTGTGGTGGCTTCTCACGTCGGTGCTGGGGGTGATCCACCCGGCTGTGCTGCCTCCGCCAGGTGCCGTGCTCTCGGCGTTCGCCGCAGCCCCGATCCGGTTTCTGGACCATGCCGGCGACACGACCGTGGAGACGGTGGTCGGGTTCGTTCTCTCCAGCGGCTGCGGTGTTCTGATCGGACTGTCACTGGCGGGCTCGCGGGTACTGGAGCGAATGTTCACGCCGCTGCTGGTCGCCGTCAACGCGGTTCCGAAGATCGCGCTCGGGCCGCTGTTGGTGGGAGCGCTCGGTTGGGGGCAGAAGCCGGTCCTGACCATGGTCTTCCTGCTCTGCTTCTTCCCGATCGTGCTGTCCACCGCAGCCGGCCTCACCTCGACCCCGGCGGACCTGGCCGAGTTGGCGCGCTCGCTGGACGCCTCGCGCTGGCAGGCGTTCCGGAAGGTGAGGTTGCCCGCCGCACTGCCGCAGATCTTCGTCGGGCTGAAGGTGGCCATGCCTCTGGCCGCGATCGGCGCGGTCATCGGCGAGTTCCAGGCCGGTGAGAGCGGGCTGGGCTATCTGATCGTCCAGGCGGGTGGGGTCGGCGACACCGCCACCGCCTGGGCCGCGATCATCCTGATCGGATTGATGAGCATCCTGCTCTACTTCGCTTTGGTGTTGTTGGAACGGTTGGCGCTGCCCTGGGTCAGGGACACCACCTCGCGCGGCTGAACCGGCTGGGCTCGTGGCTGGGTCCCCACGGCATTCCTTGTCGGTTTTCACTTCGTCCGCGAGGCGGAGGCCGATGATGTTGTTGGCCTCGTCCGCCTTGTTGTCCGCATCGGACCCGGGGAGGTCCTTCGCGACCTTGTCGAGGGTGCCCAGGGAGTCGGAGGAGTTTTCCGCGACACCGGCCTTGCTGGTGCCCGTTTGCGCGAGTACGGAGAGGCCTGCTCCGGCAGCGGCGACGGCCAGCCGATAGGAGAGGGCGAGTTCGGGGGCGCCAGATTCAGCCCCGCCGTCGGCTGTGAAAAACGATGAGTTGATCGGCCCGTTGGGAGAGGTTCGCGGCGGTTTTCCCGTATCTGAATGAGCGTCAGCTGACCTGGACCACCAAGTCGCTGCGGCGGGGCGGGCGATTCCCCTCCGGGACTCCTACGGCGTCCTGGAGGCCCACGCTCGACAGCATGCAACGGTGACGAGCAGTTGCGGTCGGTCGTGTGGCGCTTCCGTCAGCCTGCGGGGCGCCGGTTCGACACCGATGGTTCGGCGGTGGCGGCGAGCAGGGCGGTGTCGTCGTCGACCCGGTCGGGGGTGTTCAGCAGCTCCAGGGCTCGTTCGGTGATCTGTTGCGGGTCGGTGCGGGCGTCGGCGGGCAGCGTGCCGCAGGTCTGGCGCAAGGCCTCCAGGCAGCCGTCCAGGGACAGCGCCCGGTTTTCCACCAGGCCGTCGGTGTACAGCAGCAGGCTGCTGCCGGGCTGGAACGCCACCTCACGGTCGACCGGAGTGCTGCCCAGTCCCAGCGGCAGCGCCGGGGGCAGCTCCAGATAGGCGGTGTCGGTCGCTATCAGCAGGGGCGGCAGGTGCCCGCTGGCGGCGTAGCGCAGGCGGTGGCGGTGTGGGTCGTAGACCGCGTACAGGCAGGTGGCGAAGCGTTCGGTGGCGAGCGACTGCAGGTAGGCGTCCAGCCTGGCCAGCACCTGGGCCGGGCCGGCGCCCTCCATCGCGAGGCTGTGCAGGGCGGAGCGGAGCTGGCCCATCACGATGGCGGCTTCCACGTCGTGGCCCATGACGTCGCCGATGGCCAGCCCCACGGCACCGTCGGGCAGTGCGAGCACGTCGTACCAGTCGCCGCCGACCTCGGCGCCGCGGTTGCTGGCCCGGTAGTGGGTGGCCAGGCGCACGCCGGGCACCTGGGGCAGGCGGTGGGGCAGCAGGGCGCGCTGCAAGGTCAGGGCGAGGCGGCGCTCGTTGTGGTACCGGGTGGCGTTGTCGTAGGCCAGGGCCAGGCGGTGGGCGAGGTTCTCCAGATACTTGCGCTCGACCGCGGAGTAGCCGGTGTGCCGGACCAGTACCAGGGCCCCCAGTGTCTGGTCGTGGGCGTGCAGCGGCAGGGCCAGCATGGAGGCGGGCGGCGGGTGCGGGCCGGCTGGGGCCGGGGCGGTGCCGTTGATCGCGTGGGTGGCGGCGCTGGCCAGGGCCTCGCGGGCAAGAAGTGGAGTGCCGGCGATGTATGTCGGGGGCGATTGTGCCGGGGCGGGTCTTGCGGCGGTGAGGTGGATGCTGATCTGGTCGGCGAAGTCGGGCAGCAAGATCTGGCCGGCGGTGTGAAGGATCTGGTCCGGGTCGAGGGTGGCGGACAGCCGCAGGCCCGCCTCGGCCAGGGAGCCCAGCACGGCCAGCTGGTTGCGGGTGTCGGTCAGGACCTGTTCACGCAGCCGGGACAGCTCCAACCCGGTGCGGACGCGCGCCAGCAGCTGGCGCGCGGAGAAGGGTTTGGCCAGGTAGTCGTCGGCGCCGGCCTGCCGGCCCTGCACGGATTCCTCCTCCCCGGCGCGGGCGGTGAGCAGGACGATGGGCAGGCGGGCGGTGCGCGGGTCGGCGCGCAGCGCCCGGACCAGCTCGAAGCCGTCCATGCGGGGCATCATCACGTCGCTGAGCACCAGCTCCACCGGCTGCGCCAGGGCCATCTCCAGGGCGGCCCGGCCGTCGGCGGCGAGCAGGACGTCGTAGTCGGGCTGCAGGAGCTGGGTGAGGTAGGCGCGCATATCGGCGTTGTCGTCGACGACCAGCAGGCGGGCCCGGCGGGGGCGGTCGGTTTCATGCGGACCGGGGCCGTGGGTCGCGCGGGCGCGCGGGGCATCGTGGGGCGCGGGGGCGTGCGGAGTGCGTGCCGCGGAGGTCGCCGCGGCGGGGACGGGGTCAGCCGCCAGCCAACCCAGCGCCTCGTCCACATAGGCCGCGGCGCGGCCGGACGGGCCGCCTCCGCCTTCCCCGGGGGATCCGACGCCGGCCGCGGCCGAGTGCGGGCGGGGCCGGTGGGCGGCGGCGAACGGGAGGTCCACGGTGACGCAGGTGCCCTCGCCGAGACGGCTGTCCACGCCGACGGTGCCGCCGTGCGCTTCCACCAGGTCCTTCACCAGCACCAGGCCGAGGCCGCTGCCCTCGTGAGAGCGCGAGCGGGCGCCGCGGACCCGGTAGAAGCGCTCGAACAGGCGCGGGAGCTCGTCCGCGGGGATGCCGGTGCCGGTGTCGGTCACGGTCAGCCGGGCCCGTTCGCCAACTGCGGCCACCTGCACCCGGGCGCCGCCGGTGAAGGTGAACTTCAGGGCGTTGCTGAGCAGGTTGAGGAGGATCTTCTCCCACATCTCCCGGTCCAGGGACACCGGCTTGGACAGCGGCGGGCAGTCCACCTCCAGCGTCAGCCCGGCCGCCTCGAAGGCGGAGCGGAACACCCCGGCCAGCTCGGCCGTGGCACGGGCGAGGTCGACCTGCTCGAGGGCCGGACGTACCTGCCCGGCATCGGCCCTTGCGACCTCCAGGAGGGTGTTGACCTGCTTCAGCAGGCGCAGAGCGCCACGCTCGGCCAGCTCCAGCTGCTCGCGCCGCTCGGGCCGGTCCTCGTCGGCCAGGACCTGCTGGAGCGGGCCCAGGAGCAGGGTGAGCGGGGTGCGCAGTTCATGGCTGACATTTGCGAAGAAGGTGGTCTTGGCCCGGTCGAGCTCGGCCAGCGCCTCCGCCCGTCGGCGCTGCTCGTCGTGGGCGAGCGCGGCCGTCAGCGCCCCGGCCACGGCGGCGGCGAGCACCTCCAAGAAGTCCCGGTAGGCCCCGGACGGCGGGAAGCAGGGGTTGACGCCCACCACCAGGACGCCTCCCACCTCGCCCGCGCATTCCAGCGGCAGAGCCAGCGCCTGCTCGACCGGGAGCCGGGAGGCCGCGGCGTGCTGGCCGGCCGTGTTGCCGCCGGTGAGCGCGACGGCGGGCAGCGTGACAGGGGCACCGGCGGCGACCACCTGCGCCAACCGGGCGGCAACCTCCGACCCGTCGGCCGCACTCAGCGAGACCGCCGCGGGCGCCGGCCGGAGCCCTACGGAGGCCGCCGGCCGCAGCATCCCCGGCTCGGTGGCCAGGTACAGGCCCAGAAACGGGACCTCCTCGGGATAGGAGCCCAACACCTCCGCGACGACGCGGGCGACCTCGCCCGGGGTGACCAGCCCGGCGGTGCGGGCGCCGGTCTCGCTCAGCAGGCGCAGCCGGCGCTCGCCCAGTACCCGGCCGGTGGTCTCGGTGATGATCTGCAGCACGCCGCCGGCGGTGCCGTCGTCCAGCAGCACGGGCTGGAAGGAGGAGTCGAAGTAGCACTGTTCCAGAAAGCCGTGGCGCTCCATGATGAGCGGCTCGTCGGGGATCAGCAGGGACTTGCGGGTGTCGGTCACATAGTGGAAGTGGGAGCTCACCGGGTGGGCCCAGACCTCGGGGAACACATCCTTATAGGGCCTGCCGAGTGCCCAGGGGTGCTTGGCGCCGACAATGGGAGAGGATCCCAGGTTGTACAGCGTGGCGAATTCGGCGCCCCAGTACAGAGCCATCCCGTGCTCAGAGGTGAGCATGAGGCGCAGGGTGTCCACCAGGGGTCCCGGCCAGGACTCGGGCGGCCCGAGCGGCGTCGCCGCCCACTCGATCCCGGCCAGAAGCTCGCCGAACGCGCCGGCCTCGGCGAACATCCGGGCCGCCGCGGTGCGCGGGTCATCGGGCCGGGTCATCGAGAAATCTTCCTCCTGGCGCCTATGTGGTCCGCCCGCGCCCTCCCACTGCCGACGGCCACTCGCGCTGCGCACCCTCCGGGCAGATCGGACACCAGATCCGATGGTTCTGGCTATGGTTTCGCCAGAATTACACGGATGAATAATCAAATACTGCGATTTGCTCAGCAGTGTACGCTTTCAGGCGCATGCCAGCGGCGAGAGGAAGACGGGGAGCCGCAAGGGCAGGACGTGGACTGCCCGGGCTGCGCTTGCTGGTGGTGATGCTGGTCACCGCCGCAGGATCACCCTGGTGTGGGCCGACGGCGGACACGCCGACTCGTCGACTGGCCCCGGTTCCGCCTCGCGCTCACCATCGTCAAACGTACCGATGCTGCCACGGGGTTCGTCGTCGTACCGCCTCACCGGCGAAGCCACGGCGTGCCTCCGCCAATGTGCGGCAGCCTTCGGCGCGGGTGCGGACGAAACCCCAGTGCAGGAGTCAACGCTGCACGCCGGTTGGAATGTCGCCGTCCGGTGCCTGATGGGGCAGCCGTTCCAGTGTGGCGGCGATGCCGGCCCGTCCCACGACGTCGATCAGTGCCTGCCCGATCACGGAGACCGGTTCGCGGGCCGGGACCACCAGCCCGATGCGCTCCGTACGGACCGGGCGGACCAGGGGAACGGCGCGCATGCCCGCGGGCACGCCGAAGACGTGGAGCCAGGCGTGCGGCACGACGCTCGCCCATTGACCGGCCCTGACCTGAGCGAACAGGGAGGCGATGGAGTCGGTCTCGACCCGCGGTGTCACGGATACGCCCACGGCCTCGAACACCGCGTCGAGCACCTGTCGGCCCTGCATCATGGGGTGCAGCAGACACAGGGGGTACTGGGACGCCTCCTCCCAGGAGATCTCGTCGGGCCCGGAGCCGGGCGCGGTCCGCTGGGTCAGCAGCACATAGCGTTCCTGGTAGAGCGGTACGAACTTGAAGTCGTGCGCGGCGACGGAGCTGTGATAGGTCACGGCGGCGTCGAGTTCGTACGTCCGTAGCCGGTTCACGATGTCCTCGGCCTGGAGGTCGGCGAAGACCTGGACGGTCGCCAGCGGGTTGGCGGCACAGAACGGCTGGGTCAGCAGCGCGACCGCCGTGGCCGCGGTCGGGACGGTGCCGATGCGCAGCCGGCCGCTCAGCCCCGCTCGCAATGCCTGGATCTCGCTCTGCATCGCGTCACGGTCGGCGAGGATGCGCTGTGCCCACAGAACGACCCGCTCGCCCTCCGGGGTGAAGCCGTCGAATCGGCGTCCCCGCTGGACCAGGGGGATGCCGAGCTCGTCCTCCAGCTTCCGGATGCCTTCGGACAGGGCCGGCTGGGACACGTAGCAGGCCTGGGCCGCCTTGGCGAAATGGCGGGCGCGGGCGAGGGCGACGAGGTACTCGAGTTGGCGCAGCAGCACGCCTCCATGATCCCCCGCACCCGGCCCGCCCGGCACCGTCACCGCGCGGCGGTGATCGGTGCTGCCTGTCAGCAGATAGGAACTACCGCTTTGACCTGCCGCGAAGCGCTGGCGAAGAGTGTGCTGCGAACGGTGGGCGGGATATGTCGCGCCCGCGCAAGTCCAGGCGCGCGGGCTGCCCCGCTCCTGGACTCGCCGGACGCCGCCGAGCATGCCCGCCCCAGGACGGAGAGGGCGTGGTGTGCGATGCGGGATATCGACGAACCGGACGAGGGCGAGCTGTCCGTGACGGCCCCCAAGTCGTGGGCGACCGGTGCTCCCGCGGTCGTGCACGCACTGCAGTACGCGCTCGGGCAGACCTCGCCGAAGCGCACCGCGCTGACCCTGCTCAACATCAACCAGGCGAAGGGCTTCGACTGCCCGGGCTGCGCCTGGCCGGAGCCCGCTCCCGGCAAGCGCCACCGCAACGAGTACTGCGAGAACGGCGCCAAGCACATCGCCGACGAGGCGACCTCCCGACGGGTGACCGCCGATTTCTTCCGCCGGTACTCGGTGGACGAGCTGAGCCGGAAGTCGGACTACTGGCTCAACCAGCAGGGCCGGCTGACCGAACCGATGGTGCTGCGCGAGGGCGCGACCCACTACGAGCCGATCGGCTGGGACGAGGCACTGGACCTGCTCGCCGACGAGTTGCGCGCCCTGGAGCACCCGGACGAGGCACTGTTCTACACCTCCGGACGGCTGGCCAACGAACCGGCCTTCCTCCTCCAGCTCTTCGCCCGCGCCTTCGGCACAAACAACCTGCCGGACTGCTCCAATATGTGCCACGAGTCCAGCGGTTCGGCACTGAACGAGACCCTGGGCATCGGCAAGGGCAGCGTCAGCCTCGACGACCTCTACGACTCCGACCTGGTCTTCGTCGTCGGGCAGAACCCGGGCACCAACCACCCGCGCATGCTGTCCGCGCTGGAGGAGACCAAGCGCCGCGGCGGCCACGTCGTCGCCGTCAACCCACTGCCGGAAGCCGGACTGCTCCGCTTCAAGCACCCGCAGAAGGCACGCGGCATCATCGGCCGCGGCACGGACATCGCCGACCAGTTCCTCCAAATACGGCCCGGTGGCGACCTGGCCCTGTTCCAGGCGCTGAACCTGCTGTTGCTGGAGGCCGAGGACAAGGAACCCGGCACCGTTCTGGACCGCGAGTTCATCGAGGCGCACACCACGGGCTACGACGCCTTCGCCGAGCACATCCGCGAGACCTCCTGGGACGCCGTCCTCGAGGCCACCGGCCTGAGCAGGGACGAGATCGAGCAAGTCCACGAGCGGGTGCTGGCCAGCCGCAGCGTCATCGTCTGCTGGGCGATGGGCCTGACCCAGCACAAGCACGGCGTGCCCACCATCCGCGAGGTCGTCAACTTCCTCCTGCTGCGCGGAAACATCGGCCGCCCGGGCGCGGGAGTGTGCCCGGTGCGCGGACACAGCAACGTGCAGGGCGACCGCACCATGGGCATCTGGGAACGCATGCCCCAGCCGTTCCTCGACCGGCTGGGACAGGAGTTCCGCTTCACCGCGCCAACCAAGCACGGCCTGGACTCCGTCGACTCCATCAGGGCCATGCTCGACGGACGGGCCAAGCTGTTCCTCGGAGTCGCCGGCAACTTCGTACGCGCGACGCCCGACAGCGACGCCACCGAACGCGCCCTGCGCAACTGCCGCCTGACCGCGCACATTTCGACCAAACTCAACCGCTCCCACGCGGTGTGCGGACGCACCGCCCTGATCCTCCCCACGCTCGGCCGCAGCGACCGTGACGTCCAGGCGCGCGGCGAACAGTTCATGACGGTCGAGGACTCCATGAGCGAGGTCCACGCCACCCGCGGCCGGCTCGCCCCCGCGTCCGCGCACCTGCTCAGCGAGGTGTCCATCATCAGCCGCCTCGCCGGCAAGGTCCTGGGTGCCGAACCGGACATCCCCTGGGCGGACTTCGAGGCCGACTACGACCTCGTCCGCGACCGTATCGCCCGGGTCGTCGACGGCTTCGACGACTTCAACGAGCGGGTTCGGCGGCCGGGCGGTTTCCGCCTGCCCAACCCGGTCAACGAGAAGGTGTTCCGCACCCCCTCCGGGAAGGCCGTCCTCACCGTCAACGACTTCACGATGCTCCAGGCGCCCGAGGGCCACCTCGTCCTGCAGACCCTGCGCTCGCACGACCAGTGGAACACCATTCCGTACGCGATGGACGACCGCTACCGAGGCATCAAGGGCGGCCGGCGCGTCGTCCTCGTCAACCGCGTCGACCTCACAGACCTCGGCCTCGACGACGGCACCCTCGTCGACCTCATCAGCGTCTGGACCGACGGCTCGGAGCGCCGCGCCGACGGCTTCCGCGTCGTCGCCTACCCGACGCCCCGGGGTTCAGCGGCCGCCTACTACCCGGAGACCAACGTCCTGGTGCCGCTCGACAGTGTCGCGGACATCAGCAACACGCCCACGTCAAAGAGCGTGATCATCCGCCTGGAACGGGCATCCGACCAGCCACCTGCGTAGCAGAAGTGGATCACCCGCTCACGGAGCGCACCCCGTGACCGGCCGACGCTGCCTACGAGACGGAGGGCCCCGGCTACTCAGTGGCGGGCTACGGGAGCGCCAAGCACGAGGGGGGCAGTCACCTACCGAACCTCGCCCGATCAGGCTTCCCTCGCACGAGCCGGGTCTGGACGTGAGCGCTGCGCTGACGCCACTTCAACCTCGCTCTGGGCACCGTCACCTGACCCGTTGATCGGGGCAGCCTGGTCGTGCCCTGGGCATGGTGGTCTGCAACCGGGATGATGAGCGAGCTGGATGCGGCGATCGCCCATGGGGGAGAGACAGCTCATGAAAGCTTGTGTGGTCGGGGCCGGCCCCGGGGGAATCGTCACCGCCAAGGTGCTGCTGGAGAACGGCTTCGACGTCACGGTCTTCGACAAGTACCAGCAGGTAGGCGGTATCTGGTCAGCGGACGGCTGCTACGACGGGCTGGCCAACCAGTCCGCGCTCCGCCTCTTCGAGTTCGCGGACCTGCCCAACAGCCTGCACTTCGCCCGCGCGGTGGACACGCAACGCTACCTGGAGAACTACGCCGAGACCTTCGGTGTACTGGACCGTGTCCGACCCGGCACCGAGGTGATCTCCATCCGGCCGGTGGACGGGCCCGGGCGGATGGGTACCTCCGGCTGGTCGGTCGACTCCCGGCCCGTCGGCGACAGGGCGGCGGACGTTCATCACGAGACATTCGACTACGTCGTGGTCGCCAGTGGGGCTCATCATCATGCCCAAGTGCCCGAGCTGCCCGGGCGTGAGTTGTTCCGCGGGACCGTGCTGCACTCCAACGAGGTGAGGGCCGGCACCTTCGCCGGGCGGCGCGTGGTCGTCGTGGGCGGCGGCAAGTCCGCGTTGGACCTGATCACCCGCGCTGCACACGAGGCGACCTCGGCCACACTCGTCCAGCGCAAGGTGAACTGGATGATCCCCGAGCGGCTCCTGCTCGGTCTGGTCAACTACAAGTGGATCCTGTTCACCCGGCTCGGCGAGGCGCTCCTGCCCCGCTACCACGATCCGGCCTGCATCCGTCCGATCGACCGCATCGACGACCGGGTCAAGCGGGCTCTGTGGTGGCTCATCACCCGCGACATGCTGCTTTCCACCGGGCTGTACCGGCTGCCGAAGCAGTTACGGCCCGCTCACGCGCTCCCCTTCCACCTGGCCCACGCGGGAGTGATACCACGCGGCTACACGCGGGCCGTCCGCCGCGGCCTGATCGCCGCCAAGGTCACCGCCGTCGAGGCGTATACCGACAAAGGGCTGCGACTGGCGACCGGCGAGGAAGTGGCGGCGGATGTCATCGTGTTCGCCACGGGGCACCACAAAGTCTTCCCGTTCCTGGATTCGAGCGTGCGCGTGCACGATGCCGACGGGCGGCTGCGGCTGTACCGAGGCATCGTGCCACCCGACGCCGACCGGCTGGGGTTCGTCGGTTTCCGGCAGGTCTTCAACAACATCATGGGCGTGGAACTCACCGCGCACTGGCTGACCTGCAATTTCCGGGCAGCACTGCGCAGCACTCCGGGCGAGCAGGAGATGCAGGAGGCCATTGACGCCCGCCTGGCCTGGCAGGAGCAGGTGCTGCCCGGATCCGGCGGCTACGACTTCGGCCCGTACGACATCCATTGCGCGGACGAACTCCTGCACGACATGGGGTTGCCGTCCCGCCGCGCCGGCAACCTGCTGGCCGAATACCTGCTTCCCGGCGGAGTCGCACACCGCTACGCGGGCCTGACTCGACCGAGGGAGAAATGAATGCGGAGCATGGGCGGCCCGAGCCTCTGCGACCCCCGCTGACCTCCTGACGAATGCCCGCAGGTGTTTGTGTGTGCCGGGGGACGGCGCCTGCATCCAGGGCCTGTTGCGAGTGGATCGTCTGTCAGACCTGCCTGGGATGCTCCGAGCATGGAGATGACAGTGCAGCTGACGATCGACTGCTCCGATCCGCAGAGAATGGTGACTTTCTGGGCCGAGGCCCTGGGCTACGTGCCTGAGCCTCCGCCGGGCGGGCACGCCACGTGGCGTGCTTACTGGGCGGCGGTGGGGGTGCCCGAGGCAGAGTTGCCGGCCGGTGCCGGGGATATTCCGGAGTCGATCATCGATCCCGCGGGACGTGGACCGAGGGTGTGGTTCCAGCAGGTTCCGGAGGCGAAGGTCACTAAGAACCGGTGGCACTTCGATCTGAAGGTCGGTGGGGGCCGTGACGTCCCACTGGACGTCCGCACACAGCGGGTCAAGGCTACGGTGGAGCGGTTGGTCAAAGCTGGTGCCACCGTGCTGCGGATCAAGGATGAGCCGGACATGGGGCTCTACGCCGCCGCCATGCAGGACCTCGAGGGCAACGAATTCGACGTCGTCTGAGGGCCGTTGCGACGGTGCCGGTCACAGCCACTCGTTCACGGCTGCGACCAGCACCTCGCCTCGTAGCGGACGGGGAGCTTGTCGTACCTCGTGGCCACTGCCCTCTGCCTTTTACATCGGTTGATCCCGCACTCGACCGCATGGCGCTCGCGGTAGTCCACCGCATCGAAACGCGGCGGTCGGCCGCCACCGGAGCCGACGCAGGTAGGCGCGGTTCTTGTGGGAGGAGTACGCCCGATCGGCACGTAGTGGATCCGGGCGGACGCGTGGCCGGCCCGATCCGATGGGGGGACGCGGACGTTCTCCAGCACGGGCTCGAATTGCGGCGAGTCGCCGCGCTGCCCGGCCGTCACCACGATCGACATGGGCTTTTGGCCCTGCTCGACAGTCACGTGCAGCTTGGTGGTGAACCAGCCACGTGAGCGTCCCAGCCCGTGATCACAGGGCTCTGTGGAATCGACGCTCAGGTCCCACGTGATCCCGCCCTTCGCGTCGGCCTGGGACTGAAGTCGGGTGAGGACCCGGTGCCAGGTGCCGTGGAACTCCTGTCCGAACCCGGAACCGTATGCCGTCGATCAGCTGCCGCCGGGGCCAGATGGGCGGCCGTCCCACCTTCGCTCCCTTGGGCAACTACGGCTCCAACACCGCCCACTGTGCATCCGTGAGGTCTCCCCCCGCCATGACCCACGATCATTCATCGCTCAAGGTCCACTTTCGATACACGTCCTAAAAGAGCGTTTTGTCCCGGCGAGGTTGTTTGGTGGCGCTCTGGGTGGCGAGTGGACATGAGACCGGTGAGGCGAGCGTGCTCAATGCGGGCTGTGTGACAGCAGACGCCGCACCTCTGCCCGTTTAGGTCGAGTCGCTCCTGTCTGATCCCAAGGCGCCCCTGATTACCGCCGTTTGCGCCCTGGGGACAAGCCAAGTCCGACGGTACTAACGAAACATGCCGCCACACCGCCCATATCCCAGCGACCTCTCCGATGCCCGCTGGGAGCTGATCGGTCCCACACTCACCGCCTGGCGGGCCGAGCGCAGAGGCAAGGGCCTGGACATCGGCCGCCCACCTGAGCACGACCTGCGCCGCATCATGGACGCCATCCTCTACGTCGACCGCACCGGGATTCCCTGGCGGTACCTGCCGCACGACTTCGCCCCCTGGGAGACGGTCTACGGCTACTTTGCCGCCTGGCAGAAGGAAGGCATCTTCGGCCAACTCAACGGCCTGCTACGACGCCTGGTGCGGGAGGCCGAAAACCGGGATGCCGAGCCAAGCGCCTGCGTGCTGGACGCGCAGAGCATCAAGACCTCCGCCAACGTTCCCGCGGCCGGCAAGGCATCGATGCGGGCAAGAAAATCGCAGGCCGCAAGCGCCACCTCGGCGTCGACACCCTCGGCCTGCTGCTGGCCGTCTGGGTGACCGCCGCCAGCGTCTCCGACAACACCGGCGGCATCCACCTGCTCTCCCAGATCGCCACCACAAGCCCCCGCGTGACCAAGGCGTGGGCCGACACCGGCTATCGCACCAAAGCCATCGACCACGGCGCCCGTCTCGGCATCGATGTCCAGGTCGTTCAACGCGATCCCGGCACCAAGGGGTTCAAGGTGATCCCCCGGCGTTGGGTGGTCGAGCGGACGCTCGGCTGGCTCATGCACCACCGCCGCCTCGCCCGCGACTACGAGACCCACCCGCACCGCTCCGAAGCCATAATCCACATCGCAATGATCGACCTCATAAGCCGACGGCTCACCCGCGAATCCACCCCGAACTGGCGCCACACCTGAACCTCGAACCAAACAACCTCGCCGGGACAAAACGCTCTTTAAAAGAGCGTTTTGTCCCGCCGAGATTGTTTGGTGGCGCTTTCGGTGTGGGCTGACTTGAGCCGGCTGAGACAGGTGCGCTCAAGGCGTCGCCTGT
>NZ_JBITCM010000014.1:0-306177 GCF_044453205.1 Streptomyces sp. NPDC051738 | reverse complement strand
TCGAAGGGGTGCGCCAAGACCCCTATGTCGGCCCTCGCGGGAGGAACAGCCGCCGCGTGGGCGGGAGATGTGCCGATGAAGGATCCCGTGGCAGATGCGGCGACCGTGGCCCCGGCTACTTGCAGCAGGCGCCGTCTGCTGACGAAGGAAGACATCTTGAACCTTTCGATGACGAGAGAGCGATTGCTTGGTCGTTGACACCCGGCGAGACTTCCGCCTCCACCCCTCAGGGTCCCTAGCCGGTGACGCGATGGAAGCTCCATCGCTGGTTGGAACTGCCGACGTCGCGGTACTGGATCAGCGCGACACCGTCGGCCCTACTGCCTCCCTTGACGTCGAGCACCTTGCCGCTGCGGACACAGGCGATGGTGTGGTAGTCGTCCCCCGTGGACTGGAAGGCCCACTGCTGGTTCGACGCGCCGGTGTCGGGCCACTGGATGACGGCGGCGCCGTCCGCGTTCGACGCACGGTAGACGTCGGCGACCTTGCCGCCGCGCACCCTGACGCACGTGTAGACCCTGGTGGGCGCGATGGTGTACTGCACCGAGCCGACGTCGACTTAGCCGGTGCCGTTCGTGTTGTAGGTGTAGAGGCCGACCCGGTCACCGCGGTATCCGCCCCAGGTGAGCTGGTAGGTGCCGCCGAACGAGGAAAAGACGTTTCCGTCGAGGTTGTAGGAGAACCGGCTGAAACTCCGTAGACGTCGGAGGTGGTGCGCAGCCACACGGCGTTCTGCGTGATCGCCGGGCCGTAGGTCAGAGTGCCGCCGGCGTTGTGCGCGATCGTGGTGGTGGTCCCGGAGCGCCGGACGCCCAACCCGGCGTAGTGGCACAGCCCGGCGTGCCGGCCGTCGGCGAGGCCGGCCAGTTCGAGCGGGGCGAACGCCTTCAAGCGCAGGTAGCCGGGTCGTTCGGTCAACGACCAGTGGTCCACGCGCGGCTGGTAGTTCCCCCACTGCGGCCCCAGGCGGGTGTCGGTGAACAGGTCGCTGGTCACCACGGGGGGCAGCGCGTCGACCGGCATACCGGGCGTGCCGCCGGCGGGCACCCGGCCGGTCCACACCATGGTGCCGATGCCGTCCGCGCCCACCTCGCCCAGGATCGGCCAGCCGTCCACCCAGGTCACCGGCAGCAGAGAGAGCAGGCGCCCCTCCCAGCGTCCGGTGCCGCGGGGGGTGATCCAGTAGCAGGCGCCGTCCGGAGCCTGCACCAGCCCGCCCTGGTTGGGCTCGCGGTCCAGCGAGGGGGAGACGTGCTGCAACTGCCGGGTCTCGAACGGGCCGTAGAGGCTGGAGCCGCGGTTCATCATGACCACCCGGCCTTCGGACTTCACCTCGCTGAACAGGTGGTAGTAGACACGGCTGATCTTGTGCAGCTTGTTGGCCTCGCTGCTCCGCGACTGGTGGATGACCGTGGACGGGCCGACCAGCGACTTGCCGTCCTCGGACAGCTTGAACAGATGCACCTTGCAGCTGTCCGCGTAGTGCGTGGTGACCAGGTAGCCCTGACCGTCGTCGTCCCAGAACGGGCACACGTCGTTCCAGCCGGAGATCCGCCACAGTGAGTGCAACGGCTCCCACGGCCCGGCCGGCGACGAGGCCGACGTCATGAAGAAGCCCTCGTCGGGCGTGTTGAAGTACAGCCAGTACCGCCCCGCGTGGAAGCGGAGGGCGCCGGCCCACACGCCACGGCCGTAGCGGTTCTTCCGGTCCCAGTTCAACTCCGGTCCGATCCGGGTGACATCGTCGACCGCGCCGCCGAGCGTGCGCCAGTTGACCAGGTCCTTCGCGTGCAGGACGGCCATGCCGGGCGAGTACCCGAACGTGCTGGTGATGCCGTAGTAGTCGGAGCCGACCCGGATGCAGTCCCAGTCGCTGAAGTCGCCCGGGAGGATGGGATTGACGTAGGTGCCGTCGCCCTGGTCGCCCCATGAGCCGGCCGGAGGTACGGCCGCCGCCGCCCTGCTCGGGGGCAGCAGGCCCGGCAACACGAGCGCCCCGGCGCCGACCGCGGCGAGCCGGCCGAGCTGTCGTCTGGTGATGTCCAAGACCGTCCCTTTTCAGAAGTCATCGCGTGGGCGGGCGGTTTTCCCTCGCGAAACACCGCCTGGACCTCGAGGGCGTCGAAGTCCGGTGTCCAGGCCGTGGGGTTGGGGAAGGGGTCGCGCCTGGAAAGCGCGCGGTTCGGGGCATGGGGGGTGGGTTCCTTCCGGAGGCGGCACCGCTCTCGCACCGCGAATGACCGATATTCCGAACGTGGGTCGAATTGCCGGACGGGGTCGGCGCCGAACGTAAAGGGTGTCCCGTGCGGAAGTCAACGTGTGTGACGGTGCGGCTTCTTCGATATCCGGGCGGCGCGAAATGCACCGAACGGTACTCGTCGGAAACATTGACGGAACCACGGCCCAAACCTATCTTCTGCTCGAAGTTCCGCACACTGGTCGTTATTTCGAACAGCCACACCCCTCGTCACGGCGATCGGCCCAGCGGACTGGCCGAGCCCGGAGGAAGAGTTGAACAGAACCGTAAGAAAGCTGCTCGCCCTGCTGGGCCCGCTGCTGCTGGTCCTGCTGGGCGGCGCCGTCTTTGAGGGCACCGCCTCCGCCGCCGCCCCTCCGGCCGGGCAGGCCACGCGGTACACGATGACCGCGTTCACCAACAGCAGTGAGTCGAACCTGTATGTGTACGACTCGCCGGACGCCACCGGATTCACCCTGCAGAAAGGCCCCGCCTACACCCCGCCGTCCGGGCTGATCCGGGACCCCAGCATCTTCAAGCACACCGACGGCTACTACTACCTCACTTACACCACCAATTGGACGGGGAACACGATCGGTTTCGCCCGGAGCACCGACCGGGTGAACTGGACGTTCCTGTACAACTACACGATCCCGATCGGCGGGCTGACCCGCACCTGGGCACCTGAGTGGTTCATCGACACCGACGGCAGCGTCAACGTCATCGTGTCCCTGACGGCGGCGAGCACCGCCACCCACTTCACCGCTTACAAGATCACGGCGACCAACGCAGCGCTGACCACCTGGTCCGCGCCCACCCAGCTGTCCGGTATCGGCCCGAACTACATCGACACCTTCATCGTCAAGGTCGGCTCCACCTACCACGCGTTCTCCAAGAACGAGACGACGAAGTACATCGAGTACGCCACCGCCTCCAGCCTCACCGGCCCCTACACCCTGCGTAAGACGGGCGACTGGGCCGGCTTCGGCGACTGGGTCGAGGGTCCGGCCCTGGTTCAGCTCGACAACGGCGGCTGGCGCATCTACTACGACGGCTACCGTGCCGGGAAGTACTGGTACAGCGACAGCTACGACAACTTCGCCACCTGGTCCGCGCCCACCGAGGTGCCCGGGCTGTCCGGCTTCATCCGCCACGCCACCGTGCTGAAGGAGACAGTCCCCGGCGGTGTCACCCTGCCCACCAACGCCGCCAGGTCGCTGCGGTCGGTCAACTACCCCGACCGGTACGCCGTGGTACGCCCCGAAAGCCTCGGCTACATCGACCCGGTGAGCACCTCCAGCAGCACCGCCGTCAAGCAGAGCGCCACCTTCACCGTCGTACCCGGCCTCGCCGACGCCAACTGCTACTCCTTCCGCGACTCCTCCGGCCGCTATCTCCGCCACTGGGACTTCCGGGTCCGCTTCGACAGCAGCAATGGCACCGACACCTTCAAGAAGGACGCCACCTACTGCGCCCGCCCGGGCAGCGCCTCCGGCTCCGTCCGCCTGGAGTCGTACAACTACCCCGGCCGCTACGTCCGCCACTACAACTACGCCCTGCGCGTGGACCCCTACCAGAACACCGACACGTTCCGCGCCGACAGCTCCTTCACGGTGGTCAGCCCCTGGGCCTGACCTGTCCGCGATGTTCTCCCGGGATCTGAGCCTGTCAGGCTCAGATCCCGGGAGCAGGTGTCGTCCGGTGATCAGGGTTCCGCTCGCGCAGCTTGACTTCGAGGCTCTCGAACGTCAGGCCCCAGCTCTACCCCTCCGGCGGGGTGAAGACGTACATGGTGCGGAGTTCCGCGATCTCTTCGGGTTCCATCGTGGGTGTGGTGCTGGACTGCTTCCTGGCTGTCGGTGACGGTTTCGACGCCCCGCATCTCCGAGTTCCGCGGATCATTCAGGGCCGCGGCGTACTTGCGGAGATCTTCCAGGGAGCGGTAGCAGCGCTGGTCCGGCTTGTTCACGTACTTCGCCTCGACGGCCATCCCGTCGGCGTCGGTCCGGTGGATTGGCCGCATTGTCTTCGACGTCGACCACAAGAAGCGGCGGCTATGCGGTGAAGTCCATTGAGTTCACCGGTCCTTGGCCAGGGCGACGAGCTCGGCGAAGCAGGTTCTTCGTCTGCTGGTGGTACATCACCTATGGCGTCGTGGCCAGGAGAAATGAAGGTTGGGTCCGTTATCGCCCCCGGGGTGAGGTGCTGGAATCCAAGGGCAAGGAGATGTGCGACGGGCGCTCGAGGTGGTAGCGGTCCCGGACAGCGTTCGATGCCGGGCACGTCCCGCAGGCTCTTGTAGAAGCGGATCGCCGTAAGCCACGCTCAATGAGACTCGCTCAGTGGTCCTCGGCGAGCCTCGCATGCATGCGGTAGCGTCCGCGCGCGGCCCGTCTGGCCGGGCTGGAGAGGGCAGGGGGCATGGTGGCACCGCGGCCGGGTGGCGAGACGGACAAGTTCGGCAACCGTTACGAGGGAGCCGGGACGATCAGGCATGCCCTGTACGTACTGCTGGGCTTGGGTAGGTCGCTCTGTGCGACAAGGGAGTGTGGGAGAGCCTAAGTTCGCGTGTCGAGGCAGGCAGTGCTCTTCGCTTTGTCTCCGTGGTTCCTGCCCGTGTGCTCGACGAACTCGCCGACCGCGCCCGCCGCTCCGACGATCTAGCGTCCTTCGAGGCCGAGTGGCTGACGGACGCACTTCGGCGCCGTCGCCTCGGAGTGCATCTACGGCTCGACCGCGACGGCAATAGTCCCGGTGTGGACGCTCGCGCTGCGCGGCGGTGAGTCCGGGCCGGTCCTCGGACGCGACGCCGGGTTCTGGCTCCGCGGCACCGGCGTCCGCGCCCTGCGGAACCCTGGCCGTCACAGGACGAGGGTGGGCATCGTCATCCCCACGTGTTGAGTTGGCGACACGCCTCGCCCGCGGGCTGCAAGGTTTGGGATCAGCGTCGGGAGAGTCGCTGTCTTCATGGCCACGTAGGCAGGCCTCGAAGGGCTGCTCGTGTCCACCTGAGTGCGGTCGTGTGGTGCAGCGAACGCTGCACCACCCTGGAGGACCTTCATCGGCCGGGGGGACTGTTTCCTCACATCATCCTGACGACGACCTTGCCGGCCTTCGCGCGCCCCGCTTCGACGAACTCCAGTGCTTCTCGGGCCGACTCGAACGGGAACACGGTGTCGACGACGGGGCGGATCTTGCCGGCCTCGATGAGCGGGGTGAGCTCGCGCAGTTGGTCGCCGCTGGCCTTCATGAACAGGAACGAGTACGTCACGTTGCGGCGCCGGGCGCGTCGTCGGATCCGGAAGCTCAGCGCGGACATCGCCAGCCGGATGAGCGGATTCGCTCCCAGTTCCCTGGCCAAAGCGGCGTCGGGAGGGCCCGCGACGCTGATGACCTTCCCGCCGGGCTTGAGTACGTCCAGGGATTTCTGGAGCGTCTCGCCGCCGAGCGAGTCCAGGACGACGTCATAGTCGTGCAGCACCGTCTCGAACGCCTGCTTCTTGTAGTCGACGACGACGTCCGCGCCCAGGCGCTTCACCAGGTCGACGTTGGCGGTGCTCGCGGTGGCCGCCACATGCGCGCCCAGCTGCTTCGCCAGCTGGATGGCGATCGTGCCCAGGCCGCCGGAACCGGCGTGGATGAGGACCTTCTGACCAGGCTGAACGTGTGCCCGCTCGACCAGCACCTGCCACGAGGTCAGGGCGACCAGGGGAAGGGACGCCGCCTCCTCCATGGTCAACGTGGCCGGCTTGATCGCGACGTCGTCCTGATGCACCGCGATGAGTTCGGCGAACGTGCCGATCCGGTCCTTGTCGGGCCGCGCGAAGACCTCGTCGCCCACCGCGAACCGCGTGACGGACGCACCCACTTCGACCACCACTCCGGCCAGGTCGTTGCCCAGGACGAACGGGACCCGGTACGGCAGGATCGTCTTCATCTCGCCGTCCCGGATCATGCGGTCGAGCGGGTTGATGCTCGCGGCCTGGATCCGGACCAGTACGTCGTCCGCGCCCACCTCCGGGTCCGGCACCTCGCCGGCGCGCATACCGGCCTTGTCGCCGTAGCGCTCCACGGTGAAGGCCCTCATCGTCGTCTCCATGTCTCGTCCGCAGGCGGACGGGGGTGCTGTTGATCCCGGGCTTCCCCGGCCATTGGACAGTGATTCGTGGTGGTGTACAGGCTTTTGCGCAATGGGTCGTAGGGGCTGCGGGGCTCTCGGCCTGGCTGCCGACCGAAGGATGAGTGCCCTCGGTGACAGGCGCGGGTGAGGTGTGCCGGATGTGGGGACCGGCCTTTCCTTGATCGGGAGAACCTTCCGGGTTGCCCTGTTCGCGCGTTCGTGGATGCCGCCGCTGGCCCGTGAAGGGGGCGAGACTCATTGAATTATGGACGTAATTCTATATGGTGGGTCGGTGGACCGCAAGTGGGCCCCTTTGCTCTCGGGCTGCGGCGGTGTGACGCCCGGGTGCGGCTGGGCGGCCTGCCGTGCGGGCAAGCGCGTGCTGCGGGTGCCTCAGGTGGTGGCCCTGGCGTGCTCATGCTCGATGCCCAGCAGTGCGAGGGCGTTGTGGATGCCCTGCTCGAGGAGTTCGTCGGCGAGACGCCTGTCGGCGAGGGCGCGGGAGAGCTGTAGCGTCCCGGCCATCATGGCGTAGGTGCTGAGTGCCTTGGTGCGGACCGAGAGCGGATCGTCGGGTGCCAGGCGGGCGGCGATGCCGTCGATGACCATCAGTACGCCGTCGGTGTAAGCCTGCTTGGTCGGGTCTGTGCAGCGCCGAATTTCGTCGAGCAGGGCAGCGGAGGGGCAGCCGTCGTCCGGGCTGTCGCGGTGGTGGGTGGACAGGTACCACCGCACGATCTGCTCAAGTCCGGCGCGGCCAGGCGCCGCCTGGGCGACGATGCTCGCGTTCTGTGCCTGTAGCTGGTCGGCGACCGCGGTGGCCACGAGGTCGTCCTTCGACGTGAAGTGGGTGTAGAAGGCGCCGTTGGTCAGCCCTGCGTCCTTCATGAGCGCCGAGATGCCCGAGCCGTCGATGCCGTCCCGCTTGAACCGGCGCCCGGCCGCCTCGATGATCCGCTGCCTGGTCGCCCGCTTGTGCTCTGTCCCGTATCGCACCGCACGCTCCTTCGTTCTCGGAGGGTCGCTCGCTCTCCCTCGTTGCATTGTATTGTGAACGTAATTTAATAACCCTGGAGTGTCGGCGACTGCTTGGTCGACGGCGAGGTGTCGTGCCGGATGACCCCGCACCCCCTCCCCGCGGGGCGTCTTGCTGTCGGCTCGAGGCTGGTCGGGGTGCGGTCGGTCGCGAGGGCCTGCTCGGGACTGTCGCCTCTCGTACGTAGTGTTACGAACGTGATCTGACCGTCCGCCCCGGAGGTGCCTCTCTTGCGCTTGGTACGGGGGATTCCGAGGTGATCGAAACGAGCCGGTAGGCATGTCTGCCATCCGTCGTGGCGGTTGATCCGCATCGAGCGAGCTCGATGCACCCGGGGACGCCTACGTCAACGACGTCGTCGAGCAGGTGATTGACCCATTCGGGCGGATCCGCGACCTGGTCGGCAAGGTTGGCTCAGTGCATCGGGTGCCGGTGAAGAGAACCCAGTCCTGCCATCACGGCGGGCCTTCGGTGTGCCGCGCGGGCAGAGTCGTGAGATGTCGCGCACGCCCGTCAACAGGAGAAGGGCATCAAACATCCCCTCCGCTACGCCAACGGCCTCAACGGCGTGATGATCCCCGCCCGCAACTCCTACGTCGCGGTTCAGCACCTCGACAACGCCACCCTCGTGCTCCATGTCGGCGACGACCGCGTGTTTTTCTTCCAGTACGCCAAGGCCTTCACTAGGCAGGTGGCCGACTTCCTTGCCGCCTGAGGGCCTGGCCGGCGGTCGGCGCGTCCCGGCGACGTGACCTCACGAGATGGCCGATGGCTCAACGTGGCTGCTTGCTCGGCTCGCGTACGCGTACGACTGGTCGGTTCGTCACGGACTCCTTCTTCGTGGTCAGGCGTATCGGTAGGGCTCTGGGGCCACCTTGAGGGCGCAGGCTCAAACGGCTCACCCACGCACCCTTCGTCGACCTCCGCATGCGATCGATCCATGCGGCCCCCGCGGGCGTGGCCGGCTAGGAGCAGCTCCCCGAGACCTGTGGTTGGCTCGCCCCGAGGGGTCTGGAGCGGGGTGAGGCGTTTGTCGAGGCGCTGTCCATCGCGACCGTGCACGGCCGCACGCGTCGCCATCTGTGGTGGGTGATCACGGTAGTTGCCTTGTGCGGCAAGCGGGCAAGCGGGCAAGCGGGCAAGGGGTGCAGATGGGCGGCGGCACCATCCCCGCGGTGATCGTCCCAGGCTGTGATGTCCACGGTGCTTGCGTCGGGACCTGTATCTGGTTCGTTGTGTCGGCTTGCAGGCTCATTGAATTACGGTCATACTTTAATAATCGACGTGATGCCGAGGAGCTCGCCCGCTCAGGATTCCGCCCCCCTCGACCTTGATCGTCGACCCCGCAGACTGCAGCCGCAGCCGGGCGACGCAGGCAACTGATCGGCGCCCTCGCAGAAACCCCCACCCTGAAGGGCACGACCGTGAATGACTCACAGGAAGCACGAGGCGACGTCGTGACGTCGTACAAGAACGCGCCGACCCGCACCATCACTGCTGGGGGAGTGACCTTCGCCTACCGCGAGCTCGGTCCCCGGTCCGGCGTCCCGGTGGTCTTTCTCAACCATCTCTACGGAGTCCTCGACAACTGGGACCCCCGGGTCGTCGACGGCATAGCCGCCAAGCGCCACGTCATCACGTTCGACAACAGGGGCGTCGGCACTTCCACCGGTTCGACTCCGCGCACTGTTCAGGAGATGGCCAAGGATGCCGTCACCTTCATCCGGGCGCTCGGACTGGATCACGTCGACATCCATGGCTTCTCGATGGGCGGCATGATCGCCCAGGTGATCGTGCAGACCGATCCGCGGCTCGTCCGCAAGCTGATTCTCAGCGGCACCGGTCCTGCGGGTGGCGAGGGCATCAAGAACGTGACGGTGTTGTCTCATCTCGACACCGCCCGAGCTTTGCTCACCTTCCAGGACCCGAAGCAGTTCCTCTTCTTCACCCGCACGGCCGACGGGCGTCGGGCCGGCAAGGAGTTCTTGGCCCGCCTGAAGGAGCGCACCGTCGACCGGGACAAGGCGATGTCCCTCATTGCGTACAGCAACCAGCTCAAGGCCATTCACCGTTGGGGCCTGGAGAAGCCGCAAGATCTCTCCGTCGTCCGCCAGCCCGTGCTCGTCGCAAACGGTGACGCTGACAGGATGGTCCTGTCGAAGAACTCGGCCGACCTTGCGCGACGACTGCCGAACGCCGAGTTGGTGATCTACCCCGACGCCGGACACGGTGGCATCTTCCAGTTCCACCGGCAGTTCGTGGAGACGGCTCTCGAGTTCCTCGAACGGTAGTAGGCGTGAAGTGTGGTCGTCGCCTTGGCCGAGGACTGGGTTTGTACGCGAGAGCAGCTCCCACGTAGAAGACCAGAGGACGTTGTCCCAGAGTCGTGACACCTCTGGGTGAGCGGCTCAAGACGTCTTTTCGGACTTGGCGACCTGCCCGCCTCCCGGTCGTCTGGCCAGGCCAAGGCGCAGCGGGACGAGGAAATCGGGCCTGGTGTGGTGGACCCATCCGTTCGTGGACGGGGCGGATGGTCCAGCCCGTGAAGCAGGTGGCGGCGTGGTCGACGCGAGAACCGGCCTCGCAGCGTGGGCAGTTGCGCCCCTGTAAGTCGACAGGTGGGTCCGGCCTGGCTCCCGGACGGAACGTGATCACCGGGCCAGCGTCAGGGGCTGCCGGCCGCGATGATCGCGGATCCGGTCGGAGGAGCCTCCCGGCGACTTCGTGGGGTGGCTGCAGGCGTCTCCCTCACCTCATGAATGCGAGCGCGTTCTCGATTCCTCGCTCAAGGACCTCATCGGCGAACTTCTGGTCGGAGAGGGCGCGGGACAGCTGCAACGTCCCCACCAGCATGGTGTAGAGCCCGATGGCCGTGCCGCGAGCGGACTTCGGATCCTCAGGTGTCAGACGGGCGGCGATCTCTTCCACGATGTCCCGTGCGCCGTCGGTGTAGGCCTGTTTGGTCTCGTCCTCGCAGCGGCCGATCTCGTCGAGCAGAGCGGCGGAAGGGCATCCGAGGCCGGGGTGGTCCCGATGCTCAGGAGACAGGTACTCGCGAACGAGGTCCTCGAGTCCCGGGCGGCCGGGCCGGACGGTGTCGTACTTCGCGACCTGCGTGCGCAGTTCGGCGGCCACGACATGGGCGACGAGGTCGTCCTTGGATGCGAAGTGGGCGTAGAAGGCTCCGTTGGTGAGCCCTGCATCCGACATCAGCACGGAGACGCCCGAGCCGTCGATCCCGTCCTGCTTGAACCGCTGGCCGGCTTTCTCGATGATGCGCTGCCGCGTCACCTGCTTGTGCTCCTTGGCGTAACGCACCACGAGCTTCCTCCATTCGCTCCGTAAGGCCGTTGCCTCGCACTCCAGACTAATCCATGGCCTGACACACGTAATATTACGATCGGCAGGTGACCTTGGCGTCGGTCCAAGGTTCCTGTGGACCGGGACCGGCGGCTCACGGCCGGAGGCGAGCACCCGGCCCCAGCCGGGCGGTGACTTCTCCAGGAGTGAGGGTGGAGTGCCCTGCGGAGCATTCGACGATGACGCGGACCGGGGCGTCGCAGTCGGTGTGACGCACGTCCAGTACCGGTCCCTCAGGGCCGAGGGCGTGCATTTCGCCCCACTGACTCAGTGCCATCAGGACGGGCCACAGGTCCCAGCCCTTGCGGGTGAGGCGGTACTCGTTACGGGAGCGGCTGCCCGCCTCCCGGTAGGGGACGGTCTTCAGGACGCCGGCCGCGATCAACTTCCGGAGGCGGTCGCTGAGGACGGCTTCCGACAGGCCGATGTGGCGGTGGAAGTCGTCGAAGCGGCGGACTCCGTTGACGGCGTCGCGCAGGATCAGCAACGTCCATTTCTCTCCCACCACGTCGAGCGTGCGCTGGACGGGGCAGTTCTCGGTGCTCGCCTCAAGCCACTCCATCCCGCCATCGTAATAGTCTGACTTCGCAATTGACAGTCAGGTGGGCCCGCGGCTAGCTTCACTTGTAAAAGCCAGATGGGAAGGCGCCGGTCGTGGGACGAACACGTACGTATCAATGGGAAGATCCCGCGCTCCTGGCGGAAGCCGCCGGACGCATGGCCGGCATCGACTTCCTGCGCGAGCTGCAGGCGGGGCGACTGCCGGGACCGCCCATCAACTACGCCGTCGACTTCGCCCTGGACGAGGTGGAGCCCGGCAGGGCGGTCTTCTCCCTGACCCCGGGGGAGGAGCACTACAACCCGATAGGCAGCGTGCATGGCGGCATCTTCGCCACCCTGCTCGATTCGGCGGCGGGTTGCGCCGTCCAATCCACCCTCCCACGCGGCATGGCGTACACCTCGCTCGACCTGACGGTGAAGTTTCTGCGGCGGATCACCGTGGAGACGGGCACGGTGCGCGCCATTGGCACGGTGGTCAACAAGAGCCGTCAAACCGCCCTCGCTCAGGCGCAGTTGGTCGACGCGACGGGCCGTCTGTTCGCCCACGCCACCAGTAGCTGCATGCTCTTCCCGGTGCCTCCCGCTCGGAGGTGAGCACCGGCGGCGACCGGTGATGTCCGTGCGGCGATGCCGGACTCCCCCGACCTCGGCGCAGAACGCGGGGTGCGAGGTGAACAGCTGCGGCGTACGGCGGTGGCGGCCCGTAACTCCGCGGGTTGCCGGACCGCCGTGCGCCGCAGTCGTGTCAAGGCGCCCGAGGTCGGGGATTCGCTGGGGCGTCGTGGTCCTTGGTCAGGCGGCGTGGGTGGGGTAGTCGGTGTAGCCGGCCGCGCCGCCGCCGTAGAAGGTGTGGGGATCGGGGGTGTTCAGGGGCGCGCCGGAGCGTACGCGCTCGACGAGGTCGGGGTTGGCGAGGGCCATGGTGCCGACGGTGATGACGTCGGCCAGGCCGTCTTCGATGTCCTTGGCGCGGGTGGGGATGTCGGCACCGCCCCGGTTGAGGATCAGTGTGGTCGGCCACAGCTTGCGGAGGGTGAAGAGGAGTTCCTCGTCGCTGCCGTGGCCGATGTGGAGGTAGGCGAGGTTGAGGGGGGCGAGGGCGCGCAGGAGGTGGGGGTAGAGCTCGTGGGGGTCGCTCTCCGCGAGGTCGTTGATCTGGAAGGGGTTGCCGGGGGAGATCCGGATGCCGGTGCGCCCGGCGCCGATCTCGTCGGCCACGGCCGTGGCGACCTCCACCGCGAAGCGGATACGGTTGTCGAGGGAGCCCCCGTACTGGTCGGTGCGCTGGTTGGTGCTGGGGAAGAGGAACTGGTTGACCAGGTAGCCGTTGGCCCCGTGGATCTCGACGCCGTCGGCGCCGGCCGCGATGGCGGCCGCGGCGGCTCGCCGGAAGTCGTCGACCGTCGCGGCGACCTCTTCCGTGGACAACTCGCGCGGCACCGGCATCTCCTGGAGCCCGGACGCGGTGAACGTGAGGCCCCCCGCTTTGATCGCGGAGGGGGCCACCGGCTGCCGGTGGTGCGGTGTGTTGTCCGGGTGGGAGATCCGCCCGACGTGCATCAGCTGGATGACGATGCGCCCGTCGGCCTTGTGTACGGCGTCGGTGACCTTGCGCCAGCCGGCGATGTGTTCCTCGGTGTAGATGCCCGGGGTCACCGGATAGCCCTGGCCGTCGGCGGAGGGCTGGGTGCCCTCGGTGATGATGAGGGCGTGTGAGGCGCGCTGGGCGTAGTACTCGGCGTTCAGCTCGGTGGGCACGCCGTCCGGGGTGGCCCGGCTGCGGGTCAGGGGGGCCATGGCCAGCCGGTGGGGCAGGGGGATCTCTCCGGCGGCGGTCGGGTTCCACAGGGCGTTGAGCATGGGGATTCCTCGGATGGTGGGTAGTGGATCGCGGAGGTGCGGGGGCGGACGCCGTTTGAACGGGGTCACCGGGCTCTTCTGCTTCTGGGCCCGATGGCGCAGCCCATGCCCCCTGCAGGACAAGCTGGCGGCGGCGCGCGCCAATAGAATTACGATCATAATGTTATGCGGCTTGGAGGGTCTGTGCAAGTGGGCCCCGGGGGGGTGGGGCCGTGAGCCGGGCCGTTTCGGTCGGCCTCACAGTGCGCCCTTCAGCGCTCGTGCCTGCCGGCGCCAGAACTCCCGCGAGACCTCGGCCTTAGGGAATACCAGGTCGAAGCCGTGGAAAGCGCCGGGGATGACGTCGAGGTCGCAGGGGACGCCGCTGTCACTCAGTCGGCGCGCGTACTCGACGTCTTCGTCGTGGAAGAGATCGAGGGTGCCGACGCCGATCCAGGCCGGCGGAAGACCGGTGAGATCCTCTCGGCGGGCGGCGGCCGCGTACGGGGAGACGCCCGGGCCCGCGACGGCGTCGCCGAGGTAGGACGACCAGCCGTACCGGTTGCTCTTGGGCGTCCAGACGCGCACCTTGAGGGTGTCCAGGTCGGTTCTCGTCGTCGTGCGGTCGTCCAGCATGGGGTAGAGGAGCAGTTGGAACACTGGGCGGATCTCGGCCCGGTCATGGGCGAGCAGCGCGAGGGCCGCGGCGATTCCGCCGCCCGCGCTGGCACCGCCGATCGCGATGCGATCGATGTCGATGTGCAGGTCGCCCGCGCGCTCGGCCAGTCCACGCAGCGCGGCGTAGGCGTCCTCGACCGCGGCGGGCGCCGGATGGTCCGGCCCCAGTCGATAACGAACCGCGGCGACGGTGATGCCGAGCTCGCGGGCGAAGGCGATGTTCGTACGGTCGTCCTGCTCGGGTGCGCCGAAGATCAGCCCGCCTCCGTGTACCCAGAGCAGCGCCGGAGCCGCTGCCCTCAAGCTGGTGGGCTGGAAGACGCGAAGCGAGACGGACGGTGCGCCCTTCGGCCCGGGCACGACGATCTCCTGGACCGTGACGTCCGGCCCTGGATAGGGCGCGTGCCACTTCACGCTCCGCACGAGGCGAGACGACAGACGTCCGTAGGACACATTGGGGATAAAACGACCTCGCTTGAGATCGGGGTGGAAGGCACTCATCGGGTCCTCGTCCTTTCCCCTCATCGAGGGCGTATGGAATCGTCTGGCCACCCGGCGGGTGGCGGCGTCGAGAGTGGGGACGGTTGTGAAGCCGGTGCGACACCGACGATGGGAAGGCCGGCGCCCAGCTGCGTGAGACTCTCGCGGATCAGATCGGGCAGTGAGACGTCGGTATCACCCGTTGCCCACTTCTCGACGGGCGTCCGTAGCGCGGCGGATACCACGTCGGCCATCAGACGCGGAGCCGTGTCGCGTTCGGCGTCGGTGCGCTCGGCGACGAGTTCGGTGAGCTGCCGAGTCACGCGCCGAGCTCCGGGGTCGCCTTCCGACCGCTATGTCGTCGGCGAGGCCGGCCCCGAACCACTTCGCTTGCCGGTCTCCGACCCACCGCAGCGAGCTTGGTCACGTGGCGGTGCGCACGTAGCTGAAGCCGCCGTCGTGGTCAGCCGTCCCGGCCGTCGCCTGCCGGACCGGGACGAGGTCGCGGGCGTCGCGGACCTGCGCGCCATCGCAGGCCGTGTTCGCGTCCGTTCCCCCCGTCCCGATCCGGCAGGCGCGCGGCTCTTGCGGCTGCCGCGCCTGTACCGCCCGGTCAGATCTTGGTCTTCTCGCGGACCCAGGCGCCGATCTGTGCGATGGCGGCGTCGGTCTCCGGAATGCGGCCGGCTCCGTAGACGTACGAGTGCTGACCTCCAGGGACCACAACGGTCGCCGTGTCGATTCCGGCGTCCTTGACGCGGGCGGCGAACTCCTCGTCCTCGCCGGCCAGGACCTCGTACGTTCCCCAGGAGACGAGGGTGGGGGGAAGACCGCTCAGGTCCGCCCGGTTCAGGTTGATCCGGGTGTCCGTGAACTCGATGCCCGTGCCGCCGATCCAGGCGTCCCGGAAGAACTCCAGTAGTTCCTTACTGAGTATCTTGTCCGTCTCGGCATTGGTCGCGATGGTCTCGTTGGCGATTTCGAGGTCGCACCAGGGGGAGATCGACACGATGGCGCCGGGCAGGAGTTGCTTCCTGTCGCGGAGGCGAAGCGCCAGGGCGACGGCGATGAACCCGCCGATCGAGTGGCCGATCGTGATGATGTTTCCCGGCTCATACCCTTCGGATAGCAACCAGTTGAAGGCCGCCTCCGCGTCGTCCACCTGAGCCGGGTACTTGTGTTCCGGTGCTCGCCGGAAGTCCAGGACCAGTACGGGGGCCCCGGCGGCCTTGGCGATATGGCCGGCGAGCTTTCGGTCGACGTGTGCTGACGCCAGGACGGAGCCCCCGGCGTGAGTGTGCAGGAGGACGTAGTCGGCGTCGGCGTCGACGGGTTCGCACCAGATTCCCAGAACGCCACCCGCGTCCACCTCCCGATAGGTGACGCCTTCCGGCTCCCGGGCCGCGAGATGGACTTGCTCCGCCTGGATGCGCGTCGCCTCCAACTCGGACGGGGGATTCGCCCCTGTGGCCAGCCATTCCGCGAATTGGATCGCTTCCGGACTCAGTTCAACAGCAGCGTGCTCAGACATTTGGTACCTCCATGGACTATTAGGGGCATACAGGCCCGCCAGGGCCGGTATCGCCTGGGTTTGTCAGGCGGTGTGGGTGGGGTAGTCGGTGTGGCCGATCTCGTCTGCCACAGCGGTGGCGACCTCTGCGGCGAAGCGGATGCGGTTGTCGAGGGAGCCACCGACCTTGTTCGACCGGACCAGCTTCTGCTCGGTACGCGGATGGCGTCTCAGTTGTGTTGCTCGGCATCCAGGAGTGCGAGGGCGTTGCGGATGCCCTGTTCGAGGAGTTGGTCGGCGAGTTGCCGGTCGGTCAGGGCGCGGGAGAGTTGCAGTGTCCCGGCCAGCATGCCGAGGAGGCTGAGTGACTTCAGACGCGCCGACGCTGGATCGTGAGGTGCCAGGCGGGCGGCGAAGTCGTCGATGAGGACCAGCACGCCGTCGGTGTATGCCTGCCTGGTGGGATCCGTGGAGCGTGCGATCTCGTCGAGCAGGGCGGCGTTGGGGCAGCCGTCCTCGATGTTGTCGCGCTGCTCGGGGGAGAAGTACCAGCGCGCGATCTGTTCGAGTCCTGCACGGCCGGGCGCTGCCTGCGCGACGATGTTGGCGTGTTGTGCGCGCATCTGGTCGGCGACCGCGGTGGTGACGAGTTCGTCCTTGGAGGCGAAGTAGGCGTAGAAGGTGCCGTTGGTCAGCCCCGCGTCCTTCATGAGCGTGGCGACTCCGGAGCCGTCGATGCCGTCCCGCTTGAGCCGGCGACCGGCCGTCGCAATGATCCGCTGCCTTGTCTTCTGCTTGTGTTCTTTCGCGTACCGCACCATGCGTTCCTCCGCCGCAGCCGGGGCTTGTGCCCCGGCTGCCGCTGGTCAGGTCAGTGTGCCGCGTTGGCAAGGAGAGCCGGGAAGTTGATCCTCGCGGTCTGCAGTTTCGGGTCGTGGGGCTCGGGGACCTCGCCGTCGGTGATGTACAGCCGGTCGCCGCGGACCGCGGTCGCGGAGGGCGAGGCGAGGCCGTTCGCGCTGGTCAGGACGGGTTTGTAGGTGGAAGCAGCTTGTACAAGCCGTTCCTGGCCGCGTTGCCCGGGGCCCACACGCTGTAGTAGACGGTGCCGTCACTGCCACGGGTGTTGCCGCTGATCGCCTCCGCCACCTGCCCGGTGACCAGCACCGTGCGCTCTCCGGACGCGGAGATACGCATCAGCTGCGGCCCATGGGCACTCGATGCACTGGGCTGGGCCGTTTGCTGATGTTGCTGCTGCATGACTCTCCTCGGTAAATCAACGAGTGACTGACCAATCGACTTTCGGCGACATCAGCGATGCCGGGTGCATGGGAGACATGTGGGTGGAATCGGCGCCCGTGAGGCCGGGCCTGGATGTCATCGGCGCCCTTGACGTCTGGCCGGGGTGTCAGGTGGGCAGGCGGTTGTTCTTGCGGATCTGCTTGTCGAACGTGCCGGCGGTGACGAGGCGGCGCGCGGTGGTGACGCGTGAGGCCGGCGGGCGGCGGTGTAGCGCAGCTTCGGCTTCTTGTCGGTGGCCGCGGTGACGATCACTTTGGCGGCGACGGCGGGGGTCGCCTTCCTTCACCGCATCCGCCATCCCTCGTCGAAGACGCGCCGTCGCTTTCGGGCGGGTTCGGGTACGCGAAAGGTGAGCGTCAGTTCGGCATCCGGTTGAATCTGCGGACGATGCGGTCGAAGATCCGGGCCGGAAGGGCGCGGTGGAGCACGCTGATGCTTGCGGCCGTCGAGCCGGCGGTGCGCCGCAGTTTCGGGTTCCGGTCGGTGGCCGCCGCGACGATCACCTTGGCCACGACGGCGGGATCGTCGCCGCCGCTGGTGTTTTTCGCCAGCACCTCGTCGAACGTGCGCCGTCCCGACGCGTAGAGCGGCATTGGGGTGTCGCCCTGCATGCTGTGGTCCCCGAACGGCGTGTTGATCGGGCCGGGCTCGACGAGCAGGATTCGGACGCCATGCTCGCGGACCTCGTGGTCCAGCGACCCGGAGTAGCCCTCGACCGCGTGCTTGGTCGAGGTATAGATGGCCATGAACGGGCTGGGGACGAACCCGCTGAGGGAGGAGACGTTGATGACGCGTCCGCGCCGTTGAGTGCGCATGTGCGGCAGAACCGCCTTGGTCATCCGCATGATGCCGTAGACGTTGACATCGAAGACGTCCCGTGTCCGGGCGACGGAGAACTCCTCGGCGGCGCCGTTGGCGCCGACGCCGGCATTGTTGACCAGGACGTCGATGTGCCCGAACCGGTCGATCACCTGCTTGACCACAGAGGCGACCGATTCGTCGCTGGTCACGTCAAGGTCGAGGTAGGCCACCCCGGCGGGCGCGGTGACTCGCGCGGTGTTGCGAGCGGTTCCGATCACCTCGAAGCCCGCCGCGGCGAAGGCGCGGGCCGCCTCCTTGCCGATCCCAGATGAGGCGCCTGTCACGAGTGCCACCGGCCGAGTTGCCGCCATCACGAGCTCCCTTCGTTTTGGAATACGTCCGTACGCCTTACGTATGTATGCCTTACGTCCGTATGTCTTACGTTCGTACGACCATAGGGGGGTCGTCGGTCGATGGCAAGTCGTCCCGTCAGGCAATTCGAGAAAGATCCGGGAAGCGTGGGGTGCAGCACGGGGAAGGTCATGAGCGGGCGGCGAGCCGGAACCGCCGGCTGACCTTCTGCGCTCCGGTCCTGCGTGCATTGCAAGAGACCCCTACCGCCAGGAAACAAGGCGGCCTGTCATGGCAGGCCCCGCGAGACAGCGCAAGTAGCCCCCACAAGCTGACGCAGGGAGCAGAACGGTCCAACCGCCCTTGTGCTCCTCGTCGAAGATCCTCAGGCTGGATTTTCAACAGCGTTTTCTACAAGCCCCGGTCGTTCTCCCATACGACCAGCTCGCCGTTTCGCAGCTTTCTCATCAACAGCCCTTCTCCGAGGCGGTGGGCAAGGTGGAGCAGATCTGCCAGGTGCAGCACCCGTCCGTCGAAGCCTGGGAGGGGGACATGGAGCGGCTGGGGCCAGCGGGCGGGGATTGCAACCAGGCCGTAGTACGGCCCCGCGAGGCTGCCCGTCACCCGCGGCGACGGTGTCCGTGTCACCGCCGAGATCGATCGCCGCGCGTATCGCGTCTTCGAAGCCGACGGTGGTGCGCAGGGCCCAGACAGCGGAGCCCAGGCAGGGCCAGACAGCACCGTTGAACTCGGTAGCCTGATCGGGGTGCCAGTCAGGCGCGAGGACGGTGGCGTAGCGGCCGCGGTGGTCGGGGTGGACAAGAGCCAGAATGTCCGGGAGCGCGGTGAGGGGGTCGGTGTCCTCGAACGTGACGCGGATGAGTTCGTGGAAGATCGCGGTGCCTTCCCAAGCCGCGGGTCATCGTGAGTCAGGGCAGCGATCCGACGGGCCGCTTCCATGGTGGCTTCTTGGCCGGCGGCCGCGAAGTGGACCGCGGAGGTCGAGGTCCGCGTCAAGGAGCCGCTTCCGGCTGCTCGTTGGTCGACCTGAAATGGATCGCGGCGGCGAGGTCCCAGGGCATGCCGTTGGTCAGGACGTCTTCGGTCTGCAGGCCGATGTCCTTCGGTTCTGATGCTGCCCACCGCTGGAAGCGGGCGAAGACGTCCGGCAGATCCAGTCCGCCCCGCTCCAGCAGCGACTCCGCGACCAGGATGGCCATCTGCGTGTCGTCGGTGGCCTCGCCGGGGTCCCAGCCACCGCCTCCGCACATCTCGTCACCGGCACCAGGCGCGGCAAACCGCGCGGGAATGCTTCCTGGGGACCGAACTCGAAGGGGCCGCCCAGGGCGTCACCGACCGCTGAGCTCTGCTACGGCCAGTCGATCGACGTCGACGGCGAATTCGGCCCGCTACGGAGACTGCTCTCAAGCACGCCCAGAACATGACCGACCCCATGTACCCGGTGAACATCGAGGGGGACGGCGTCTACGGGCCCGATCACTGCGGAGTACCTGTCGCACAATGCCTGGAAGTCCGGTAGCCGTCATTGCAGTCCGCTGCACTCGTAGGCGTTCCTCGTCCCCGCAGCGCCCGATGTCCGGGGTTCGTACGACCCCGGGCATGCCCGTTGAACCTCCGTTTATCGGATCCTGACCGCCGCCACCCACAATCGGTCCGGTGACCCGCGCCAAGCGAACACTGGTGCGCTGCAGAGCAAGAGCCGAACTCAACTGCGGGGAACGACATGCTCCGCATTCACTTCACCGATGTGGATCTGGCGAGGACCCGGCTCGCCGCCGCTCCTGATCCGCTCTCCGAGATCTCCGCGAGTCTGCACCGGCTCCAGTCCCGGAGGGGAAGGTGGGCCTTCGCCGGGTGGTACCGGACGACACGGCAACAACTGCGGGAGAAGGGGCTGGAGCGCGTCCTGAGGAGTGTATTGCTGCCCTTGTACCCAAGAGCCGCCTACTTTCCGGATTTTCTCACCCCGGTCGGTGCCGTGGACGGCCTGGACGTGGGACTGGAGTCAATTCTGGCTACGCCTTCCCAACGGGTCATGGAGGAGATGGCCATCCTCGACCGGACCTCCGGAGCACCTGCGTGGGCCTGGCAACTGGCCGGACTGGAAGCGCGCAAGGAATTCGTGGGAATGCTGCGCGCGTACTACGACGTCGTCGTCGCACCCCACAAGGAGCAGGTGCAGACGCGTATCGAGGCCGAGAGGGCGGCACGCTGCCGCGGGTTCCTCGACGGCGGAGTGGAGGGCATGCTCGCGGGACTCGGGCCCATGCTGCGCTGGCGCCCTCCCGTCCTGGAGGTCGCCTACCCCAAGCAGGTGGATGACCGGGACCTGCATCTGAACGGCCGTGGGCTCACACTCGTCCCTTCGTACTTCAACTGGGGCGAGCCGGTCGCCTTCGCCGACCCGGGACTGCCGCCCGTACTGTGGTACTCGCTGCTCCACGAGCCCGAAGCCCGTCCCGTGAGTCCCGGCGCCCCCGAAGGGTCCCTGACCAACCTGCTCGGGCGCGCCCGGGCGGTCGCTCTGCGCACCGCGTCCGCCGGCGCCACGACCGGCGAGATCGCCCGCGCCGCCGGTGTCTCGGCCTCCGCTGCCAGCAGACACGCCACCACCTTGCGCGACGCGGGACTCATCACCACCGTCCGGAACGGCCCCACCGTGCTGCACACCCTCACACCCACGGGCGCATCCCTGCTGCGCGCCGCCCTGCGCAAGGCCGACGCGGACGTCACGGGCACCCTGGGCCGAGCCGACGGTCCGGCGCGGGACGAGCCGGAGAGCCGCGATCACGTTCGTCAGCAACTCGCCGACGCAGAGCTCGACTTCGGGGAGACGCGCACCGAGGTGCTCGCGCACGGTCGGCGCGCCTCGACGTGGGCGTCGGCCTACGACTTCCATCACCGGCAGGCCGAGGCCACACCAGCCTCGCCCACGCCCGCCGGGGGTCCGGCGTCCCGGCTGCGCCCGGCCGAATGCCGCGCCCTTTTGATGCTCGCCGCGATCAGCCGCATGACCGGCGAGATGACCGCGGCGGAGCATCAACACCGCCGACGCACGCCACCTCCGACGGGAGACCGGCTGTCGGCCGGTACTCGAGCCGCAGTGACGGACCTGGGGCAGGGGGTGGAGCAGATCTGGCTCTGCAGGTACGGCCAGGTCTGCGGGCCGACCAGGCCGTCCACGACGAGGCCCGCGTCGCACTTGTCGTTGGCGTTCTGCCGGGCCCTCTTCGCGTCGGCCTGGGACTTGGAGCCGAAGGTGTCGTCGACGGTGCACGGTGGTGCTGTGTCGGGGGATCTCCCGCGGATCCGGTGGGAACGACGAGCCGACATGCACGAAGCGTTCCTCAAACTCGCCTGCTGCCTCATCACCCACCGACAACTCGGCTCATTGTGTTAGCCGTTGTTAGTGGCGCCGTGAGTATTGCCGCCGAACGAACCGGCGATAAGCCCCTCACCCGAGTCAAAGCGTGGCCGAGTCGTCGGTCACGCCTGCCGCGTCAAGAACCTCCTGAGGGCTTACACCTCAGGGGTGGTTACTGGTTGAAGGCGTGCAGACAGCGCCAGGTGTCGGGACCGATGATGCCGTCGTCATCTATGCCGCACCGGCTTTGCGCGTCCTTCGTTGCTATCTCGGTGATGCGGCCGAAGATCCCGTCGATCTCCACATTGATGTAGCCCGCCCCCTTTTGGAGCATGCACTGCGCGTGCCTGACCGCGGTGCCGGTGGAGCCACGCCGGATCTCCGGGTGGCTCTGGGCCTCGGGGCAGTCGGCCGCGACGGCGGCGGTGCCGTACGGTGCGGGCTCGGCTCCGGTGGCCGGAGCTGAGGCTCCCAGCACGAGGAGCAGGACGGCGGCGGCTGACAGTGCGGCCGGCTTGAAGTTCATGACGATTCCTTTCAACGCGGGTTTCGTACCGGGTGGACAGCCACAGTGGCGGAGCGGGGGCGGTTTCCCGGCTGCCCGGACGGCCAGGTGCTCACCGCACCGGGGCTGGCGGCGTCCGGGGCGCCCCACCGGGTGGTGCGTTCGCCGGGGTGCTGGATGTTCACGAAGAGCGTTTGTCCGTCAGGAGTTGCGGTGACTCCAGTGACCTCGGCGCCGCGCGGGGCGGTGAGGAAGCGGCGGACCTTTCTGGTCGTGGGATCGGCGGCCAGCAGGGCATTGTTCCCGGCCGCCCGGTAGGCCACCGCGGTGCCGTTCAGGGCGTGGCCGGAGACACCGGTGGAGATCCAGAGAGTTCCGTCCGTGCCGAACCAGAGGCCCTTGGGGGCGGCGAACGCACCGTCGGCAGACAGCTCCGGGTCACCGGCGACGAGGAACTCCTCCCAGCGGAAGGAGGGCGCCGTCTCCTCCCCGCCCTCTTCCTCGCGCCAGCGGATGATGCGCCCGTAGGGGTCGGCGCTCCTCGCGCAGGTGCGTGCGGCTGCCACACCTTGTGCCGCCCCGCCGGTGCACGAGGAGCCGCCGGCGCTGTTGGCGAGGGCGAGGTACACGCCGCCGTCGAGCGGATTCACCGCGACCCCCTCGGGACGGGCGAGAGGAGTGGCGCCGAGGGCGTCCGCGGCCAGTCGGGCGCGCACCAGGACGTCGGCCTGGTCGTGCCAGCCCTTGTCGCGGGTCAGCGGCCCGTGGCCGTGCCTGAGCGGCAGCCACCGGCCGACGCCGTCGGGAGAGATCCTCGCTACGTAGAGGGTGCCGTGGTCCAGCGGGCTCCTGCCCTGGTCGCGCAGTCGGCGCCAGTTGTCCCTGCTGACGTACTTGTAGAGGTACTCGCCGTCCTCGGCGTCCGTGCTGTAGACCACGAGGCGGTCGGCGGCTTCGGTCACCGTGGCGCTGCCGTGCATGAAGCGTCCCAGTGCGGTCCGCTTGACCGGAATGGAGGACGGATCGCGGGGGTCCAGCTCCACGATCCAGCCGAATTCGTCCGGTCTCGCTTCGCGGGCTGCCAGGTCGAATCGCCGGTCGGTGCGGTGCCAGGGGTGGCCGAAGCCGTCGGCGGACAGGCCGTATCGGACGTCGTTCTCGCCGCGTCGCCAGTCGGGGTCGTCGGTGCCGAAGACGGCGTTGAAGTTCTCCTCCGCGGCCAGGTAGGTGCCCCATGGGGTGACGCCGTGCCCGCTGCAGGCCAGCACGCCTCGTGACCTGCCGTCGACCGCCACGGGACCGGAGAACCGGACCGGCGAGTCGCCCGTGATCCTTCGGCTGTACGTCGAGTCCACGGCCTTCCACGCGTTGCCGGACTCGCGCACCTCCAGCACGGTGAGGCCCTGTGCGGCGAGCGCCTTGTCGGCCTCGCCGCCCAGCAGTTGGGGGTCGGCCGCCTCGTGGCCGATGACCAGCAGCCCGTGGCGATTTCCCGCGGCACCGTCGTCCAAGGGGAAGAACTGGACGCCGTGATGATGGCTGCCGACTTGCTGCGCCTGCTCGGCCGACGTACCGCCACCATCCGCCCGCCATCGCGGCCCGGCCGCACGCACGGCCTCTCCCCAGGGGGCGAGGACGTCGGCGGTGCACCCCGCGGGAACCGTCACGGCATCCGCCTCGCTCGCCGCCACCGCGGTGAAGGACGACAGTCCCCGGAACGTCGTGCCGGACCGCCCCGCCGACGCGCCCGCGGCCGACGGCAGGGCGGCGGCTCCCGAAGTCCCCAGGCCGAGGAGACCGGTGGCGGCCAGAACTCCGCCCGTGACAACGCCCCGTCGGGACGGGCCGGTCGCCCGGTCGTCCGCGGTGTTCATCGCGTCGTCCCGCATCAGAACCTCCCCTGGTTGAGTGCGGTCTGCAGGGCCTTGGTGGTGCCCGAGCCCCAGTCGCCGTCCACGGTCAGACCGGCTCCGGTCATCTTGTTGAGGTGACCCTGCAGGGCCTTCACCGAGGCCGAGCCGACATCGCCATCCACAGTCAGGCCCGCATCGGCCCAGGTATTGAGGTGCTGTTGCAGGGCGCGCTTGGACTCCGGTCCCCAGACGCCGTCTGCGGTGACGCCGATGGCGTACTGCAGCGCGGTGATGGTGGCCGGGCCGAAATCACCGTCCACGGCCAGTCCCGCACCGCCCGAATAGCGGTTGTAGGCGGCTTCGGTGGCAGGGCCCCAGAGGCCGTCCGCGCTGACTCCGACCTTGGCCTGGAGCCACTTGACTCCGGCTTCGGTCTTGGGCCCGAAGATGCCGTCGAGGTCCAGCTTCGGTGTGTAACCCAGGTCGTTGACGGCGTACTGCTGAGCCCTGACCGACCGAATGGTGGACAACCCGCCGTCCGCGTTGGCCGTCCCTCCGGTGTACGCCACAAAGGCGGCTTCGGTGGCAGGGCCCCAGAGGCCGTCCGCGCTGACTCCGACCTTGGCCTGGAGCCACTTGACTCCGGCTTCGGTCTTGGGCCCGAAGACGCCGTCGACGTCCAACTGCGGTGAATACCCCAGGCCGTTGACGGCGCGCTGCTGCGCGGCAGCGGTACGGATCGTGGTCAGGCCGCCGTCGGACCCGCTCCCGCCGTTGTACGCCACATAGGCCGCCTCGGTCAGCGGGCCCCAGAGGCCGTCAGCGCTGACTCCGACCTTGGCTTGGAGCCACTTCACTCCGGCGTTGGTGAGCGGTCCGAAGACGCCGTCGACGTCCAACTGCGGTGAATAGCCCAGGCCGTTGACGGCATGCTGCTGCGAGGCGATGGAACGGACGCTGGTCAGGCCACCGGCCGAGCCGTCGCTCGGGGGTTCACCGTTGTACACGGGCTGACCGCCGACGATGGGGTACGTGGTTCCCGGCATGCCGTTCCGTACCCAACTCCGCAGATCGTTGCCCGGGCAGGCCGTGGAGCCGATCGCGCTGTGGTACGTCCTGGTGAGCGCCCTTCCCGCGTATTCATTCGCGGCGTAGTAAAGGCTGCGGATCGAGTCCTTGGCGGTCTGGGTCGCGTCGCCGTCCCGTCCGATGAAGCACACGCCGAAATGGCTGGTGTTGAAGCCCGTCGCATGCGCGCCGACGGTCATCCAGCCCCGGCCCTCGAATATTCGGCCGGACCGGTCCACAAGGAAGTTGTAACCGATGTCCCACCACCCGTTGCCGTCCATGTGGTAGTTCTGGATGGCCCGGGGAGTCTGCGACGTCGGACCGGCCGAGTAGTGCACGGCGAATCCCGTGCGCTCCGACGGTGAGGCGAAGTCCTCGTCGCGAGGCGGACGGGCCCCCCACTGGCCGCGTGAAATGATCTGCAGCCCATCGGGGTCCTTCCCGGCCACGGGCATGCCGGGATCTATCTGGGAGCCCGCCTCCGCGTGCGAGGTGAGGTTTCCGGGACACTCCGTGTCGTAGCCCAGCGAATGGGGCACCAGGAGGCCTCCCGCCCGCAGGGTGAGCAACACCTCGGCCCGCAGATGCCAGATCAGCGCCTTCATTGACTGAAGCATGGCCAGGGTCGGGGCGTCTTCTGAGCGAAGAAGACCGCATATCGAATAGAACCCGGTGTTTCTGCCGACACCGTTCACGTAGCCGGGAGCATTGGCCTCGGCTCGACGATATCCCCGACCCTCGTATATCTCCCCGTGCGGGCAGACCAGGAAGTTGTAGTGAATGTCCTCAACATCGAGATATCCGCTCGCCCAAGCCTTTGCTATTTCCACTTGGCAGTCGCGTTCCGAGTCGGGTTGAAACTTGCCCTCCCCTCTGTGGTGAATGAAGACACCTCCCGTCCACGGCTCCCACAAGTTTTCGTTCGCCGTCGGAGTTTCGGCACGCTTCACGACTGCTGCGGCGTTGCCCAAAATCGCTGTGAGTAAGAGAATTCGCGGATCTTCGGTGACGTACTGCGCCCAATCCGATCGAGGGCGTAGGGCAATCGGCATGATGCGGTCTTTCCTTCCATGGGGGCGTGGCGGGGCTTGTTCCAATTGAACGCTTCCGTGATCCGAGAGCCCTACGTTGGCCCAACGGCCGACGCTGGGCCATGCTGTTGCGGCTGACCGCAAAAGCTGAGCCCATCGAGGGACAGCGACATGCTCCGCATCCGCTTCAGCGAGGTCGACTTGGCCAGAACGCGGTTGGTTGCCGCGCACTCGCCATCGACCTCCCGCCCTCGTCACCCTGAAGCGCCTGGTCAGTTAATCGGTTGCACGCCACCGAGACGGGGTGTCTGATCCCGGCTATGACGATGGTGCTGAGGACGCCGACGGCCGACGGAGTGCGCGAGGCCATTGCGGCGCTGCGGGAGTGGCAGCACGACGAAACGCCGATGCAGCTGCATCCCGGGGACATCGGCTGGAACTACCGGTTCGGAACGGCCGAGACGGCCGCGGCGGTACGGACCTGGAGCCGGAACGAACGGATCCTCGCCGTCGGGATGCTGGATACGCCGACGCTCGTGCGCATGACGGTCGCCCCCGACGCTTTCCATGACGAGGAATTGGCGCGGCGGCTCGTCGAGGACTTCTCGCTGCCCGAGCGCGGCGTGCTGCCGGAAGGAGCGGTGTCCATCGAGGCGCCGCAGGGCCTGCTGCTCCACGACCTGTTGACCAAGGTGGGCTGGGGCGTCGACGAGCCGTGGACGCCGCTCTTCCGCGACCTCGCCGAAGCAGTGGAGGACCCCGGCGTGCGGATCCAGGAGATCGGCCTGGAGCAGGCGCAGGACTTCGCCGACGTCCTGCGGTCCGCGTTCAACACCACGAAGCCCACGCGCGAGTACCGGCACGAGATGTCCGCGGCACCGTTCTACGCCGACGCCCGCTGCCTGGGTGCTTACGACGACCAGGGCAACCCCGCGGCGGTGGTGACGGTCTGGTCGGCCGGCCCGGGGAAACCAGGACTGGTCGAGCCGATGGGCGTCCACACGGACCACCGCGGCCGCGGCTATGGCCGGGCGATCACCGTCGCCGGGGCAGCCGCACTGCGGGAGATGGGCTCGTCAAGCGTGCGCGTGTGCACGCCGAGCTCCAACGTCGGCGGCGTCGCCACGTACAAGGCGGCCGGGTTCACGGCGAGGCCGGAGATCGCCGACCGGATCCGGAAGGTCTGACGTCGGGGTCTGCGGACCTTCTCTCCATGCCGTAGCACCTCGTACGGCGGCGGTGCGCGCCAGAGCCTGCGGCAGCCGTACGAGGCTCTGCTCTCGGCTCGATCGGACATCAACCCGCGTAAACCGTCGACGAAGTACGTCCCCGAGTAGCCGGTGTTGGAGCCGTACCCCGGGCTGTGCTGCTTCCGTCGCTCTGCAGGATGTCGACGAGGCGATCCGCCGGATCGCGACCGGCTACCTCGATGCGAACCATCCGGCCCCCGGGCTCGTCCACGGCCGGCCTCGTCCGTACCGCGATGGCGCGGACTCCCGGCGGGCCGGCGGGGGCGAGCCTGGGGGAGGTGGCGAGGTTCCTGGCACTCCATCCCCGGACGCTGCAGCGGCGCCTGGCCGAGGAGGGGGCCGGGTTCGATCAGTTGCGCGACGAGGCGCTGAGGGAACTCGCGCACCAGTACCTCACGGAGTCCTCCCTTTCGATGTCGCACGTGGCACTCGCCCTGGGTTTCTCCGAGCAGTCGGCACTGACGCGGGCTTGCAGGCGCTGGTTCGGGAAGACGCCGACGGCAATTCGCCGCGGTAAGCCGTAACGTCCGTGCCGTTCGCCACGGCGAGGTACCCGCATGCCTGGAGGCGCAGCGCAACTGCTGACGAAATCGTCAACAGTGAAAGTTAGGTTAGCCTAAGCTAATCACATGTTCATCGGATGTGATCTGTGCCCGGCAAGACACCGGGTGTCTCTCCCCGACGGCTGCCCACTGCCCGCTGCCGAGGAGGCGGGCACATGACCACCGGAACGGCGCCGGCCCCGCCGTACCAGCCCGAAGGCGCATCAGAACGACGCCCCCGGTCTTCCGTACGGGCCGTCGGCCTGCTTCTGGGACTCGTCCTCCTGATCGCGGCGATCTCCCTCTCGCTGGCCGTCGGCACCAAGCAGATACCGCTGGACCAGGTCTGGTCGGCCCTGTCCGGACCCTCGGGTACCGAGAACGACGCCATCGTGCGCGACCTCAGGCTGCCACGCACCCTCATCGGAATCGCCGTGGGCACGGCTCTGGGGCTCGCCGGCGGTGTCATGCAGACCCTGACCCGCAATCCGCTCGCCGACCCCGGGCTGCTCGGCGTGAACGCGGGTGCGTCCGCCGCCGTCGTCACCGCGATCAGCGTCCTGGGCGTCACCTCCTTCTCGGGCTATCTGTGGTTCGCCCTCGTCGGGGCCGCCCTGGCCGCCACGGTCGTGCAAGCCCTCGGCGGCGGGCGACGCGCCACACCGGTCCGGCTCGCCCTCGCCGGGACGGCCATCAACGCGGCCCTCTTCGGCTACGTCAACGGCCTTCAGCTGTGGGACCTGAGCACCCTCGACGCCATGCGGTACTGGTCCGTGGGCACGCTGGCGGGCCGCGACCTGTCCTTGCTGCTCGCCGTTCTGCCGCTGCTCACGGCCGGTGTCCTTCTCGCGCTCGCCCTCGCCAGGCCGCTCGGCGCCGTGGCCCTGGGCGAGGACCACGCGCGTGCGCTGGGGACCAAGGTGCGGCGTACCCGGGTGCTCTCCGTCGTCGCCCTCACGCTGCTGTGCGGGGGAGCGACCGCGGTCTGCGGACCGATCGGGTTCATAGGGCTGATGATCCCGCATGCCGTCCGCACCTTCTGCGGCCCTGACCCGCGTTGGCTGCTGCCCTACTGCGCGCTGTACGCACCTGTGCTGATGCTCGTCTCCGATGTGATCGGACGGATCGTGGTGCCGCCGTCGGAGATCGAGGTCGGCACCGTCACCGCCTTCCTCGGCGGACTGCTGTTCATCCATCTCGTACGGCGCCGGAAGGTGGTCCAGCTGTGAGCCTGATGGGGGAGAAGACCCGACAGGGCGCCGAGGTCCGCTGGGACCTGCGGCGCGGCCGGGTGCGCGCGGGCCGCTATTCACTCCGCCTCGACCTGCGCACCGCCCTGGTCTGCCTCGTGTTGATCGTGATCGCCGCGATCGTGGTGGTGCTGTCCGTCGGCACGGGCACCTACGAGCTCTCGCCGGTCGAGGTGGTGCGGACGTTCGCCGGGAACGGGCCGCCCGGTGCCGAGTTCATCGTGCTCGACCTGCGTCTGCCCCGGGCGCTGGTGGCCGTGCTGGTCGGCTTCGGCACCGGTATGGCCGGCGCCGTCTTCCAGTCCCTCACCCGCAATCCGCTGGGCAGCCCGGACATCATCGGCTTCGGCAACGGCGCCTCCGCGGGCGCGCTCGTCGCGATCGTCCTCCTGAACGCGGGAGCACCGCAGACCACGCTCGGCGCGGTGTTCGGTGGCTTCGCCACGGCCACCGCGGTCTATCTGCTGGCGTGGCGCCGCGGCGTGCACGGCTACCGGCTCGTCCTCGTCGGCATCGGGGCCTCCGCGGTGCTCGGGGCGGCGACCAGCTACGTGTACGTACGCGCGGACATCGGCAAGGCGGCGCAGGCCGCCAGCTGGATGATCGGCTCGCTCAACGCCCGCGGCTGGGTCGACGTCCGTATCGCCGCGCTCGGCCTGTTGGTCTGTGTGCCGGTCGTCCTCGGATACGCGCGCCGGCTGACCCTGCTGGAGATGGGTGACGACACCGCGGGTGCCCTAGGGGTGCCGCCGGAGAGCAGTCGCCTGGTGCTGCTGAGCGCGGGCACCGGCCTGACCGCCATGGCGGTGGCCGCGGCGGGCCCGATCCCGTTCCTGGCCATGGCCGCACCCCAGCTCGCACGCCGCGTCACCCGGGCGCCGGGCCCCAACGTGCTGCCCGCCGCCTGGATGGGCGCCGTGCTGGCGTCCACGGCGGATCTGGTGACCCAGCGCGTGACCGGCTCGGCGCTGATGCCGGTCGGCGTGGTGACGGGCATAGGCGGCGGTCTGTACCTCGCGTGGCTGCTGATGGGCGAGCGCCGGGCGCACCGTCTGTGACGCACGCACACGAGCGGGCCCCCACGACGATGGTCGTCGGGCGCCCGGTGCTTTTGCGCGCCGCTCCGGCGAGAGCCCGAGTCAGGCCATCGACTCGACCTCCTGCCTGGGCCCCGGCCGCGACTGCGCGCTGTGCCACAGGCGGGCGTAGGCTCCGTTCTCCGCGAGGAGTTCGTCGTGCGTGCCGTACTCGACCGGGCGTCCGGCGTCCAGAACCAGCACCCGGTCGCACCTGGCGGCCGTGGTGAGACGGTGAGCCACCAGGAGGGCCGTCTTGTCGCGTGCGGCCCGGAACATACCGTCGAGGACGACGGTTTCGGTGCCCAGGTCGAGCATCGCGGTCGCCTCGTCGAGCAGCAGCACGTCCGGATCGACGAGCGCCACCCGGGCCAGGGCGATGAGCTGGCGCTCACCGGCCGACAGATTGCCTCCCGCCTGGCGCACGGGGTGCCGGAACCCTCCGGGCAACCGGGCGATGGCCGCGGTCGCGCCGACCGCCTCCGCGGCGGATGCGACCCCCTCGTCGGTGGCGTCGGGACGGCCGTAGCGGATGTTCTCCGCGATGTCCCCCTCGAACAGGTGGGCCTCCTGGGGCACGATGCCGACCCGCTGCCGGTAGCCGGCGAGGTCGTAGCGGCGGATGTCGATCCCGTCGAGCCGCACCGAGCCGGACGCCGCGTCGTAGAAGCGCGCGAGGATCTTCACCAGGGTCGACTTGCCCGCGCCGGTGGCGCCGACGACTGCGACGCTCTGCCCGGCCTCCAGGGTCAGCCGCGGGACGGTGAGGGTGTCCTCGGTGGCACCCTCGTAGCGGAAGGTCACGTCCCGCAGTTCGATGTGCCCGCTGAAGCGGCCGGACACCGCCACCGGATCGGGGGCGGAACGCTGACTCGGTTCGGTGGCCAGCAGTTCGGTGACCTTGCGCACGCTGGTGCGGGTCTGCAGATAGGAGTCGTAGATGGACGACAGCTGCTGGATGGGGCCGTAGAACTGGCCGAGCAGCAGCAGGAACGCCGCGAGCACACCGGTGGTCACCGAGCCGCTCGCCACCAGGTACCCGCCGGCCAGCACGACCAGCGCCATGGAGAGTTCCGAACAGAACGCCAGGAACGGGAAGTACAGCGAGATGTAGCGCTGTCCCTTCACCTGGATGAGCCGGTTCAGGTTGGACAGGGCGCTGAAGTGCTTCGCCGTGGAGTGCTGCTTGCCGTGGGACTGGGCGATGCGCAGCCCCGCGACGTTCTCCCGCAGCGAGCTGTTGACCTTCCCCAGCTGGTCGCGTGCCTCCTTGTACGCGCTCGAACTCAGCCGCCGGAACACCGGTGTCACCAGCGCGATCAACGGGAAGGGCGCCAGGGCGGCGAGGGCCAGCCGGTAGTCCAGGAACACCATGGCGACGGCGATGCCGCCCATCGTCAACACGCTGACCAGGCCCTGCACCATGCCCTGCTGCAGGAACTCTAGTGGTCCAGGCCCAGGCGCTGCAGATGCCGGTAGCTGCGCAGCCGCAGGTCGTACTGCAATGCCTCGGACGCCCGGGCGCTGCTGAGCGTCTGGTACATGTACGCGAACAGGTTGGCCACGCACAGCACCAGGCAGATCGCGGCGATCCACCAGACGTAACTCGTCGAACCGGCCGTGATGCCGTCGTCGATGCCGTGCTGCAGCAGCACGGGAACGACCACGCGGGCCAGCGCGTCGAAGGCGATCAGACCGAGGGCGATGCCGAGCAGACCCCGCACCGGGCGCAGGATCGCCCGCAGGGTGGGCGGTGTCTCCTGTCCGACGGAGTCGATGACCTTGCGCGGCAGCTCGGCGAACCGGTCACGGTGCGCCGACGCGCTGCCCACCGGACCGTCGCCGTCCTTCGCGTGTGCGGGCCACAGTTCACCCGGCGTACGGGCCGTCCGGGCGTCGATCTCGTCCGTGTCGCCCGCGATCAGCTCCTGGAAGACAACGCTGCGCTCCGCCAGTTCGGCGTAGGTGCCGCTGTCGGCGACACGGCCGTCGTCGAGCACCACGATGCGGTCGGCCAGCTCCAGGGTGGAGCGCCTGCGGGCGATGAGCACGGTGATGTGGTCACCGCCGACGTACTCCTCCAAGGCGCGGTGGATGGCGGCCTCGGTTGTCGCGTCCACGGCGGAGGTCGCGTCGTCGACGATCAGTACGGGTGGCCGGTTGAGCAACGCCCGGGCTAGCGCGAGCCGTTGGCGCTGGCCTCCGGACAGGTTCTGGCCACGCTCGGTGAGCGGTGTGTCGTATCCGGCCGGCAGCGCGCTGATGAACGCGTGGGCGCCCGCCGCCTCGGCCGCGGCGACGACCTCCTCGTCGGTGGCGTCCTCGTGTCCGTAGGCGATGTTCTCGCGGATGCTGCGGGCGAACAGGAAGGGTTCCTCGAAGACGACGCCCACATGGGAGCGCAGGGATTCCAGTCGCAGCTCGCGGATGTCGGTACGGCCATCGCCGGTGCCGAGCGCGACGGTCCCGGACGTGGCGTCGTAGAACCGTGGGATCAGCAGCGACAGCGTCGACTTGCCGGATCCGGAGGGGCCGACGACGGCCACGGTCTCGCCGGCCGCGACCCGGAAGGAGACGTCCCGCAGAACGGGTTCGTCGCTCGTGTAGCCGAAGCCGACGCCCTCGAACACCAACTCCGTCGGCGCCTGCGGGAGTTCGGCGGTGCCGTCGTGGACCTCCGGCCGTGAGTCGATCAGCTCGAAGATGCGCTCGGCGGAGGCGCGGGTGCGCTGGGCGATCACGAGATAGGTGGCGAACACCCGTGTCGGTCCGGTCAGCATGGTCAGATACGCGGCGAACGCGATGAACGTTCCGATGTCGATCGAGCCGTCCATGACCGTGCTGCCGCCGTACACGAGGACGGCGATCTGGCCCAGAACCGGCAGCGCGAGCATGATCCCGCCCGGCGCGGCGTGCACCCGCATCATCCGCATCCGCTCGCCGAACAGGCTGCGGGTGGCGCCGTCGAGCCAGCGGATCTCCCGGTCCTCCTGGCCGAATCCCTTGACGACACGGACGCCGTCGATGGTCTCCTTGATGTGCTCGGTCACCTCGGCCGCGTCGTTCGCCGCCTTCGCCGAGGTTTCGAAGACGCGGCGCCTGGTCCACAGGGCGACGGCGCCCAGAGCGATGATCACCGCGACGGTCACCGCGGTCAGCGGGGGGAGAGTCACAGCATCGCGACGATGCCGAAGAGGTAGTAGGTGACCACGGTCAGCGGCACCGGCAGCATGGTGAGCATCTGCTGGATCTGCTGCAGATCGCTGTTGGTGCGGGAGATGACCTGCCCGGTGCGCAGTCTGTCCTGGCCGGGGCCGTCGAGCCGTTGAATGCTCCGGAAGACCTCCTCGCGCATGCCGTGCTGCACGTCGAGGGCGAGTTTGCCGCCGGTGAACCGGCGTACGTAGTTGCCCACGAAGTCGATGGCGGCGATCAGGACGAGACCGCCGGCCACCCAGCCGATCCCGCCGCTGTCACCGGCCACGGCGCTGTTCACGCCGTCCTTGGTCAGCAGCGGGCCCAGCGTCATCAGGACGATGCTCAGGATGGACGAGAACACGATCGCGGCCATGAGCCGCCGGCGGCGCAGGCAGATGCGCATCAGCCAGCTCAGCCAGCCGGGGCCGGCCGTGGAAAACGGTGAAGTCGGCATGATCTCCTCAGCGATCGGTGAGTGAGAGGGCCGCCTGGCCGGGGCGGGCACCCGATGCGACGAGTTCCGCGAGACGCCGGGCCACCACGGTGGGCGGGTCCTGCGCACGCATCTCGTCGCGCACCTCGGCGGTGGCGACCCGCAGTGAACGGTCGGTCAGCAGGCGGTCGATGTCCGCCTTGACGAGCCCCTGCTCACCCGGGACGAACCCACAGCCCCGGTCCTGCACGGTCTTCGCGTTGACGGGCCGGTCGGCACCCTGGCCGAACACGATCTGCGGGACGCCCGCCGACAGCGCGGTGAGCGTATTGCCGGCCCCGCCGTGGTGGATGAACCCGGCGGCGCGGCCGAGCAGCGGACCCATCGGGATCCAGGAGACCAGCCGGACGTTGTCGGGCAGCGAGTCGATCTCGCGCTGCCCGTGCTCGCCCAGCGACAGGACGAACTCCGCGTCCGATTCGTTCGCGGAGTCGACCACCCACTTGATCAGGTCGATGCCGTCGACCATCGGCTTGAGCGTGCCCAGACTGACGACGATGCGCGGCCGCCCGGTGTCGGCGCTCCACCAGTCCTCCAGGACCGTTCCCCCGTTGAAGGGCACGTACCGCATCGACCACAGGTCGGGCTCGTCGAGTACGCGCATGCTGGGCGGGGCGATGTCCAGCCACAGCAGGTCCTGTTGGGGTGCGGCGACGCCGTGCCGGGCGTACGCGTCGGCCATCGACCCGGTCACACCCTCGATGTGCCAGCGCTGATGGCCGAAGCCGACGGTCTGCATGACGACGGGCAGGTCGTACTTGGCCGCCACCAGCGGTCCCGCGACGCCGAGTGGCGGATAGACCACCAGGTCCGGCCGCCAGTCTCCGGCGAAGTCGACCAGCCCGTCGGCCATTTCGTCCCCGAAGAAGGAGAACCGGCCCATCTTGGTGCCGAGGTTGAGCTTCTTGCGTCTGCTCTCACCCCGGCGGTACTCGGCCTCGGAGTCCAACTCCGGTGCGGCGTCGAAGCCGACGAGACCGGCCTCGGCCACCCGGCGCGTGAAATCTCCGGCGCTGGCCACCACGACCTCGTGTCCCTCGGTGCGGAACGCCTGGGCCAACGAGAGGCCGGATACAACAAACCGTACAGAGGCGGCCGATGAAGAGCACCCGCATGAACTGCTCCCAGTTAGTAAAGTTAGGCTTACCTAATTGGGTATCACAAGTTTCTTGGAGGGCGAGGACGCCTTGATCGACGCGGCGACGAGAGCGCAGGTCGAAAGCCCGCGGCTGCGGCGGCTGTTGGAAGAGGTGGGCACGGCGGGCCGCGACGCGCTGGACCGCTTCTGGAGGGACCTGGCCGACGCGGGTGCACCGCTGGTCGAACCGATCCCCGATGCCCCGGAAGAACGCCTGGTGACGGTGGTGTGGTGCGAGGACCGGCCTGTCGCAGGCGTCTATCTGCTGGCGAACCGCGTCACCGACAAGCACCATGCGCGCCGGGGGATGATGCGCCGCCTGCCCGGCACCGACCTCTGGTACGTCAGCCTGCGTCTGCCTCTGGGGCTGCGCTGCAGCTACCGTATCCATCCCTTTGATTCACACGATCCGCACCTGGGTGCGGACGGCCCGCGCACCGGCTCCGCCCGCGGGCTGCCCGACGACCGGATGGATCCCCTCAACCGTCACGCCACGGGCCCGTTCGGCTCGATGATCGAGCTGGACGCCACCCCCTCACTGGCCGAATGGCGCACGGCGCCGGACCCCGTCCCCGACACCCGGACCGACGCGTTCGGCTTCCGCGCGGCCGACGGCGCCACCTACCGGGTACGGCGGTTCGTCCCCGCCGTCGACGCCCCGGGCGCGGAACTGGGACTGCTGGTCGTGCTGGACGGCGAGCAGTGGTTCGACCGGTACGGCATCACACGTGCCGTCACCGCCGCCGTCAAGGCCGGCAGGATGCCGCCCATGGCCGTCGTGGGCATCGAGTCAGGTGCCGACCCCGCCGAGCGAATGCGCCAACTCGGCGCCAACCCGCGGTTCGTCGACATGCTCGTCGACGAACTCGTACCCGCCGTGACCGCGGAACTCCCCTCATGGGCCGGGCCACCGGCCACCATCCTGTGCGGACAGAGCCTGGGAGGGCTCACGGCGCTGGCGACAGCCCTGTGGCGACCGGAGGCGTTCGGTACGGTGCTCGCCCATTCGGCCTCGACCTGGTGGCGGCCGGGAATGACGGGGCGGCCGCAGGCGACCGAGCCGGACCGCGACACCTGGCTGTACGAGCAGGCCGGAGTGGCGCCGGTCGGCGACGTCACCATTCGCATGGACGTCGGCAGCAACGAAGGATCGATGTCCGCCGACCTGCGCAAGCTGCACGCACTCATGACAGCCAGAGGCTTCGACGCCTCGCTCAACGTCTACTCGGGTGGCCACGACCACTGCTGCTGGGCGGCAGCCCTCATCGACGGCCTCGCCGAGACGGCGGCCGTGCGGTGGCCTTCATGAGCGCTCCGTGCTCGGACTATGAGCAAACGATGACGGCGGGCGGTTGGGCGCTTTGCGGCTGTTGTGCTGTGGGGCATGAACAGCAATCACAAGTTCCGTTCCCGTTCGCTTCGGCGCACCGCCCGCTCCGCCGTGGGCTCGGCCGCCGCCGTCGCCGCGCTCGGCCTCACCTTGGTCGGATGCGGAGAGAAGGAGTCCGGCATCAGGGACGAGGGGAAGAGCAGGGCGACGACGAGCACCGGTACGAAGGTGCTGTGGCTGGGTGACTCCATCGCGGGCGCCGAGGCTCCCGCCCTGGGCGCGGCCCTCGCGGCGAGTGGTGTGGAGTTCAAGGACTCCTCCTCGGACGGTGGGGGCACGATCGTCGACAGCGGCGAGAAGATCACGCGGATGATCTCCGGCGAGACGTGGCGGCAACTGGCCAAGGACATCGAGTCGTTCCGTCCCACCGTGGTCGCCTACCAGGTCACGACGTACGACTGGGGAAGTCAGGACCGGCAGCGGGCCGCCTACGAGAAGGTCGTCGACACGGCCAAGGACGCCGGGGCCAAGGTGGTGTTCGTTCCGTCGCCGCCCATCAAGATCGACGGCTTCTACAAGGAGCGCGAGGCGCAGATGCGTACCGCTCCCGAGGCGGCCGCGGAGGTCGCCGGGAAGAGCGGTGGTGCGGCGGCGTTCCTCGACGCCTCGCAGGTGTGGGGCACCGACGCCTCGGCGGAGAAGGCACTGCGCGCCCCGGACGGCATCCACAACTGCCAGCAGGGGGCGGCCGCCTTCGCCAAGTGGTTCACCGGGGAACTCGGCAAGCAGGAGGGCTTCACGCCGGCGTCGGTGGACTCCTGGGCCCAGAAGTCCTGGACCGGCGACGAGCGGTACAGCAAGCTCCGCTGTGCCGCGTGACGGGACGGCCTACTTCATGCCTTCGCGTCTTTCGTTGCCCGCGCCCGCGGGCGCCCGCGCGGTGTCGGGCCGGCACCGCGCGGCGGGCCCCGGCGAGGTGGGCCGTACGCACATAGCCGCCCTCGACGGGCTGCGCGGGGTCGCGGTCGCGGCCGTGCTGCTCTTCCACGCCGGGCATCTGCGCGGCGGGTTTCTCGGCGTCGACCTGTTCTTCGTGCTCTCCGGGTTCCTGATCACCGGGCTGCTGCTCGGCGAGGCGACGGGGCGCGGCCGGATCGGCCTGGCCGCGTTCTGGGGCCGCCGCGCCCGTCGCCTGCTGCCCGCTCTCGTGTGTGTGGTGGTCGCGACCGTGTTGGCGACCTGGGCCTGGGGGAGTACGGAGCAACTGCGCTTCGCTCTCGACGACATGCCATGGGTCGGGGCCCAGATGGTCAACTGGCACTACATCAGCGAGCAGATCGGCTACTGGAACGCCTCCGACACCCGCGTCTTCGCCCACCTGTGGAGCATCGGCGTGGAGTGGCAGTTCTACCTCGCCTGGCCGCTGGTCGTGGCGGTGGCCGCCCGGGGACGGTGGGGTGAGCGGATCGTGGCCTCGCTCGCAGGGGCGGGCGCCCTGGTCTCCCTCGCCCTGACCGTCTCGCTCGGTGCCGCGGTGGACACCACCCGCGCCTACGAGGGCACCGACACGCGTACCGCCGCCTTGCTGCTGGGAGCGCTCGTGGCCACCGCGCCGGTGCGCGACCTCGTGCGCCGAGTACCGCGCGGCGCGGCCGACCTGGTGTGCCTGACCCTGGGATGCGGGCTGGCGGTGGCGTGGGCGGTGACCGAGGGCGAGAAGGCGCCGCTGCTCTTCCAGGGCGGGCTCTTCCTGCACTCGCTGACCGCGGCCGTGCTGATCGTCCTGATGGCACAGGTGCCGGGCACTTGGGCGGCGAGGATCGCGGGCGGCCGCCTGCCGCGTCGCCTGGGAGAGCTGTCGTACAGCCTGTATCTGTGGCACTGGCCGGTCTACCTGCTGCTGTTGCCGCGGCTGTCGGCGCTCGGGGGCTGGGGCGCGACCCTCGTCGCGATCGGCATCTCCCTGGTGGCGGCCGCGGTGACCCAGCGGTTCGTCGAGGATCCGGTGCGGTTCCGGGCGGGCTGGGCGCGGGGCAGGCGCGGTGCGCTCGCGGTGGTCGCGGTGGCCCTGGCCGGAGCCGTCCTGTGGGCGACGGTGCCCGAGCCGGTGCCTGGGGCGGGCACCGTCGACGTGGACCAGCTGAGGTGAGTCCCAGGGCGAGCGGCGCACGCCACGCGTCCTGCCCGCCCGTACAGTGGGCGATCCACCGGACGGCCCACGCGATGCCGGAACGACGCGCTCACTGTGGAAGGACCCGTACATGACCCGTGTCCTGCTGATCGAGGACGATCCGGCCGTACGCCGCGGTGTCGTCCTGGGCCTGTCCCGCAACGGGCACGAAACCGAGGGCGTCGGCACCGGCGAGGACGGGCTTGAGGCGCTGGTGGCCTTCAAGCCCGACCTTGTGCTCCTGGACCTGATGCTCCCCGGCATGAGCGGCCTGGAAGTATGCCGTCGCGTCCGCGAGATCAGCCGGGTTCCCATCGTGATTCTCTCCGCGCGCGGTGACGACATCGACGTCGTGATCGGCCTTGAGGCGGGCGCCGACGACTATGTCGTCAAACCCGCCGCGACCGCGGTCATCGAGGCCCGGATGCGCGCGGTGCTGCGCCGCGTCGCCCCCGCCCAGGCCGACGCGGCGGCGGGGCCGACCCGGGTGGGCGATCTGGAGATCGACCGCGACGCGCTGATCGTCCGCAAACACGGTGAGGAACTCCCCCTGGCCCCCTCCGAGTTGAAGCTGCTGCTCTTTCTCAGTGCCGCCCCGGAGCGGACCTTCGGCCGCCAGCAGCTGCTCGAGGACATCTGGGAGCACAGCTACTACGGGGACGCCCGTCTGGTCGACGCCTGCGTCATGCGGCTGCGCGCCAAGATCGAGGAGGACCCGCGCCGCCCGGTGTACGTCCAGACAGTGCGCGGCTTCGGTTACCGCTTCGGGCCGGTGCCCGGATGACGTTCGCATTCCCCCGCGGCCTGCGTCCGCGCCTGGTCGTGGCCTTCGTCGTCGTCGCGGCGCTCAGCGCGCTGATCACCGCCGCGCTCACCTTCCGGCAGGCCCGCAGCGCGATCCTGGACCGCACCCAGAACAGCGCCGTCGACGATCTGCGCCTCCAGATCGACTCACTCGCCCCCAACCTTCCGGCCGATCCCACCGACACGGACCTGCGCACCTTCGCACGCCAGCTGGACCGTGCCTCGGGCTCGCGCGGCTGGCACACGGCGGTCTCCCGCGACGGCGGGCCGCTCATCGGCACCGCGGGCGATGTCAGCGGCGCCCTGCGCGATGCGACGAAGAGCGGCGACACCACCTTCTACGAGCGCGTGGAGCACGCCGACGGGCCCCGACTGCTCATCGGCATGCCGGTCGGCTACACCGACCGGAGCGAAGAAGCGGGGAATCCGTCGGGGCTGGTCGTCTACGCCGTTCTGTCGCTGGAGGGCGAACGGGCCGACATCTCCGCTCTGATCACCGCGGGGTGGGCGGGCGCCGTCCCGGCACTCGCCTTCGCCGTCGTGCCCGCCCTGCTCGCGGCCCGGGGAGTGCTGCGTCCCGTACGGCAGCTGCGTACGGCCGCCGAGAAGATCACCTCGGGCGCCCTGGACACGCGCCTGGACGTCGTCGGCAAGGACGAACTCGCCGGGCTGACCGGCACGTTCAACACCATGGCGGCCGGGCTGGAGCGGGACGACGCCGAGCTGCGGCGCCTGGAGGCCAACGCCCGCCGGTTCGCCGCGGACGTCTCGCACGAACTGCGGACCCCCCTCGCCGCGATGGCCGCCGTCACCGACGCCCTCGACGAGGACGCCCGCTCCGGCACACTGCCTCCGGACACCGCCGACGCGGTCCGGCTCATCAGCGACGAGACCCGCAAGCTGGCCGGCATGGTCGAGGACCTGATGGAGATCTCCCGCTTCGACGCGGGTGCGGCGGTGTTGCACCTGGACGACGTGAGTCTGCGCACCGTCGTCCACAAGACGCTCCAACTGCGCGGCTGGCGCGTGCCGGACGAGGTGATCACCGACCTTCCCGAGGGTGATCTGCGTATCCGGGTCGACGCGCGGCGCATCGACGTCGTCCTGGCCAACCTGATCGGCAACGCGCTGCGCCACGGCGCCGCTCCCGTCACCGTCCGGGCGACTGCCACGCGGGAGTCTCTCGTGATCGACGTCGCCGACGACGGCCCCGGCATCCCCGACGAGGTCCTGCCGCATGTCTTCGACCGCTTCTACAAGGCGGACGCCGCGCGGGCCCGCTCCGAGGGCAGCGGCCTCGGACTCGCCATCGCGAGGGAGAACGTACGACTGCACCACGGCACCCTCACCGCCGCCAACCTCCCGGACGGGGGCGCGGTGTTCACCATCACCCTCCCGCGCACGCTCCGACAGGAGGACCAGCCATGAAGCGCCGACTCACCTGCCTCGGAGCCGTGCTGGGTGCGCTGTCGGCAGGCTGCGGCATCGGCACCACCGGCCCGGTCCCAGCCGGCGCCCCGGCGTCCGGCCTTCGCGAACCGGGATCCGCGACCCACCATGCCCGGCTCTACTTCGTCAGCCCACAAGGCATCCAGGCCGTCACCCGCGAAGTAGACACCTCGCCCACCCCGCAACAGGCACTCGACCTGCTCCTCAAAGGCCCCGACGCCGCCGAACGCGCCCGCGGCCTGACCACCGAGGTCCCCCCACTCCATGGACGGCTGAGCGCGCAGTCCGCCGACGGCGCCGTGGACCTGCGCCTCCCGGTGACCGTGGCCAATATGACCGGCGGCGGTGGCCTCGGGCTCAGCCAGATAATCTGCACCGCTGCCAACGCCCGGGCGGCCGACGGCGAACAACCCCCCGACGTGGACGTGCGGGTCTACGAAGAGGGCTACGGAACGCCCTGGACCGTCCGTTGCAACGCGGCGGGCAACGTCGTTCCGGTGCCCGAACCGGTCCCGAGCCAGGGCACCGTGAACTGATAGGCGGACCACGTCCTGCCGGCCAGGGACGCGGCCGTCAGCGCAGGACCACCGTGCGCCGGCCCTGGACGAACACTCGCCCTTCGCAGTGCCATCGGACCGCTCGGGCCAGGGCCGCGGACTCCGCGTCGCGGCCGATGGCGGCCAGGTCGTCGGGAGTGTGGCTGTGGTCGACGTCGATGACCTCCTGGGCGATGATCGGGCCTTCGTCGAGGTCGGCGGTGACGTAGTGGGCGGTGGCGCCGACGAGTTTGACGCCTCGGTCGTGTGCCTGGTGGTAGGGCTTGGCGCCCTTGAAGCTCGGCAGGAACGAGTGATGGATGTTGATCGTCCGGCCGGCCAGGCGGCTGCACAGGTCGTCGGAGAGGACCTGCATGTAGCGGGCCAGCACGACCAGGTCGACGTCGAACGAGTCGATGATCTCCAGGAGTCGGGCCTCGGCCGCGGGCTTGGTCGCGCCGGTGACCGGCACGTGGAAGAACGGGATGCCGTGCCAGGCGACGAGTGCCTCGTGGTCGCGGTGGTTGGAGACCACTGCGACCACGTCGATGGGCAGGTCGCCGCTGCGGGTGCGGAAGAGCAGGTCGTTGAGGCAGTGGCCGTAGCGGGACACCATGATCAGCACACGGCGCCGGGCGCTGACGGGTTCGAGGTGCCACCGCATGGCGAAGGGGGCGGCCACGGGGGCGAAATCCCGGCGCAGGGTCTGCGTGGTGTTCTCGATGCCGGAGGCCACGAAGCGCACCCGCATGAAGAAGTGGCCGTCGCGGCGGTCGCCGAACTGCTGGTTGTCGATGATGTCGCTGCCGTGCTCGAGAAGGAACCGCGAGACGGCGTGGACGATGCCGGGGGATTCGGGGCAGTCGAGGGTGAGCACGTGCTCGACTGTCGGTGTGTCGGTGGACGCGGCGGAAGCCGGGGAATCAGTCATGGTGTCAGCATTCGATGACGTTGACGGCGAGGCCGCCGCGGGCGGTTTCCTTGTACTTGACCTTCATGTCCCGGCCGGTGTCGCGCATGGTCTTGATGGCCTTGTCCAGGGTGACCTTGTGTGTGCCGTCACCGGCCAGGGCGAGCCGGGCGGCGTTGATGGCCTTGTTGGCGGCGACGGCATTGCGCTCGATGCAGGGGATCTGCACCAGGCCGCCGACCGGATCGCAGGTGAGGCCGAGGTTGTGTTCGATGCCGACCTCGGCGGCGTTCTCGACCTGTGCCGGCGAACCGCCGAGGATCTCGCAGAGCGCCCCCGCCGCCATGGAGCAGGCGGACCCGACCTCGCCCTGACAACCGACCTCCGCGCCGGAGATGGAGGCGTTCTCCTTGAACAGGATGCCTATGGCGGCGGCGGTCAGCAGGAAGCGGACGATGCCGTCGTCGTCGGCGCCGGGTACGAACCGTGCGTAGTAGTGCAGTACGGCGGGCATGATGCCGGCCGCGCCGTTGGTCGGGGCGGTCACGATGCGGCCGCCGGAGGCGTTCTCCTCGTTGACGGCCAGGGCGAACAGGTTCACCCAGTCCAGCGTCCGCAGCGGGTCGGGGCTGTCGGCGTTCGCGTTGAGGTCCTGGAACAGCGCCGGTGCGCGGCGCGGCACCCGCAGGCCGCCCGGAAGTATCCCCTCGCGGTGGCATCCGCGTTCCAGGCACGCCTGCATGACCGCCCACAGGTGCAGCAGTCCCGCGCGTACCTCGGCCTCGGGCCGCCATGCCTGCTCGTTGGCGAGCATGATGTCGCTGATGGCGAGGTCTTCCCGCGCGCAGTGCGCGAGCAGTTCGGCCGCCGAGCCGAAGGGGAAGCGCACCCGTGTGGTGTCCTGGACGACGCGGTCGGCGCCGGTGGCCTCCTCGTCGACGACGAAGCCGCCCCCCACGGAGGAGAAGGTCCGCCTGCGCAGTACCCGGCCGTCGTCGGCGAAGGCATGGAACACCATGCCGTTGGGGTGCGCGGGCAGCGACTTGCGCCGGTGCAGTACCAGGTCGGCAGCGCTGTCGAAGCCGATCCGGTGCTTGCCGGCCAGGAGCAGGCTGTTGCTGTCGCGCACCTGCGCCACCCGGCCGTCGGCGCGGTCGGTGTCGACGGTGGCGGGGTCCTCGTCCTCCAGGCCGAGTACGACCGCCTTGTCAGAGCCGTGGCCGTGGCCGGTCGCGCCCAGTGACCCGAACAGTTCGGCCCGCACCCGGCCGACGGAGGCCAGCAGCCCTTCGTCGTCCAGCAGCCTGACGAAGCGCCGGGCCGCCCGCATCGGCCCCACCGTGTGGGAGGAGGAGGGGCCGATGCCGACCGAGTACAGGTCGAACGCGCTGAGCGCCATCAGGGGATCTCCGGGCCGTCGTACTCGCTCATCGCGTCGATGAGCCAGCGCGCCAGGTAGTCGGCGAACGAGGAGCGGGGGAGGAGGCGGTACGTCGGTGCGTCGTCGACCTGCCAGAGCAGCACCGCGATGGGTCCCACCGTGGTCGACACCGCCCGGCCGGGGCCGAAGGCACGGGGGTGCAGGTCCAGCGGGCAGCCCTTCTCCAGCACCTGCCGGGCGGCCGGGCCGGTCAGCTCCAGCGTGGTGCGGTTGGCCGAGACGTCCACGACCGAGCCCGGGGCGTCGGCGAGTGCCTCCCTCAACTCGGCGGCGACAGCGGTCACTTCGGCCTGGGACAGCACGAGCCACTCGTCGGGTCCGAGCCAGATGACCGTGTGGGGGCCGGATGTGGTGGTGTGGCCGCACTGTCGCGGGAGCGACGCCCCCAGGGCCTTCTCGATGCGCTCGGCCGCCTCCGAAGCGGGATCGACGCGCAGGTTCAGCATGGTGATGTACGGCCACTCGGTCAGCGTGACGCCGCGGGCGCCGGTGACGGTGGCGGCCCGCATCCGCTCCTCCAGATGCGTCACGGGGCTGGTACGCGGTGCGGCGATCGGCTCAGCCATCTCGCTTGGTCCCTTCGGGGTCGTAGAGGACGAAGTCGGCCACCTCGACGGGCACCAGGTCCTCGCCCACCGGGGCGAGCAGGGTCTCGCCGATCCTTGCCCGCCCGTTCGCGACGAGGGCGAGGGCGAAGGGGCGGCCGAGGGCCGGGCTGTGGTAGCTGGAGGTGACGTGGCCGAGCATCGGCACCGGCACCGTCTCCAAGGAGACGTCCGGCGCGACGAGTTGGGTGCCTTCCGGCAGCCGGGTCGTGCGGTCGGCCGGCAGCAGGCCGACGAGCTGCTTGCGGTCGGTGCGGGAGGTGTCGGCGCGGGCGTAGGACCGCTTTCCGACGAAGTCCTTCTGCTTCGAGACCACCCAGGACATGCCCGCGTCCTGCGGGGTGACGGTGCCGTCGGTGTCCTGGCCGACGATGATGTAGCCCTTCTCGGCGCGCAGGACGTGCATGGTCTCGGTGCCGTACGGGGTGATGCCGTACGGCTGCCCGGCCTCGTACACCTGCTCCCAGACGGCCAGGCCGTACCACGCGGAGACGTTGATCTCGTAGGCGAGTTCACCGGAGAAGGAGATCCGGCAGATGCGGGCCGGAATGCCGGAGGCCAGCGTCGTCTCGCGGAAGGCCATGAAGGGGAACGCCTCGGCGGACAGGTCGACGTCGGGCGCGAGTTGGGCCACGACCTCGCGCGACCGAGGCCCGACGACGGCGATCGTCGACCACTGCTCGGTCACCGAGGTGCAGTGGACGTCGAGTTCGGGCCACTCGGTCTGCAGCCACTCCTCCAGCCAGTCCAGGACGCCCGCGGCACCACCGGTCGTGGTGGTCATGAAGTAGCGGTTGTCGTCGAGGCGGAGCGTCACACCGTCGTCGAAGATCATGCCGTCGGGCTTGCACATGACGCCGTAGCGGGCCATGCCGGGCTTGAGCTTCTTGAAGGCGTTGGTGTAGACGCGGTTGAGGAACTCGCCGGCGTCCGCGCCCCAGATCTCGATCTTGCCGAGGGTGGAGGCGTCCATGAACGCCACCCCCTCACGGGCCGCGCGGCACTCGCGGGCCACGGCCGTGTCCATGTCCTCACCGGGCTGCGGGTAGTACCAGGGGCGCTTCCACTGCCCGACGTCCTCGAACTCCGCGCCGTGGGCCACGTGCCAGGGGTGGATCGCGGTCGTGCGCTCCGGGTCGAACAGCTCGCCGCGCTCACGTCCCGCCAGAGCGGCGAACGCCACCGGCGCGTACGGCGCCCGGTAGGCGGTGGTGCCGATCTCTCCCAGCGAACCGCCGAGGGCCTCGGCGATCACACCGATCGCGTTCACGCCGGACGTCTTGCCCTGGTCGTTCGCCGTGCCGAGCGAGGTGTAGCGCTTGACGTGCTCGACGCTGCGCATGCCGGCACCGGTGGAGCGCCAGACGTCGGCGACGGTGACGTCGCGCTGCAGGTCGACGAAGTGGGTGTCCCAGCCGCCGGGTTCGCCGTCGGGGGCGGGCACCAGCCACAGGGCACGGACGTCAGGACGTACCTCCATGGACGAAGCCGTGGGTACCTGAACCGGGAACCCGGCGTCCGTCGCGGCCCGCGCACCGGCCCGCGCTCCCTCGGCCAGACAGCCGTCGAGGTCGTACGTCCCACGGGCCGCACCGACGACCTGCTGGTCCCGTACGGCGCCGTCGGGCACGAACGCCACGAGCCCGGAGTCCCAGCGCAGCTTGCCCTGGCGCTGGCTGTGCAGGTGCACCACCGGGCTCCAGCCGCCCGAGACGGCAAGCAGGTCGCAGTCGAACGACTGTGGTGAAGCGGCGAGTTGGCCGTTCGCGTCGAGGGCCTGGACGGTGACGCCGGTGAGCCGGCCGTCTCCCTCGGTGTCGACCACGGCGCTTCCCGCCAGCACGCGCACCCCGGTCGCCACGGCCACCTCGGCGGCGCGGTGGGACAGCTCGGGGCGCGCGTCGACGACGGCGGCGATGTCGATCCCCGCCGCGTGGAGGTCGGCGACCGTGTCGTAGGCACTGTCGTTGGTCGTGCTCACCACGGCTCGCGACCCCGGTGCCACGCCGTACCGGTTGAGATACGTCCGCACGGCCGCGGCGAGCATCACCCCGGGCCGGTCGTTCCCGGCGAAGACCAGCGGACGCTCGTGCGCGCCGGTCGCCAGGACCACCTGACGGGCCCGAATGTGCCACAGCCGCTGGCGAGAGACGCCTTCGGGGGCGTCGGCCCCGAGGTGGTCGGTGCGTCGTTGCAGAGCCAGTACGTAGTTGTCGTCGTACGACCCGAAGGCCGTTGTGCGTTGCAGGACCACGACCTCGGGGGCGGCGTCGAGCGCCGCGCGGACCTCGGCGACCCACGTGAGGCCGGCCTGCGCACCGGAGAGCAGCGAACCGCCGGGCTCGGCCTGGTCGTCGACGAGGATCACGCGGGCGCCGGAACCGGCGGCTGCTGCGGCGGCCGCCAGCCCGGCCGGCCCGGCGCCGACGACCAGGACGTCGGTGTGGACGTGCTTCTTGTCGTAGACGGCGGGGTCGGGGGTCGGGTCGAGCCGGCCCATCCCGGACAGCGTGGTGGCGGACAGGCCGTCGTACAACTCCACGGTCGTGGCCGGGAGCATGCCCTCCGAGCACGGGCCGTCCAGCTGCACCAGGGCGTTGGGCTCCTCGACACCCGCTGCGACGATGCCGCGCGGACGTCCGCCGTAGAGCGACGGAGCGACCTCGACGAGCCCGTTCGCCAGCATCGCGGAGGCGACGGTGTCGCCGGGGTGCCCGGTCAACTCCCGTCCGTCGACGGTGAACCGCAGCAGGGTGCCGCGGTCGACACGGCCACCTTGCCGGAGCCGGAAGTGCTGGTCGGTCATCGGTTCCCTCCGGCCTGGGGCAGTTCGGGGCGGGGCTCGTCGAGCCGGTAGGAGGTCAGTACCTCGTGGGTGGCGGTGTCGCGCAGGACGTTGAACCAGCGGCGGCAGCCGATGCTGTGCATCCACCGCTCGGCGAAGGGGCCCTTGGGGTTGTCGCGGTAGAAGACGTACTCGGCCCACTGCTCGTCGGTGAGGTCGGCCGGGGTCTCGGGGTAGGGGACATGGGCCTGACCCCCGTAGTGGTACTCGGTCTCGTCCCGCGGCCCGCACCAGGGGCAGCTGATCAGCAGCACGGCGTCCTTCTCTCAACAGGCTTTCAATGGGCCACGGCCGCGGCGCCGTGCTCGTCGATCAACGCGCCCGTCGTGAAGCGTTCGAGGGCGAAGGGGGCGTTCAGTGGATGGGGCTCGCCCGTGGCGATGGTGTGCGCGAAGGTCCAGCCGGCGGCGGGCGTCGCCTTGAAACCGCCCGTTCCCCAGCCGCAGTTGACGTAGAGGTTCTCCACGGGGGTGGCGCCGATGATGGGGGAGGCGTCCGGGGAGACGTCGACGATGCCGCCCCAGGTCCGCAGCACGTGGGCGCGGGCGAAGACGGGGAAGAGCTCGACGGCGGCGGCCATCTGCTGCTCGATCACATGGAAGGAGCCGCGCTGCCCGTAGCCGTTGTACGAGTCCACGCCGGCGCCCATCACCAACTCGCCCTTGTGGGCCTGGGATACGTAGACGTGCACGTGGTTCGACATGACGACGGTGGGGTGCACCGGCTCGTGCAGCTCGGATACCAGCGCCTGCAGCGGATGTGACTGCACCGGCAGCCGTACGCCCGCCCGCTCGGCCAGCACACTGCTGTGCCCGGCCGCCGCGAGGCCGACCCGGCCTGCGAGGATGCGGCCGCGGTTGGTCTCGACGCCCACGACCCGGTCGCCGTCCTTGAGGAAGCCGGTGACCTCGCAGCCCTGGATCAGGTCCACGCCCATCTCGTCGGCCCGGCGGGCCAGCGCCCAGGCGACGTGGTCGTGCTTGGCGATGCCGGCCCGCGGCTGGAAGGTGCCGCCGAGGACCGGATAACGGGTGCGGGACGAGACGTTGAGGATGGGGCAGACCTTGGCGACCTCGTCCGGTTCGAGCCACTCGGCGTCGACGCCGTTGAGGCGGTTGGCGTTGACGCGGCGCACGCCCTCGCGGACGTCCTGGAGCGTGTGCGCGAGATTGAGGACGCCGCGCTGGCTGAACAGGAAGTCGTAGTCCAGCTCCTCCGGGAGTCGCTCCCACAGCTTCAGCGCGTGCTCGTAGATCGCGGCGCTCTCGTCCAGAAGGTAGTTGGAGCGGATGATCGTGGTGTTGCGCGCCATGTTGCCGCCGGCCAGCCAGCCCTTCTCCAGGACGGCGACGTTGGTGATGCCGTGGTTCTTGGCGAGGTAGTAGGCGGTGGCCAGGCCGTGGCCGCCCGCGCCGACGATGACGACGTCGTACGAGGAGCGCGGCTCGGCGTTGCGCCAGAGGAAGTCCGGGTGTTCCGGCAGCGGCTCGGCGGTCATGCCGCGTCTCCGTTCAGTCGGGGCGGGTGGGACAGGTGGGGGTAGAGGGGGAACGCGGCGGCGAGCTTCTCGACCCGGTCACGCAGCAGGCCCGCGCGCTCGTCGCCGAGCTGCTCCTCCTTCAGGGCCTGGGCGATGACGTCGGCGACCTCGCGGAACTCCGCCTCGCCGAAGCCGCGGGTGGCCAGGGCAGGGGTGCCGATCCGCAGCCCCGAGGAGACCATCGGCGGGCGTGGGTCGAACGGCACCGCGTTGCGGTTGACGGTGATGCCGATGCGGTGCAGCCGGTCCTCGGCCTGTTGCCCGTCCAGCGCGGACTTCCGCAGGTCGACGAGGACCAGATGGACCTCGGTGCCACCGGTCAGCACGGTGATCCCGGCCTCGGCGACGTCATCCGCCAGCAGCCGTCCGGCGAGGATGCGGGCGCCGTCCAGGGTGCGCTGCTGACGCTCCCGGAACTCCGCGCCCGCCGCCACCTTGAAGGCCACCGCCTTCGCCGCGATGACATGTTCCAACGGGCCGCCCTGCTGGCCGGGGAAGACCGCTGAGTTGATCTTCTTGGCCAAGTCGGCACGGCTGAGGATCACACCGCCGCGCGGGCCGCCGAGGGTCTTGTGCGTGGTAGTCGTCACGACGTCGGCGTACGGCACCGGGTTCGGGTGCAGGCCCGCGGCCACCAGGCCGGCGAAGTGCGCCATGTCCACCATCAGATACGCGCCCACCGCGTCGGCGATCCGCCGGAACGCGGCGAAGTCCAGCTGCCGGGGGTAGGCCGACCAACCGGCGACGATCATCTTCGGCCGGTGCGCGAGGGCGAGCTGCTCGACCTCGTCCATGTCGATGCGCAGGTCGGACTCACGTACGTGATACGGCACGACGTCGTACAGCTTGCCGGAGAAGTTGATGCGCATGCCGTGGGTCAGGTGCCCGCCGTGCGCCAGGTCGAGGCCGAGGATCGTGTCGCCGGGCTTCAGCAGCGCGAACATCGCGCCCGCGTTGGCCTGGGCGCCCGAGTGCGGCTGTACGTTCGCGGCCTCGGCGCCGAACAGGTCCTTCACCCGGTCGATGGCCAACTGCTCGACGACGTCGACGTGTTCGCAGCCGCCGTAGTAGCGGCGGCCCGGGTAGCCCTCGGCGTACTTGTTGGTCAGGACCGAACCCTGGGCCTCCATGACGGCGGCCGGGGCGAAGTTCTCCGAGGCGATCATTTCCAGCGTGGACTGCTGACGGTTCAGCTCGGCGTCCACCGCGGCGGCGACCTGCGGGTCGAGCTCGCCGAGCGGGAGGGAAAGAGGGGAGACGACCGTGGTGATCGACGGGTTCGTTGCCATCTGCACACCATTCTGAGAGCCAACTAATGAACGACTGATATATCAGCCTCTGCGGTAAGGTATGTGAGCTCGTCGGACAGGTCAAGGGGGCGTTATGCAGGTGGCGACAGAGGCCGGGAGCGAGGAGCTGTCCCTCGCCGAGCGTGCCTATCGCGCCCTCCGCGACCGGCTCGTCATGCTGGAGATCCGCCCGGGCGCGCCGATCAACGAGGACCAGCTGGGGCAGTCCCTCGGCGTCGGACGGACACCGGTACGCGAGGCGCTCAAGCGGCTCCAGTACGAGCGCCTGATCACGACCTACCCCCGGCGCGGCACCTTCGCCACCGAGGTCAACATCACCGACCTGGCCCATATCTCCGAGGTGCGCCAGGAACTCGAGCCCCTGGCCGCAGCCCAGGCCGCGCGGCGCGCCACGGGCATGGACCGTACGACGCTGACGGAGCTACGGCGGCAGTTGAAGAGGGCGGATTCCGGTCGGCACGACGCCACTGAGCTCATGCACTTGGACCTTCAGGTCCACCGCGCCATCTACGCCGCCACGCACAACCCGTACCTGGAAGACACCCTCGTCCGCTACGACAACCTGGCCACCCGCATCTGGTGCCTGTTCGTCGACCGCCTCTCCGACATGGCCGGGCATGTCGAGGAGCACGGACCGTTGATCGAGGCGATCGTCGCCGGGGAACCCGACACGGCGGCCCGGCTCGCCCGCAGCCATGTCGAGGGCTTCGAACGGGCCATTCGCGACGCCATCTGAGCGCCCCCCGGTGGCTCCGTTCCGGTGCGCGGGCCGACGCGACGTCACAGGATGCTGTCGATGAAGGTACGCGTGGATTCGTGGACGGGGGTGTCGATGACCTGGGACGGCGGGCCCTCCTCGACGAGTCGGCCCTCGGACATGAAGACCACTTCGTCGGCGACGCCGCGGGCGGCCCCCGCAGGAACACCCGGTCATCGTGCAGGCCGGTGCCTCCGAGGCGGGCAAGAACCTCGCCTCCCGCATCTCCGACGTGATCTTCTCCGGCATCAGGGACCTGGGCCGGGCACAGGAGTTCTACGCGGAGATCAAGGAACGCGCCGCCGACCACGGCCGCGACCCCGACCACCTCAAGGTGCTCCCGGCGCTGTCCGTCATCACCGCCCCCACCGAGTCCGAGGCCCACGCCAAGCTGGCCCGCCTCACCGAACTCCTGCCGCCACAGGTCGCCCTGGCCGACCTGTCGTACTGGCTGGGCGGCTTCGACCTCAGTCCCTACCCGCTGGACGGCTCGCTGCCCGAGCTCCCCCTCTCCAACCAGTCGCACCCCGCCCAGCAGCAGATCTACGAGGACGCCCGCCGCGACAACCTCACCATCCGGGACCTGGTCCGGCGCGTCGCCGACGACGACCGCACCATCGCCGGCAACCCGGAGCAGATCGCCGACCACATCGAGGAGTGGTTCCACGGCCGCGCCGCCGACGGCTTCAACGTGACCTTCCCGTACCTGCCGGGAACCCTGGACGACTTCGCCGAGCTCGTGATCCCCGAGTTGCGCAGGCGCGGCCTGTTCCGCACCCACTACACGGGCACCACGCTGCGCGACCACCTGGGCATTCCGCGGCCGTCGTCCCAGCGCCGGTAATGCTTCCAACGTCCCGTCAGTAGACGGACAGCCCGTAGGTGTTCAGCGCTTCCTGGATCGGCTGGTAGTAGGTGGTGCCTCCGGTGGCGCAGTTCCCGGAGCCGCCGGAGAGGATTCCGATGACCTTGTCGCCGGCGTAGAGCGGGCCGCCGCTGTCGCCCGGCTCGGCGCAGATGTTGGTCTGGATCAGCCCGTGGACGGTGTCGCCGCTCCCGTAGTTGACGGTCGCGTTCAGCGCGGTGACCACACCGCATCGGACACCGGTGGTCGCTCCCCGACGGCAGACGCTCTGGCCGACGTAGGCGGTCGCGGTCCCGGTGACGTCGACGGTTCCGATGGCACCGGGGTGGGGTACGGCCGGGTTGGCGTACTGGACGACACCGAAGTCGTCGCCGGGGAAGCTGGTTCCGGTGGTGGGGCCGATCGGCGTGCTCATGGCGGAGCTGGTGTACCAGGTGGGCATGCTGTCGGTGCAGTGGCCGGCGGTGACGAAGTAGTACGTGGAGCCGCTCTGCACATTGACTCCGGCCGAGCAGCGCCCGCCGCCCCCGTAGATGCCGTCGCCCCCCGACAGGAGGGTGCGCAGTCGGCCGTCGAGCCGTTCGAGGGGCATGGCACCCGCAGAACTCCCGGCGGCCCGCCGGAGTCTGGCCAGGTCGGCGTCCGTGACGGTGGAGTCGGCGAGAATCCGCAGCTTCCCGGTGCGCTCGTCCACGGCCCAGGTCGTCCCGGAGATGGCCAGGGATTCGACGGCCGAGGCAACACCGGACACTGAGGCGGCGGATGGTGCGCGGTCCGCCGTAGGCGCTGCCGCCGCGCTGGTGCCGGACACCGCGAGAGCGGTCACGACGAGCAAGCTCAACACCGAGGCAATCAGCGGTGAACGTCGGACGGTCGTACGGCGTGCTCTAGTCACCCAGGTCTCCCCATGGACGGTGGGTCAGATGCGCAGCCTCAGTGTGCCGGGGCGCGCTCGCCGGGGGTAGGTGACGATCCGGACCGGCAGGTGAGGCCGAGCCCTTTCCCGGGTACGTGCTCCCGGTATGGATCTTCCAGCCGCGCGCAGAGAGCCGAGCAACGGATGAGGGTTGTCGAGTCCTTCCCGCTCGGTGCCGCGACCACGATCGCCGAACTCGCCGAGGATCCGCATCGGCGGCTAGCGCTGCTCCGTGCGCAGGAGCCCGTGTCCTGGCTGCCCGAGCTGGACGGCTGGCTGGTGACCCGGCGTGACCTCGCGATCAGTGTGATGCGGGACGCCGCGACCTTCACCGTCGACGATCCCCGGTTCTCCACCGCACAGGTCGTCGGGCCGAGCATGCTGTCCCTGGACGGCGCCGAGCACACCCGGCACCGTGAGCCCTTCGCCGCTCCATTCCGTCCTCGGGAGGTGCATGCAGGGTTCGCCCCGTTCATCGAGCGGGAGTCCGACCGCCTCATCGCCGCACTGGAACCGGCGGGCGTCGGCGAACTGCGCGGTGCGCTCGCCGCCCCGCTCGCCGTCGCCGTCGTGACCGAGGCACTCGGGCTGGTGGGCGTCCATGCGGGCACGGTGCTCGCCTGGTACGACTCCATCGTGCGATCCGTCTCGGACATCACCGCCGGCCATGCGGCGGGGCCCGCCGGTGCCGCCGCGTACGCGCAGCTACGGGCAGCTGTGGAAACCACCGTCGCCGACCGGGAAGTTCCCTCGCTCCTCGTCTCCGCCGCCGGGCAGCTGGATCTGCCCGAGGTGGCCTCCAATGCCGCGGTCCTGATGTTCGGAGGCATCGAGACCACCGAGGCGATGATCACCAACGCGCTGCTGCATCTGCTGCGACACCCCGACCAGCTCGCTCTTGTCCGGGACGACGCCACCCTGTTGGACAGCGCGATCGAGGAGTCGTTGCGTCTCGAACCGGGCGCGGCGCTCGTGGACCGCTACGCCACCCGTGACACCATCCTCGGCCCGGCCACGATCCGCCGGGGTGAAGCGGTCACGGTCTCCCTGGCGGGCGCCAACCGCGACCCGGCCGTCTTCCCCGACCCCGATCGGTTCGATGTCCGCCGCGCGAACGTGCGGCTCCAACTGGCGTTCGCCCACGGCCCGCACCACTGCATCGCCGCGCACCTCGCCCGCCTGGAGACCCGTATCGCCCTCCGGCACCTGCTCGAACGACTCCCCGCCCTGCGCCTCGACCCGGACTTCCCCACCGCTCCGTACGGCCTGGTCTTCCGCAAGCCCCCCACCCTGCATGTGCTGTGGGACAGTCCCGCCTGACCGCACATCGGTGCCAGAGGTCCGGTGCGGTCCGTGGTCTGTGGTCCGGGATCCCTCCAGGTTCGCCGCTCACCGGCCGGTCTCGTCGAGGGTTGAGTTCCTCCCGGTGAGCAGCCGCAGCGGATTGGCGATGCGGAAGGCGTACGCCGCGGCTCCGCCCAGCCCGAAGCCGGGACGGAGCGGTGGCTCCGCATAGGGCCGGTCCGAGCCCTGGACGACGGCGTCCTTACCGAGGGCGCGGACGATCGCGTCGACGGCGCGCGGACCGTACGAGGACGTCTCGACGAACACACCGGGGTCCGCTCCGACGCCGCCCCCGTCGCCCCGGGCGGCGAAGCGCTCCCCGTGCAGCGGGGCGAGCCCGGCCAGCAGGGCGAAGCACACCCGCAGTCGCGGATGGCGTGCGCGGCCGAAGGCGCGGAAGGCGAACCAGGCCGCGTGCATCTGCTGGACGTAGGGGACCATCGCGGGCCACCAACCGGGCCCCTCGGACTGGCCGGCCGCGGGCCCCGGGTGGACGAACAGCGGGAGGCCGCGCTCTTCGAGCAGGTCCAGCAGCGGTGCGCACCGCGCGTAACCGCCGGCGTCGGCCAGGGCGTTCGCCGGGAGCTGGATACCGACGAAACCCCGGTCGAGGTCCTCGGCCGCCGCCGTCGCGTCGACGTCCCGTACGCAGGCGGCGGCCCAGGCGCCGAACGGTTCGGGGAGCGCGGCCGCACCCTCGTGGTAGGCGTCGAGCAGGGGTCGTGCCTCTGCCGCGGGCAGCCACTCCACGCCGATCGGGGCGGACAGCGAGACGAGCGCCCGGCCGAGGCCGTCGGCGGCGGCGAGCTCGGCGCGCCGTGTCACGTCGTGGTCGGCGGGCGGGATCTCGTAGGGCGGCTCACCGTCCAGAAACAGGGTCCAGCCGTCCAGGAACGGCGGTTCACCGCGGGACCGCAGGGCCTCCACCAGCGAGGGGGTCCACAGATGCTGGTGCACGTCGACGTTGGTCATGAAGCTTCTCCCACCACGGTTGACGCCCCTCCCACCATGGTGCGCAGTGCGCTCCGGACGCCACTGGAACCCAGGACGTCGCGATGCACCGCCTCCACGTCCACCCCGCAGGGCCGGTCGTCGTCCAGGCGAGGCACGATCTCCCGGATCGCGCGGTGCAGCAACCGAGGTCCCCGTCCCAGGGCGGACGGTGCGGCCAGGTCCACGGCCTGGGCGGCGATCACGGCCTCCACGGCGAGCAGCTGCCGTAGCCGGCCGAGGATCGTGGCCAGCCGCCGTGACCCGAGCGCGGCATTGGTCGAGTCGTCCTCGACGGCGTCCGCGCCATGGCGGGGGTCGGTGCACACGGGCACGGACAGCATGCGGATCTCGGCGACGAGTGCCTGCGCCGTCTTGGCCAGCGGTGCGAAGCCCGAGCGCTCCGGACCGTACGGCGAGAGGTTCGCGGGAAGTCCGCTGACGGCGGGGTCGAGCAGCCGTCGCATGCGCTCGGCGGAGAGCGAGGCGGTCTGCGTCAGGGCCAGCGCGAGGGCGTCGAAGGCGAGGGCAAGGGCCGGGGTGTGGAAGTTGCCGGAGGACAGGATCTCGCCGGTGTCGGGCAGGACCACCGGATTGTCACCGCAGCCGTTGAGCTCCGGCCGGAGCGCGGCGTCGGCGAAGTCCAGCGCGGCGTGCAGCGCCCCGTGCACCTGGGCCGCGCAGCGCAGGCTGACGGGGTCCTGGACCCGGCGGGCGTGCCGGGGATCGCCCAGTTCACCGCCGTCCAGCAGGGCGAGCAGGTCGCCCGCCGCGCGGGACTGACCCGGGGCGGGGCGCAGACCCAGTACCCGGGCGTCGAGCGGGCTCGTGTTCGCCCGGAAGCCCTCGTAGGTCAGCGCCGTGACCGCCTGGGTCAGCGTGAGGAGCGTGGCCGCCTCGTGCAGGGCGAGAGCACCCTGTGCGGCCGCCAGCGGGCTCGCGCTGCACAGCACATGTCCGTCCCTCGGGCCCAGTTCGGCAGGGGTGAGACCGGCCTGCCGCAGTGCCATGCCGCCGTCGAGCACCTCACCGCCGAACTCGGCCCTGCCCTCACCGATGACGACCAGGCCGACATGGGCCATCTGGCACAGATCGGAGGCGCCGATGGACCCCACCTCGGGGATCACGGGATGCACCCGCGCATTGAGCATGGCCACGAGCAGCCGTGGGATCTCCGGTCGTACGCCGCTGCCTCCGCCCGCGATGCCGTTGACGCGGGCGAGGACGGCGGCACGCACGACGGGGACGGGCAGCGGATCGCCGACCGCGTTGGCCCGTCCTCGGACGGTACGGACGCTGAACGCATCGAGTTCGGCGCGGGGCAGTGCGTACGACGAGCGGGTGCCGAGGCCCGTCGTCAGGCCGTACGTCGGGATCTGACGGTCGACGACGTCGTCGACGACGGCCCGCTCGCGGGTGAGGCGGGGGAGCACCTCGTCCGCCAGGACGACCTCGGCTCCGTGATGGGCGACGGCGACGACATCGTCGTAGGACAGCGTCCGCCCGTCGACGACGACCCCGGTGACGATCTCCGTCATGAGAACCGCAGCTTCTGGCCGAGGCCGCGTTCTTCGGCCTTCTTCAGCATGGCCGCACCCAGCGCGATGTCGGAGAGGGAAAGCCCGCGGTGCCAGAAGAGGTTGGTCTCGTCGGCGCTCTCGCGGCCGGGCTTGCGACCGGCGACGATCTCGCCCAACTCGCCGTGCAGATTGGACTCGTTGAGTCTGCCGCTGTCGACGTGTGCGCGCAGTGCGCCGAACGGTCCGGCGTGTGCCTGGCCCCAGTCGTCGACGACGATCTTGTCCATGATGTCCGTGAGGGAGAGTTCGACGGCGCTGTTCGTTCCGTAGGGCACGACCAGGGCGCCGGGGGCGATCCACTCGGTCCTCAGCAGCGGTTCCGGGCGCTCCAGTCGGGAGGCCTCCACCACGATGTCCGCGCCCTCCACGCAGGTCTTCCAGTCCTCGGTCACGACGACGGGCTTGCCGAGCTCCCGCTCAAGTCGCTCGGCGAAGGCGTTCCGGCTCTCGGGGCGGCGCGAGTGGACGCGGATCTCGGCGAGGTCGAAGATCCGGTCGAGCAGACGGACGTTCCAGTACGACGTGGCACGGGCGCCGATGTGCCCGAGCACCTTGGCGTCCGGGCGGGCCAGATGACGCGCCCCGAGCGCGGTGAGGGCACCGGTGCGCATCTCGGTGAGGGCGGTGGCGTCGACGACGGCCACCGGCATCCCGGTGCGCGGGTCGAAGAGGTTGAGCAGCGCCATCTCGGAGGGCAGGCCCTGCCGGTAGTTGCCCACGTAGTCGCCCACGATCTTGACCCCGGCCAGCGCGAGCGGAGCGATGTAGCCGCGCAGGACGTTGAAGTGGCCGTTGAAGGCGGGGTCGGGCATGAGGTGGACGCGCGGTTCGATGACCGTTTCGCCGAGGCCCTGGGCGCGCAGCCCGTCCTCGACGGCGTCGAGTATCTCGGTGTCCGTCAGCTCGAGCTGTGCGATGTCCGAGCCGTTCAGGAAGGTGAACCAGACCGGTTCCATTGGGGGCGTCTCCCTTACGTCTGAGCTGGCCAATTGTGAGTGGCACATCAGTCGTGGAACGTGGGCAATTCGGGTGCCCCTGGCCTGATTTCGTACGAACGTAACACGGCGTTCACGGTTGGCCATTGACTGCCATTCACCCACTCGAAACTGTGCATACGCATATGCAGTCAGGTGAGGGGCAGCCTTGATCAAATTCGACGCGGTGAGCAAGAACTATCCGAACGGCACCACGGCCGTGGACGATCTCTCCCTGGAGTTGGCCGAGGGGGGCATCACGGTCCTGGTCGGTCCCTCCGGCTGCGGCAAGACCACGACCCTGCGCATGATCAACCGCATGGTGGAGCCGACGGCCGGGACGGTGAGCCTGCGCGGCCGGGACATCCGGGAGGTCAACGCCCCTGAGCTGCGCCGCGGCATCGGGTACGTGATCCAGCACGCCGGGCTGTTCCCGCACCGGACGATCCTCGACAACATCGCGACCGTGCCGCTGCTGCTCGGCTGGAGCCGCAAGAAGGCGCGGGCGCGGGCGGCGGAGCTGCTGGAACTGGTGGGCCTGCCGGCCGAGATGGCGGGGCGCTATCCGAGCCAGCTCTCCGGCGGGCAGCAGCAGCGCGTCGGGGTGGCCAGGGCGCTGGGCGCCGACCCGCCGGTGCTGCTCATGGACGAGCCGTTCAGCGCGGTCGACCCGATCGTGCGGGCGGAATTGCAGGCGGAGTTCATACGGCTGCAAAAGGAGCTGCACAAGACGATCGTGTTCGTCACCCACGACATCGACGAGGCGATCAAACTCGGCGACAACATCGCGGTGTTCCGAACCGGAGGCAAGCTCGCCCAGTTCGACACCCCCGAGCGGCTGCTCGCTTCCCCTGCCGACGACTTCGTGGCCGGCTTCGTCGGCCAGGACCGGGGCATTCGCCGGCTGTCCTTCGTCAAGGCGTCCGAAGTGCCCCTGCGCGACGGTGCGGTGCTGCCGGCGACCACTCCCGTGGCACGGGCCAGGGCGGCGGACGAGCCGTGGGTGCTCGTCGTCGACGCCGAGCGGCGACCGCTCGGCTGGGCCGCGGTCGCGGACCTGCCGGAGAGCGGCACCCTCGCGGACACGCCTCTCGCGCCGCTCGGCCACACCTTCAGCCTCGTCGGCGACTCGGCGCGGGCCGCCCTCGACTCGGCGCTCCTGTCACCGTCCCGGCTCGCGGTGGGCGTGGACGCGGACGGCGCGGTCGTCGGCGTTGCGGACGCGCACGAACTGTCCGCGGGGGTGGTCGAGGCCGAGGTGCCCAAAGTGGTGGCGGTCGCGGACGTGGCGCCCGAGGTCGCGAAGACCGGGGACGCGGCTGGTTCCGGCACCCCGGACGGTGGTGACCGATGAGCGACGGTGAACCGCTGGTCCGGTGGGACTGGATCGGCGACCACATCGGCGAGCTGGCCGACTACACCGGTGTCCACCTGCGACTCGGCCTGCTGCCGGTGCTGTTCGGCCTGGTCATCTCGGTGCCGATCGGCATTCTCTGCCACCGTTGGCGCTGGCTGTACGCACCGGTGCTGACCGTGGCCAACATCCTGTACTCGATCCCGTCCCTTGCCCTGTTCATGATCTTCATCAAGTACACCGGGCTGACGGAACGCACCGTGATGATCCCGCTGACGCTCTACACGCTGTCGGTCCTGGTGCCGAACGTCGTGGACGGGCTGGCCTCGGTCCCCGAACCGGTCCGCCAGGCGGCCACCGCGCTGGGATTCGGCCCGGTACGCCGTGTCGTCCAGGTCGAACTGCCCATCGCCGTACCCGTCGTCATCGCAGGTGTGCGCGTCGCCGCTGTCTCCTCCATCAGCCTCGTCGCCGTGGGACAGCTGATCGGGCAGGGCGGGCTCGGCTACTACATCACCCGTGGTCTCCAGCTCGACTTCCCGACCCCGATCGTCACCGCGATCGTGCTGATCATGCTGCTGGCGCTCACCACCGACGCGCTGCTCGTCCTGGCGCAGCGGCTGCTCACCCCCTGGTCCCGGAGCAAGGTGACCGCGACATGAACGATCTGCTGAACCAACTCGGGCTCGTGGGGGACTGGTTGACGTCCTCGAAGCAGTGGCACGGTGCGGAGGGAATCCCGCAGCGGCTCCTGGAGCACCTCACCTACAGCGGCCTGTCGCTGCTGTTCGCCGCCCTGATCGGACTGACGCTCGGGCTGCTCGTCGGGCACACCGGCCGGGGGGCGTTCGCCGTGGCCAGTGTCGCCAACCTCGCGCGGGCGATCCCCACCTTCGGCCTGGTGGTCCTCGTCGTCACGCTCGCCGGGCTCAGCACCACCCCGGTCCTGGTCGCCCTGGTCGCGCTCGCGATCCCGCCGATCCTCATCAACACCTTCGAGGGAGTCCGGGGCGTGGACCCCGCCACCAGGGACGCCGCACGCGGGGTCGGTATGACCGAGTGGGAGGTCCTGGTGCGGGTGGAGGTGCCGATGGCGCTGCCGCTGATCCTCCTCGGCCTCAGGGTCGCCGCGATCCAGGTCGTGGCCACCGCGACCATCGCCGCCTATCCCGGTCTCGGCGGCCTGGGCCGCTTCATCGTCGACGGGCTCTCCCGCAACGACTACGAGCTGGTCATCGGCGGCTCCACCATCGTCGTCGCCCTGGCGCTCGTCGTCCAGATCCTGTTCACCGCGCTGCGGCGCGTCATCGTCTCGCCGGGCCTGAGGGTCTCGGCGTCCAAGTCCTGAGTCTGTTCCGACGCTTGTTCCGAGCCCCCTGGCTCCGAGAAAGGAAACACCCATGAGAGGCATCCACCGCGGCGCCGCCTTCGCCCTGATCGCCGCGCTGTCGCTGACCGCCTGCGGTGGCGGGGACAGTGACGACAACCCTCTGACGGGCGGCGGCGACAGCGGCGACGGCAAGTCCATCGTCGTCGGCTCGGCGAACTTCCCCGAGAACCAGCTGCTCGCCGAGATCTACGCCGAGGCCCTGGAGGCCAAGGGCCTGAAGGTGACCCGCAAGTTCGACATCGGGGCCCGTGAGGTCTACTACGACCAGGTGGTCAAGGGCGGCATCCAGGTCTTCCCGGAGTACAACGGCGCCCTGCTGGCGACGGCGGTCGACAAGACCAGCACCGCGACCGGCACGGAGGACATCAACGCCGAACTGAAGAAGAAGCTTCCGACGTCGGTGGAGATCCTCGACTCCGCCGAGGCCCAGGACAAGGACTCGGTCACCGTCACCGCCGAGACGGCCGAGAAGTACAACCTCAAGACCCTCGCCGACCTCAAGCCGGTGGCGGGGGAGTGGACGATCGGCGCGGGCTCGGAGTTCAAGACCCGCACCCAGGGCTGGGTCGGTCTGAAGAAGATCTACGGCGTCGAGTTCGGGACGTTCCAGCCGCTCGACGCGGGTGCCCAGAGCACCCTGCTGAAGCTGCTGAAATCGGACAAGGTGCAGGCCGCGAACATCTACACCACCGATCCCGCCATCGTCGAGGACAAGCTGGTGGTGCTGGAGGACCCGAAGAATTTCTTCGCCTCGCAGAACGTCACGCCCCTGGTCTACAAGTCCGCGGTCGACGACACGGCCAAGGCGGCGCTCAACGGCGTCTCGGCCAAGCTCACCACCGAGGACCTGCTGGCCATGATGAAGAAGCTCGTCACTGACAAGGAGGACGCCGCCACCGTCGCCAAGGAGTGGCTGACGAAGGCCGGCCTCGCGACCTGACCGGTTCGGCCACGCCGACATCGTCCTCCCCGCACTCCTCGGAGGTCTCGGGGGGTGGGTCGGCCGCCCCTCGGGCGGAGGGACGGCCGACGGCGGCGCTGGGTGACGCGCTACGGATAGTTCGTCAGATTGGCCACGTTGGTCGTGGAGTTGGACGGGCCACCCGTGTTGTTGACGACGTGCCGGATGGTGCCCGTGCCGCCGAGGGAGACCGTCACCATGCTGGTGAAGCGGACGCCCGCGTTGTTCGGCGCCTCGATGGCCCGTTCGGCGGCCACACTCGGGTTGACGTTGAAGAAGCAGTAGCTGCCGAGGCCGTAGGCCTGGTGGCTGGTGACCGAGTCGGCGACCTTGTAGGCGGCGTAGCCCTGCGTCGAGCCGTTCATCCAGGACGCCTGGTTCGGTGGGTCGTACGGCATCTCGTTCTGGTAGAAGTACGTCCGCCCGCCGTTGCCGTTCCAGATGGTCTGATACTTCTGGTAGTGCTCGACGAACAGGCCGTACGCGGTGACGTTGTCACCGTTGACGATCAGGCCGGTGTCTCCGGTGTTGCTGGTCCAGCCGACGCCGCTGCCGTGGTCGGCGCGCCAGATCCAGGTGTGGTCGGCGATGACGTCGTCGCTGTTGATCACCAGGCTGGTGGTCGCCTTGCCGACGGCGGCGCCGCCGACGCGGAAGTACACGTCGTGCAGGGACGTCGGGTTGGCGGCGTGCGAGGCGGAGGAGTTGCCGGGGCCGATTTCCACGAGGGTGCTGGAGTTGGTCGTGCCGGCGTCGAAGAGCACACCGGCGATCTTGACGCCGTCGACGTCGGCCACCCGCATGGCGGTGACGCCGTTGTCCGGGATGAAGGTCGCGAGGCCCAGACCGAGGACGACGGTGTCGGCGCGGTTGACCTGAAGGGTCTGGTCGAGGTGGTGGACACCGGGGGTGACCAGCAGATTCAGGCCCGAGGCCAGCGCGGAGTTGATCTGCGCGGCGGTGGTGCCCGGCCGCACGACGAAGAACCGGCTCAGCGGGAGCGAGCTGCCCGAGGCACCGTTCGCCCAGCTGATGCCGGTGGAGTTGGCCCGCGTCTCCGGCACGAACACCTGGTAGGCGCCGTTCTCGTCGACGTACAGGAACGGCTTCTCGCGGCTGACCGGGGTCTGCGCGACCGCGGTGTACGGCGGGCTGGGGAAGCTCGTGGCCGGGACGCCCTGGCTGCCGACGAAGACCATGTTCCAGTTGGCGCCGGTCCAGCCGCCGAGCTGGGAGTTACGGGTCAGCCACTGCTGTTGGGTGCCGGAGTTGACCTGACCGTCGACCTTGGTGTCGGCGAAGAGGCCACCGCTGGACCAGCCGTTGTCGTCCAGGGCGAGGTTGCCGCGCAGATGCATCCGACGGTACGACGCCGCCTGCGAGACCGCCCAACGGTCGCTGCCGTTAGTCGGGTTGACCGACAGGTTCTCGGCGCCGCGCCAGAAGTTGTGCGTCGCGTTGCCCTGGAACCAGTCGGCCTCGGCGTGCACCGCGCCGTTGATCGTGACCGCGTCCGGGGTCAGGCCGAGACCGGCCACCTGGGTGTAGAAGCCGACGTTGACGTCCGCGTTGTAGGAGCCCGGCTTGAACAGGACGGCGTAGCGCTGGGAGCCGAACTGGTTCGTCTCCTGCTGCTGGAAGACGGTGTTGAGCCTGCTCTGGATCGTGGACGCCGACATGGACGGGTCGAAGACGAGCACGTTCGGGCCGAGGTCGGGATTGGTGCCCGACTGGGCCACGGGGACCACCTGGAAGCGCTGGGCGGCGCTGCCGTTGCACGTGTACTGCACGAACTGCACACTGTCGGCCGTCGAGGCGCCCGGGTCGTCCAGGCACTTGCCGCTGTTGCGGTTGACGAAGTGGTAGGCGCCGCCGCCCTCGTGGACGGGCAGCCACTGCTGGTTGGTGCCGCCGCCGTAGGCCCACAGGTGCACGGGCGCGTTGTCGGCCGTGGACACGTCGGCGACGTCCACGACCTGGCTGGTGTTGTTGCGGTTGTTGATACGGACGTAGCCGTCACTGGTGGTGGTGAAGCTCCACTGCTGGGCCGTGGAGCTGTTGCACGAGTACTGCTGCACGACAGTGCCGTTGGCGGTGGCCGCCGACCGGGCGTCCAGGCAGCGGCCGCTCGCGGCGTTCATCACGGTCGCGAAGTCGGTGGGCAGCGCGGCGGCAGTGCTCTCCGCCGCACTCGCGGGAGCCGGTGCGGGTGCGGTGGTGAGCAGGGAGGCGACGGCCGCGATGACCACCGCGGAAGCGGTGTATCTGCGACGGCGCTTGAGCGCGGAGCGCAAGGAGGTGAGCACGGGTTCTTCTTGCAGTCTGGGCATGTGCGCAGAGGCCCTTCGTGTGGGGGGTGAACAACCGAGGCAGCGTTCACCGCATGAGCGGTGAACGCGTCACACGCTGAGTTGCTGACCCGTGAACCTAAAGGTCTGGACCACTTTCGTCAATACGTGAAGTAAGTGCTGGGGCAGGTGAGTTGCCGCCTCCGGCCAGGAGGCTGAAGAAGATGCCGGGGATGCCGTGTATCGCGGTCGTATCGAAAATCGCATACGCCACCGCAACGGTCCTGCGTCTCCAATGGGGGCATGAATCACGACACATCCCTGTCGGCATCGCCCCGCCGCACGCGCGGGATCGTGCTCCTCGGCCTGGCGATCCTCGGCCTGGCGAGCGCCGCGTTCGTCGTGCGGGGGCCGCTCATGATGGCCGCTCCGAGGTGCATGGCCGGGCGTTGGCACGGCTGCTTCGACACCTTCAACGGTGTGGTGCTCATGACGCTGGTCGCGCTGCCGTTGGCCGCGCTGGTGGTGTGGGCGCTGGCACGCCGTCGACGGGCCGCCGGCGTCACGGGGGCGTGGCCGATGTCGCTGGCCGAGGTGGGCATGGTCCACGGGACGGTGCCGTTCCTCTGGCTGACCATGATGCCGGGCGCCGCGCCCGGCATCGCCCCCGCCCGGGTGAGCCTGGTACCGCTGCGGGACCTCGTCACGATGGGGCCGCTCGGGATCGTAGGCAACCTGCTGGTCTTCGCGTCACTGGGGTTCTTCGCCCCGATGCGGTTCGCGGCGCTGGCGTCCGTGCCGCGGATCCTGACGCTCGGGGCGGGCTGCTCGGTCCTGGTCGAAACCGCGCAGTACGTCCTGCGGCTCGACCGGGTGTCCTCCGTGGACGACGTACTGGTCAACACCACCGGCGCCGTGCTGGCCGCGCTGGCGTCGCGCCGATGGTGGCGCACCACGGCGGATGCGTCGCCGGACCGGGCCCGCCCCGCGCCGGCGCCGGCGGGCTGAGCCGCGTGCCGTGTGCGCACGCGTCCGGGCCCATGTCTTTCATACGTCTTTGTGCATACGTCTCTTTGGATACGTCGGCGATATGGGGCGGTGCTTAGGCTTCGGACATGCGCGTACTGATCGTGGAGGACGAGCCCGACCTGGCCGAAGCCGTCCGTGACGGTCTACGGCTGGAGGCGATCGCCGCCGACATCGCCCGCGACGGCGACACCGCCCTGGAACTGCTCAGCGTCCACTCCTACGACCTCGCGGTCCTCGACCGCGACATCCCCGGCCCCTCGGGAGACGAGGTCGCCCGGCGCATCGTCGCCTCCGGCAGCGGCATCCCGATCCTCATGCTCACCGCCGCCGACCGGATCGACGACAAGGCCTCCGGGTTCGAGCTCGGCGCCGACGACTACCTCACCAAACCGTTCGACCTGCGGGAGCTCGTCCTGCGGCTGAGGGCGCTCGACCGCAGACGCGCGTACGCCCGGCCCCCGGTCCGCGAGATCGCGGGACTGCGGCTCGACCCCTTCCGCCGGGAGGTCTTCCGCGACGGACGCTACGTCGCGCTCACCCGCAAACAGTTCGCCGTGCTGGAAGTCCTCGTCGCCGCCGAGGGCGGGGTCGTCAGCGCCGAAGAGCTGCTCGAACGGGCCTGGGACGAGAACGCCGACCCCCTCACCAACGCCGTGCGCATCACCGTCTCCGCACTGCGCAAACGGCTCGGCGAACCATGGATCGTCGCCACGGTGCCCGGCGTCGGCTACCGCATCGACACCGGTACCGCGCATGAATAGACGCCCAGGGCTCAGCGCCCGACTGAAACTCACCCTCAGCTACGCCGGATTCCTCGCCGTCGCCGGTGCTCTCCTGCTGGCTGTGGTGTGGTGGTTCCTGCTGCGCTACGTACCGGACAACTCCCAGGGCCTGCTGGGGATCTCGCCCAACCGCTACCTGCTGGTGCGCATGTTCGCCCCCGCCGCGGCCGTGGCGATGGTCCTCCTGCTCGTGTTCGGCCTCGTCGGGGGGTGGATCCTCGCGGGCCGGATGCTCGCACCGCTCACACAGATCACGGACGCGGCACGGAGGGCCGGGAACGGGTCGCTGTCCCACCGGATCCGCATGAAGGGCCGCCAGGACGAATTCCGTGAACTCTCCGACACCTTCGACTCGATGCTTCAGCAACTCGAGTCCCATGTCGCCGAGCAGCAGAGGTTCGCCGCGAACGCCTCCCACGAACTGCGCACCCCGCTGGCCATCTCGCGGACGCTCCTCGACGTCGCCCGCAAGGACCCCACGCGGGACCGGGGCGAACTCATCGAACGCCTGCAGGCCGCCAATACGCGCGCGATCGACCTCACCGAGGCCCTCCTGCTGCTCAGCCGCAGCGACCGAGGGAACGTCACCCGCGAGAGTGTCGACCTCTCCCTCGTCGCCGAAGAGGCCGCCGAAACGCTGCTCCCGCTCGCCGAACAGCGCCGGATCACGCTCGACGTCACCGGCGGGGCGGCCCGGGCCGGCGGTTCCGCGGAGCTCCTGCTGCGGATGGTGACGAACCTCGTCCAGAACGCCATCGTCCACAACCTCCCGGCCGGCGGCACCGTGACGGTGCACACCGAGGCGCACGGCGACACGAGCGTGCTGCGGGTCGAGAACACGGGCCGTCGGCTCCCACCGGAACTGCTGCCGACGCTCACCGAACCCTTCCAGCGCGGAACGGAACGCGTACGCACCGACGAGCACGCCGGCGTCGGCCTCGGCCTGGCCATCGTGCACAGCATCGTCCGCGCCCACGACGGGACCCTCGACCTCGCCCCCCGTCCCACCGGCGGCCTCCTCGTCACGGTCCGCCTCCCCGGCGCGCCGTAGGCGTCGTCAGCTCCAACCCCTGGCCCCGTCAGGAGTTCATGACTCCGTCGTCGGATGCGGCGCACGGCGCCGTGGCCGTGACTCGGTCAGTCAAGGCGGTGGTCGAGAGCAAGGTCGAGTCGCGCGATGCCGGCCACACTTTGGAGTTGCGCTTTCCGGAGGGCACTTTCATACGGCTCATCTACGGGGCGACGTGAGCGACTTGGTGTCTGCCGGGTTACCTCCGACGCAGCCGCTGTGCCTCCTCGAAGAGTCTGTCGGTGTGGTCCGCCAGCACGCCGCCCAGCAGTAGCTCCGGGGTGTAGAAGGACCGGGCGGAGGCTGCCACCTCCCGTGCGGACAGGTCGATTTGGCTGATGCCGGTGCGGCGGATCTGGTCGATCGAGCTGGCCCAGACGACGCGCCGCAGATTCGCCCATGCCATCGCACTCATGCACATCGAGCAGGGCTCACCCGTGGTGTAGAGGGTGGTGTCGGCCCAACCCTGGTTGCCGTGCCGGTGTACGTAGTCGTTCATGGCGACCACCTCGCCGTGCAGCATCGGGTTGGCCGCCCCGGAGTTGACGCCCCACCCCAGGACCTCACCGGTGCGGGTGCCGACGATCACCGCGCCGAACGGCCACTTGGGGTTCCTTCGGGCCTGTTCGATGGCCAGCCACATGAATCGCTCGTGAGCGGCGCCGGCGCCGGCGCCGGCGCCGGCACTGGCACCGGTACCGGTCCGCAGGTCCGCCGCGGGGGTCGCACCGGCGTCGCGGTCCGGGCGGGCGTGGCTCTCCTGGGCTGAGTGCCGATGGAGGGCGACCGGAGCCACCGCTCCCACCACCACGGCTCCCCACCTGCCGAGCAACTGACGCCTGCCCGAATCCATCGCATCTCCTCACTCGACGCCGATGACTCCGCAGAGTATCCGAACCGTCACAAGACCCCTCCGGTTCGCGCCGGAATCACATGAAGCGCTGTATACAGTGGCCGGCGACTCCTATATGCAGACCTGAATACAGTGAGTGCCGAGCGCGTCCGCCGAATACGGCACCCCCCTGTGCGCGAGGAGCCTCATGTCCTACGCCGCCGGCGCCCCCGACCGCGCTGGAGCTCTACAGCGAACGCGGCTACGAACAGACGACGGTCGCCGAGATCGCCAAACTGGCCGGTCTCACCGAACGGACCTTCTTCCGGCACTACACCGACAAGCGCGAGGTGCTGTTCGGCGGCTCGGGTGCGGTGCAGGAACTGTTCGTGAACGCCGTCGCCGAGGCTCCGCAGCCCGCGGCCCCGATCGACGCGACGGCGGCGGGGCTGGAGGCGGTCTCCGTGGTGTTCGACGGTCGCCGCGAACTCTCCCTGCAGCGCCAGGCCGTCATCGCGGCGAACGCCGAACTCCAGGAGCGCGAACTGATCAAGCTCGCCTCACTGTCGGCCGCGCTGGCCGACGCCCTGCGCCGACGCGGCGTCCGGGAGCCGGCCGCCAGCCTGACCGCCGAGGCAGGGGTCGCCGTCTTCAAGGTCGGCTTCGAGCGGTGGATCGCGGCGGCCGAGACACGCACGCTGTCGCAGGTGATGCGGGAGTCACTGGAGGAGCTCAAGGCCGTGACGGCGGGCGGCTAGGGGGCGAAGGAGCGCTCAGGGTTGTGTTCGCCCGAGAGGTTCCGGCTCGCCTACCGCAAGCAGGTGGTCTCCAGCAGTTCGTGGGCCATCCCTTGCGCGGGCCCCGCGGTCTGGTCGGCGACCCGGCGGAAGGTCTCCCGGGCGGGGCGGGCCGGCCAGTCGGGGGGCAGGTGCCGGGCGGGCAGTCGGGGGTCCGTGCGGATGGTCCAGAGCCAGTCGCTGACCAACCGCAGGCGGGTGCCGATCGGGTCGTCCCCGGATCCGGCGTCGAGGTGGGCGGTCCAGCGCTTGTCGAAGGTGACGTAGCGGGCGGCGATGCTCTCCAGGTCCCAGGTGTCGCGGACCATGTGCCCGATGTCGGTGGCCTCGTCCGCCTGGGCGTGGAAGATCTTGACGTGGGCTGTCAAGCCGAGTTCCGAGACGATGGTGGCGACGTCGACGTTCCCCGGCGCGATCCACAGCCCGCTGTACAGCGCGCCGAACCCGGACCAGGTGAGCCGCGAACGCAGATCGTGGCGCTGGCGTTTCCAGGAGTCGGGGAGGGAGAAACCGAGCAGCGTCCAGGAGCCGTCCCAGTCGTCGTTGACCGCGCCCCGCTGCCAGATGCGGGTACGGCCGTCCTGGAGGACGCGCGTCGCCTGCGGGGTCAGGCCGAAGAACATCTTGCGGCCCTCGCGTTGGCGCATCAGCAGGCCGCGGTTGACCATGCGGGTGAGGGTGGAGCGTACGGCCTGTTCACCGATGCCGACCCGGCCGAGCACGTCGATGATGCTGCCCGAGTAGACGCACAGGTCGCCCTCCTCCAGGACGTGGTTGCCGAAGAACGCGAGCATGAGCGACTGGGGGCGCTGCTGCGGGCCCTCCGAGCTGTCCTGGGTGTCCTGGGTGCCCAGGATGTCGTCGTCCTCCACGGAGGCAAGCGTACGACCGCCCGCCGACGGCACGGCGGGCGGTCGTACGGCTTCACCGGAGGTCGGCGGGGTGGGCAAGGTCGTACGGGCGCAGGTACGGGGTGGGGCGGTACGGCACATAGCGGGTCGGCGTGGTCGGATCGGCCTTCGTGGCACGGGAGTTGAGGGACGCCGGGTCGGTGCCGGTCCACCTGCCGGTGGTGAGGCGGTCCTCCAGGGTGTGCAGGGCGGCGAGCTGTTCGGCGGGGCTGAAGGTGCAGTGGCCGGCGTTGTCGGTGTACGCCTGCCGCAGCTCGGACCCCGACCCGGCGGCCGTGACCGCCCGCTTCAGGGCGCTCTCCGTCTGAACGGGGACGAGGGCGTCGCCGATGGTGTGGACGGACAGCTGCGGCTTGGTCAGCCTGCCCGTGAAGGAACTCGTGCGGCTCATCCACGCCAGGGCGGCCGGGTCGGCGCTGATGCGCGGGGCGCGGTTGAGGGAGGCGAGGTCGGCGCGCAGGGACAGACCGGCCTTCTTGTAGAGCTCGGTGACCTCCTTGCGCACGGAGGACCGGCCGAGCAGCTTCGCGTAGTCGACACCGGTGTTCCAGGACGGGTTGCCGCCCGCCCGGACCTCGGACTCCTGCCGCCGGTTGAAGGCGGCGATCTTCAGCAGTCCCTTCACGGCCTCGTACTGGTTGGCCTGCTGGGCGTCCCAGTCGGTCGCGGCGGGCCGGACTTGCGTGGGCTGGTTCCAGACGGGGATGTTGTGCAGGGCCGCGGCCAGCGCGATACGGGCCCGCCCCTCGGCCGTCGTCTGCGCCGAGTCGACCGCGGCCGTCAGGGTGTTCGCCGCCGCGTCGGCGGCCGCCTGGTCCGCGATGTTCACCAGCGGGACGCCGGAGTCCGGTGCGAGGAGCGTCTTGATGGCGAAGACGGGGTCGAGCGTGTTGTTCCAGTTGGCGACGCCGCCGTGGACCAGCCCGCACAGGGAGATCGAACCGTCGATGCGGTCGGGGTGGCGCTCGGCGATGGCGGTGGTGACGAACCCGCCGTACGACCGTCCCCAGGCGATGGTGCGGGAGGCCGCACCGAAGCGTTCGGTGAACGCCGAAAGGGTGGCGAGCTGGTCGGGCACCGCGTCCGTCACCGCCCAGCCGGTGGTGGCGTAGGAGGAGCCGACGAGGGCGTAACCGCGCTGAAGGAGGAGGGCCTTCGTGGTGTCGTCCGGGGCGTTCTGGGCGGGGTTGGCCGGGCCGGACGTGTAGCCGTGGCTGAAGAGCAGGACGGTGCCGTTCCAGTTGGCGGGCACGTCCATGATGTACGTCGCGCCCGAGGGGAGTCTGCCGTCCACGTGGGTGGTGTCCGCGGCGGCGGCCGAGGCGGGCAGCGCGGTGACCGCGAGCAGGAGGGCGGCCACCAAGGAGGTGCGGGCGCGGGTGCCGTTCGTCATGCGGTGATCTCCTCCGTCTTGGGAGCGGTGGGGAGTTCGCCGGCGGCGCCGGAGAGGGACGTACGACTGGTCTCGCGCACGAACCACACGGTCAGCGCGGTGATGAGCGAGCCGCCGCACAGCAGCAGGGCGACGGGGGTGCTGTCGCCGCTGCCGGCGACCAGGCTGCCGGCGATCATGGGGGAGAAGCCGGCGCCGACGAGGGTGGCGCCCTGGTAGCCGAGGGAGGCGCCGGTGTAGCGGACCCGGGTGCCGAACATCTCGCTGAACAGCGCCCCCAGCGGGGCGTACATCAGGGACTGGGCGATGCCGTGGCCGAGGACCACGGCCAGGATCAGCGCGCCCTGCGACTTCGAGTCGACCAGTGAGAGGACCGGGAAGGCGGTGGCCGCCGACAGGAGGGCTCCGGCGAGGACGATCGGGCGGCGCCCGACGCGGTCGGAGAGCGCCGAGGCGCAGGGCAGCACGACCAGGGCGACCGCGGCGGAGACGGTGAGCGCGGTGAGCACCTGCGGGCGGGGGTAGCCGATGCCGGTGGCGTACGCGATGAGGTAACTGGTCAGCAGTGACTGGGCGGTGAAGGCGCCGATGCCGACACAGCAGGCCAGCAGGACGGGACGCGGGCGGCGCAACACGTCGAGGATCGGCAGCCGTGCCTCGCCGCGGTCCTTCTTCACCTCGGCGAAGAGCGGGCTCTCCACCACCTTGAGCCGGACGAAGAGCCCGACACCCAGCAGGACGACGCTCAGCAGGAACGGTACGCGCCAGCCCCAGGCCGTGAACTGGTCCTTGGGGAGGGTGGAGACGAGGGCGACGACCGCCGCGGAGATCAGGGAGCCGAGCGGGGCTCCCATCTGCGTGAAGCTGGACCACAGTCCGCGGCGCCGCTCCCCGGCGTGCTCGACGACCATCAGGGTCGCGCCGCCCCACTCACCACCGATGGCGATGCCCTGGACGACCCGCAGGGTGATCAGCAGGACGGGCGCCCAGACGCCGATCGTGTCGTACGTGGGCAGCAGGCCGATGAGGAAGCTGGCACCGCCCATCAGGCCCATGGTGAGCAGCAGCATGGACTTACGGCCGAGCCGGTCACCGAAGTGCCCGAAGAGGATGCCGCCGAGTGGTCGGGCGACATAGCCGGCGGCGAAGGTGCCGAACGCGGCGATGGTGCCGACGGCCGGGTCGGCGCCGGGGAAGAACAGCTCGCCGAAGACGAGGGCGGCGACGGTGCCGTAGACGAGGAAGTCGTAGAACTCCACGGCGGTGCCGAGCAGCCCGGAGAGGGCGACGCGGCGCAACTGGCGTATGTGCTCGGGGTTCGTGGCCGGTGCGGGTGCCGGTGTCGGGGATGCGGCGGGGGACGGGGGCATCGCGGGTCTCCCATGACAGGGGGAAGGACACCGCGAAGGTAGGCTCTGTGGTGACGGCCGTCAATAAAGTGCACAACATTGGCTTACGTGAGTGTGGTCGGCGAACCGTGGTGGAGCGGGGCTTCGTGACTTGTCCTGCGGAATCCGGTGGCGCGACGCAGCCCCGGCGTCAAGAATCGCCCGATGCATGAAGCGAGGCTTTCCGACGGGATCGTCGATCTGTCGCCGCTGTGCCCGGACGATGCCGAGGCGCATCTCGCGGGGGAGGACGAGGCTCTGGTTCGCTGGCTCAGCGGTGGCCCCAGCACACGCGCAGGCGTCGACGCCTACATCCGGCACTGTCAGGAGCAGTGGGACGCCGGCGGGCCGCTCCGTGCATTCGGCATCCGGGTCGGCGCCGACGAGCAGCTGGCGGGGACGATCGACCTGCGGTTCACCGCGGAGGGCCTGGCTCCCGGCCAGGTGAACGTCGCCTACGGCCTGTATCCGTCCTGGCGGGGGCGTGGCCTGGCCACTCGCGCGGTCCTCCTGGTCTCCCGGTACGCGGCGAGTGAGGGCGGCAAGGAGGCGGTGATCCGGGCGGAGCCGGAGAACGCCGCCTCTGTCGCGGTCGCCCGGCGGGCGGGGTTCACCCCCGGTAAACAGACACGCGGCGGGGAGGGGACGAGGCTCGACTGGTACATCCGGGACCTGCGCATCGACACGACCCGCGCGGCCGTCCCCCGCCCGACCACATAAGACGCAGCCCTGTCGCCAAGACGCAGTCCATATCACTGAAAGTCCGGATCAGACTTTGAGTCTATGGACGCCGTCTGGTGGACTCGACGGCATGGCAGTCACCAACGAACGTCTCGACCTGCGGGTCGACGGCATGGATCTCGGCGTCGCGGTGGTCCGCCGGGAGGGCGCGGGCGCTCCCGTCGTCTTCCTGCACGGATTCGGCTCGACCAAGGAGGACTACGCCGACATCGCGCTGCACCCCGCGTTCGCCGGGCGACCGTTCCTCGCCTACGACGCGCCCGGTTGCGGGGAGACGACCTGCGAGGACCTGGGGCGGATCTCGATCCCGTTCCTGGTGCGAACCGCCCGCGCCGTACTGGCCCGGCACGGCATCGAGCGGTGCCACCTCGTCGGGCACTCCATGGGCGGTCTGACCGCACTGCTGCTGGCCCACCATGAACCCGACCGGGTCCTGAGCTTCGTGGACATCGAGGGAAACCTGGCCCCGGAGGACTGCTTCCTGAGCCGGCAGATCGTCACCCACCCCTCGGAGGACCCCGAGCACTTCGTGGCCGACTTCACCGAACGGGTGCGCCGCTCACCGCAGTTCTCCAGTGCCCTGTACGCGGCGAGTGTGCGCCACAAGGTCCGTCCCGGCGCCGTGCGCGGCATCTTCGAGTCGATGGTCGACCTGTCCGACCACGGCGACCTGATGACGAAGTTCCTGTCGCTGCCCTTCCCGCGCATGTTCCTGTACGGCGAGCAGAACTCCACCCTGTCGTATCTGACCAAACTCGCCGCGAACGACGTCGAGTTGGCGGAGATCCCGCACAGTGGCCACTGGCCGATGTACTCCAACGCCGTGGCCATGTGGGAACGGATCGCCGACTTCACCTCTCAAGTGCCGGGCTCCACCGAGAGGTTGTAGTACTCCAGCGTCGTCACACCCGCACGGATGGCATCGAGGGCGCGCAGTTCCTCGGCGACCCGGGCGTCGGCCCGGTCGAGGGTCTCCTCCACCGCGTCGGCGGGTACGACCACCACCCCGTCCGCGTCGCCGACGACGAGATCTCCGGGTCGTACGACCACATCCCCCACGCGCACAGGGGCATCGAACCGTCCGGGATGTTCCTTACCGGTGCCGACCACGGTGACATGGCGGGCGAAGACCGGGAAGCCCAGCTCCGCCTGCTCGGCGACGTCCCGTACGCCGCCGTCCACGACCAGGCCGAGGATGCCCCGCTGCCGCGCGGCCACGGCGAGGATCTCGCCCCAGTGGCCGTGCCGGGCGCCCTGGAGGTCCACGACGAGGACACTGCCCGCGGGGGCCGCGGCCACGGCGCGGTGCAGGGCGAGGTTGTCGCCGCCGATGCCGTGCACGGTGAACGCCGGACCGGCCACCCGCGCCCCCGGCCAGGCGGCGCGCAGCTCCGGCTCGCAGACGTGGGCGGCCGAGGCGGACGCCTCGTAGAGGGTGGCGGTGCTGTGGCCGCGGGCCGCGTCCGTCATGTCCGGCTCCTGGTCTGGAGGGAGTGGTAGCCGAAGCTCTCGCGGGCCTCGCGCAGGGTGCTGCCGGTGCGGGCGGCGGCGACGATGTCGGCCTCGATGCGTTCGATGCGTTCGGCGGTCTCGGCGATCCGCTCGGCCTCGACGGCGGGTACGACCACCACGCCGTCGGCGTCCGCGCACACGAGGTCGTCGGGGCGGATCTCGATGCCGGACACCGTCACCGGCTCGCCCACGGCGACCAGGCGCACCCGGTCCTTTCCGGTGCGCATGAACCGGCCGCGGCTGAACAGCGGATAGCTCTGGGCCAGGGACGCCGACACGTCCCGGCAGACCCCGTTGATGACCGTGCCGGCGATGCCTCGGTGCGCCGCGACCTCCGTCATGATGCCGCCCCAGACGGTGACGTCCGTACGGCCGCCGTTGTCGACGACGATCACCGCACCCGGCGGTACGTCGTCGAGGAAGTCGCCGACCGTGCCTGTGCCGGACTCGTCGACGGGGGCGTAGCGGATGGTGAAGGCCTGGCCCACCGCGCGGAAGTCGTTCGACAGCGGGGCGATGCCGTGCAGGGCACCCTCGATCCCGCAACGGTCCAGGGCATCGGAGAGCGCGGCGGTCGGCAGCGCGCGCAGGCGTGCGAGAAGGTCGCTCATCGCCGCGCCTCCGTGCCGGCCAGGCGCGCGTCCCGCATCGCGTCCGGCAGGGGGACTCCGGCCCGCACCTCGGCCTCGATGGCCGCCTCCCTGTCGGCCAGCCGCCGGGCGGCATCGAGGACCTCCTCGGCGCGTTCGCGGGGTACGACCACGACCCCGCCCTCGTCCGCCAGCACCACGTCCCCCTGCCCGACCGTCACGTCACCCAGCGAAACCGGCTCGCCGGCCGACCTCTGCCGCAGCCGGCCCCGCGCGGTCACCGGCACCTGGCCACGCGCGAACACGGGGAATCCGAGCTCGCGCGCCTGCCCCACATCCCGGCACGCCCCGTCCGTGACGACCCCGCGCACCCCGCGCACCGAGGCGCCGACGCTGACGATTCCACCCCAGGACGACACATCCGTACGGCCGCCGTTCGCGACGACGACCACATCCTCGGGGCCCGCCTCGGCGATCGCGCCGGTGAGGATGTGGGCGCCGCCGCGGCTGTCGGTCGGCGAGTGGTCTACGGGTTCGAGTTGGACGGTCCGGGCGAACCCGGCCACCTTCGGCGTCCCCCACATCGGCCGCAGCCCGCCCTGTCCGGGTGGGAGCCCGCAGGCGTCGAGGGCGTCGGACACGGTCGCGCTGTCCAGGGCCGCGAACTGGGCCAACAAGGAAGTTCCAGCTGTCATGCCCCTCAGTGAAACAACCCCAATCCATATACTGAAGGTCTGATTTCCTCTGCGATACATATGGAGGGCGACTGATGATCGAGGTCCGCCAGGCCCGCTACTTCCTCGCCGTCGCGGAGACACTCCACTTCGGCCGGGCGGCCGAGCAACTCGGCATGTCCCAGCCGCCCCTCAGCCAGGCGATCCTCCAGCTGGAACGGCAGCTGGGGGTACGGCTCTTCGACCGCAGTGAACGCCGGGTCAGGCTCACCGCGACCGGGCGCGTCTTCGCCGAGGAGTGCCGCAAGCTGGTGGCGGCGGCCCGGCACGCCCACGAGGTGGCGGCCCAGACCGAGGCCGGCCTGGTGGGCGCGTTGCGGATCGGCGTGGTGACCTCGGCCCTCGGCGAGCCCCTGCTGGGCACGCTGGCCGCCTTCCGGCACGGCCGCCCGCGCGTCGACGTGCACCTCACGGAGGTCGACACGGGGGAGGGGCAGCAGGCCCTCGCCCGGCGCGAGATCGACATCGCCGTGATCCGGCCCAGCGCACCCGTCCGCGGGCTGCGCGCACAGCCCTGGCGGCACGACCAGTTCGTCATCGCCCTGCCCGCACAGCACCCCCTCGCCGGGGACACCGCCGACCCGGTCGACCTCGCCCGGTTCGCGGACGAGCCCTGGGTCTGGCTCCGGCGCGAAGCCTCACCCGACTACCACGACCACCTCATGGCGACCTGCCGCCGAGCGGGCTTCACCCCCGACGCCCGCCACATCGCCAACTCCATCCTGACCCAACTGGCCATGGTCTCCTGCGGCCTGGGCGTCACCCTTGTACCGAACGTGGCCGTCCGCTCCATCCAGGGCCCGCTCACCCATCGCCCCCTCACGGACCTCGCCGACATCGTCGAACTGTCCCTGGTCACCCGGGCCGGTACGCACGAGCCCCTGGTGGAGGAGTTCCTCCGCCACGCCGCGGAGCACCGGCGCGGGACCCCCTAGTGAGAACCGACTCACCCGTCCCGGAGCACCGGCCGCAGAGCCGCTCGTGAGGACCGACGCACCGCACCGTGGCACAGTGGCCGTATGTGCGGCCGCTACGCCTCCACCCGCAGCCCCGCGGACCTCGCCCAGATGTTCCAGGTCACCGACTGGCATCCGGAGGAGACCCTGGAGCCGAGCTGGAACGTGGCCCCGACCGACGAGGTGTGGGCCGTCCTGGAGCGCACCGCACGCGACGCCGCCGAGGACGCGCCGGCGCGCCGCAGGCTACGGCCGCTGCGATGGGGCCTGGTGCCCTCGTGGGCGAAGGACGCGAAGATCGGCGCACGATTGATCAACGCGCGCGTGGAGACCGTCCACGAGAAGCCCGCCTTCAGGCGCGCGTTCGTCAAGCGCCGCTGCCTGCTGCCCGCCGACGGCTTCTACGAGTGGGAGGCGGTCAAGGACGGCAAGACGGGCAAGGCCCGCAAGCAGCCGTACTACATCCACCCGGAGGACGGGCAGGTGATGGCCCTCGCCGGGCTGTACGAGTACTGGCGCGATCCGGAGATCAAGGATGCCGAGGACCCCGCCGCCTGGCTGCTGACCTGCACGATCATCACCACCGAGGCCACCGACGCGGCCGGCCGTATCCACCCCCGCATGCCCCTCGCGCTCACCCCCGACCACTACGACGCCTGGCTCGACCCCCAGCACCAGGGCACCGACGACCTGCGCACCCTGCTCACCCCGCCGGCAGGCGGCCACCTGGACGCGCGGCCCGTCTCTCCGGCCGTCAACAGCGTCCGCAACAACGGCCCCCAGCTCCTGGACGAGGTCGCCGCTCCCTGAGAGCCTGTGAACAAACCCCCGCCTGCGCTGCGACGCCCGGCACGCACGCCCTTCGGGCGGACGACGGGGGTTTGTTCACAGGCTCTGACCTCGCGGAAGGTGAGTTCTCGGTAAGGGTTGCCCCGGTGGACGACCGGGAGACGTTTCTGACAGTCATTTTCATCTAGCGTGGGCCGGAGCCGGGACGGACGGAGCTCGGCGCACCCTTTCGCCCTGCCCCGGAGGCATCCATGCCCGTGTCCTCGTCCCGACGTCTCGCGCCGCCGCTGATAACCGGCGTCTGTCTCATCTTCCTTGCGGGCTGCGGCAGTTCGTCGGATTCCGGTAGCGGCGGCGACGCCTCGCGGAGCCCCGCCGCGGCCTCCGTCATCCCGGTCGTGGCCTCGACGAACGTCTACGGAGACATGGCCGAGCAGATAGGCGGCGGGAAGGTGGCGGTCACCTCGATCATCAGCGACCCCGACCAGGACCCGCACTCCTACGAGGCCAACACACAGAACCAGTTGGCGCTGTCCAAGGCGAAGGTCGTCATCGAGAACGGTGGCGGTTACGACGACTTCGTCGACCGCATGCTCAAGAGCAGCGACAACTCGTCCCCCGAGGTGATCAACGCGGTCAAGGTCTCCGGCAAGAGCGCCCCGGCCGGCGGAGAGCTCAACGAGCACGTCTGGTACGACTTCCCCACCGCCGCCAAGCTCGCCGACCGGATAGCCGCCGCCCTTGCCAAGGCCGACCCGGACGACGCCGCGACCTTCACCGGCAAGGCGAAGGCCTTCAAAGAGAAGCTGACGTCGCTGGAGCAGAAGGAAGCCCGCATCAAGGCCGACCATGGCGGCGAGGCGGTGGCCATCACCGAGCCCGTGCCGCTGTACCTGCTCGAAGCCAGCGGGCTCAGGAACGCGACCCCCGAGGCGTTCAGCGAAGCCATCGAGGAAGGCGACGACGTCTCCCCGAGGACCCTGCGGGACACGCTGGCGCTGTTCACCGGCAAGAAGGTCAAGGCGCTGGTCTACAACGAGCAGACCTCCGGCCCGCAGACCGAGAAGGCCGAACAGGCGGCGAAGACCGCCGGAATCCCCGTGGTCCCCGTCACCGAAACCCTCCCCAAGGGCGAGGACTACGTCGGCTGGATGACCGCCAACGTCGACGCGCTCGCGAGCGCGCTGGCCAAGTGATCCCGGCCCCCGAGGCCGTGATCAGCCTGCGCGACGCGGCCCTCTCCTACGGCGAGCGCGTGCTGTGGCAGGGCCTGGATCTGGACGTGCGCCCGGGCGAGTTCCTGGCCGTGCTCGGCCCCAACGGCTCGGGCAAGACCAGCTTCGTACGCGCCCTGCTGGGGCAGCGGCAGCTGTCCGCCGGGACGTTGACGGTCCTGGGCAGCCCGCCCCGAGGCGGCAGCCGGGCCATCGGCTACGTCCCACAGCAAGGGTCGCTGTCCACGCACGCGACCCTGCGCGCCCGCGACCTGGTCCGCCTCGGCATCGACGGGCACCGCTTCGGACCCCGACCGCGCGCAGGTGCCGTACGCCGTCGCGTCGACGAGATCCTCGCCTCGGTCGGGGCCGCCGCCTACGCGGACGTACCCGTCGGCCTGCTCTCCGGCGGCGAACGGCAGCGCGTCCGCATCGGGCAGGCGCTCGCGACCGACCCGCGGATCCTCCTCTGCGACGAACCGCTGCTCTCCCTCGACCTGCACCACCAGCGGGCCGTCACGGAACTGGTCGACGCCCGCCGCCGCGCCCACGACACGGCCGTCGTGTTCGTGACCCACGAGATCAATCCCGTGCTGGGACTCGTCGACCGCGTGCTGTACCTCGCCCGCGGCGGCTTCCAAGTCGGCACACCCGACGAGGTGCTGACCTCCGAAGCGCTGTCGCGGCTGTACGGCACCCAGGTCGACGTCATCCGCGTCCGGGGCCGCATCACGGTCGTGGGCGCGCCCGACGAGGTGGCTCAGCCGCCGCACCACCCCGAACCGTCGCACGGAGTACGGCCATGACCATCGCCGACGGGATCTGGCAGCAGATCTTCAACTTCGACCACTACGGCGAACTGCTCGCCCTGGTCCGCAACTCCCTCGTCGCCGGCGCCGCGCTCGGCCTGGTCGGCGGGCTGGTCGGGGTCTTCGTCCTCATGCGGGACCTGCCGTTCGCGGTGCACGGGATCAGCGAGATGTCGTTCGCCGGCGCTTCGGCCGCGCTGCTGCTGGGCGTGAACATCGTGGGCGGCTCGATCGTCGGCTCGCTCATCGCCGCCGGTGTCATCGGCGTGCTCGGTTCGCGCGCCCGGGACCGCAACTCGGTGATCGGCGTCGTCATGCCGTTCGGCCTCGGGCTCGGGGTGCTCTTCCTCGCCCTGTACAAGGGCCGGGCGGCGAACAAGTTCGGCATCCTCACCGGGCAGATCGTCGCCGTCGACACCCCGCAGATGTCCTGGCTGCTCGGCACGTCGGCCGTGGTGCTCGTGGCGCTGGCGGTCATGTGGCGGCCGCTCACCTTCGCCAGTGCCGACCCGGAGGTGGCCGAGGCGCGGGGCGTACCGGTACGGGCGCTGTCGTTCGCCTTCATGCTCGTGCTGGGCCTCGCGGTCGCGCTGTCCGTGCAGATCGTCGGCGCGCTGCTGGTCCTCACCCTGGTCGTCACGCCCGCCGCCGCTGCGGCCCGGGTCACCGCATCGCCGGTGCTGCTGCCCACGCTGAGCGTGCTCTTCGCGGTGGCCTCCATCGAGGGCGGGATCCTGCTCGCCCTGGGCAGCAGCATCCCCATCAGCCCGTACGTCACCACCATCTCGTTCACGATCTACGTGGTCTGCCGGCTGATGGGCCGCCACCGGACCCGGCGGTGGGGAGCCGCGCGAGCCACCTCCTGACGTGAAGCCCCGAGGGGAGACCGACGACCACGTGGCATGAAGGCATGAATGGGTATTCATCTGTTCCTGTATCGTGCGGCACATGACTTCCACGCTCACCTCGTCGTCGGTCGACGGGGCCGCATCCGCGCGCGCCAGGTCGGTGCCCCGGCGGCGTACCCGGCTCCTCGCGCTGCCGGAGGTCCGCTGGGCCTGCGCGGCCACCGCGCTGTTCCTGCTCGCGCTGCCCCTGCAACTCGCCGGGGCACCCGCCTGGACCTGGGGCACGCTGTACGCGCTGTCGTACGCCACCGGCGGCTGGGAACCGGGCTGGGAGGGACTCAAGGCCCTCAAGGACCGGACCCTCGACGTCGATCTGCTGATGGTCGTCGCCGCGCTCGGCGCCGCCTCGATCGGGCAGGTGATGGACGGCGCCCTGCTGATCGTCATCTTCGCCACCTCGGGTGCGCTGGAGGCCCTCGCCACCGCCCGCACCGCCGACTCGGTACGCGGCCTGCTCGACCTGGCCCCCGCCACCGCCACCCGGCTCGCCCCCGACGGCACCGAACAGGCCGTAGCCGTAAGGGAGTTGGTCGTCGGCGACACCATCCTCGTACGGCCCGGCGAACGCGTCGGAGCCGACGGCCGAGTGCTGGACGGCACCAGCGAGGTCGACCAGGCGAGCATCACCGGCGAACCTCTCCCCGCCGCGAAACAGCCCGGCGACGAGGTCTTCGCGGGCACCCTGAACGGCACCGGCGCCCTGCGCGTCCGCGTCGAACGCGACGCCTCCGACTCTGTGATCGCCCGGATCGTACGGATGGTGGAGGAGGCGTCCGAGACCAAAGCGCCCACGCAACTCTTCATCGAGAAGGTCGAACAGCGCTACTCGCTGGGCATGGTGGCCGCGACGCTCGCCGTGTTCGGGGTCCCGCTCGCCTTCGGCGAGGAGTTCTCCGAGGCGCTGCTGCGCGCCATGACCTTCATGATCGTGGCCTCGCCGTGCGCGGTGGTCCTGGCCACCATGCCGCCCCTGCTGTCGGCCATCGCCAACGCCGGCCGGCACGGTGTGCTGGTGAAATCGGCGGTGGTGATGGAACGCCTGGGCGAGGTCGACGCCGTCGCTCTGGACAAGACCGGCACCCTCACCGAGGGCACGCCGCGGGTCGTCGACGTACGGCCGCTGCCCGCCCGCGGCCTGGACGAGGACGAGCTCCTGACGCTCGCCGCGGCGGCCGAGCACCCCAGCGAACATCCGCTGGCCCGGGCGGTGGTGGACGCCGGACGCGAGCGCCGCCTCGACCTGCCCACCGCGCACGACTTCACCTCCGCGCCCGGGGTCGGCGTGCGGGCCGTCGTCCAAGGCCGCACGGTCGAGGTCGGCGCCCCGGCCCGGCTGCTCGCCGACCCCGACCGCGAGGTCGTGCAACTGGCCCAGGAATGCGAGGAGTCCGGCCGTACCGCCGTCCTCGTGGTCGTCGATGGCACCCCCGCCGGAGTGCTGGGCATCGCGGACCGGCTGCGCCCCGACGCCGCCACCACGGTCGCCGCCCTCACCACGCTCACCGGCTCCGCCCCGCTCCTGCTCACCGGCGACAACCCCCGCGCCGCCGCTCACCTGGCGGCCGAGGCGGGCATCGAGGACGTACGGGCCGGACTGCTCCCGCAGGACAAGATGGCCGCGGTGCAGGAGTTGCAGGGTGCGGGACGCAAGGTGCTGGTCGTCGGGGACGGGGTGAACGACGCACCCGCCCTGGCCGCCGCCCACATCGGCGTCGCCATGGGCCGGGCGGGCTCCGACCTGGCCCTGGAGACCGCCGACGCGGTGATCGTGCGCGACGAACTCGCCGCCGTCCCCACCACCGTCGCCCTGTCCCGCCGCGCCCGGAAACTGGTCGCGCAGAACCTCGTCATCGCCGGGGTGTTCATCGCGGGCCTCGTCGCCTGGGACCTGCTGGGCACCCTGCCCCTGCCGCTCGGTGTCGCGGGCCACGAGGGCTCGACGGTCCTCGTCGGGCTGAACGGGCTGCGGCTGCTGCGGGAGTCGGCCTGGCAGCGGGCGGCGGCCGACGGGGCCGGCTGACGGCTCTGGATTGGGCGCGCCGGCCGACGGGATGTCGGTTCAGGGGACAGGGGCCGTCGGCCGCCGGTGAACTCACCCCGCGGTCAACAGCCCCTGCTGGTCCGCTCCTTGACGTCAGTCGCAGCGACCGGCCGGCCGAGGCCGCGTCACCACATCGGTGATGCCGGTCGTCGAGTCCAGCCACACCACCTGGCCGCCCGCCACCGCGGCCGCCGACGACTGCTCGCCGCGGTTGCAGGAGACCCGGCCCTTGCGGGTGGCCGGGTCGTCCGGCGCGCCCGACGCGGCGAACTGGTAGAGCTTGGGCGCCGATTCGTTGCTGAGCGGGGCGTCGGCCACATGGCTGCCGACCGTCGCCCGGTCCTCGGAGACCGTCACGTCGTAGGCGTTGAGGGCGTTCGGCCCGGTCTCAGGGCTGAGGTCCACCACGCCGGAACCGTCGAGCGCGGCGCGGCGCAGGGCCCTCTTCCCGTCCGTCGCGTCGTCGTCGAGGAGCCAGAAGACGTGCGTGCCGTTGATGGCCGTCGGGCCGAGACCGATGCCGTCCGAGGCCAGCTGGATCGCCCTGTTCTCGCCGGTCGCGACGTCGATGACCCGCGTGCTGACCGCGTACTCGGCACGCACCCGCCGCCGCTCCTGGTAGGCGACCTTGCCATGGCTCACCGACGGTGCCCAGGCCCGGTGGTAGGTGCCCCCGCCGATCGTCTCCACGTTCGCCGGGTCCTTGATGCTCAGATGGGCGACCGCCCGGCGCCCGCCGTAGGTCACGTAGTCGAAGGCCACGAGGTCACCGTCGACGTCCACCGAGCTGCCGGGGTTGCGGCCCTGCCAGAGCTTCTTCACGGGGCCGCCCGCGAGCGGTCTGGACAGGATGTCGACGCCGTCGGCGCCGACCGCCTGCCACACCACCGTCTTCCCGTCCGTCGCCGGATTGACGTGATAGCGGCCGTCGTTGGGGCTCATCAACTTGACCGAGCCCTCGCCGTTCCCGCGGCCGGCCCACACCGAGTACGGCTCCGAGCCGTCCTCGTTGGACTTGGCCGCGGCCCACCAGCCGCCGCCCGCGCCCAGGCTCGTCCCACTCGTGTTGATCCGGTCGAGAAGGAGATCGGAGTCCACGCCGAGGGCCGACTCCCAACCGGGCACTATGCCGTGGGCGGTGAAGGCGCGCTGCAGTACCTTCTGGTCGGCCGTCGGGAGCCGGAGATCCTGGGCGGCCGCGAGCACCGCGGCCCGTGCCTCCGTGAAACCGTCGAGCGGCGTGAGATATTCGGTCAGCGCCTTGTAGACGACCTTGTCCATCACCTCGGCGCCCAGGTCCTCACGGGCGTCCCACAACGCGCCGCCGACTATGGTCGAGTTGAGGTGGACCCCGCCGTTGTCGACGGCGAACCCGACGCCGAGGAACGACTTGGCCGTGGTCCGCCCGTCGGCCAGATCGCGCAGCGCGCACTCCCGCGGAGTCTTCGTACGGCACAGCCGCTCGCCCAGCAGGCCCGAGTCGGGGTCCGTCGCCGGGATGCCGTACACGTCCGCCTCGACGGCGTTGCCGAAGTAGTCGGCGATGGCCTCGTTCAGGGCGCCGGACTGGCCGGCGTAGACGAGGTTCGCGGAGTGCTCGATCACGCCGTGCGTCATCTCGTGGCCGACGACGTCCATGGCCGCGGAGAGCGGGCGGTACTCGGCGTCGCCGTTGCCGTATACCATCTTCTGGCCGTCCCAGAAGGCGTTGACGTACGACTGGCCGTAATCGGTCACGCCCACCAGGGAGTTGACGGTCATCCCCCGGCCGTCGAGGCTGTCGCGGCCGTGCTTGCCCTTGAAGTAGTCGTAGACCTGCCCGGCGGCCCAGTGCGCGTCGACGGCGCCCGAGTCGGTGGCCTCGGTGCCGAAGCCGGGAGTCGGCGAGCCGAACTCCTGGAGGCCCTCGGGCCACTGTCCACCCACGTCGGTGACCCACTTGCCACGCGCGTCCCAGGTCGACAGGACGTTGTCGGCGGGCAGGCGGGTGCGGTCCCGCAGGACGTATAGGCCGCGGGTGTCGTCGCGCTCGATGTCGAGGGCGACGGTGGCGCCGTTGAGCCGGATGCCGGTGCCCTGCTCGGCGGCGACCACCTGTCGAGGGCCGCCCGCCCCGGCCGCCCCGGACTGACCGGCGCCGGCCCCGGACTGCCCCGCTGTCGTGCCGGGCGCGCCGAACGTCTTGATCCCGCTGTACTGGAGGACCGGATAGCCGGCGCGGGCGTCGACGTAGACCTCGCGGCGCACGGGTTCACCGGTCGCCGGGTCGGTGCCGTGCACGGTGACGTGCCGGGTGAGGACGCCGGACCCGGTGGGCAGCACGACCAGCCCGCGTGCGGTGCCTTCGAGCGGGGTCTCCGCCTCGCGCGGCAGGGACGCCGCGAAGTTCCGGTCGCCGAGCTCCGTGAGGACGGCGTCCACGGCACGCTCGACGGCGAGCGCCTCGCCGACCTCGGGTGTCGTGCCGGTGCTCAGCTCGGTGAAGTACTTGCCCGAGGTGCCGGTGACGACCCGCTCGCCGCCCCGCCTCTCCATGCGGACGACGTACTGCCCGCCCAGGACCGGCACGCCCCGGTGCCGCTGCTGGAGCCGGACGGTCTCCCGCCCGTCGGCCGTGGTGGTCCCGGCGGGCACGAGATCGCGCTCGGCGTCGGGGATCCGGTACCGTCCCTGCTCGCCGTCCAGATAGGCACGCGCTGCGGCAGCCGCGCTGCCCTTGTCCGGGGCCTGCTCCCGGATGCCCCGCACCAGCGATGGCGTGTCCGTTCGCTGCCCCGGGATCACCTCGCCCGGGCTCGGCGGCGGCGCCGTCGGCTCCGTGGCCGCGTCGGCGGGAGCCGCCGAGACGACGAGTGCGACGACGCTCAACAGCGCCGCCGCACCCGGTAATCCGATCGGTTGTGCCCGGTGGCCGTCTCGGCGGCCGTTGGCTCTTATGGCTCTACTCGGGTGACGCACGGTCTCCCAAACCCCCCTTGGTCGCAGGGCCGGGGGCGGAGTGCCGCCCGGCCCGGGGCCATCGAAGCGGCGATGTGCGGTTCCATCAACGGGGCGGGTGTGCCCACAGATGACTTCCGGCCGTCGTCGAGGGGAGTGCCGTCGTGGAGAAAGGTGCCGCCGTCGAGGGAAGTGCCGTCAGCGACCGGGCGCCGGGCCGCTGCTGCGGCGGACCACCAGGTCGACCGGCACCAGCGACTCGACCCGGGGCGGCTCGGCATTGCCGTCGAGCCGGTCGAGCAGCAGGCGCAGCGAACGCGTGCCGATCTCGGCGAAGTCGGTGCGGACGGTGGTCAGCGGCGGCAGGAAGTGCGCGGCCTCGGGGATGTCGTCGTAGCCCACGACGCTGACGTCGCCGGGGACGGAGCGGCCCGCTTCGTGCAGGGCGTGCAGCAGGCCGAGGGCCATCTGGTCGTTGGAGGCGAACACGGCCGTGACGTCCGGGCGTGCGGCCAGCCGCCGTCCCAGCTCGTAGCCGGAGTCGGCGCTCCAGTCGCCGATCAGCGGTGTCGGCACCTCGACGCCGGCCGCCTCCAGACACGCCTGCCAACTGCCCGTCCGGTGATCGGCCGAGGTCCAGCCGGTCGGGCCGGCGATGTGCCATACGGTGCGGTGGCCCAGGCCCAGCAGATGCTCGACGGCCTTGCGGGCGCCGGTCCGGGAGTCGCCGGTGACCTGCTGGGTGTCGGTGTCGAGGCCGTTCTCCAGGACGACCAGTGGAGTGTCGAGGCGGGTGTCCGCCAGGGTCTTGCCCACCCACAGCTGCGGGGCGATCGCGATCACGCCGTCCGCGCCCTCGGCGGACAGCCGGTTCACCGCCTCGACCACGGTGTCCGGCTCGGCGGTGTCCAGCGCGATCGAGCTCAGCAGGTAACCGGCCTCCTGGGCCGCGGTGTTGATCGCGGTCAGGATGCTGGCGGGACCGTAACGGGCGGCGTCGAAGGAGATCACACCGACCATCCGGGTCCGCCCGCTGGCCAGCGACCTGGCGCTGCGGCTCGGCCGGTAGCCCAGCGTCCGCATGGCGGTGAGGACCGTCTCACGGGTCTCCGGCCGCACCGACGGATGGTCGTTGAGGACGCGGGACACGGTCTGCTTGGAGACTCCGGCCAGCCGTGCCACGTCGTCCATCACGGGCCGCGCGCCCGCGAAGTTCCGTCTGCTGCGCCCTCTCGGAGCGGAGCCGTCGGCGGAGCTTCGGGTCATGATGGCTGTTTCCTCGACGTCGGCACGGCGGTTGCATCCCGCCCCGGCAGATCCCCAGCATAGGCAGGCCCAGGGGGGCGGGACCCCACACAGGCGCCGCCGCCTCAGCCCGACCGGACCGACCAGGTACGGCTGATGACCCACTCGCCCCGCGTAACGGCAGCAGTCCGCGCCGCGTCCCGGGCCTCCTGCGGCACGTACACGGCGGCATCGGCGTGCAACGGCAGCACCCGCAGCCGCAGCACCGCTCCCGCCGGGAGCCGTCCGATGTCCCAGACACGCCCCGAGAAGAACTGGTCGGCGACCAGCCCGTCTCCCACGTACGCCCGCCCGACGTCCCCACTCCACCGCAGCCGCAGCAAGCTCCCTTCCGGGAGATCCTCCGGTACGTCGACGAGATACTCGGCGGCCACCGTGTCGAAGTACTTGTCCGCGGGCACGCTCGCCCGCCCCAGCACACCCGTCACGGGCTCGGGCGCCGGACCCGCGGGCCGGACCGCGGTCACCGGCGCCTCAAGAGCCCCACCGCCGCCGGTCCCGACGCGATAGCGGGCGAACACCCCGTCCACCTCACCGGCCACCGTCTCCCCATCCACCACCAACGCCTGCTCGGGCGCGGGCAGCACGGCGAACGACGACCGTACGGCAGTGCTGTGCACCCGTACCTCGTCGCCGTCGAACACGACCCCGTCGGCGCACAGCACGAGCCGCTCGGCGCCCCATGCCTCACCGCGATAGACGGTACGAGCCGTCGCCGCGTCCAGCACCAGCAGCCCGACCCGCCCGCCGTCCACCGCCTCCACCTCGACGAGGGCGTCGGTTCCGGGCCGCAGCCCCGTCACCAGGACCCGGCCGTCGACCTCGGCGATGTCCCCGGTCGGCGCGCTGACGGCGGTCACCGTGGCCGCGTCCAGGGCGAGTTCGGGCGCGATGCCGTCGGTGGCGGCGAGCACCAGCACCGTACGTCCGCCGGACTCGACTCTGCACACCGGCTGCGCGCTCGCCCACTCCAGCCGCACACCCGCGACATCGAGCCGCAGTGGCCAGCAGAAGTACGCGCCCGCAGGCACGGTCACCGGAGAACTGGGCAGCGTCAACGCCCGTGCCTCGCCCGGGAATTCGACGGCGAAGGCGGCATCTGGGTGATCCGGCAGGAGCTCGTGCGGCTGGTGGTTGTTGACGAACAGGAACCCGGAGGCACCGTCGCTGCGCACGGCCCACCGCAGCGTTTCCCGGTCGTGCTGACCATCGGGGCGGCGCTCCGGCAGGACCGACTCCATCGGGGCGAGAAGGTGCCCGAAGTCCGCCAACATCAGGTGCTGGAGGCGGAGTTCGCCGTACGAGGGCCGGTACTGGCCGTACTCGCCGAGCGGGGCCTGGAAGTCGTACGTGAGGACGGGCAGGTCGTTCGGGTAGGCGGTGGCGTGGGACTCCTGGAGCGTGGACCGCTCGCCGAGCGGGTTCGTGCCGCCGTGGAACATGTAGTAGCCCTGCCACACCGAGCCGCAGCCGATCTTGGCGAGCCCGAGCGCGCCGATATCGGCGGCGCTCAGGCGTGGCCGGCGGTGGTAGGCCACCGCCATGCCGCCGCCCAACTCGCAGGTGGCCCAGGGGAATCGGTCCGCGAGGGCGTCCGGGTCGCCGCCTCGGACGGTGGTCGGGCGCAGGTCGGCGCCGATGCCCTCGTCGTCGCGCTGGTGGGTGAAGAAGTAGTGCTTGCGGCAGGTGTCGGGCCAGCCGCCGTCGGCCTCGGTCCAGAAGGCCTCGGGGTAGCCGCCGTACAGCGGAAGCAGTTCGTCGGGCGGGAGCCGGACGCCGCCCCACGCGGTCGACGTCCACAGTGGCGCGCCCAGTCCCGCCTCCTGGGCCATCCGCTTCAGCGTCAGCAGATGACCGGGCTGGTCGTAAAGCTCGTTCTCGATCTGGATCGCGATGACCGGACCGCCGTGGCCGCGGTCGAGGCCGCGTAGCTGCTCGGCGATGGCTGCGAACCAGGCGCGCACGGGCTCCAGATATGCCGGGTCGTCGGTGCGGGGCGTGCAGTCGCGGGACAGCAGCCAGTCGGGCAGTCCGCCGCCCCGTACCTCGGCGTGGGACCAGGGGCCGATACGGGGGATGAAGTCCAGGCCGTGGCGGGCGCACAGCTCGGCGAAACGGCGCAGGTCGCGGTTGCCGTCGAAGCGGACGCGGCCCTCGATCTCCTCGTGGTGGATCCAGATGACGTAGCTCGCGACGGCCGTCACCCCGCCCGCCTTCATCTTCAGCAGCTCCTCCTCCCACTCGCCTTCGGGGTAGCGGGAGTAGTGGAACTCGCCGGAGACCGGGAACCAGGGGCGGCCCCCGCGGGTGAGCCAGCGGCTGGTGACCTCGATCGGGTCGGGGGCGTTCGGCGCGTCGGCGAAGGGGAGGTGGCCGGTCAGCGGGGGAGCGGCGGGCGTGGGAACGCGCAGCACGTGCATCACCAGGTGTTCTCCGGGCCGAGGTCGAGTGTGTCGGTGAGCTGGATCCGGGCAGCGGTGGTGCCGTGGAGTTCCAGGAGGACCAGCTCGTTGGTGCCCGGGCGCAGCACCGGGGCGGGGACGTAGAGGGTGTGCTGCGGCCCGCGGTTCCAGTAGCGGCCCAGGTGGAAGCCGTTGACCCAGGCCTGGCCCTTGGTCCAGCCGGGCAGGGCGAGGAAGGTGTCGGCCGGGGTGTCGACGTCGAACGTGCCGTGGTGGAAGGCGGGTTCGGCGACTGTGGGGGTGTCTGCCGGGGTGAACGGGAGCGCGCCCAGGTCGTCCAGGGGGAGGGGGTGGCAGTCCCAGCCGTGCAGGGGGGTGCCGTTGAAGGTGACGGGGCCCAGCAGGCCCTTGGGGGCGCCGATGCGGGGGCCGTAGTTGACGCCGCCCATGTTCTCGACGAGCACCTCCAGCGTGGCGCCGGGGTGCGGGACGCGGACGGGCAGGGTCTCGTCGTGGCGTTCGCGTTCCAGTACGCCGACGGGGGCGCCGTCGACGAAGACCTGGGCGCGGTCGCCGACCCCGCCGGCGAAGTGCAGCAGGCCGTCGCCCGCCGTGTGGAAGGTGGTGCGGTAGAGGGCGTACCCGGTGTGCAGGCCGAGGTCGTTCATCGTTGCCGGGTCTTCGGTGTGGACGGGCTCGGCGAGGTCTTTCACATGGGCCAGCAAGGGCGCCCGACGGCTCAACTCGACGGTTCGGGGCGGGAGTTTGGGAGCCGGCGCGGGGGCGCTCTCCTCGGGGACCGGCGCGTGGCGGGCTATGACCTCGCGGAACGCGTGGTACTTGGGGCCGGGGTCGCCGCACTCGGTGAGGGCAGCGTCGTAGTCGTACGACGTCACGGTCGGCTCGTAGGCGTGCTTGTGGTTGGCGCCGTTGGTGAAGCCGAAGTTGGTGCCGCCGTGGAACATGTAGATGTTGACCGAGGCGCCGGCGGACAGGAGCCGGTCCAGGTCGGCGGCCGCGTCGGCGGCGTCCCGCACATGATGCGGACCACCCCAGTGGTCGAACCAGCCGATCCAGAACTCCGCGCACATCAGCGGGCCTTCGGGCTGATGCCGACGCAGCTCGGCGAGGTTCTCGTCGGCCCGGCTGCCGAAGGTGGCGGTCGCCAGGACGCCGGGGAGGGTCCCGGCGGCCAGATGCTCGGGGTTGGCCTGGTCGCAGGTGAAGAGCAACTCCTCGACGCCGCGGGCCCGGAAGGCGTCCTCGACGTGCTTCATATAGGCCGTGTCGTCACCGTAGGCCCCGTACTCGTTCTCCACCTGGACGGCGATCACCGGGCCGCCCGCTGCGGCTGTGTACGGCAGGAGCGGGGGCAGCAGCAGGTCCAGGTAGCGGTCGAACGCCCCGGTGAAGCGCGGGTCGCTGGAGCGCAGCCGGATGTCAGGGTCCGCGATCAGCCAGGAGGGCAGACCACCGTCGTCCCACTCGGCGCAGATGAAGGGGCCCGGGCGGAGCAGGACGTGCAGGCCCTCGTCGTGGGCGAGGCTCAGATACCGGGGCAGGTCGAGGAAGCCGTCGAGGACGAGGGGCTCGTCGGGATCGGGCTGGTGAAGGTTCCACGGCACATACGTCTCCACCGAGTTGAGCCCCATCAGACGGGCCTTGCGCAGCCGGTCGGCCCACTGGTCGGGGTGGATCCGGAAGTAGTGCATGGCACCGGAGATGATCCGGAACGGCTCACCGTGGAGCAGGAACCCGTCGGACGACGCGGTGAGAGCGGACACGGGGGGACTTCCCTTCGGTTTGGGGGTGGGGAGGGGTGGAGGTTCGGAAGTGCGGGGGGTGGCTTGGGTGGGGCGGGTTTCGCGGGATCGGGTGGTGAGGCTTGGCGGGGCCTTGTGGCGCGGCTTGGCGGGACCGGGTGTGGCGCGGGCTTAGCAGGCTCGGGTAGTGCGGGTCAGCGGGTCAGCGGGGCCGGGTGGCGCGGGGGCGGCGGGGTTGGGTGGTGCGGGTTGGCGGGGACTTGTGGTTCGGGCCAGCACGGTCGGGTGGTGCGGTTCAGCAGGGTCGGAGAGTGCGAGGTCAGCAGGGTCGGGTAGCGCCCCTCAGGGGGGAAGAGGCGCGGATCAGCGGGTTCGAGCGGAGCGGCTCAGCGGGGCCGAGTGGTGCGGATCAGCCACAGGGTCGCCGCCAGGCACAGGGCCGAGACGGCGCCCAGGAGGAGCGGGACGCTGCGGACGCCGGACCACTCGATGGCCTTGCCCAGCGCCGGGCCCGCCACCACGCCGCCGACCATCGAGGCGGCGATGACGAGGGCACCGGCCCGGCGGGCCCGCGGGGCGGACCGGTGGAGCCAGGGCAGGCCGGTAGGGAAGATCGGCGCGATGAACAGGCCGACTCCGGCGTAGGCGTACGGCGCCAGTTCCGGAATCGTCGCGAGGAGAAGGCACACCGTCATCCCCGCGCACGAGACGGTGATGATGGCCTGCGCCGAGAAGCGCAACGCGATCGGGGCGACCAGAAAGCGGCCCACGGTCATCATCAGCCAGTACACGGAGGTCGCCGTGGCGGCGAACCCGGCGCCGTAGCCGACGGTCTCCAGATGGGTCGGCTCCCAGCCGCCGACACCGGCCTCGATGCCGACGTGCAGGACGTAAAGGGCGACGAACACGGCGAGTACGGAGCCGAGACTGCGGGCGAGGACCTGACCGCCGTACGACTCGCCGTGCGCCTCGGACGGTTGCGGCGCCCGGTCGCGTACGCCGCGCAGGCACAGCAGCAGGGGCAGGTTGGCCAGCGCGAAGCCTAGGAACACGGCGGGGTAGTGGGCGGAGCCGATCGCGCCGATCAGGGCCGGGCCGAGGATCGCGCCGATACCGAAGTGGGCGTTGAGGATGTTCAGCATGGCCGTCGAGCGGTGGCCGAAGCCGACGGCGAACAGTTGGTTGAGGCCGTAGTCGATACCGCCGAAGCCGAGCCCGGCCAGCAGGGCCATGGCCAGGGCGACCGGCCAGTTCGGGGCGAGGGCGAAGCCCGCCGCGCCGACAGCCATCAGCAGATACGAGGCGCCGAGGATCCGCCGGTTGCCGATCCGGCCGTAGAGCCGGTCGAAGAGCAGCACGCCGGCCACGCCGCCGACGAAGTGCGCGCTCAGCCCGAGGCCGGCGGCCGACGGAGACAGGTCGAACTCCTCGCGGAAGGCGGGGATCGCCGGGCCGTACAGGGCCTGGAGAGCGCCGATGAGCACGAAGCCGACACAGGAGGCGACCACGGCGGCGGGGCTGAAGACCCGGGGGTGCGGGGGTGCCGACGTCACTGTCATGGTGCTGGATGTTACCGGTAACATCGCGCCGCTCGTCAAGGTCTGCGCCGCGCTCGTCGGTGGTGCGGTGCGCGGGGTGGGGGCGGTCAATTCCCGTGCGGGAGGCGTCGGTTGCTGCCCGATGGCGTCCCGCTCGGTGCGCTGTTCAGGATGCTTGGACTAGTAGTACAAGGGTTGGACATGTAGTCTAGGATTTCGATCCGGAATCGGCTCGGTGAATCGATCATCGAAGCTCAGACGGACAGGAAGTGAGTGATGGCGACCGAGCACGCCCTTGAATCCGAGCGGGACGCGATCGTCGCCGCGCTGACGCCGGTCATCGACGGGCTCGTGGCGACGTTCGGCCCGATGTGCGAGGTGGTCCTGCACGACTACCGGCGGCCGGAGGAGTCCGTGGTCGCCGTGGCCGGTTCGGTGACCGGGCGGACCGTGGGCGGGGTGATGAGCGAGATCGGCATGCGGATCGTCGCGCGCGGCGACAAGGCGGACGACGAACTGAACTACGTCACCCGGACCCGCGGCGGCAAGCTGGTCAAGGCGTCCACGATGGTGCTGCGGGACTCCACGGGCACCGTGTTCGGCGCCCTCTGCGTCAACCTGGACGTCACCGCCGTGGGCGACGCCCACGCCCTGCTCGGCGCCCTCGCCGGCATCGGTGGCGGCCCTGACGAGGTGCCGGTCACCACCTTCGGCAATGACATCGACTCCGTCGTCGACGCCATCCTCGACGCCCACCAGCTCCGGCAGAACGGCAGTTGGGCCGCTCTCGACCGCGGCCGGCGACTGGAGCTGTTCCGGGGCCTGGACGAGCGGGGCGTCTTCGCCGTGCGGCGCGCGATCGAGCAGGTCGCGGCACGGCTCGGCATCTCCCGCGCGTCCGCCTACAGCTACCTGTCACAGGCGCGCGCCGAGGGCCGGGCGACGACGGACCGGGCGTCGACGGACTGAGTGGCGACCGACCGAGCGGCGACGGACCGACCCGCGACCGACAAGACATCTCCTGGAGGAAACGCGTGACGACCACCACCCCGCCGATCACCTTCGACGACGTCCGCGATGCCGCCGCCCGGCTCAGGGGCGTCGCGCACCGCACCCCGGTGCTGCGCTCACGGACGCTCGACGCACGCGTCGGCGCCGAGGTCTTCCTCAAGTGCGAGAACTTCCAGCGCATCGGCGCGTTCAAGTTCCGCGGCGCCTACAACGCGGCGTCCCGGCTGAGCCCGGAGCAGCTGGCCCGCGGCGTCGTCGCCTACTCGTCCGGGAACCACGCCCAGGCCGTCGCCCTGGCCGCCCGGGAGCTAGGCACCAGTGCGGTGATCGTCATGCCCGAGGACGCCCCGCCGTCGAAGCGAGCGGCGACCGTCGGCTACGGCGCCGAGATCGTCACCTACGACCGCTACACCGGCGACCGCATCGCGATCGGGGAGGCCCTCGCCGCCGAGCGAGGCCTCGCCCTCATCCCGCCCTACGAGCATCCGCACGTCATCGCGGGCCAGGGCACCGCAGCTCTCGAACTCCTCGAAGAAGTGGGGGAGTTGGACGCGCTGGTGACTCCCGTCGGCGGTGGCGGGCTCATGGCCGGCAGCGCCACGGTGGCCAAGAGCCTGCACCCGGACATCCGGATGATCGGCGTCGAACCGGAGGCCGGCGACGACACCAAGCGCTCGTTGGAGGCGGGGCGGCGCATCAGCATCCCGGTGCCGCACACCATCGCCGACGGCCAGGCCCTGCACACCCCCGGCGAACTCACCTTCTCCATCAACCGGCGGTTCCTCGACTCGATCGCGCTGGTCAGCGACGACGAGATCCGGGACGCCATGCGGTTCGCCTTCGAGCGACTGAAGATCGTGGTCGAGCCCAGTGGCGCGACCCCGCTGGCCGCCCTGCTCACCGGCCGTGCGGGCACCCTTCCGCGCCGGGTGGGCATGATCATCTCCGGCGGCAATGTCGACGCCGGGCGCTTCGCCGAACTCTGCGGGAGTTTGTGACGGCGCGTTGGTGCGTCGAGGACTTCGGCCTGGCCGACACCCCGTACGAGACGGTCCGTCCGCCGATGTACCGGGCTGAGATGAACAGGCGTGCGGCCATCTCGCCCGTCCGCAGCCCTGCAGCACCAGTTCGACCAGCTCACGCTCTCTGACGTGAGGCCGTAGGCGGCGGACAGCAGCGGTGCGACGGACGGGGCGGTGGCGGACCGCATCGACACCAGGGAAATGACCCTGCCCGCGGTGTCGATCTGGCGGATCGGCGACGACGGACTGATCGTGGACTTCCGTGTCGTGCTCGACCTGGCCCCGGTCTACGCGCCCTGAGCACGGTCGCCACTCTGTGGCAACGAGGGCCGAGCGCGCGTCCCCCGGTTGGCGGCCCCGGATGGACGGGCGGACGATTGACGGGTAGGAGGCCGGCCGCCGACGGCGGTGCACAGGGCCGCCGGGGAGGCCGGCCCGGCCGCGCTGAAACGCGGCCGGAAGGGAGCGCGCCATGTTGGAAGTGAAGCCTCTCGAAAAGCCGGATGAGCGGCGTGATTTCCCCCGCGGCCACCTCGAAGCCGTCCACATGACGGACCTCGACTTCGCTGTGGCGACCTTCGAGCCCGGCTGGCGCTGGACCGAGTCCGTGGCGCCGATCGCGGGCACCGAGACCTGCCAGATGCACCACAACTGCTACATGGTCCAGGGCCGCATGCACATCCGTATGGACGACGGCGGAGAACAGGAAGTCGGCCCCGGCGACGTCTTCGTCTGCTCGCCCGGACACGACGCCTGGGTCGTGGGCGACGAGCAGGTCGTGGTCTACGACTTCCAGGGGCAGACGGCGAGGGAGTACGCGAAGAAGAAGTAGCTCCGTCCGGCCCGCGCCGGACACGTCACACGGTGACGACGACCTTCACACGGTGACGACGACCTTCGCGCGCGCGTGCTCCACCTCCAGGTACCGGATGGCCTCGGCCGCCTCGCTCAGCGGATAGGTCCGCTCGACGACCGGGGCGATCTTGCCGGACTCGGCCAGCTCCCGCAGCGCCGCGAGGTTCGCCCTGCTCTGCACTGCCGAGATCTCCAGCAGCCGCTGGTGGCGAGCGAAGGGCGCCACCAGCCGCCGCTTGAGGAACAGCCCCATCGGCCCGACGAAACTGCCGCCCTCGTACACCCCTCCGCCGGAGAGCACGAGCGTCCCGGTGGGCGTCAGCACGCGCCGGAACTCCCCGAGCGAGCGGTTGCCCACCAGGTCCAGCACCACGTCGTAGCGCCGGTCGCCCCGGGTGAAGTCCTCCTGCGTGTAGTCGATGACCCGGTCCGCGCCGAGTGACCGCACCAGGTCCAGGTTCCGTGTGCTGCACACGGCCGTCACGTCGGCGCCGTACGCCTTGCCGAGCTGCACGGCGAACGTGCCGACGCCGCCCGACGCCCCGTTCACCAGGAGCGTCTGGCCTCGCCGCACCCGGGCGACGTCACGCAGGCCGATCAGGGCGGTGTTCGCCGCCAGCGGTATCGCCGCAGCCTGCTCGAAGGTGAGGTTGGCCGGCTTAGGGCCCACATCGCCGTCCCGCGCGCACACGAACTCGGCGAACGCGCCGTCGGCCTCGCCGTACACCTCGTCGCCGGGCTTGAGTCCTATGACCCCGGAGCCCACCGCCTCCACCAGTCCGGCGAAGTCCCGGCCCCGAACGCGCGTCTTGGGCCGGCGCAGGCCCATCATCCCCCGGCCGAGCAGAGGGTCACCGCGCATGAAGTGCCAGTCATACGCGTTGACCGAGGCCGCGTGCACCCGCACCAGCACCTCGTCGGCGGCCGGCACCGGCCTGTCGATGTCCCTGAACTCCAGCGTGTCCGCCGAGCCGTACCGGTCCTGCACCACTGCCTTCATGAGACCCCCTCCGCTCTCGACGAGCGTAGGAAATCCCCGCCGAGCGGACCATCGGGGACGAACCCTGATTTTCTCCGGGGTCGGTCCTCCCCTTGCCCTGAGGAAACCGGGCGGTTTACTCTTCTCGTCATGAGAAACCGATCGGTTTCCGATTCTGGACATGTTGAGGAGAGTCCCATGACCGCCATCGAAGGTTCCGTCGCCCTGGTCACCGGCGGCAGTCGCGGTATCGGCCGCGCCCTGGTCGCCGCGCTCTACGAGCGGGGCGCCAAGAAGGTGTACGCCACCGCCCGCGACCCGCGCACCGTCACGCACCCCGACGCGGTGCCGCTGGCCCTGGAGGTGACCGACCCCGCGTCCGTCGAGGCTGCCGCCGAGCAGGCGCAGGACGTCACCCTGCTGATCAACAACGCGGGAGCGTCGGTGAACGCGAACTTCCTCGACTCGCCGGTGGAGGACGTGCGCCGCGAGTTCGAGACCAACTTCTACGGACCGCTCCTGGTCACCCGGGCCTTCGTCCCCGTCCTCGAACGCAACGGCGGCGGCCACATCCTCAACGTCCACTCCGTGCTGTCCTGGATCGGTCTGGCCGGCTCCTACAGCGCGTCCAAGGCCGCCTTCTGGTCGCAGACCAACTCGCTGCGCCTCGACCTGAAGCCGCGCGGCATCGAGGTCACCGGCCTGCACGTCGGGTACGTCGACACCGATCTGACCGCCGGCATCGACGCGCCCAAGTCCACGGCCGAGGGCGTCGCGGCCCAGGCCCTCGACGGGATCGCCTCGGGCGCCTACGAGGTCCTGGCCGACGACCTCACCCGGCAGGTCAAGGCGGGGCTGGCGGCCGATCCGGCCACCCTCTACGCGCAGCTCGCCGCCGCCTGATCAGCCCCCGACCACTCCCTGATCACTCTCTGCTCAATCCCTGCTCAATCCCTGATCAAGCTGATCCATCCCTGGTCAGACCGGCAGCAGGCGTGCCACCAGCGCGCTGAGCTGCCGGGCGGTGCGGCACTCGTGCATCTCGACCAGCTCGGCGTAGGCGGGCGCGGCGGAGTCGCCCGTGCCCCAGCGGGAGCGCTGCTCGGGGTTCAACCAGTAGACGCGGCGCGCCCGTTCGGCGATCTGCCGTACGGCCGGCAGGTTCGGGTCGCTCATGTTCGTACGGGCGTCCCCGAGGACGAACACGGTCGTGCGCGGGCCGACCGCGTCGGCGTACCGCTCCGCGAACTCGCCAAGCGCCATGCCATAGTCGCTGCTGCCGTGGTACCCGGTGAGCGTGGCCTCCGTCTCGATCCGGGCGCTGAGCCCTTCCGGATCGGCGGTGCCGCGTTCGAGCAGCCCGGTCACCTCGTCGATCCGGTTGACGAAGGCGAACACGCGCACCTTGCTGAACTGGTCGTGCAGCGCCTGCACCAGCAGCATCGTGAAGTCCGAGAAGCCGGACACCGAGCCCGACACATCGCACAGCAGCACCAGTTCGGGGCGCACGGGACGCCGTCTGCGCAGCACCGGCTTCATCGGCACCCCGCCCGTCGACAGCGACCCGCGCAGAGTCCGCCGTAGATCGATCGCACCTCGGGAAGCGTGGCGGCGACGGGCCGCGAGCCGGGTCGCGAGCTTGCGCGCGAGCGGCTGAACAGCCCTGCGCAGCTCAGCCAGTTGGGCCTTTCCGGCGAAGAGGAAGTCGACCCGGTCGGCGGTCGGCGTCACCGCCCGCCGGGCGATCTCGTCCCGGCCGCGCCGCTCGGCGACCCGGCCCCGCGCCTCCGCTGCCACCAGCGCCCGGAAGCTCTCGATTCGCCGCCGGATCTCGTCCTCCAGCAGCCGGTCACCGAACCCCGAACTCCCGCCCTGCCCACGGATGTCGTCCCGGACGCGGGCGAGCAGCGTCTGCGGGCGCAGCCGTTCGAGCGCCTGGTACGACGACCAGCCGTCCGACTCCGGCGAGGAGCCGTAGCCCCCGAACCCGTCGACGGCCTCGATCGCCAACCGGCCCATCATCGCCCGGTCGTCGGCGGCGAGCGCTGCCGCCAGCCGGTCGCGCAGGTCGTCCCGCCCCGCGGACTTCTGCTCCGGGCCGCCCACACCACGCGGGAAGTAGAGATCGAAGACCGGGTCGAACACCTGCCGTTGCCCGGTGCCGTGCAACAGCGTCGCCGCCAGCCCCTCCCGCAACAGCTCCCGCTCCGCGAGGCCGAGTGCCTCGACCGCCTGCGCCGCGTCCACCGTCTCGCCGGTGCCGATCCGGATGCCGTGCGCGCGCAGCGCCCCGACCAGGGACGTCAGCCGCTCCGCCACGCCCGCGGGCGTGGTCACAGGGCGTCCAGGTCGAGCTTGGCGGTGGCCTTGAGGACGTCGTCCTGGTGCTTGAGGAGGACGCCGAGCGTGTCCTGTACGACGGTCGCGTCCAGCGTGTCGGCGCCGAGCGCGAGCAAGGTGCGCGCCCAGTCGATGGTCTCGGCCACCGACGGCAGCTTGCGCAGGTCCATCGCCCGCAGCGCGCCCACGACCCGCACGACCGAGCGGGCCAGCGTCTCGTCGAGCCCCGGCACCTTCAGCCGTACGATGCGACGCTCCAACTCCTCGTCCGGGAAGCCGATGTGGAGGAACAGGCAGCGCCGGCGCAGCGCCTCGGACAGTTCACGGCTCGCGTTGGAGGTGAGCACGACGAAGGGGCGGCGCGTCGCGGTGATGGTGCCCAGTTCGGGGACCGTGACCTGGAAGTCGCTGAGCACCTCCAGCAGCAGGCCCTCCACCTCGACGTCCGCCTTGTCGGTCTCGTCGATCAGCAGCACCTTGGGGTCGTCGCCCCGGATGGCCGTCAGCAGCGGACGCGTGAGCAGGAACTCCTCGCTGAAGATGTCCGTGCGCGTCTCGTCCCAGGTCTCCTCGCGGCCCGCGCTGATGCGCAGGAGCTGCTTGGCGTGGTTCCACTCGTACAGCGCCCGGGACTCGTCGACCCCCTCGTAGCACTGCAGGCGGACGAGCCGCGCTCCGGCGACCTCGGCGACGGCCTTGGCGAGCTCGGTCTTGCCGACCCCGGCCGGGCCCTCCACCAGGAGCGGCTTGCCGAGGCGGTCGGCGAGGAAGACGGTCGTGGCGACGGCGGGCGAGGCGAGGTAGCCGGTCTCGGCCAGACGCGCGGAGACGTCGTCGACGGATGTGAACAACGGGGCCTCCAGGTCAGTGTCCAAGCGCGGTGTCCAAGCGTGGTATCTAAGCGCTTGTTCAGTGATGATGTCACGAGGGCTCGGCGGACCGAAAGGCGATAGACCGATCGGTTTCCACTCGCCTCCCGGCGAGGTAACCTCGCCCTTATGGCCACAACAGACAAGGCGTCCACCAGTCCCACCAGGGACCGGCTCCTCGACGCGGCGGCCGAGCTCTTCTACCGCGAGGGCGTCTCCATCGGTGTCGAGGCGCTGTGCCGGACGGCCGGCGTCTCGAAGCGGTCCATGTACCAGCTCTTCGCGAGCAAGGACGAGGTCCTCGCGGCGAGCCTGGAACGACGGCTGCCGGTCTACGAGGCCCGGCTGGCATCCGGAGCGCAGGACGCCGGCACGCCACGCGAACGGATCCTGCACGTCTTCGAACAGCTGGAGAAGGCGTCCACCGAGGCCGCCTACCAGGGCTGCCCCTATCTCGCCGCGCTGGTCGAGCTGAAGGATCCGGACCACCCGGCGAGCGCGGTCGCCCGCGTCGCGAAGGAGCGGCTGCAAGGCGTCTTCCGTGCCGAGGCAGAGGAGGGCGGCGCACGGGATCCGGAGCTGCTCGCCCGCCAGCTGATGCTGGTCTTCGACGGGGCCAGCGCGCGGGCGGGGGCCCGGATCGAGACGCTGGACGGGCTGGTGGTGCCGACGGTGACCGCGCTGCTGGACGCCGCCGGAATGAGATGACACGGGAACCGGAGTGAGATGACACGAGAAGGGGCGGCCACCGTGGTGACCGCCCCTCGCCCATTCTGTGGTCACGACGCCACCGCGACCGCTCCGACCGCCGGAGTGCGCAGCATCCGCCGGGCCGTGACCAGGCTCGTCCCCAGCGTCACGGCCGCCGCGATCGCGGTCACCGTGACCCCGATGCCGTAGACCTCGTCCGGCAGTACCCCGTCGGTGCGCACCACCGTGAACGGGACGATCCCGGCCAGCGCGGCCACCATCCCGAACAGGACTCCGGTGACGGTCAGGATCACCGTCTCGACGCCGACCGTCCCGAGCACCTGAACCGGGGTCGCCCCGGACAGGCGCTGCTGCCCGAACTCCCGGCCTCGGTAACTCGTCGCCGCGTACAGCGAGTTGACCAGCATCACGCAGACGAAGACCACGATGATGCCGACGACCGTGAAGTTGAGCGTCTCCAGGTTCTTGGCGTCGATCGACTTCGTCAGGCCCGAGGCCTCGACCGCGTCGCTCTCCACCGCCTGCATGGTGAGCGTGGCCGTGGCCACCGCCGTGAACAGGATCAGCGACATCAGGATCCCGGCCAGATGACCGGCCCGCTCCCGCAGATTCCGCACCGCCAGCCAGCCGCTCGCCCCGCTCAGCGGCAGCCGGTCCAGCACACCTTCCAGCAGCCGAGGCGCCATCAGCGCGAAGCCCACCGACAGCAGGATCGCCCCGTACGCCGGCGGCGCCATCAGGGCCGCGTCCGTCGCGGAGAACACGAAGGTGGAGCAGGCCGCCGCCGCCCCGGCGACCAGCGCGGCGTACGCGAGGAACTTCCGTGCCCCGCCCCGCCGTTCGTGCCCGCGTGCCGCCCGCCGTACGGCGAGGAAGGCGGCGCCCGCCGACGCGAGCAGTGTGATGTCGATGCCCGTCATGAGCGCGATCGGGCCGAAGGAGTGGTCGACGGACTCGGCGACCTGGCCGCTGTCCTGGAACACCTCCAGCAGCGCCCGACCGCCCAGCATCGCCGGGCCGATCGCCAGGGCCGCGCCCACCAGGCCCACGACCACCGCCTCGCCCACGACCATCCGCTTGAGCTGTGCCGGAGTCGCCCCGGAGCAGCGCAGCAGCTCCAACTCGCCTGCGCGCTGACGGACGTTGACGGTCAGGGCCGAGGCGACGGCGAAGAAGACCAGCAGGGTGCCGTAGCCGCCGACGACGCCCGCAGCCGTGGACAGCGTTTCCGCGCTGGTCGGGTCGACGCCGTCCTGCCCGGCCGTGTCGTGCATCGAGTTGAACGTCATGATGATCGCCGCGCCCAGGAACGCGCACAGCAGGGTGGCGAGGAACCGTCCGGGGCGGTGCCGTATCGACCGCATGGCCAGCATAAACATGGCTCAGACCCCCGTCGTCACGTTGTCGCCGAGGTGCGCGAGGCGTTCGGCCACCGCGTCCGGGGTCGGCGCCTGGAGGTGGCCCGCCAGTCGGCCGTCCGCCAGGAAAAGCACCGAGTCGGCGTAGGAGGCGGCGACCGGGTCGTGGGTCACCATGACCACGGTCCGGCCGTGCACCCGCACCGCCTGCTGGAGCAGCCGCAGCACCTCGCGTGCGCTGCGCGTGTCCAGGGCGCCCGTCGGCTCGTCCGCGAAGATCACCCGGGGCTCGGTCACCAGGGCGCGGGCGATGGCCACGCGCTGCCGCTGACCGCCGGACAGCTGCTCGGGGCGGTGCCCGAGCCGGTCGCCGAGGCCCACGGAGGTCAGGACCTCCTTCGCCCGCTGTCGGTCGACGCGCTGCCCGGCGAGCTTGAGCGGCAGCACGGTGTTCTGGGCGACGGTCAGCGTCTCCAACAGGTTGTACTGCTGGAACACGAACCCGATCCGGCCGCGCCGGAACTTCGTCAGCTCCGCCTCGCCGCCCCCGGTCAGCTCGGTGCCGTCCACCCGCACGATGCCGCTGTCGGGCCGGTCCAGACCGGCCGCGCAGTGCAGCAGCGTGGTCTTGCCGGACCCCGACGGCCCCATCACCGCGGTGAAGGTGCCGCGCCCCAGACCGAGGGTGACCCCGTCCAGAGCGGTCACGGCGCTGTCGTGCGAGCCATAGGTCTTGGTGACCTTGACCAGCCGGAGCGCTTCGGCGGCGGGTCCCGTGTCGTGCGTACGTCGCGAGGCTGCGCGAAACATCGTCATCACTCTCCGTCCGGCACTCCCTGTGCCTGCCGACGAAGTTACGGAGCGGGCGCCTTTGCCACATTGGGCGCAGAACCCGTATTGCCGGGTGTACTCAGCGACACCACCGACGGGGGGTCCGGCAGCCGGTGTCCGAGGGCGATGTCAGTGGTGGGCGGTACGTTGCGGGCATGGGGATCTACCTGGTGAGCGTCGGCGCGCGGGAGTGGTTCGGCGAGGAGGAGGACGGGCGGGGGGACGTCGCCGCGGGGCTGAACGAGGAGTTGAGGCGACGCGGGCTTCCGCCGTACACGAGCGTTCCCGAAGAGGCGGCGTTCGCTCCCGGTTCCGGGACCGGCTTCGAGGAGAAACTCGTCCCGCCCATGGACGGCTTCAGCGCCCTGTGCCGGGCCCATCTGTCGCGGGCGGAGGAGGAGTTGCTCTGCGGCTGGACGGTGCTCGTGCCGGTGTCGCTCGACGAGGAGATCGAGTTGCCCGTCGAGTCCGCCTACGACCTGACGACGACCGTCGCCGGCGCCCCGCAGATCCTCGCCCTCGCCGAGCGGCTGGCCGAGGCCGTCGAGCTGCCGTCCGACGCGATACCGGCTACATCGGACAACCTTGAGCTGACCAGCTGGTTCCTGGACGGTCAGGCGAAGAAGGCCGCAGCGACCCGGCCGGGACGGTGGAGCGAAGACCTCGACGTGTCCTTCTACGTGGCGTTGTACCTGCGCGCCGCCCAGCACTCGATACGGCGCGGCTGCCCGATCGTCTACTCCTGACAGCGGGCGGCGGCCGAGGCTCCGTGACATCGGTGAGCGGGCAAGAATGCCTGATTCCGATTTTGAACTGTTTCAATTCACCTCAACTACCCTTCTGTGGCTGGGGAGTTCTGTTGGATTCTGCAAGGTATTTGTCCTGATCGAACCGTAGACACCTCTCACTCCTGCCACTAGCTTCAACCGTCGTTCGAGCTGAATCGTTCCAACTCCGAGCAGCCGAAAGGGACTACGGCATGAATGACGGAGTCGACAGCACGAAGGGCGACGGGGTGCGTCGCAGGACGGTGCTCACCACGGCACTCGGCGCCGCCCCACTGGCCCTGGCGGGCGGGATCACGGGAGGCGGGCCGGCCTCGGCGGCACCGGCCTCGCACCGCACCGCCGTCGAAGGCCTGACGGTCGAGCACAGAACGAACCCCCTCGGCGTGGACGCCCCCCACCCCAGGTTCGGCTGGCGCATGGCCTCCTCGGCACGAGGCCGCCGCCAGTCGGCGTACCGGATCCTCGTCGCCACCGCACCCGACCGCCTGACCTCCTCCCGGGCGGACGTGTGGAACAGCGGCCGAGTCACCTCACCCGACTCGATCGCCGTGCGCTACGCGGGCCCCGCCCTCAACGCCTCCACCCGCTACCACTGGACGGTGACGGCCTGGGACGAGACCGGCCGCCCCGTCGCCACCGCCCCGACCGCCCACTTCGAGACCGGCCTCCTCTCCACCGACGGCGTCGCCGGCTGGGACGGCGCCCAGTGGATCGCCATGGCGGGCAAGCAGCCCAACACCCCCGGCGCCCCGCTGCTGCGCCGACAGACCCGGCTGACCGGACGCCGAGTACGCGACGCCCGCCTCTACATCTCCGCCCTCGGCGTGTACGAGGCCCACGTCAACGGCCACCGGGTCACGGTCCAGCAGGGCGACGAGGCCACCCACGAACTGCTGACGCCGGGCTGGACCAACTACGACAGCACCCTCAGCTACTTCACCTACGACGTCACGGACCTGGTCGCCGGGGACCGGCACCAAGGGCAGGTCACCCTGGCGGCCGTACTCGGCAACGGCTGGTACAACGGCCGAGTCTCCGAGAACAGCACCTACTACTCCGCCGACGGCAACCGCCTGGCCCTCAAGGCCAAGCTCCTCGTCCGGTACGCCGACGGATCCGAGCAGACGATCGTCACCGCACCCGGCGACGACTGGAAGGCCACCGACACCGGCCCCTATCGCGCCGACGACATCTACGACGGCCAGACCTACGACGCCCGCAAGGAACTCCCGGGCTGGACGGCGAACGGCTTCGACGCCTCCGGCTGGGCGGGCGTGAGCGCACACGACCACACCTCCAGGTTCCCCGACGCGAAGCTGGTCGCCTACCCCGGCGAGAGCGCCCGCCTGGTGCCGGACTGGGACCGCGGGCCGCACTCCATCACCGTCCACACCGGCGTCACCGGACAGGACGGCAGCCCCAACGGCAAGGGCCGCATCGTCGTCGACGCCGCCCGCACGGTCACCGACCCGGCCGCCGCGGCCACCACCGCCGTGACCCTGCGCCCAGGCGACACCGCCGTCATCGACCTCGGCCAGAACCTGGTCGGTGTGCCCCGCTACACGTTGCGCGGCCCGGCGGGCGCCCAAGTCGCCATCAAACCCGGCGAGATGCTCAACGACGACAGCGCGGGCGCCGACGGCCCCGTCGGCTCGGTCTACCGCGCCAACCTCCGCGCCGCCAAGGCCACCAGCACCTACATCCTCAAGGGCGACCCCCAGGGCGAGACCCACGAGGACACCCTGACCTTCTACGGCTTCCGCTACGTCTCCGTCACCGCGACCGACACCGTCACCCTCACCGACTTCACCGGCCGGGTCGCCACGTCCGCCCTCCACGACATCGGCACGATCACCACCGACGACACCTACGTCAACCAGCTCATCAGCAACGTCCGTTGGGGCCAGCGCGGCAACTACCTCTGGGTCCCCACCGACTGCCCCCAGCGCGACGAACGCCTCGGCTGGACCGGCGACACCCAGCTCTTCTCCAACACCGGCCTCTACAACGCCGACACGGTCAACTTCCTCAGCCACTTCGAGGACATCCTGATCGACTCACAGAAGACGTACGGGCAGGACGGCGCGCAATTCACCTGGGTCGCTCCCGGCTCCCGCTACAACCAGCCGATCCCGGCGAGCGGTTGGGCCGACTGCGGGGTCGTCGTGCCGTGGACGGTGTGGCAGATGTCCGGCGACACCACGGTCATCGACCGCAGCTGGGCCGCGATGAAGAAGTACCTGGACTGGATCCGGCAGCGCACCGGCGACACGTACGCCGGACAGGGCGCGATCTTCGGCGACTGGCTGGCGTTCCAGGTCACCAGCACCCAGCTCATCAGCGACGCCTACTACGGCTACAGCGCCCGCCTCATGGCCGACATGGCCCGCGCCACCGGCCGCGACGACGACTCCCGCACCTACGACGAGCTCTTCTCCCGCATCAAGCGGGCCTTCGTGGCCAAGTACCTCGTCACCGACCCCGCCACGGGCGAGGTCACGGTCCGCTCCAGCCTCGGCGAGGCACCGCCGTGGACCGGCGGAAAGCCCGAGGACAACAGCCAGACCGCCCTGCTGTGGGTCCTCAAACTCGGCCTCTACGACACCGAGGCCCAGCGCCGCCACCTCATCAAGTCACTCGCCGAGAACATCGGCAACGACGAGGCCTACAAGGAGGCCCACCCCGACAGCACGCGTGTGAAGTACGCGGAGAACACCCTCTCCGTCGGCTTCCTCGGCGTGAACGTCCTCGCCCCCGTACTCACCGACGAGGGCCGCGTCGACCTGGCGTACCAGCTCCTCCACCAGGACGCCATGCCGTCCTGGCTGTTCTCGGTGCGCAACGGCGCCACCACCATCTGGGAGCGCTGGAACTCGTACTCGAAGGAGGACGGCTTCGGCCCGGTCGACATGAACTCGTTCAACCACTACTCCTACGGCGCGATCATGGAGTGGATGTACGAGAGCATGGCCGGCATCGCCAAGGACCCGGAACACCCCGGCTTCCGGCACTTCTTCCTCAGGCCCCACCTGGACCCGACCGGCAAGGTCACGCGGGTGACCGGGTCACACCTCTCGCCGTACGGCGAGATCGTCAGCCAGTGGCAGGCGGACGACCGGAAGCTGGCCTACCGTGCCACGGTGCCCCCGAACACGACCGCGACCCTCCACATCCCCACCACCGACCCGTCGACGGTCCGCGAGGGCCGTACACCCCTCTCCCGGGTCGAGGGCGTCGAGTACCTGGGCTTCGCGGACGGCACCGCCTCCTACCGGCTCCCGTCCGGCCGCTACGAGGTGACGTCCGCGCTCGCCTGAGCGCCCACCAGCACCACCTCCAGGGTGCGCGGTCCGTGTACCCCCTCGACCCGGTCCAGCTCGATGTCGCTGGTCGCCGACGGACCGGAGATCCACGTCAACGGGCGGGCCGGGTCGAGGCGTTCGAGGGCCTGCGGGACGGAGGAGACGACCTGCTCCGGGACCCGTACGACACAGATGTGGTGGTCGGGGACGAGCGTGATGCGGCGGCGGCCCTGGTCGGGGCCGCCGTCCAGGACGATGGTGCCGGTCTCGGCGACCGCCACCGCACACGCCGTGACCACGCTGTCGACCTGGTCCAGCTGGTGCGCGGTGCCCTCCGCCCGGTCCGGGATCCGCTCGGCGTCACTCGCCGCGAGCCACCCCGGATCCAGACCCGGCGGCACGGCCACGGTCTTGGCGCCCCGCGCCGCGAGCATCCCGGCGATGGTCGCGGGCAGGTCGTCGGCCGTGCAGCGATGCACGATCGCCCGGTAGTCCGCCAGGTTCTCGGCCAGCAGATCCACCGTCTGCTCGACACTCCGCTCCCCGTGCTCGCGCAGATAGTCGCGCGCAACCGCCTGGTCGTACGGCCGCTCGTCCTGTCCTACGTCCGCCAGCGCGCGCCGCACCCGCCCCAGGATCCGTTCCCTGCTGCTCACTTCGCGCCGTCCTTCCCGCCGTTGGTCCGCTGCCACCAGTCCCGGAAGGGCTCCTTGGGCACCGTCGGCAGATCCCGGCTGTCGCTCCACGCCTTGCCCGGTCCCGGGAGCGTCCGCGGATGCAGACGCCGGGTGCGCGACGCGAGCCGCTGACCGGCCCGCAGGGCTCCGGGCCGGCTGAACGCCCAGCGCGCCGCCCGCATCGCGGCCCGCTCGGCGGCATGCCCCTTCGCGGGCTTGAGCACCACCTTGTTGCCCCGCGCGGTCACTTCGCCGCCCTCCACGACCCGTTCCCGCAGATGCACCAGCACCTCGGGGATGTCGATGGCCACCGGGCACACCTCGTAGCAGGCGCCGCACAGCGACGAGGCGTACGGCAGCGAGGCGTCGATCTCGCTTGCCACGCCCCTCAGTTGGGGGCTGAGGATGGCGCCGATCGGACCCGGATAGACCGAGCCGTACGCGTGCCCGCCCGCCCGCTCGTACACCGGGCACACGTTGAGACAGGCCGAGCAGCGGATGCAGCGCAGGGCCTGGCGGCCGACCTCGTCGGCGAGGGTGTCGGTGCGGCCGTTGTCGAGCAGGACCAGATGGAAAGTCTTCGGCCCGTCGCCGTCCGTCGTACCGGTCCACATGGTCGTGTACGGGTTCATGCGCTCGGCGGTGGAGGAGCGGGGGAGTGTCTGCAGGAACACCTCCAGGTCCCGCCAGGTCGGCAGGATCTTCTCGATGCCGACGACCGAGATCAGTGTCTCCGGCAGGGTCAGGCACATCCGCCCGTTGCCCTCGGACTCCACGACCACCAGTGTGCCGGTCTCGGCGATCATGAAGTTGGCGCCGGAGATCCCGACCTTGGCGCGCAGGAACTTCTCCCGCAGATGCAGGCGGGCGGCCTCGGCGAGTTCGGCGGGCGTGTCGGTGAGGCCGTCCGGGGCCGGGCGGCCCCACTCGCTCATCTCCTTGCGGAAGATGTCCCGGATCTCGCCCCGGTTGCGGTGGATCGCCGGGACGAGGATGTGCGAGGGGCGGTCCTTGCCCAACTGCACGATCAGCTCGGCGAGATCGGTCTCGTAGGCGCGGATGCCCTCCGCCTCCAGTGCCTCGTTGAGGCCGATCTCCTGCGTGGCCATCGACTTGACCTTGACGACTTCCGACTCACCGGTCGCCTTGACGAGATCGGCCACGATCCGGTTGGCCTCGTCGGCGTCGGCGGCCCAGTGGACCGTACCGCCCGCCGCCGTGACCGACTCCTCCAACTGGACCAGATAGCGGTCGAGATGACGCAGCGTATGGTCCTTGATCAGCTTCCCGGCCTCGCGCAGCGCCGCCCAGTCGGACACCTCCGCGACGGCCTTGGCCCGCTTGGCGCGAATGGTGTGCGTGGCGTGCCGCAGGTTGCCGCGCAGGGTCTGGTCGTGCACGGCCTCGTGCGCGGCCTTCGGAAACGCCGGCATCCCGACGAACGTCCCGCTCATACCGCCGCTTCCTCCTCCGTGCTCGCCAGGATCTCCGCGATGTGTACCGGCCGCATGCCCGTGCTGAGCCGCGCCATGGTGCCGCCGATATGCATCAGACAGGAGTTGTCCGCCGCGCACAGCACCTCGGCGCCGGTCGACTCGGCGTTGCGCACCTTGTCCGTACCCATCGCCGCCGAGACGTCGGCGTTCTTCAGCGCGAAGGTGCCGCCGAACCCGCAGCACTCGTCCGCACCGGGCAACTCGACCAACTCCAGCCCCTTGACCGCCTGGAGCAGCCGACGGGGCCGGTCGCCGAGCCCCAGCCCGCGCAGTCCGTGGCAGGTCGGGTGGTAGGTCACCTTGTGCGGGTAGTAGGCGCCGACGTCCGTCACCCCCAGCACGTCGACCAGGAACTCCGTCAGCTCGTACGTCTTGGGCACCACGGGCGCCAGGGTCGCCGCGAGCGTGTCCCCGCGTCCCTCGGCCCGCGCCCGCTCACCCATCCGGGGATACAGCTCCCGCACCATCGCCCCGCACGACCCGGACGGGGTGACGATCGCCTCGTACTCCCCGAAGACATCGGAGAAATGCCGGGCAAGCGGCTCGGCCTCGTGCCGGTATCCGGTGTTGTAGTGCGCCTGTCCGCAGCAGGTCTGGGCCATCGGGAAGTCGACCTCGACGCCCAGCCTGGTCAGCAGTTTCACCACGGCGCGTCCGGTGTCCGGATAGAGCGTGTCGTTGACACAGGTCAGGAACAGGGCGACACGCATCGCGGCTCCTTGGGATCGATCATCGGATGGGTGAAGGGTAGTCCGGGCACGCGGCCCGGGGGAGACCCCGCTCACCCCCGGGTGAGCCGGGCCTCCGCCTCGCGCCAGCGCGCCGCGTCCCCGCGCGGCTCGTACCGGGTGAACGGCTGGGTACGGGTGAGCAGTCGCCGCCCGTCCGCGAGGTCACCGACCAGGCCGTGGGCCCGCGCCTGGACGAGGACGTTCCCGAGCGCGGCGGCCTCGGTCGGACCTGCCACCACCGGCAGCTCGCAGGCGTCGGCGGTCAACTGGCACAGCAGGGCGTTGCGCGTGCCGCCCCCGACGACATGCACGACGTCGACGGGACGGTCGGCCAGCCGCCGCGCCTCCTCGATCGCCCGGCGATGCGCCAGGGCGAGCGAGTCGAGGATGCAGCGGGTGATCTCCGCCGGCGACTCGGGCACCGGCTGCCCTGTCGCCCGGCACGCCTCGGCGATCCGCTCCGGCATCCGCCCCGGCGCCAGGAACGCGGCGTCCCCCGCGTCCACCACCGACCGCAGGGCCGGCACCTTGGCGGCGGCCGGCAGCAACGCACCCAGCTCCGGGTCGCCCCATGCCCGTACGCACTCCTGGAGCAGCCACAACCCCATGATGTTCCGCAGATACCGGACCGTGCCGTCGAGCCCCAGCTCATTGGTGAAGTTGGCGGCCCGGCTCTCCTCGGTCAGCACGGGCGCGTCCAGCTCAAGACCCGCAAGCGACCAGGTGCCGGTGCAGATGTACGCGAAGTGCTCGTCCCCGGCCGGGACGGCGGCCACCGCGGACGCGGTGTCGTGCGACCCGACCGCCGTCACCGGCACCGGCCCGGTGAGCCCGGTCTCCTCCAGCACCTCCGGTCGCAGGACGCCCGCCGGATCGCCGGGCTGCCGCAGCGGCGCGAACAACGACAGGTCGATGCCGAGCCGGGAGGCGATGTCGTACGACCAGTCGCGCGTGCGGGGATCGACGAGCTGGGTGGTGGAGGTGTTGGTGAGCTCCGTGCCCTGCTCGCCCGTGAGCCAGTAGGCCAGGAGGTCGGGGATGAGCAACAGCCGCTTGGCGTACGACAGTTGGGCCGAGGCTCGCGCGGCCGTCAGCTGGTACAGGGTGTTGAACGGTGCGTACTGCAAGCCGGTGGCGGCATACAGCTCCTCCGGCGGCACGGTCGCCCACACCTTCTCCGCGACGCCCTCCGTCCGGGAGTCCCGGTAGTGCACCGGATTGCCGATCAGCGCACCGTCGGCGTCCAGCAGCCCGTAGTCCACGGCCCAGCTGTCGATCCCGACGGAGTCGACCTGACCGGCCGCCCGCAGCCCTTCCAGCACCCCCGCGTACAAAGCAAGAACATCCCAGCGCAGCCCCTCCGGCACCCGCACGGGCCGGTTCGGGAACCGGTGCGCCTCGGCCAGCTCCAGGCTGTCGGGCCCGACGCGGCCGACCATGACACGCCCGCTGGACGCGCCGAGGTCGACCGCGGCGTACGACTTCACGTCCGCACTCACCGCAGGAAGGCGGCCGCGACGCCGGCGTCGACCGGGATGTGCAGCCCGGTGGTGTGGGTCAGGTCCCCGCCGGTGAGGGCGAAGACGGCGTTGGCGACATGCTCGGGCAGCACCTCGCGCTTGAGGATGGTCCGCTGGGCGTAGAACTCACCCAGCTTCTCCTCCTCGACCCCGTACACGGCGGCCCGCTTGGCCCCCCACCCACCCGCGAAGATCCCCGACCCGCGCACGACACCGTCCGGGTTGATCCCGTTGACGCGGATGCCGTGCTCACCGAGCTCGGCGGCCAGCAGCCGCACCTGATGGGCCTGGTCGGCCTTGGTGGCGGAGTAGGCGATGTTGTTGGGCCCGGCGAAGACGGCGTTCTTGGAGGCGATGTAGACGACGTCACCGCCCAGCTCCTGCGCGATCATCACGCGTGCCGCCTCCCTCGACACGAGGAAGGAACCGCGCGCCATGATGTCGTGCTGCAGGTCCCAGTCCTTGGCCGAGGTCTCCAGCAGTGGCTTGGAGATGGAGATACCGGCGTTGTTCACGACCAGATCCACGCCACCGAAGGCGAGCACGGCCGCCTTGAAGGCGTCGGCGATCTGCTCCTCGGAGGTGACGTCCACCGTCACCGCGACGGCCTTGTCCGGCCCTCCGAGCTCCTCGGCGACGGCCTGGGCGTTGTCGCCGTTGAGGTCCGCGACGACCACACACGCCCCCTCGGCGACGAGCCGATGCGCGATGGCCTTCCCGATCCCGCTCCCCGCACCCGTCACCAGCGCCACCCGGGTCGCGAGCGGCTTGGGCTTCGGCATCCGCTGAAGCTTGGCCTCCTCAAGGGCCCAGTACTCGATGCGGAACTTCTCGGACTCCTCGATGGGCGCGTACGTGGAGACCGCCTCGGCGCCCCGCATCACATTGATGGCGTTGACATAGAACTCACCCGCGACGCGGGCGGTCTGCTTGTCCTTGCCGAAACTGAACATGCCGACGCCCGGCACGAGCACGATCGCCGGGTCGGCGCCGCGCATGGCGGGGGAGTCGGGCAGAGCGTGTCGCTGGTAGTAGGCGGCGTACTCCTCGCGGTACTCGGCGTGCAGCTCCTTGAGCCGCACGACGACGTCATCGAGCGGAGCGACCGGCGGCAGGTCCAGCACCAGCGGCCGCACCTTGGTCCGCAGGAAGTGATCGGGGCACGAGGTCCCCAGGGCGGCGAGCCGCGGGTGTTCGGCGCTGGCGAGGAAGTCGAGGACCACCTCGGAGTCGTTGAAGTGCCCGACCTGCGGCCTGTCCTGCGAGGCCAACGCCCGGATCACGGGGGCGAGGGTGGCGGCCCGCTCACGCCGCTCGACGGCGCCGAGAGCCGCGTAGCCCTCGATCACCGGCCCGAAGGGCTCCGCCTTCCCCTTCTCCTCCAGGAACGTCTCGGCGGTCCGGATGATGTGCAGCGAGTTCCGCTCGCACTCCTCGGCGGTGTCACCCCAGGCGGTGATCCCGTGCCCACCGAGGACGACGCCGATCGCCTGCGGGTTGGCGGCCTTGATCGCGGCGATGTCCAGCCCCAACTGGAACCCGGGCCGCCGCCAGGGCACCCATGCGACCGTGTCCCCGAAACACTCGGCGGTCAGCTTCTCCCCGTCGGCTGCACAGGCGAGCGCGATACCGGAGTCCGGGTGCAGATGATCGACATGCGCGGCCTCGACCAGCCCGTGCATCGCGGTGTCGATGGAGGGAGCGGCCCCGCCCTTGCCGTGCAGGCAGTAGTCGAAGGCGGCGACCATCTCGTCCTCGCGCTCGACACCGGGATAGACGTCGACGAGCGCCCGCATCCGATCCACCCGCAACACGGCCAGCCCGGCCTCGGTGAGGGTGCCCAGGTCGCCTCCGGACCCCTTGACCCACATCAGCTCGACGTCGCCGCCGGTGACGGGGTCGATGTCGGCGCCCTTGGCGGAGGCGTTGCCGCCGGCGTAATTGGTATTGCGGGGGTCGGAGCCGAGCCGACGGGACCGAGCCAGGAGGGCGGCGGCTTCGGAATGGATTGCCATGAACTTTCAGTCCTTATCAAGAGAGGGGGAGTGCACTAACCCAGGGGCGCGGGGAACTGCGCGACCAGCCACAACGCACCCGCAGACCGCGACGAAAGAGAACCCGGCAGACGCTTACGCCCCCCACCCGGCCTGCTCCCCACCAACCCGCTCAGCCACGATCTTCTCGGCCCACCCGGACCGCCGATACGCGGCAATGGGGTCAGCATCGAGCCCCATCTCCCCCCGCACCTCCGCCAGCAACGGCCGCACATCCGTGTTGTACGCATCCATCACCACGGCATTCGCCCCGAGCACGTCCCCCGACCTCTGCGCATCAGCCAACGCCGACGCGTCAACGAGCAGCGCCTTCGCCGTAGCCTCCTGCACATTCATCACCGACCGGATGATCGCCGGAATCTTCGCCTCGATGTTGTGGCACTGGTCGAGCATGAACGCCACATCCGGCGAGAACCCACCCCCACGCACCACCTCGTACATGATCCGGAACAACTGGAACGGATCAGCGGCCCCCACCATCAGGTCGTCATCGGCATAGAACCGGGAGTTGAAGTCGAACCCCCCGAGCTTCCCCTCCCGCAACAGCGTCGCGACGATGAACTCGATGTTGGTTCCAGGCGCGTGATGCCCGGTGTCGACAACAACCTGCGCCTTGGGCCCGAGCTTCAGACAGTGCGCATACGCCGTCCCCCAGTCCGGCACATCGGTCGTGTAGAACGCCGGCTCGAAGAACTTGTACTCCAGCAGCATCCGCTGCCCCTCGCCCAGCCGCGCGTACACCTCGGAGAGCCCCTCGGCCAGCCGGTCCTGCCGCGCACGGATGTCGTCCTGTCCGGGGTAATTCGTCCCATCCGCGAACCAGAGCTTCAGATCGGCGGAGCCCGTCGCGTCCATGATGTCGACGCACTCCAGCAGATGATCAAGAGCCTTCCGCCGCACCGAGGCCTCGGGGTGGCAGATGCTGCCCAGCTTGTAGTCGTCGTCCTGGAAGGTGTTGGAGTTGATGGCGCCCAGCTTCACGCCACGCTCCTCGGCGTGCTTGGCCAGCGCGCCGTAGTCATCGACCCTGTCCCAGGGGATGTGCAGCGCGACGGTCGGGGCCACGCCGGTGAACGCGTGCACCTGAGCCGCGTCGTCCAACTTCTCCCGCGGCGTCCGCGGAACACCGGACTGCGCGAACACCTTGAACCGCGTCCCCGAGTTCGCGTACGCCCACGACGGCGTTTCGACTGCCTGCGTCTTGAGTGCGGCCTTCACCGCGGCGAGCTCGGTCACTTGAGGGCTCCTGTGACGTCGGGACGGAAAGTCAGTTGAACGGCTTCACTGTGAAACGATTCAAGACGGGAACGTATGAGTCCCCCGAAGGGGTGTCAAGCCCCACGACCAAGGCTGTTTCTCGTAGCCCTACCGTGACCTTCGTTCATCGAAATTTTTTCGACACGGACCCATTGACGTGACATGCGGTCCGTGCCTAACGTCCCGGCAACCAAGTTGAAACCTTTCACGACGCCGTGAGGGACGTCCCGCCGGCGTCGTCGAGGAGCCCCCATGACCCACCCGTCCACCACGGGTCCGGCCCCGGTTCTCGCGCTCAAGGACATCTCGAAGTCCTTCGGCGCGGTCCGCGCCCTGCGGGACGTCTCCCTGGAGCTGTTCCCCGGGGAGGTGCACGCCCTCGCCGGAGAGAACGGCGCGGGCAAGTCGACCCTGATCAAGACGCTCGCCGGCGTGCACCGGCCCGACGCGGGCCAGGTGCTGCTCGACGGTGCCCCCGTCGTCTTCCACGGCCCCGGCGACGCCCGCGACGCCGGCATCGCCGTGATCTACCAGGAGCCGACCCTCTTCCCCGACCTGTCGATCGCCGAGAACATCTTCATGGGCCGCCAGCCGCGCCGCGCCCTCGGCCGGATCGACCACAAGGCCACGCACACCGCGACCCTGGCCCTGATGCGGCGGCTCGGCGTCGAACTCGACCCCGACCGCCCCGCGCGCGGCCTGTCCATCGCGGACCAGCAGATCGTCGAGATCGCCAAGGCGCTCTCCTTCGACGCCCGCGTCCTGATCATGGACGAGCCGACGGCCGCCCTCACCGGCAGCGAGGTCGCCCGGCTCTTCGGAGTCGTCCGCACCCTGCGCGAACAGGGCGCCGCCGTCCTGTTCATCTCGCACCGCCTGGAGGAGATCTTCCAGATCTGCCAACGGGTGACCACCCTGCGCGACGGCGCCTGGATCGCCAGCGAGCCCCTCGACGGCATGACCGAGGACGACCTCGTGCGCCGCATGGTCGGTCGCGACCTCGACGAGCTGTACCCCAAGCAGGACGTGAAGCCGGGCGAAGTCGCCCTGAGCGTGCGCCGGTTGACCCGGGAGGGGGTCTTCACCGACGTCTCCTTCGACGTACGGCGCGGAGAGATCGTCGGCCTCGCCGGCCTCGTCGGCGCCGGCCGCACGGAGGTCGCCCGGGCCGTGTTCGGCATCGACCGCTGGGACGCCGGCGACGTCTCCGTCGACGGCAAGGCCCTGACCAACGGCGCCCCCTCCACCGCCATGGCCTCCGGCCTCGCCCTCGTCCCCGAGGACCGGCGCGCGCAGGGCCTGGTGATGGACATGTCCATCGAGCGCAACATCGGCCTCACGGGGCTTCGTACCACCGTCAAGGCGGGGTTGATGGACCGCGGCGCCGAACGCAGCCGCTCCCTCGACTGGGCCGTGAAGCTCCAGGTCAAGTACGCCCGGATCGCCGACACGGTCAACACCCTGTCCGGCGGCAACCAACAGAAGGTCGTCCTCGCCAAGTGGCTCGCCACCGGCCCCAAGGTGCTGATCGTCGACGAACCCACCCGGGGCATCGACGTCGGCACCAAGGCCGAGGTGCACCGGCTGCTGAGCGAGTTGGCCGCCGACGGCGTGGCCGTCCTGATGATCTCCTCCGATCTGCCCGAGATCCTCGGCATGGCCGACCGCGTGCTGGTGATGCACGAGGGCCGCCTCACCGCCGAGATCCCGCGCTCCGAAGCCACCGAGGAAACCGTGATGGCCGCAGCCACCGGGAGGGCCGCCGCATGACGGTGACCACCCCGAACCAAGCCCCCGTCACCGAGGTGACCAAGTCCAGCGGCACCCGCCTCGTCGACCGAGTCTTCAAGATGCGCGAACTCGCCATCCTGCTCGTCTTCGTGGTGATGATCGTCGTCACCCAGCTGGGCAACAGCGAGTTCCTCACCGAGCAGGGCATCAAGGACCTGCTGCTGAACGCGACGATCCTCGTGCTGGTCGCCACGGGCCAGTCCCTGGTGGTGATCACGAGGAACGTCGACCTGTCGGTCGGCTCCACGCTCGGCATCAGCGCCTTCGCCGCCGGTACGTATCTGCAGGGCGGCGGCAACCCGGTCGTCGCCGTGTTCCTCGCGGTGCTGATGGGCATCGCCTTCGGTCTGCTGAACGGCCTGCTCGTCAGCCTCGGCCAGGTGCCCGCGCTCGTCGTCACCCTCGGCACCCTCTACATCATCCGCGGCATCGACTCCATCTGGGTCGGCTCCCGGCAGATCACCGCGGCCGACCTCCCGGACGGCTTCGTCGACTTCGGCTCCGGCGGCATCTCCGCGGTGCCGTGGCTGGCGCTGATCGCCGTCGTCGTCCTGGTGGCCACCGCCTACTACCTCAAGCACTTCGGCAGCGGCCGCGAGCTGTACGCCCTCGGCTCCAACCCGGAGGCCGCCCGCCTCGCCGGCATCCCGGTGCGCAAGCGGATCCTCGCCGCGTACACCTTCTGCGGTGCGCTGGCCGGACTCGCGGGCGCGCTGTACCTGGCCCGGTTCGGCAACGTCGACTCCGGCACCGGCAATGGCTACGAACTCACCGTCGTCAGCGCGGTCGTGGTCGGCGGCGTCGTCTTCACCGGCGGCTCCGGCAGCGTCTACGGCGCGGCGCTCGGCGCGCTGCTGCTGACCTCCATCAACAGCGTGCTGCCCGCCCTCGGAGTCAGCTCCGTCTGGGTGCTCGCCATCAACGGCATCCTGCTCATCCTCGCCATCGCGGTCGACCGGATCGTCGCGCTGCGCGTGGCCACCGCCCTGAAGAAGAGGAACGCCCGCCATGGCTGACTTCTCGCTCGCGCGTGCCGTTCGCTGGGACACGGTGGTCGGCGCCCTCCTCATCGTCGTACTGCTGCTGTCCTTCGGGACGGTCGACGGTTTCGGGAACGCGCTCAACCTGTCGTTCCTGATCGGCAACACCCTTCCGATCGCCTTGATCGCGCTGCCGATGACGCTTCTGGTCGTCTCGGGCGAGATCGATCTCTCGGTCGCCTCCACCGCCGGCCTCTCGGGGGCGGTGATGGGCGCCCTGTGGAACCAGGGCATGACCATCGAAACGATCATTCCGATCTGTCTGGTGCTCGGTGTGGTGTGCGGGCTCATCAACGGCCTGCTGGTCACCAAGCTGGGCCTGCCCTCCCTCGCCGTCACCATCGGCACCCTCGCCGCCTACCGGGGCATCGCGCAGATCGTGCTCGGGTCGGACGCGGTGACCGACTTCCCCACCCAGTACCTCGACTTCGCGGCCGGACGCATCGGCGACACCTTCATCCCGTACGCCTTCCTGCCCTTCCTCGTGCTGCTCGCGATCGCCGTGGTCGCCCTGCACGCCACGCCGTTCGGGCGGTCGATCTTCGCGACCGGTGCGAGTGAGGAGGCCGCGCGGTTCGCCGGTATCCGCGTCAAGCGGCAGAAGCTGATCCTGTTCACGGTGACGGGGCTGATGGCGTCGCTCACCGGGATCTTCTGGGCGCTGCATTACGCCAGCGCTCGCTATGACAACGCGACGGGGCTCGAACTCTCCGTCGTCGCCGCTGTGTTGCTCGGGGGCATCGACTTCGACGGTGGCAAGGGCACGTTGGGCGGTGCCATCGCCGGGGTGTTCCTGCTGGGGGCGCTGCAGAACGTGATGAGCCTCCAGGACGTCTCCGCGCAGTCGCAGATCGTCGTCACAGGTGTGCTGCTCGTTCTTTCCGTCCTCGGGCCGCGGGTGGCGCGGCAAATCGCCGTTGTGCGTGCTCGATCGTCCGGCTGATCGTCGTTTGTGGCTGGTCGCGCAGTTCCCCGCGCCCCTTTGGGGCGCGTCTCACTCACCTCCGCTGAATAAGGAACCCACCATGCGCAAGTCATCCCTCCGCCGCACCTGCGCGGCCCTCGCCGCCGTCACCTCCCTCGCCCTCGCCGCCACCGCGTGCGGCGGCACCACCAAGGAGGACGTCAAGAGCGAGGGTGCCTCGGCCGCCACCGCCGGCAAGGCCGACCCGAATGCCGAGCTGAAGAAGGGGCTGACCGTCGGCTTCCTGCCCAAGCAGGTCAACAACCCCTACTTCACCTCCGCCGACAAGGGCGGCGAGGCGGCCCTGAAGGAGCTGGGCTCCAGCTACAAGGAGGTCGGGCCGTCCAGCGCGACCGACACCGCCGGGCAGGTGTCGTACGTCAACACGCTCACCCAGCAGCAGGTGGACGCGATGGCCGTGTCCGCGCAGGACCCGGGCGCCCTGTGCACCGCGCTGAAGCAGGCGATGAAGAACGGCATCAAGGTCGTCACCTACGACTCCGACACCACCGCCGACTGCCGCAACGCCTTCGTCTCGCAGGCGTCCGCCGAGGACCTCGGCCGCACCGAGGTGCAGCTGCTCGCCGAGCAGATCGACTACAAGGGCGAGATCGCGATCCTGTCCGCCGCGCAGACCGCGACGAACCAGAACATCTGGATCGACTTCATGAAGCAGGAGCTCAAGGACCCCAAGTACAAGGACATCAAGCTCGTCAAGGTCGCCTACGGTGACGACGACGCGCAGAAGTCCTTCCAGCAGACCCAGGGCCTGCTCCAGGAGTACCCGAACCTGAAGGGGATCATCTCCCCGACCACCGTCGGCATCAAGGCAGCCGCCCAGTACCTGTCGGGCTCCAAGTACAAGGGCAAGGTCAAGCTGACCGGCCTCGGCACCCCCAACGACATGCGCAAGTACGTCAAGAACGGCACCGTCGAGGCGTTCGAGCTGTGGGACCCGGCGAAGCTCGGTGACCTCGCCGCCCGCGCCGCCGTCGCCCTGGTCTCCGGCCAGATCACCGGCAAGGAGGGCGAGACCTTCAAGGCCGGCGACACCACGTACACCATCGGCAAGGACGGCGTGATCAGCCTCGGCAAGCCGACCGTCTTCGACGCGAAGAACATCGACCAGTTCAACTTCTAGACCCTGGAGGGTTGTTGATGCAGCGCGTGTGCTTCCTGCTGAAAGTCCGTCAGGACCGCCTGGACGAGTACCGCGAGCGGCATGCCGCCGTGTGGCCGGAGATGCTCCAGGCGCTCTCAGCCACCGGCTGGCACAACTACTCGCTCTTCCTGCGGGAGGACGGCCTCCTGGTCGGCTACCTGGAGACCGAGGACTTCGCCGCCGCCCAGGCAGGTATGGAGGCCGCGGAGGTCAACGCCCGCTGGCAGAAGGAGATGGCGCCGTTCTTCGAGTCGCTGGACGGCGCCCGCCCCGACGAGGCCATGAAGCCACTCACCGAAGTGTTCCACCTCGCCTGAACGCCCCCTCAGGAGCCGCATCAATGAAAAGACGTACGCTGCTGGGCGCCGCCCTCGCAGGAGCCGTGATGACCCCCGCCCTCGCCTCCGGAACCGCCCGCGCCGCGGACCCCGGCCCGTCCCTCACCCTGACCGGCACCACCACCCTCGACACGCAGGCCATCTTCTTCGTGTCGTACGACGGCCTGGTCAACAACAACGCCTTCCAGAAGAACGGCCTGCTGACCTACAAGGGCTACCAGTACGCCGTCTGGTACACCGCCGACCGAGGCGCCGTCGTCGGCCGCCGCGCGCTCGGCGCCACCACCTGGTCCACGGTCAAGGTCGGCCACACCCTGCGCTACAACGACTCCCACAACGTCATATCGATGGGGATCTCGAAGGTCGACGGGCGCCTCCACCTCAACATGGACTCGCACAGCGACGGCTTCACCTACGTCAAGTCGGCCGCGGGCCTGATGGACAACCCGGCCGGCCTGAGCTGGGTCGCCAGCCGCTTCGGCGCACCCCAGTCCACCCTGGACGGGCTCGCGCTCACCTCGCAGTTCACCTACCCGCAGTTCGTCTCCACCCCCGACGGCAAGCTGCAGCTCAGCTACCGGGTCGCCGTCTCCGGCAACGGCCGCAACGCCCTCGCCGAGTACGACGGTTCGACCTGGACCAACCTCGGCGAGTGGAGCAGCTCCACGGGCACGTACACCAGCGAGCACGGCTCCTCCACGGCCCGCAACATGTACCTGCACGGCATCGACTACGACAGGAACGGGCGCCTGCACTCGTTCTTCACCTGGCGCGAGCAGAACGGCGCCGTGATGTGCAACGGCGGCGGCATCAGCAACCACGACACCGGCTACGTCTACTCCGACGACCGCGGCCGCACCTGGCGCAACAACGCGGGGGCGGTCGTCGGCACCACCGGCGGCTCCGACAAGGTCGCCGTCACCGACAGCGGCCTGGTGATCGACGCGCTGAACCCGGACCACTCCCTGATGAACCAGGAGAGCCAGTTCACCGACTCCGCCGGCCTGCCGCACGCGATCATCAGCTACGTCCCCGGCCGGTTCGGGCAGTGCACCACCAACTACGTCGCCAACCGCACCGCCAACGGCCGCGCCTTCCACGTCCGCAAGAACTCCTCGGGGGCGTGGCAGAAGACGGAGATCCCGGTTCCGCTGAACTCCAGCCAGCGCACCAAACTGATTCTGGACAAGTACGACAACGCGTACGCGATCTTCCCGTTCTGCCGCATCGCCGGAGCCTCCAAGGCCTCCGGGTACACGGACTGGACCGTGTTGTACGACGGCGTCACCGCCGGGCTGAACGCCTTCGGCGAGGTCGTGATCGACGAGACCCGGGTCGGGCAGGACAACTTCCTGTCGATCATGTACCAGGAGAAGTCCAGCGGTACGACGCCCTCGGCGCTGCGCAACCTCAACTTCCGCCTGCCTGCCTGATCGCAGCTGTTGTGGGCGGCATGACGGTAATGTGCCTTCCCGCCGCCCCACGCAGTCCACGTCTTTCTGGAGGTCCCTGACCGATGACCCAGTCGGTGGGTATCAAGGACGTCGCCCGCGCCGCCGGAGTCTCCGTCGGCACGGTCTCGAACGTCATCAACCGTCCGGACACGGTCGCGACCGAGACCCGGGCGCGCGTGCAGTCCGCGATAGACCGGCTGGGCTATGTCCGCAGCGAGTCCGCGCGCCAACTGCGCGCGGGCCGCAGCCGGATCATGGGGTTGCTCGTGCTCGACATGGGCAACCCCTTCTTCGTCGACGTCGCGCGCGGCGCCGAGCGGGCCGCGCGCGCGGCCGGGCTCGGCGTGATGGTCTGCAACAGCGCGCAGAGCGCGAGCGAGGAGGCCGACTATCTGTCGCTGTTCGCCGAGCAGCGGGTGCGCGGCGTCCTGCTGACCCCGGCCGACGCCACCGGCCGCAACATCGAGACGTTCCGGCGGCACAACATCCCCTTCGTCCTGGTCGACCGGGTCGCCGAGGGCACCACCGAGTGCTCGGTCTCCGTCGACGACGTCGCCGGCGGCGCGCTCGCCGTACGCCACCTCGTCGACGCCGGGCACCGCTCCATCGCGTACGTCAGCGGCCCGCCCGGCCTCAACCAGGTCCGCGACCGCCGCATCGGCGCCCTGAAGGCGCTGGACGAGGCCGGCCTCGGCCCCGAGCACCTGCGCGAGCTGCCCACCGAGCGGCTCGACGTCGCGGCCGGCCGCGACGCCGGCGCCCGTCTGCTCGGCCTCGCCGAGCGCCCGACCGCCGTCTTCTGCGCCAACGACCTGCTCGCCCTCGGCGTGCTCCAGGCCATGTACGCCGCGGGCGTCGGAGTCCCCGACGACCTCGCGATCGTCGGCTACGACGACATCGAGTTCGCGGCCGCCGCGGCCGTCCCCCTCACCTCCGTACGCCAGCCCGCGGTCACCATGGGCACCCTCGCGGCGGAGATGCTGCTGGAGGAGACGGAGGAGGACACCGCGGCGAGGAAGCACGAGCACCGGCGCGTCGTACTCCAGCCCGAGCTGGTCGTACGCCGGTCCAGCCTGTCGGCCCGCTGATCCGCCATTCAGTACGATTTCATGATCCTGGGGCTCCGTCGGCGGACGAACATGTGCTGAACTGGGACGCGGCCCGAAAACCCTCCGTCCCGGGAGCCCTGTTGACCGTCAGCTACCGCCAGCCCGGCGTCGTCCTCACCGACCGCCACTTCACCGTGCCCCTCGACCACGACGCCCCCACGGGGGAGTCGATCGAGCTCTACGCCCGTGAAGTCGTCGCGACCGACAAGGCGCCCCAGGACCTGCCGTGGCTGGTGTACCTCCAGGGCGGCCCCGGCTTCGGCGCGAACCGCTTCGTCGGCAAGGGCGCCTGGCTCGGCCGCGCGCTCAAGGAGTACCGCGTCCTGCTCCTCGACCAGCGCGGCACCGGCCACTCCACGCCCGCCAACCGCCAGACGCTCCCGCTGCGCGGCGGCCCCGCCGCCCAGGCCGACTACCTCACGCACTTCCGCGCCGACGCGATCGTCCGCGACTGCGAGGCGATCCGCCGCGAGGTGACCGGCGGTGCCCCCTGGACCGTCCTCGGCCAGAGCTTCGGCGGCTTCTGCACGGTCAACTACCTCTCCACCGCCCCCGAGGGCCTCACCGCGGCCGTCGTCACCGGCGGCCTGCCCTCCCTCGACGCCCACGCCGACGACGTCTACCGCGCGGCCTACCCGCGCATCGAGCGCAAGGTCGCCGCGCACTACGCCCGCTACCCGCAGGACGTCGAGCGGGCCCGCCGTATCGCCGACCACCTCCTCGCGCACGAGGTGACCCTGCCGAACGGCTACCGCCTCAGCGCCGAGGCCTTCCAGTCGCTCGGCATCGTCCTCGGCGGCAGCGAGGGAAGCCACCGCCTGCACTACCTTCTGGAGAACGCCTTCGTCCGCACCCCGCAGGGCCCGGCCCTCTCGGACGCCTTCCAGGAGGAGGCCCAGGGCCTGCTGTCGTACGCGAGCCACCCGCTGTACGCCCTCGTCCACGAGGCGATCTACGGCCAGGACGCCCGCGCCACCGCCTGGTCCGCGGAGCGCGTGCGCGCCGAGTTCCCGCAGTTCGACGCGGCCAAGACGCTCGCGGGCGACGGACCGCTGCTGTTCACCGGCGAGACGATCCACCCCTGGATGTTCGACTGCGACCCGTCCCTGCGCCCGCTGCGCGAGACCGCCGAACTCCTCGCCGCCCGCACCGACTGGACGCCCCTGTACGACTCCGCGCGCCTCGCCGCCAACGAGGTACCGGTCGCGGCGGCCGTCTACCACGACGACATGTACGTCGACACCGCCCACTCCCTCGCCACCGCCCGCGCCATCCGCGGCCTGCGCACCTGGGTCACCGACGAGTTCGAGCACGACGGCGTACGGGCCGGCGGCCCCCGGGTCCTGGACCGGCTGCTGGCGCTCACCCGTGACGAAGCGTGATGTCAGTGTGACGGGCTAGTGTGCGGACATGACCGAGCCGACGATCACTCAGCTGAAGCCCATGCCGGACGACTGGCAGCGCGCGCTCGCCGTCGTCGCGCACCCGGACGACCTCGAGTACGGCTGCTCGGCGGCGATCGCCGCGTGGACGGACGGGGGCCGCGAGGTCAGCTATGTCCTGGCGACCCGGGGCGAGGCCGGCATCGACACGCTCGAACCCGCGAAGTGCGGCCCGCTGCGCGAGCGCGAGCAGCGGGCCAGCGCCGCCGTCGTGGGCGTCTCGGCGGTGGAGTTCCTCGACCACAAGGACGGCGTGATCGAGTACGGCATCGCGCTGCGCCGCGACATCGCCGCCGCGATCCGCCGGTACCGCCCCGAGCTGGTGATCACGCTCAACCACCGGGACACCTGGGGCGGCGTCGCCTGGAACACCCCGGACCACGTGGCGGTCGGCCGCGCGACGCTGGACGCGGCCGGTGACGCGGGCAACCGGTGGATCTTCCCGGAGCTCATCGAGCAGGGCCTGGAGCCCTGGAACGGCGTGCGCTGGGTCGCCATCGCAGGTTCCAGCACGCCCACGCACGCGGTGGACGCGACGCCGGGCCTGGAGCGCGGGGTGCGCTCGCTGCTCGAACACCGCGCCTACATCGAGGCGTTGACGGACGAGGACCCGGAGACGTACGTCCGCGGTTTCCTCACCGCTCACGCCGAGTCGACGGGGGAGCGGTTCGGCGGGAAGCCGGCCGTCGCTTTCGAACTGTTCAGGCGCTAGCGTCCGGAAAGATCACCACGGAGGGGGAGACGTGAACGAGGCAGAGCTGCTGGCGGACCGCTTCGAGGAGCACCGCGGCCATCTCAAGGCGGTCGCCTACCGCATGCTCGGCTCCCTGGCCGAGGCGGAGGACGCCGTCCAGGAGGCCTGGCTGAAGCTGAGCCGCAGCGACGCGGCCGACATCGAGAACCTCGGCGGCTGGCTGACGACCGTGGTCGGCCGGGTCTGCCTGGACATGCTGCGCTCACGCACCCGCCGCCATGAGGAGCCGCTGGACGACACGTTCGTCCCGGACCCCGTGATCAGACCCCTGTCGACGGTCGACCCCGAACAGGAGGTGCTCCAGGCCGACTCGGTGGGCCTGGCCCTGCTCGTGGTGCTGGAGACGCTGGAGCCCGCCGAGCGGATCGCGTTCGTGCTGCACGACATGTTCGCGGTGCCCTTCGACGAGATCGCGCCGATCGTGGACCGCACCTCGGCCGCCACCCGCCAGCTGGCCAGCCGCGCCCGGCGCCGGGTGCGTGGCGCCACACCCTCGGCCGAGCCCGACCTCGGCAGGCAGCGACAGGTCCTCGACGCCTTCATCGCCGCCTCCCGCGCAGGGGACTTCGAGGCGCTGCTCGCGGTGCTCGACCCCGACGTCGTGCTGCGGGCCGACTCCGGGTCGCTGGTCGGCGGTGCGGCGGCGTCCAAGGTGGTGCGCGGGGCGAAGTCGGTGGCCGGCCAGGCGATGCTGTTCGCCCACCTCGCGCAGTACACGCGGCTCGTCCTGGTCAACGGGACGATCGGGGCCGTCAACCTGCCCGAGGGGAAGCCGCAGTCGGTCATGGGCGTCACCATCGCCCACGGCCGCATCACGGAGATGTACATCCTGGCCGACCCCGAGCGTCTCGGACGCCTGGACCTGACCGGGCTGGACGTCTGACGCCTCGGGCCGCCACGGCCAGCACGCCGACCGTGCGGTGCGGGCTCACCACCCGCCCGTCCGGCAGAAGCTCACCGGTGTCGTCGAACACGATGGTTCCGTTGCAGAGCAGGCTCCAGCCCTGTTCGGGGTGGGCCGACACGATCACGGCGGCGTGGTGGTCCGGGCTGTCGGCGGTCGGGCACGAGGGCTGGTGACTGCACATGACGTCTCCCTGAAGTCCGTTACGGCTCCTGCCTGTTCGGCGCATGTACCAGTGGTAGCCGAGCTTGTTTACCGTTGGATGAGGAGACCCCCACAGCGCCCGGAACTCATCGGTGAGGTTCGATGATGTGCAGGTCGTAGGCTGGCGGGCATGCAACAACACCTGACCGATCCGGTCGAACTGCGCGGCGACTGCGAGCGATGTTTCGGGCTGTGCTGTGTCGCCCTGCCCTTCACCACCTCGGCGGACTTCGCGCTCGACAAGGACGCCGGGACGCCCTGCCGCAACCTCCAGGACGACCACCGCTGCGGCATCCACGCCCGGCTCCGGCAGAGCGGCTTCACCGGCTGCACGGTCTACGACTGCTTCGGCGCCGGACAGAAGGTCTCGCAGGTCACCTTCGCCGGGAAGGACTGGCGCACCGGCTCCCGGGAGCACGCCCGGCGGATGTTCGACGTCTTCCCGGCCGTCCGTCAGCTCCACGAACTGCTCTGGTACCTGACCGAGGCGCTCACCCTGCCCGCCGCCCGTCCCGTCCACGCCGAGCTCCGCGAGCTCCTGGAGACGACCGAGGCGATCACTCGCGGGACCCCTGAGGAACTGTCCGCGCTGGACGTGGCCGCTCACCGTCAGAAGGCCAACGTCCTGCTGCTGAAGACCAGCGAGCTGGCGCGAGCAGGCGTACGCGGCCGCAAGAAGGACCGCAGGGGAGCGGACCTGATCGGTGCCCGTCTCAAGGGCGCCGACCTGCGCGGCGCGAACCTGCGCGGTGCCTACCTCATCGCCGCCGACCTGACCGGCGCCGACCTGCGCGGAGCGGATCTCATCGGCGCCGACCTGCGCGACACCGACCTCACGGACGCCGATCTGACCGACGCCTTCTTCCTGACCCAGCCCCAGCTGAACGCGGCCCGCGGCAGCGCGGGCACCCGCCTGCCCGGGTCAGTCAGCCGCCCGGTGCACTGGACAGCGGAGCTCTGAGGACGGCTCCTGCGCGGCCGATCCCGGCAGGGCGCCGGCGGGGGAGCGCCGCTGCTCCAGGCGCAGCCGCAACCCCTCCGGCATCAGCGTCAGCCGCTCCGTCACCCGCAGCCGATAGGCCGGGTCGTGCCGGAACTCGTACCGGCGCAGCAGCAGACCCAGCACCAGCGTGGCCTCGTGCAGCGCGAACTGGCGTCCGATGCAGGCCCGCGCCCCGGTCCCGAACGGCTTGAAGGTGTGCGGCGGACGCGTCCGTACGGCCTTCGGATCGAAGCGGTCCGGATCGAACCGCTCGGGGTCCGCGCCCCACACCTCGGGATCGCGGTGCAGCATCGCCGTGAGCACCAGCGCCCAGGCGCCCCGCCGCATCGGATGGGCCCCGCCGAGCACGGTGTCCTCGCGGGCCTCCCGGGCGAAGGCGGGCGCCGTCGGCCACAGCCGCAGTGACTCGTCGAGGATCCGGCGCACGTACCGCAGCCGCGCCACCTGGTCGTAGCCGGGCACCGCGGTGTCGCCCCAGACGCTGTCCACCTCGGCGCGGGCGCGGGCCGCGACCTCCGGATGCCGGGACAGGTAGTGCAGGGCGAAGGAGAGCGCGCCCGACGTCGTCTCGTGGCCGGCCACCAGGAAGGTGATCACCTGACGCCGGACGTTCTCCGCGGAGAGCCGCTCGCCCGTCTCCGGATGGGCCGTTTCCAGCATCCGGTCCAGCAGGTCCCCGTCGCCGGGCCCGCTCGCCGTACGGGCGCGGACCAGATCGTCGACCGTGCGGTTGAGGAACGCGATATCGGCCTCGTTGCGCCGCGCGGCCCGCCGCAGCAGGAACGGCGCGGGCACGGCGTTGAGCCGCTGGGCATAGGTGAGCGTGCCGATCATCGCCGTCACGAAGGGATGCGGGCGGGCGCGCTCGAAGGAGCCGAAGTCATGCCCGAACCCGGTGCGGGCGATGGTCTCCAGGGTCAGCTTGGTCATGTCGCCGGGCACGTCCACCCATCGGCCCGCCGCCCGTTCGCGGTCCCAGTGCTCCATGAGCCGGCCGGCCACGGCCAGCATCATCGGGTGGTAGCCCGCCATGGCCTCCCGGCTGAACCCCGGGGCCAGGACGTCGTGCGCCAACTGCCAGTTCCGCTCGTGGTTGTACGCCGTGAACAGGCCGTCCTTGACAACCGGCCGCAGATTGGCGATGCCGAGCCCGACATGCTTGGCGAAGCGCGACTCGTCCGCCATGTCGGCCGCGAGGTCCGCGCCCCACACGAACACGAACTCCTTGCCGAAGGCCTTGCGCCGGAATATCGGCCCCAACTCCGGGGCGAGACGCAGGGAGTCCTGCAACGGAGTACGCCTGTCGGCGCCCAGTACATCGCCGAGCAGCGGGAGCCGGCGCGGGGGATGCGGTATGCGGTGCAGCTCCGGCCAGCCCTGCTCGGCGCTGCGGAACCCCTTCGGGAGTCCGGTCCCGGTCGTCGTCTCCGCCATGACGCGATCTCCCTTGATCCAGCGGCATATTGCGCGGCAGCACTCGTTGTACGTGGGTTCAATAACGCGCTCAGTCTGGTCCGGCTGTTGAATCCACGTCAAGTAAAGTGCGGGTATGGCCGCGAACCAGGGCGAGCGCACACGCCGCCGGCTCAGCACCGAGGAGCGCCGTGAGCAGCTCCTCGCGGTCGGGGCGCGGCTGTTCTCGGAGAGCCCGTACGACGACGTGTGGATCGAGCAGGTCGCCGAGATCGCCGGCGTCTCGCGCGGGCTGCTCTACCACTACTTCCCGACGAAGCGGGAGTTCTTCGCGGCCGTCGTCGAGCGGGAGAGTGAGCGCATGCTCCGGATGACGGCCGCCGTGCCCGGAGTCCCGGTGCGCGAGCAACTGGCCGCAGGGCTCGACACCTACCTGGAGTACGTCGAGGCCCACGCCCACGGCTATCGCGCCTTCCACCGAGCCGACGCGGCCGGGGACCAGTCCGTGCGCAAGGTCTACCAACGGGCCCTGGCCGCACAGGAGAAGCAGATCCTGGCGGCGATGGCGGCGGACCCCGAGTTCGGCCCGGTCTTCGAGAAACGGCCCGACGTCCGGCTCGCCGTACGGGGCTGGCTGGCGTTCATCACCGCCGTCTGTCTGGAGTGGCTGAGGGGCTCGGACCTCTCCCGTGAGCAGGTGCGCGACCTGTGCGCCCGCGCCCTGTTGGGCGTCATCGCACCCTGAGCATTCGCAAAGAGATCGCACAGCATCGCCCGGGCTGGTTGGCGTGCGGCCCGATCTTCGATAGGTTAGGCAAGGCTTACCTAAGGAGGTATGGGATGGCTGACAGCCAAACCTGGGCGGCCGCGCCTTCCGCGGCGGAACGTGCCCGGTCGGTGCTCGCCGCCGCGTGGTCCTGCGCGGTGACCGCGGAAGGCTGCCGAGAAGAGCTCGTCGGCGCGCACACCGTGACCGAGAACGGCCGCGTCCTGCTGGACGTGCCCGAGGACAGTGTGCTCGTCACGGCGGCGATCTGCGCGCCCCGCGGAGAGCCGTCCGCCGTCCTGGAGTTCGCCGACGTCGCCCCTGTACCGGTGCGCAAGCGGATCCGCTCCCGGCTCTGGCTGTCCGGCTGGTTCGCCCCCGAGGAGGGCAAACTCGCCTTCCAGGCGACGCGCGCGGTGCTGCGCATGCCGTCCGGTGCCGTGGTCGTCGACCTCGACGAGTTCGCCGCCGCCACGCCCGACCCGCTGGCCACCGCCGAGGCCCGGCTGCTCACCCACCTCGCCGACTGCCACCCGGACGCCGTCGAGCGGCTCACCCGCCTCGTCGAGTCCGACAGCCTGCACGGCGCCGTGCGCGTCCAGCCCCTCGCCGTCGACCGGCACGGACTGACGCTGCGCATCGAGCGCGCCAGCGCCCAGGCCGACGTACGACTGGCGTTCCACCGGCCCGCCGACGACGTCGCGCAGCTCACCGAGCGCATGCACATCCTGCTCTCCCAGGCCAGTGCCGCCTCGTGCCCGCGCGCCCTACAGCGGCAGCGCACAGACGGCGACGGGTGACGCGAACGGCTCGCCCGCGAGCCGCAGTTCACCGCTGTCCTCGTCGACCAGGAAGACGCTGACGGTGCTCGACCGCTGGTTCGCCGCGAACAGCACCGTGCCGTCCGGCGAGAGGGCGATCTGCCGCGGGAAGTCCCCGGACACCGGCACCGTGTCGAGCAGCCTGAGCCGGGCGCCTTCCGCCTCCACCGCATAGCGCGCGAGGCTGTTGTGGCCCCGGTTGGCGAGATAGGCGTAACGGCCGTTCGGCGTCACCACGAGCTGCGCGGGATAACTAGTGCCCGAACCCGTGCCCGTGGACTGCTCCTCGCCGATGGTCAGCCGGCCCGTGCCGGGGTCGTACGCGCACACGGCGACGGTGTTGTCGACCTCGTTGGCCAGGTAGGCGTACCGGCCGCCCGGGTGGAAGGTGAGATGACGTGGGCCCGCCCCCGGCTTGGTCTGTGCCCGCGCGACCTCGGTCAGCGTGCCCGCCTTGAGGTCGAGGCGGTAGGTGTACACGGTGTCCGTGCCGAGATCGACGGCGAGCACATGGCCGCCGTCGGGACTTGTGACGAACTGGTGGGCGTGCGGGCCCTCCTGGCCGGGTCCGGGTGCCGGACTTGAGTGCGTGACCAGGTCGGTGCGCTCACCGAGCGCGCCCGAGGCGTCGATCGGGTGCACGGCCACACTGCCCGTGCCGTAGTTGGCGCTCAGCAGCCAGCTTCCGCTCGGATGCACCGACAGATGGCAGGGCGCCGCCCCGCCGGTGCTCCGGCTCCCGAGAACCTTGCCGTCGGCGAGGCGGACGGCGGTCACCGCGCCGTCCTCGCGCTCGTTGACCGCGTACAGCGTCCGCCCGTCGGGGTGCAGCGCCAGATACGAGGGGTCGCCGACGCCGGTGATCGTCCCGGTGCCGGTGATACGGCCCGTGACCGGGTCGTACGTGGCGCGACCGATGCCCGTGCCGCCGCCCTCGACGGAGGTGTAGGTGCCCAGGTAGAGGGGGCGCGGGCCCGACGGCTTACGGCTCTCGGTCTGGGCGCTCGGACGCGCCTCAGGCGTCGTCGCCTCGGAGGCCCCGGTGCCGGCCGTGTCAGCCGGTGCGGGCGCGTCGTCGCACCCCGTGGCCGCCGGGACTGCCACGCCGGCGGCTGATCCCGCGAGGGTTCCGACGAATCGGCGCCTGCTCAGCCCACCACTGCCCATGTCCACACCTCAGGTCGTCGGTCGTCACGGTCGCGACAGCAACCTTGGCGTGGATCACCCGCCGAGCGCAAGAAGAGCAACGTGCATTGCACATGGTGCAACGAGTCTGCTCGGCGGGTTCCATAGGTTTCCCGGGGCTCACCTTGGGTTCCCTTGGGATTCCTGGGGTGACTCGCGTGGGCTACCAGTCCCCGTCCTCAACCGGCTTCCCCTGGGCGTCCTTGAGCGGCCGCACCTGGCCCGGCGCCGGGGCCTGCCAGGGCTCGTGGTCGTCGCCGAGCCAGTCGCCTACCGGCTGCGCCGCCTCCAGCGTGTCCGTGGGGGCGAGATCCTCGGCGTCCTGGTCGTAGTAGTCGAACCAGGGCAGCCCCGCGCGCGTGTACGCCGCCCGGTCCACGGGTGACGGAGGCGGGGCCTCACCGGTGATGCGGCGCCACTCCGGAGGCGTCACCAGGTGGACGAAGACCCGGCCGCCGGGGCGGTCCGCCCAGTCGGAGAGCGGCCGGTCGTCCTCGTAGACCTCCTGCCGCATCGAGCCGCCGACGCCCAGACCCATCGCCGCGGCGGCCCGGGACGGCCGACCGGCCGGAGCGGCGGCGGGCGCCGGGACCGCGCCCTGAGGGGCCGGTGCCGCCATGGGCATCGCGGCACCGAAGCCGCCGTACGGCGTGATCGCCCGCGCCAGCTCCGCCCGGCGCTGCTCCTCCGCACGCCACTCGGCCAGCCGGTCCTCCTTCAGCAGGAACGACTGCAGCTGTACGCCGCCCCAGACCTCCTCGCCGGTGACCTGACCCTCGACGGTCGCGCCCAGCCCCAGGGGCACCGCCACGAACTGGCGGACCGTGCCCTTCCCGGAGTTGATGCCGTCGAGCCAGGGTTGGCGGGGCAGTACGACATAGTTCTGGGGCTTACGGGACAACCGGTCGCTCCACGGCTTCCCCGAGACCGCGCACACCTTGCCCACCCCGACCTGGAGGGCGGCCGGCTCCGTCGTGCCCCCGAAGCTGAGCCACATCGCCTCGCGCAGATAGACCGGCAGCAGCACACCGCCGCGGGCCCGCCACGCCTCCGGGACGGTGTCCGCGAAGTCCGCCACCCGCCGGACCGGGAACTCGCCGAGCCCCGGTGGCAGCGGATGCGTGCCCGACTCGGGCAGCCGCAGCGTACGGATGAACCGCACCGCCACCCCGCCCGGAAGCCGCAGGGTGTTCCCGTCGATCCGTACGGTCGTGTCGGCCATCGGCCCGCTCCCTCGCATCCGGTGGCGCCGGCCCTGACCCGGCACTCCCTATCGAGAACGTCCGCCCATCCCGGTCCGGTTCCGCCACAGCTGCTCCTGTACGCCCATGCGCTCACGCAGCCGGTTCAGGCGTGGCATCCGCACGCGCTGCTCCTCGGACACCCGGTCCAGCTCCTCCAGCAGGCGACGCGAGCGGTGCTCGGTGTCGAGCTCGTCGAGGATGCGGTTCACCTCGGTCAGGACGGCGCCGAGCAGCTGCCAGTGCCGGCTCTCGCGCTCGGCCTCCTCGCGCAGCAGCAGGGCGAGCTTGTCGCGGGTGCCCACCGCCGTGCGCAGTTCCGCGCTCAGCCGGGACTCCGCCGCGTCGGCGTTGCTGCTGACATGCGTGGTGACCAGCACCGAGAAGCTGACCACCGCGTCGGCGATCTCGGACAGCAGCTGCTCGACGACGGCGCCCGTCTCCTTCGCGAACAGCGGCTCGGGCTCACGCTCCTTCGCGAGGTCGGTGAGGGTGCGCGCGAGCACCCGCAGGACGACCGTGCAGATCTCCAGCGTGTCCAGGCCGGTGCGCAGCACCACCCGGTGCAGCAGGCTGTCCCGCACGCGCGGATTGAGCCGCAGGCTGTCCTCGGCCTGCTTCAGCGCCGCGTCCACCTCGACGATGTCGTGGTCGAGCCGGCGGGCCTCGTGCAGGCGGGCCGCGGCCTGCTCGAACGGCTGCCGGCCGGCGGCCTCCTCGCCGATGCGCAGCATCAACTGCCGCAACCGGCGGGCCAGTCCCTCCAGTGACTCACCGGCTTCCTCCACCCACACCGGTGGTGCGAGAAGGAGATTGAAGCCGAGCCCGACCACCGCGCCGATCAGTGTCTCCAGGATCCGCGCCCAGGCCGTGTCCCCGACGGTCGTGACGCCGAGGACCAGCATCGCGCTGATCGCCACCTCGGGCACATACTCGTCGACCCGCACCAGATGTCCGACCACCAGCGAGGCCACGATCAGCAGCCCCAGGCTCCACCAGGTCAGGCCGACCAGGAGGCTGAAGGCGATGGCGACCAGCACTCCGGCCACCACGGAGTTCACCCGGCGGATGCCGTTGGTGAGCGTGGCGTACAGCGTGACCTGGACGACGAGCAGCGCGGTCAGGGGTGCGGTCAGCGGCGCTGCCTCGGGGCTCAGGCGCAGCGCGATGACGTAGGCGATCGTCGCCGCGGCGGCCGACCGCAGCGTCTGGGCCACCACGGGATCCCGGCGCAGCTTCCCGAGCCGCTCCTGGAACGCCGTCCCCTCACGTACGTCTGGCATCCTCGGGCCGTTCCCTTTCCACTTTCACAGATGCTGCCGGCGTTCACAGATGCTGCCGACACAGCGCTTGCGGACCGTAACGGTCCGCAAGGAACCCCAGATTGATCGCAGCGGCCGGAGTACGGCAAGGGGCCGGGGTGGTGATGGTGGACACCCGCGTGAGGGCTGGGTGGTTGACCGGGGCCGGTACTGAGGAGAACCCCCGCTGTCACCCTCTGGTTGTCCGCACTCGGGGATGGTGGACCGCCGGATGGCCGCCACCCGCCTCGGAGCGCAAGTCTTGGATCATGAAACGGCATAGGACTTTATTTGCCCTGACCCTGTTCATCATCCTCGCCGCCCTGACGACCGGCATCCCGGCCGCGGCGGCACCGACCTCCACCACCGTCGTCGAGGAACTCGACCGCGCCGCCCATCCGCTGCGGACCGTCGAACCGGGCGGTGACACCGGCGATCTGCGCCCCCTGGACCGGATGATCGGCGACGCCCGGGTCGTCGGCCTGGGCGAGGCCACCCACGGCTCGCACGACTTCTTCGCCCTCAAGGACCGCGTCTTCCGCCACCTCGTCGAGGCGAAGGGCTTCCGCACCTTCGCCCTGGAGGCACCTTGGAGCACTGGTGCGCGTCTCAACGACTACGTGCTGTACGGCAAGGGCGATCCGCGGCGCATCATGCGCGAGGAGTTCCAGCGGGACTACCTCTGGTGGAACAACACCGACTATCTGCGGCTCGTCGAGTGGATGCGGGCGTACAACCTCCGGCACCCCGAGGACCCCGTCCGCTTCATGGGCGACGACATCGCCTGGACCGGGCCCGAGCTGTACGACGCCGTAGAGGCGTACGTGGCCGACACCCGTCCCGAACTGAGCGCTCGCCTCGCCGAGCTCTACCGCGGACTATGGCCGACCGCGCAGACCGGCGCGTACATCGAGCAGTACCTGAAGCTGCCGTACGCCCAACGCAAGGAGCGGGCGGAGCGCACCGGTGAGGCGCTGCGGCTGCTGGAGCGGCAGGCCCCGGGCGCCGACCGCGAGGCGTACGACCGGTCCGTCCAGCAGGCGAGGGTGATCGACCAGACCGCCCGGCAGTACGACTTCGACGTCGAGGACCCCGCGCAGATCGCCGCGGCCATGCGCTACCGCGACGAGGCGATGGCCGCCAACGTGGTCTGGTGGCAGCGGCACACCGGGACCAAGGTGCTGCTGTCGGCGCACAACAACCACGTCGGCTATGTGCCGGAGGAGCCCGCGGAGAACCCGAAGGTGCAGGGCGCCTTCCTGCGCGAGCGCCTCGGCGCGGGCTATGTGAGCGTCGGCCTGACCTTCGACCACGGCTCGTTCAACGCCACCGGCCTGGACGACGACGCCATCCGCCGCTGGACGCTGGGCCCGGCGGACCCGGGTGGCAACGAGCGGACCCTTGACCGGGTGCGGTACCGCGACCACCTGCTCGACCTGCGGTCCGTCGGAGCGCCGGCCGCCGACTGGCTGCGGCAGGCACGGCCGACGCGCAGTATCGGCACCGCCTACCCGGACGGCCCGCACGACATCGCCCTCGCCCGCAGCTACGACGTCCTGATCCATCTGCACCAGGTGGAGGCGTCGAGACTGCGGGACCAGTGAGGGGCGCCGGCCTCGGACGTACAGCCGCTTCGGCCGCTTCTCAGGCGTACAGCCCTGCCCTCAGGCGTACAGCTTGTCGAGGAACGCGGCCAGATTGCCCGTCGTCCGGGCGATCTGCTCCTCCAGCGTCAGGCTCTCCTCGAAGCGGGCCCCGGAGTCCACGACCTTCTTGCCGCGGACATAGAGCGAACACGCGAGGTCGGTGCACATGTACACCCCCACCGAGTTCCCCTCACGGCCCGCCGTGCCGGCCTTGCGCGCCGTCATCAGGGAAACGCCGCCGCCCGGATGCGTGGTCAGACACAGCGAGCACATGCTGCGGTGCAGGAAGCCGCGCTGCGAGGACGGGAAGCGGAACGTGACGCCCGCGGGGCGCCCCTCGCGCTCGGTGACCAGATAGCTGCGATCGGGCGCTCCCGGATCGCGCCAGCCGAGGAAGTCGAGGTCGTCCCAAGGGCGTTCGTCGAGATCGCGGGGCACGGACAGGCGCTTGGCCTCCCCTTTGGAGCAGTTGATAAAAGAGGTGCGGATGTCCTGCTCGGTGAGTGGCTTCATGGGGAGTCTCCAGGGGGTGGGGCGGCATCAGCAAAACCTAGAGGTACTAGGTTCAAGGCTAGGGTAGGCAGCCGGTTGAGGGGGAGCCAGTGAATTTCGGCCTTGTCGGGTCGCCTCGGGCCCGGGCGGCACTGCGGCATGTCGCGGTCGCCTCCAGGGGGCCGGTGCTCGACCCCGCCGTGCGCATCACCCTCAACTTCCACCCGGACCGGTCGGTGCGGGGCGTGCCGATCCTGCGCGCCCTGACCGAGGACGGCGCGTACCACTCACAGTTCGTCACCGGCACCAGCAACGGCGGCCTCACCGCCCACCCCGGCGGCGACCGCTGGCGCTGGGAGAGCCGGATCTTCGGCGGGGCGTACGACGACGCGGCCGCGCACGAGCGGCCCGTGTACGGCGCCCTGAACTTCCGGCGCCAAGTGGTCGGCGCCGCCCCACGGTTCGGCTCCTCGCACCTCCGGCTGACCGGCACGGCACTCGCCCGCGCCACCTTCTGCTACCCCGACAGCGCCGCCGAACCGACCGACTTCGGCGTGGCCACCGGCATGGACCTCGTCGCCCTCGCGGAGGCCGATGAGCGGGACGCTCCGCTGGAAGTGCCCCGTTGTGCCGTCATTCGTCTGCGGCACCATCGTGGCTGGTCGCGCAGTTCCCCGCGCCCCTTCAGGGCGCTGCCGAACTGCCGTGAGCTTCGCCGGACCTGTCGACCCGCGCGTCGTCGGGAACGCACACGCGGGGCCTTCCGGCTTGGCGCACCGGCGGGCACTGGCGCGGCCTACTCCGCTTCCTGAACCGTTGGCGCCGGCGGCCACACCCCGGGAGCGAGCACGCCCAGCGCATAGGCCCGAGCCACCAGTTCCGTACGGTTCGCCGTGCCCCAGCGGGCCGTCAGGCGCCGTAGGTGGTAGTTCACGCCGTCCACCGTGAGGCCGGTCTCCCGGGCGGTCTGCGCGGTGGTGGCGCCGCCGGCGAGCAGGGCCAGGATGTGCGCCTCTGCCGGGGCGACCCGCACGGGCCGCCGCTCGTGTGCCTCGCGCTCACCCAGCACCCGGAGCATCACCAGCAGCGCCGGCGTCTCCTCCACGGTGTCGCTCACCGGGTCGGCCGTCAGTTCCCCGTACCGCTCCGCGCCGCCGGGCGCCTCCCAGCGCACCGACACCTGGTACCGCGAGCGGTGCCGCAGCCGCAGCGCCTCGGCGATCCGCTCCACCTGGGTCGCCTCCTGCGGCCGGAACAGCTCCAGCACGTCCCGGCCGCGCAGCCGCCCCGCGGTCGTACCGCACTCCGCCGCCATCGCGGGATTGGCCAGCAGGATCGCGCCGTACACATCACAGACCGCGACCGGCACCGAGACGCGGTCGAAGACCAGCAGGGCGCGGTTGCGCCAGACCACGGACTCCTGGCGACTGAAGTCCATGAGCACCTCCTGACCTCGGGCGCAAGAGCGACGTACATCCGTGCACTACACAATCATGTAGTGCGGGGGCGCGAGCGGCCGGGACCCGTCGAGCACGCTTGGTCGCAGTACTCCCGTACCGCGAAAGGCAGTTGTCGCGCCATGCCCCCCACCGCGCCGCACCCGCAGACCATCGACGCCCCCCTCCCCGGCGTCCCCGTCGTCGACATCACCGCCGTCGGCCCCGGCCGCACCCCGATCCAGCAGGTCATGGAGCTGATGCGGGAGCACGGGCCGGTGCTCGTGCGGCGGCTGCACGGGCGGGACACGCTGTTCACCGCGGACCTGGACCTGGTGACCGACCTCGCCGACGAGAAGCGGTTCGCCAAGCATGTGGGGCCCGCCCTGGAGAACGTCCGGGAGTTCGCCGCCGACGGACTGTTCACGGCGTACAACGACGAACCGAACTGGGCCAAGGCGCACGACATCCTCATGCCCGCCTTCGCGCTCGGCTCGATGCGCACCTACCACCCCGTGATGCTGAAGGTGGCGCGGCGGCTCATCGCGTCCTGGGACCGTGACGCCCGCGGCGGACAGCCGGTGAACGTCCCCGACGACACGACCCGGATGACACTGGACACCATCGGGCTGGCCGGCTTCGGTTACGACTTCGGTTCCTTCGAGCGCTCCGAGCCACATCCCTTCGTCGAGTCCATGGTCCGCTGCCTGGAGTGGAGCATGTACCGGCTGGCCCGCGTCCCGGACCAGGACTACTCGGCGGCCGACGCGGCCTTCCTGGACGACTCCGCCTACCTCGCCCAGGTCGTCGACGACGTCATCGCCTCCCGCGCCGGCACCGACCAGCGCGAGGCCGAGGACCTGCTCGGGCTCATGCTCAGCGCCGAGCACCCGCAGGACGGCACCACCCTCGACACCGCCAACATCCGCAACCAGGTCATCACCTTCCTGATCGCCGGCCACGAGACGACCTCCGGCGCGATGTCCTTCGCCATGTACTACCTGGCCAAGCACCCGGCCGTGCTTCAGCTGGTCCAGCGCGAGGTGGACGAGCTGTGGGGCGACCAGGCCGACCCCGAGCCGACGTACGACGAGGTCGGCAGGCTGACGTACACCCGCCAGGTCCTCAACGAGGCGCTGAGGCTGTGGCCGACGGCCGCCGCCTTCAGCCGCCACGCCCTTGAGGACACGATGCTGGGCGGGCGCGTCCCGCTGCGCGCCGGGCAGTCCGTCACCGTGCTCGCGCCGATGCTGCACCGGCAGCAGGTCTGGGGCGACAACCCCGAGCTGTTCGACCCCACCCGCTTCACGCCCGAGGCCGAGGCGGCCCGCTCGGTGCACGCCTTCAAGCCCTTCGGCACCGGTGAACGCGCCTGCATCGGGCGGCAGTTCGCCCTGCACGAGGCGACCATGCTGCTGGCGATGCTGGTCCACCGCTACCGGCTGCACGACCACGCCGACTACCGCCTCAGCATCAAGGAGACCCTCACCCTCAAGCCCGACGGCTTCACTCTCACCCTGACCCCGCGCACGCCCGCCGACCGCGTCCACACCCCGCTGCCCGGCGCCGCCCCCGCGACCACGGAAGCCGTCTCCGACACGGCCGCCCTGCCCGCCCGCGTCCGCCCCGGCACCAGCGCCCTGTTCCTGCACGGCAGCAACTACGGCACCTGCCGCGACTTCGCCGCCCAGCTCGCTGACGAGGCCGCCGCCATCGGCTGCGAGACGCAGGTCGCGCCCCTCGACGCCTACGCCGGCGGCCTGCCCACCGACCGGCCGGTCGTGATCACCGCTGCCTCCTACAACGGCCGCCCCACCGACGACGCCACCGCCTTCGCCGCCTGGCTGGAGGCGGAGGCGGAAGAGGCCACGGACGTCACCTACGCCGTCCTCGGCGTCGGCGACGCAACTGGGCCGCCACCTACCAGCACGTCCCGACCGGCTTCGACGACCGCCTCGCCGAACTCGGCGCCACCCGCCTGGTCGACCGCGCCGCCGCCGACGCCTCCGGCGATCTGACCGGCGCGGTACGGGACTTCACGGCCCGGCTCCGCACGGCGCTGCTGGAGCAGTACGGCGACCCGGACGCGGGACCCGTCGACGGGATCGGCGAGCCCACGTCGGCGTACGAGGTCCGCACCCTGACCGGAGGCCCGCTGGACGCCCTCGCCGAACGGCACGGACTCGTCCCGATGACGGTCACCGAGGCCCGCGACCTCACCGCCCCCGGCTACCCGCGGCGCAAGCGCCTCGTCCGCGTCGCCCTGCCCGACGGCGTCACCTACCGCACCGCCGACCACCTCACCGTCCTGCCGGCCAACGCCCCGGACCTCGTCGACCGCGCCGCCACCGCACTCGGCGTCGACCTCGACACCGTCCTCGACATCCGTGCCACCCGCCCGCGCCGCGACGGCCTCGCCCTTGACCGGCCCTTGACGGCACGTCAACTCCTCACGCACCACGTCGAGTTGCAGGAGCGCCCTAGCGCGGCCCAGCTCTCCGTCCTCGCCGCCGCCAACCCGTGCCCGCCGGAGCGGATGGCGCTCGCGAACCTGGCCGACGATCCGCGCACCCTCGTCGAGGTGATCGAGGACTTCCCGGCCCTGCGTGGCGCCCTGGACTGGCCGACGCTCCTCGATCTCCTCACGCCGCTGCGTCCCCGCCACTACTCGATCTCCTCCTCGCCGTCGGCCGATGCCGGTCACGTGGACCTGATGGTCTCCTTGCTCCAGGCCCCCGCACGCTCCGGCAAGGGCACCTACCGGGGCACCGGATCCGGCTACCTCACCGCTGTCGAGCCCGGCGACACGGTGTACGCCCGCGTGCAGCCGTGCCGGGAGGTCTTCCGGATCGACGGCTCGACCCCGGTCGTCATGGTCGCGGCGGGCACGGGCCTCGCCCCCTTCCGCGGCGCGATCGCCGACCGTACGGCCGCCCTCGCCACCGGCGCCGAACTCGCCCCGGCCCTCTGCTACTTCGGCTGCGACGCCCCCCAAGCCGACTTCCTGCACGCCGAGGAACTGCGCGCCGCCGAGACCGCCGGAGCCGTCTCGCTGCGTCCCGCCTTCAGCGCCGCCCCGCGAGGCGGCGTGACCTTCGTGCAGCACCGCATCGCCGCCGAGGCCGACGAGGTCTGGGAGCTGCTCGGCGCGGGTGCCCGGGTCTACGTCTGCGGCGACGGTTCCCGGATGGCACCGGGCGTGCGGGAGGCGTTCCGTACGCTGTACCGGGAGCGCACGCCGGGCGCCGACGACGCGGCGGCCGGACGGTGGCTCGACGGGCTGATCACGGACGGCCGCTATGTGGAGGACGTGTACGCGGCCGCCTGACCGAAGGGGAGGGGTGGGCGCACGGTGGTGGACTCCTGGGAACGGGCGCGACAGGTCCTGGAGGCGGCGGGTCTGCCACCGGGACACCTCGCCCACCTGCGCCCCCTGTCGGGCGGCACCTACAACACGGTCGAGGAACTGCTCCTGTCCGACGGCCGCCGCTACGTGCTCAAGGTGCCGCCCGCGCCGACCGTCCCGGGTCTGACGCACGAGAGCGAACTGCTCGTCTCCGAGGCGGAGTTCTACGGCGCGGCCGCCAAGGCGGACGTCCCGGCCCCGCGTGTGGTGTTCCTGGGCAGCCACCTGCTGATGACCGCCTGCCCGGGCGACCCCTGGAACGGCGCACTCACCGACACCGAGCGAAGCACCCTGCGCACGGAGCTGGGCCGCCAGGTCGCCCGGCTCCACGCCATCACCGGGCCGGGCTTCGGCTACCCCTCCGGCGCCCTCGGCCCGCTCGCCCCCGACTGGCGCACCGCGTTCACCGGAATGCTCGACGCGGTCCTCGACGACGCCCGCCATTACGGCGCCCGGCTGCCGCGCCCCGTGGACGATGTCGCCCGTGCGCTCCAGGTCGGCTACGACGCGCTGGACGAGGTCACCGTCCCGCGCCTGGTCCACTTCGACCTGTGGCAGGGCAACATCCTGGTGGACCGTGCGGCGGGGGAGGCCCGGATCGGCGGCCTCATCGACGGGGAGCGGATGTTCTGGGGCGACCCGCTGGCCGACTTCGTCTCCCTGGCGTTGCTCGGGGACATCAAGACGGACGAGGCGTTCCTGGCGGGATACCGGGAGGCCGGAGGGCGCGCCGACTTCGACGTACCCGCCCGCCTGCGCCTGGCCCTCTACCGCGGCTACCTCTACCTGATCATGCTCACGGAGACGGTTCCGCGGGCGGCCGACGCCGCACAGAACCGCCGGGTCCAGGAGACGGTCGCCCCGGAGCTGCTGGCGGCGCTGGCCGAGATCGAGGACCTCACGGCGTAGGTCACAATGGGGGCGGGTTCGAACGGGGTGGAACAGGGCTGGTCCGAAGGGGAACGCATGGCGGGGCGGAACGGGCGCACGGTACGGGACCTCAGACGGGGCAACCGTACGGCCGTACTGCAGCGCCTCTACTTCGACGGCCCCCTCAGCCGCTTCGAACTCGGCCCGGCGACCGGGCTCAGCTCCGGTTCCGTCAGCAACGTCGTCGCCGAGCTGATCGCCGACGGCCTGGTCGAGGAGGCCGGCAGCGTCGACTCCGACGGCGGCCGGCCGCGCATCCTGTTGCGCGTGGCTCCCGGCAGCGGCCACATGATCGGCGTCGACGTCGGCGAGACCCGGGTGCGGATCGGCCTGTTCGACCTGACCCTCACCGAACTCGCCCGCGCCGAACGGCCCTTGACGCAGGCGCGGTACGAGGTGGACGGCATCGTCGGCCATGTGCGTGACGGCATCGCCGAGGTGCTCGCGGGCGCCGGAATCGGGCCCGAGCGGCTCCTGGGCGTCGGCATCGGTGTCCCCGGCATCGTCGAACACGCGCCGCGCACCGGCGCCGTGGTGCACGGGCAGACGATCGGCTGGGACGCGGTGCCGCTGGAGCGGCTGCTGCGGGACGGGTCCCAACTCCCGGACGACGTCCCGTACTTCATCGACAACGGCGCCAGGACCCTCGGCCAGGCCGAGATGTGGTTCGGCGGCGGACGCGGCGCCCGCAGCGCGATCGTCGTGCTGTTCGGCTCCGGCGTCGGCGCCTGTCTGGTCGCCCCCGAGGTGGAGCACGGGCGCGCGGTCGAGTGGGGGCATCTGACGGTACGGGTCAGGGGGCGCCGCTGCCGGTGCGGTGCGCTCGGCTGCCTGGAGGCCTACGCGGGCGCGGAGTCCCTGCTGGAACGCTGGCGCGAGGAGGGCGGGAGCGTGCCGGAGGGCGCCGACGAGGAGACCGCGCTGGCGGCGATGCTGGCCGGCGCGTATCCCCCCGAGGGCGAGACGGCCGACCCGAGGGCGCTCGCCGTACTGGAGGAGACGGCCGAGTACGTGGGCGCCGGCCTGTCCGACCTGATCAACCTCTTCATGCCCGAGCGCATCCTGATCGGCGGCTGGGCGGGTCTCCAGCTCGGCGCCCGGTTCCTGCCCGCCGTACGCCGCCACGCGGCCGCCTACGCCCTGCGGCGTCCGGCCCAGAAGGTCACCGTCGACCTGGGCCGGCTCGGCCCGGACGCGGTCACCGTCGGTGCCGCGATCCTGCCGCTCGCGGACTTCTTCGCACGGGGCGGCCGACGCGCCGAGTCCGTGACCGAGGGGCCTTTGTCCGTTCGGGGCGCCTCCCTCGCCGAGCGGGTGGCGCCGTGACGTTTCGCCGGTGAGGCAGGCGGTACTCGCGGGGCGTTCGGACGACGCCAAGGAGATGCACGATGGCTGATCACGATCGCGAGGCGCCGGACCGGACCGGCGAGCCGGTACCGCGGGACCTGCAGGACCAGCAGGCGGACGCGGGGGAGGACCCGTGGGAGGTGCCCGTCGAGCCCGCGGACGACGCCACCGAGGCGGACGACGTCCCCGACACCGACGAGGCGGGCACGGGCCGACAGGGGGCGCAGCGGTCGGACACGGCTCAAACGGAACATCCGGAGCCCCAGGAGCCGTCCGGCTGAGAGCCGGGACAGAACGGCCCCTGGTCGCCCCACCGCCGCACAGGCTCTCAGGGCGCGGGGAACGCGTTCACGCCCGTCAGCTCCGCCGAGAGCTCCCACAGGCGTGCCGCCTGCTCCGGGTCGATCGCCCAGTCCTTGACGCCACCGCGCTCGTCGCCGTCCACAGCGGGCTCGGCGATGTCGCAGTCCTCCAGGTAGACACCGCCCATGCCGTTCAGCTGGGGCGAGGTCGCGGCCCATACCTGCGTGGCCGCGCCCTGCTCCGGGTTCTTGAAGCCCTCGGGGTTGAGCGGGGTGCCCTGCTCGTCGATCCAGCCGCGCTCGACCATCTCCTCCTTCGGGATGTGGCGCTGCAGTGGGGTGAGGATGCCACCCGGGTGGAGCGAGAAGGCCCGTACGCCATGGCCGGCGGCGAGCCTGTCGAGGTGCACGGCGAACAGAACGTTCGCGGTCTTCGCCTGCCCGTACGCCTGCCACTTGTCGTAGCCCTGCCGCCAGTGGATGTCGTCCCAGCGCACCCCTGAGAAGTGGTGGGCACGCGAGGACACCGAGACGACGCGGGCGCCGCCGGGCTCGATCGCCGGCCAGAGGCGGTTGACCAGGGCGAAATGGCCGAGGTGGTTGGTCGCGAACTGGGCCTCCCAGCCGGGGCCCACCCGGGTCTGAGGGCAGGCCATGATCCCGGCGTTGTCGATCACGATGTCGACCGTGCGGCCGGAGGCGAGGAACCGATCGGCGAAGCCGCGCACGCTCTCCAGGTCGCCGAGGTCCAGCTCGTCCAGTTCGACTCCGTCGAGGTCGGCCAGCGCCTCCTCGGCGGTGGCCCGGCGGCGGGCGGGGACGACGACACGGGCGCCCGCCTTGGTGAGCGCACGGGTGGTCTCCAGGCCGAGGCCCGAGTAGCCGCCGGTGACGATCGCGAGCTTCCCGGTCAGGTCGATGCCGTGCAGGACTTCGTCGGCGGTGCTGGTGGCACCGAAACCGGAACCGATCTTGTGCTGTGCAGTGGTCATGAACGAAACGCTACGAATTGGAGCGCTCTCCAAGTCAAGCGGCCAGATCAGCGCAGAGCGTGGCGAACCCAGGAACACCCGCCCGGTCACTTCTCGCGCGTCCAGTCCAGCAGCTCCTCGACACCCCAGGTGGTGATCACCCGCTCGGCCGGCACCCCGCACTCCTCCGCCCGCGCACAGCCGTACCGCTGCCAGTCGAGCTGCCCGGGCGCGTGCGCGTCGGTGTCGACGGAGAACAGCACGTCCGCCGCCAGGGCCCGGCGCAGCAGCCGTCGGGGCGGGTCGAGGCGCTCGGGCCGGCTGTTGATCTCCACGGCCGTGCCGGATTCGGCGCACGCGGCGAAGACCTCGTCGGCGTCGAACTCGGACTCCGGCCGGCCCCGCCCGGTGATCAGCCGCCCCGTGCAGTGGCCGAGGATGTCGGCGTGCGGGTTGCGTACGGCCGTGACCATCCGGCGGGTCATCGCGCCCGCGTCCATCCGCAGCTTGGAGTGCACGGACACGACCACCACGTCCAGCCGCTCCAGCAGCTCGGGCTCCTGGTCGAGCGACCCGTCGTCGAGGATGTCGCACTCGATGCCGGTGAGCAGCCGAAACGGCGCCCACGTCGCGTTCAGCTCCGCCACCACGTCCAGCTGCTCGCGCAGCCGGTCCGCGGACAGCCCGCGGGCCACGGTCAGTCGCGGGGAGTGGTCGGTCAGCGCCGCCCACTCGTGCCCGAGCTCGGCCGCCGTCCGGCCCATCTCCTCGATCGGGCTGCCGCCGTCCGACCAGTCGGAGTGCAGATGGCAGTCCCCGCGCAGCAGCTCCCACAATGCGTGGCCGCCCTCGGGCGGTGCGGCAGCGGGCGCGCCCTCCAGGTCCGCCAGATAGCCGGGCATCTGACCGGCCAGCGCCTCGCGCACAACCTGTGCCGTCTTCGGGCCGACACCCCGCAGCGTCTCCAGCGTCCCGGCCTCCGCCCGCGCCCGTACCTCGTCCTCGGGCATGTCGGCCAGCACCCGGGCGGCCGTACGGAAGGCGCGTACGCGATACGTCGGCGCCAGGGACCGCTCCAGCAGAAAGGCGATCCGGTTCAGCGCGTCGACGGGATCCATCGCCACCTCCTCCTCCAGGGTTGCCCGCCGCTGCCGCTCCCGCATGCGCGGAGGACGCGTGAGGATTCGTTGACGCGGGTTGCGTTCTACGCTCTATGCATGACCGAAATCGGGAGCCCGCACATCTCGCACCCGCGGATCATGGTGCTCGGGGTTCAGCCGGGCACGTCGCCGTTCCGCATCATGGAGATCGACGGTGTGGTCGTCGGTGAGGCGAGGGCCATCACCGACGTCCTGGAGACCGCCGCAGCCTTCGGTATCACGGTCCACGACCTGGACGACCCGGACGTGGTCCGCTGGGTGGGCGGCGACAAGTTCACCTGGGTCCACCACTAGGTCCTGTCGTTTGGATCAGCTCGGCTGTGAGGATCGGTTCCTCTTGGCCGACCCGAGCGGGGTCTGGTGCGTGCAGCTGCAAGGCGGAGGAGGGAGTCGACGCGATGGGGGTCCCCCCGCGCGAGGTCGTTCGAGCGTGGGGGAGTCGGCGACCGACGACAACGCCGCAGATGTGCGTGCCAGGGCCCGCGACGCCGGGATGATCCAAACGACAGGGCCTAGACGCCCGGGTGAGGTGACCGTGGGACGGTCGGGTCAGCCGACCGTCCATTTCTGGTTGGCCGTGCCCGTGCAGGTCCAGATCTGCAGCCGGGTGCCGTTGGCCGCGTTGTTGCCGGTCACGTCCAGGCACTTGTCGGCCTGCGGGTTGACGATGTCGCCCGCCGCGGTGACGGTCCATCTCTGGTTCGGGCCGCCGGAGCAGTCCCACAGCTGCACGGTCGTGCCGTCGGCGGTTGCGTTGCCGGTGGCGTCCAGGCACTTGCCGAGCGCGCGCAGGGTGCCGTCCGCGCCCACGGTCCACTGCTGGGCGGCGGTGCCGTTGCAGTCGTAGAGCTGCACGGGCGTGCCGTTGGCGGAGCTCGCCCCGGCCACGTCCACGCACTTCCCGCCCAGTCCTCTGACCGCGGCGCCGGCGGGCGAGTCGCCGGTCGTCACCGAGACGTGGTCCACCACCAGTTGCTGCGGGAAGACCGTCGAGCCGTCCGGGTCGCCGGGCCAGTAGCCGCCGACCGCCAGGTTGAGGATCAGGAAGAACGGCTTGTTGAACACCCAGGTCCGCCCGCCCAGGTCGGCCGGCGTGCGCCGCTGGTAGACGTTCCCGTCGACGGACCAGGTGATGGAGTCGGGCGCCCAGTCGATGGCGAAGGTGTGGAAGGCGTCCGCGAAGGCCTGCCCGCCCGGGAGGGAGTAGGCGGCGCCTATACCGCCGGACCCGGAGTAGCCGGGGCCGTGCAGGGTGCCGTGCACGGTCGAGGGCTCGAAGCCGACGTTCTCCATGATGTCGATCTCGCCCGAGTCCGGCCAGTTGACCGGTGTGCCCAGCATCCAGAACGCGGGCCACATGCCCTGCCCGCGCGGCACCTTCAGCCGCGCCTCGACGTGCCCGTACTGGGCGGTGAACTTCCCGGCGGTGTTCAGCCGGGCCGAGGTGTACTGGCAGGTGCCGTACCAGCACTGGTAGTTGGCCGGGTTCTCGCGCCGGGCCGTGATCACCAGGTGCCCCTGGCCGTCCAGCGCCGCGTTCTTGTTGCCGGAGGTGTAGTACTGCCGCTCGTGGTTGTTGACGTTGTCGCCGGTCTCGATCTGCCACTTCGACGCGTCGACGGCGGCACCGGCAGGCCCGTCGAAGCCGTCGGAGAACGTCACCGCGGCGGCGGTGGCGTCCGGCGGTTCCGCCTGCGCGGGGCCGATCGCGGCGGACGCGACCAGGACGGCCGACAGGGCGGCCAGCAGACACGTGCGGAGCAGGCGTGGGGAGGCCATCGTGCTCCCTTCCGTGCGGCGGCCCGATGAACGGGTGCGCCGACCGAGGTGGGGGGTGAAGGTGTCGCCACTTGATTTAAGGAGTGAGATAAGAGGGCGTCAATACCTTGGTACGGACCAGTGTTGGGTGGACGGGCCGGGGGAGCTGTCCCGGAGTCAGGTCCTTCGGTGCGGGGACTCAGGATCGTCGTGCCATCCGGCATGGTTCGTCCGCCGCCGAAGTGTGCGGTTTCTAGGCTGCTTTCCATGAACGCCGCACACATCGGTGAGCTGCTCGCCGTCCTGGCCGCGGGCATCGCCGCCGGCGCCGTCAACGCCGTCGTCGGATCGGGGACGCTGATCACGTTCCCGGTCCTGCTCGCGACCGGCCTGCCGCCCGTCACCGCCACGGTCTCCAACGCGCTCGGCCTGATCCCCGGCTCGATCAGCGGCGCCATCGGGTATCGCCGGGAACTGCGCGGTCAGCGCCGACGCATCCTGAAGTGGGGGGCCGGCGCCCTGCTCGGCGGACTCACCGGTGCCGCGCTGCTGCTCACGCTACCCGCCTCGGCGTTCGAGCGGATCGTGCCGGCCCTGGTGGGGCTCGCCCTCGTACTGGTCGTTCTCCAGCCGCTGATCAGCAGGAGGCTGCGCGATCGCCGCGCACGGCAGGGGAGAACCGCACGCCCCGACGGCGGCCTGCTGCTGCTCGCCGGGCTGACCCTGGCCAGCGTCTACGGCGGCTACTTCTCGGCCGCTCAGGGCATCATCTACGTCGCCCTGATGGGCATGCTCCTCGACGACGATCTGCAACGCCTCACGGCCGTCAAGAACGTGCTCGTCGCCGTGGTCAACTCCGTCGCCGCGCTGTTCTTCCTCGTCGCCGCGGACTTCGACTGGACGGCCGTCGCCCTCCTCGCCATCGGGTCCGCGATCGGCGGCCACCTCGGAGCGACGACGGGCCGCCGGTTGTCCCCCGTTGTGCTGCGGTCACTCATCGTGGTGGTCGGAACGGTGGCCATCGTGCAGTTGCTTGCGCGCTAGGTGGCCGCCAGGTCTCCGGTGTTCAGGTTCTTCTTGGCCGATGAACCCTCCACCGGAGACCTCACTTGCTTCAGAGGGGGTTGAGGCGGGCCTTGAGCAGGCAGAACTCATTGCCCTCGGGGTCGGCGAGAACGTGCCATTGCTCCTCGCCGGTCTGGCCGATGTCTGCCTTGCGCGCACCGAGCTTCAGGAGGCGTTCGAGCTCGGCGTCCTGATCGCGGTCGGTGGCGTTGACGTCGATGTGCAGCCGGGACTTCCCCGGCTCCGGCTCGTCCCTGCGGCTGAGGATGATCGTCGGCTGCGGACCGCCGAACCCTTCGCGCGGCCCGATCTCGATGCAGTCGTCCCCTTCGCGATCGAGCACGACGAAGTCCAGAACCTCGCACCAGAACCGCGCCAGCACCTCAGGATCGCGGCAACCGAGCACGAGTTCACTGATACGACATGCCATAAACGCAACCCACTCTCAGTCTGCGGAAACAACCTCACGACCGTACCGGACGAGCTGAGCACGGGCGAACTGTTTCGGGCTGCTCTCCGGGCCGCCCTGTCCGTCAGGAACGACGCTCCTTCGTGTGCACCGCCCGGCTCAGCCGCCGCCCGAGCAGCAGGTAGCCGATCAGGGCTCCGCTGGTGTTGAGGAGGACGTCGTCGATGTCGAAGGCGCGCCCCGTCACCAGCGCACCCTGCGCGAACTCGACCAGAAGCATCACGGTCGCCGTCAGCAGCAGGACACGCAGGACGCCGCGCGTCCGTGGCGCCACGACCGGGACCAGGATTCCGAACGGAACCCCGAGCAGCAGATTCCCGCCGATCTGCCGGACGGCGTCCCGCAGTTCGGGCTGGTCCAGATAGGCCCGCAGGGAGCGGCCCGGATGCAGGTTGGTGTGGGTGAGGGCCTCCGATGCGGGCGAGGGCTGCAGGGTGAGCTTCGCCAGGACGACGGCGAAGGCGACCATGAGCGTGAAGGCACACAGCATGGCCAGCAGGCGGGCCAGGAAGCGCAGCGGGTGCCGGTCGGGTCGCGGGGTGGGCTGGGCCTTGGTACCGGCCCGGGGTTTAGCCCCGGTACCGGCCCGAGGTTTGGCGCCGCGCTCGGACTTGGCGCGGCGCCCCGGCTTCTTGGTGTCGGCCTTGGGCTTTGCGCCGCCTGCCGATGTGGCGGCGCGTGCGGGTTTGGCGTTGCCCGCGGTCATGGCGACGCCTGTGCTCTTGGAAGTGCCGGGGCGTAACGCGGCACGCGAACGTGAGGTTCCACGGGCCATGCGATCCTCCAGTCTTCAACTTCCTTGCGTACTAGGGGGATTACCCCGGTGCCGCGTCGAGATGCCCGCTGCGTCGCGCCCGGTTGTGGCAGGGGTCAGGCCCCGTACGTCACCTTCACCTCCTTGAAACCGAGGGAGTGCAGCAGCCCTTCGAGCATGTCGGTGGTGTTGGACTCGGCGCGGGACGTCAGCCCGCTCTGCTTGGCCGCGTCGCCGATGTGCTTGACCGCCAGCTTCTGCACGGCCTGTTCACTGTTCGGGTTGTCCGAGAACAGATCGCCGAGGCGGTCGAGGAGGCCGCGCTCCTTGGAGACGGCGTAGGAGCGGTCGGGGTCAAGGGACGGCTTGCCGAGGGCGGCGTGCGGGAGGCTGAGCGTGGCGGACGTACGGTCGTCGTTGACCGTCACGTCGTCCTCGCCGACCTTTCCGAGGTCGACGTAGGCGTCCACGGTGCCCGCGCCGACGTACAGCGTGCGGGTGCCGCGGATGGCGTCGGGCAGGAACTTGGCGTCCTTCTCCAGATCCACGACGATCTGGAAGTTGCCGGTGGCGGCGTCGTAACGGCTCATGTCCTGGATGGACTGCAGCAGCGCCGGACCCGAGCGGTCGTTGGTCTCGGTGCCGAACAGGTCCTTGAGGCCGGGGATCACGCTCAGCCGGATCCCGGCGAAGAAGACGACGAGCACCAGGACGAGGGCGCTCACCACCTTCGCCCAGCCGGGCATGCGCGTGTTGATGCGCTTGATGGGGGTCGTCATGTCGACGTTCCTCCTTCCCTGTTCAACGAAGTACCCCGAAATCCCTTGCCGGACCTGTCCGTTGGCCGATTGCGGCCCCTGACTGGAGCAGGCCCTAGCGTGGGGGTGTCCGTACCGGCGCGTCTGGAGACCCGGATGAGCGCAGACAGCTCGCCCCCGCCGCTTCGCCCCATGCACCGCATCAGCCTCCCCGAGCCCGGACCGCCCCGGCTCACCTCCCTCGCCACCGGCACCCCGGTGTGGCTCGTGACCCGGTACGCCGAGGCGCGGCAGGTGCTCATGGACCCCCGGTTCGACCGGAGCTCGCTGCGCGCCCCCGACGCCCCGCCCCTGCTCGTCGTACCGAATCTGCTGGACGCCCCCGACGGACTCCGCGACCCGGAGGTCTTCCCGCCCGGCGAGCCCGACCTCTTCGCGCCCCTGACCTCGCCCACCATCGCCTTCGGCGCCGGGCCCCACCACTGCCTGGGCGCCTGGCTCGCCCGCCTGGAGCTCGAACTCGCCCTGCCGCGCCTGGCCGCCCGCTTCCCGAACCTGCGCGTCGAGTTCACCCCCGGGACCAACGAGTGGCGGGAGGGGCAGATGACGCGGAGCCCGCTCCGGTTGCCCGTGTCCTGGTGAGGGCCGTCACGACCGAGGCCGTCACGACCGAGGTCATCACGACCGAGGCCGTCACGACCGAGGTCATCACGACCGAGGCCATCGCCACATGCCCTCGCCCGCGTGAGCCGCAACGTTTCTGCAGATCTCAGTAGCATGAGTCCGCCACCCGGAATGATCATGCTAGGAGCGGATCGTGCGAGAGATTGCCGTGTTCAGCGGTAGTGCCCACCCGGAGCTTGCCGCGGAGGTCTGTGCCCACCTCGGGGTGCCGCTGAGCCCCAGCCGGGTCAGCCGGTTCGCCAACGACTGCCTGGAGGTGCAGCTCCAGGCCAACTGCCGGGAGCGGGATGTCTTCCTGATCCAGCCGCTGGTCCGCCCCGTCCAGGAGCACCTGGTCGAACTGCTGCTGATGTGCGACGCCGCGCGCGGGGCGTCCGCGAGCCGGATCACCGTCGTCATGCCGCATTACTCCTACGCCCGCTCCGACAAGAAGGACGCGCCCCGTATCTCCCTCGGCGGCCGGCTCGTCGCCGACCTGATGGTGGCGGCCGGTGCGAGCCGCGTCCTTGCCATGACCCTCCACTCGCCCCAGGTGCACGGCTTCTTCACGGTGCCGGTCGACCACCTGCACGCGTTGCGCGAACTCGCCGCGTACTTCCGGCAGTACGACCTCTCGCGTACGACCGTCGTCTCGCCGGACCTCGGCAACGCCAAGGAGGCCGCCGCGTTCGCCCGGCTGATCGGCGCCCAGGTGGCCGCCGGCGCCAAGCAGCGGTTCGCGGACGACCGGGTCAGCATCAACACCGTCATCGGCGAGGTGACCGGGCGGGACGTCATCGTCCTGGACGACGAGATCGCCAAGGGAAGTACGGTTCTCGAACTCCTCGACCGGCTGCGGGAGTTGGGGCCGCGATCGATCAGGGTCGCCTGTACGCACGGTCTGTTCGCGTCTGGCGCGCTGAAGCGGATCGGCGAGCAGCCCGACGTACTGGAGATCGTGTGCACCAACACCGTGCCGGTCCCGGCCGAGGAGCGCACCGAGAAGCTGCGGATCCTGTCCATCGCCCCGGCGCTCGCCGAGGCCGTGCGCCGCATTCACAACGGGGAGTCCGTGAGCGCCCTGTTCGACGCGCCGGGAACCGAATAGACAGGAGGGAGCGGAGCAACGCTCGGCATCACCCGGATGCCCGGCGCTCGGCATCACCCGGATGCTCAGGAGGGCTCGCCATGGCGAAGGCGAAGTTCGAACGGACCAAGCCGCATGTGAACATCGGGACCATCGGCCACATCGACCACGGGAAGACCACGCTCACGGCGGCCATCACGAAGGTGCTGCACGACAGGTACCCCGGCCTCAACCCGTTCACGCCGTTCGACCAGATCGACAAGGCGCCCGAGGAGCGCCAGCGCGGTATCACGATCTCGATCGCCCATGTCGAGTACGAGACGGAGCGCCGGCACTACGCGCACGTCGACTGCCCCGGGCACGCCGACTACATCAAGAACATGATCACCGGCGCGGCCCAGATGGACGGCGCGATCCTGGTCGTGGCCGCCACCGACGGTCCGATGCCGCAGACCAAGGAGCATGTGCTGCTCGCCCGGCAGGTGGGTGTGCCGTACATCGTCGTGGCGCTCAACAAGACCGACATGGTCGACGACGAGGAGATCCTGGAGCTCGTCGAGCTGGAGGTGCGTGAACTGCTCACGGAGTACGAGTTCCCGGGCGACGACGTCCCGGTGGTCAAGGTCTCCGCGCTGAAGGCCCTGGAAGGGGACCCGGAGTGGGCCCAGTCGGTGCTCGATCTCCTGGAGGCCGTCGACACGGCCGTCCCGGAGCCGGAGCGTGATGTGGACAAGCCGTTCCTGATGCCCATCGAGGACGTGTTCACGATCACCGGGCGCGGCACGGTCGTCACCGGCCGGATCGAGCGAGGCAAGCTCCTCGTGCACAGCGAGGTCGAGATCATCGGCATCCACGACCAGAAGACGAAGACCACGGTCACCGGCATCGAGATGTTCCGCAAGCTCCTCGACGAGGGCCGGGCCGGGGAGAACGTGGGGCTGCTGCTGCGGGGTGTGAAGCGGGAGGACGTCGAGCGCGGGCAGGTCGTCATCAAGCCGGGATCGGTCACCCCGCACACGGAGTTCGAGGCACAGGCCTACATCCTGTCGAAGGACGAGGGCGGCCGGCACACCCCGTTCTTCCAGAACTACCGTCCCCAGTTCTACTTCCGCACGACGGATGTGACGGGTGTGGTCACCCTGCCGAAGGGCACCGAGATGGTCATGCCGGGCGACAACACCGGCATGCATGTCCAGCTGATCCAGCCCATCGCCATGGAGGAGGGGCTGAAGTTCGCCATCCGCGAGGGCGGCCGGACGGTGGGGGCCGGTCAGGTCACCCGGATCCTCAAGTAGCGGGCTGGCCCAGGGCGGCGTCCAGCGTCGGATGCGGGGGCAGCAGCCGCGACAGGCCGGTGATCCTCAGGACGCGCAGGGTCAGTGGGTGGGTGCAGACCAGATGTAACTGCCCGCCGTGGTCGTGCACCCGGCTGCGGGCCCGGTAGAGCAGGCGCAGTCCGGAGCAGTCGAAGAACTCGACGCTCCTGAGGTCGATCACGATCCGGGCGTCGGGGTGTGCCGTCACCCGGTCCAGATAGGGGGCTATCTCCACCGCCGCCGAGATGTCGATCTCGCCGCGGAACTCCAGCACCGTGTGCCCCCGGTGCCGGTGGACGCGCAGATGCCGACTGAACGGCGCAGGTTCCTGCTGCACGACGACATCGCCTCCAACCTGCTCACTTACGGCGGCTGCTCAAATCCAGGCCCCGCACTGCAAGTTACCCTCGATTGAGCGAATCTGAGCATGTTCGATTGACATATGTCTTCGAATTGCGACAGTCGCTTCGCGTGATGAGCGGGGGGCGGGCGGGGGATGTGCGGGACGCGGCTACGACAGCGCGTGCCAGGCCTTGGAGAGTGCCTGGCGGAACTGCTCGGTCTGATGGGCCGTGAGGTCCCGCACCATCCGCTCCTCCAGCTCCCGCACGGCCCCCTCGTGCCGGGCGAGCAGCTCGCGGCCGGTGTCGGTGAGCAGGATCAGCAGCTCCCGGCGGTTGCGCGGGTTGCGCTCCCGGCGGACCAGGCCGCGGGTCTCCAGGCTGCGCACCAGATCGGCGATCGACTGCGCCGTGACGAACGAGTCCCGGGCCAGCTGTGCGGCCGACAGTCCGTCGTGGCGCTGCAGGACGGTGAGCGCGGTGTACTGCAGCGCGGTGATCCCGGACGGTCTGACCAGCTCGTCCAGGTGGGAGCGCACGACCAGCTCCACCTGCTTCACCATGTAGAGAAGCGACGGAGGTGCCTTGGTTGCCTGGGTGTCGAGCATGAGTTCAGCCTAGAGCATTGACAGGAAACCTGTCTGTAATGAGACTGCGGACAAACAGGAATCCTGTTGGTTGAAATCTTAGCGATGAGGCTGAGGAGTGGGGATGACCACCTTCGAGATCGAACCCGGTCGGTTGTTCATCGGGGGCCAGTGGCGTGAGGCCGCCGACGGAGCACGCACCGAGGTGGTCGACCCGTCCCGGGGCGCGGTCGTCACGACCGTCGCGGACGCGGGCGCCGCCGACGTGGACGCGGCCGTACGCGCCGCGCGGGACGCCTTTGACGACGGTGCCTGGTCCGGGCTGAGCGGACGTGAGCGAGGTCGGGTGCTGCACCGGGTCGCGGAGCTGATCCGGGAGAACGCCGACCAGATCGCCGAGCTGGAGAGCCGGGACGTCGGCAAGCCGATCACGCTCGCCCACGCCGTGGACGTCACCAACGCGGCCAATGACTACGAGCACTTCGCCGCCCTCGCCCACTCGCTGGACGGCTCCGTCCGGGACACGCCCATGAACGCCCTCGCCTACGTCCGGCGCCGGCCGCTCGGAGTGGTCGCGGCGATCACGCCGTACAACTTCCCCCTCATCCTGGCCGGCTCGAAGATCGCACCGGCGCTCGCGGCGGGCAACACGGTCGTGCACAAGCCGGCCGAGGAGACGCCGCTCAGCGCCCTCTACATGGCCGACCTCTTCAAGCGCGCCGGGGTTCCGGACGGCGTGGTCAACGTCGTCACCGGCGGCCCCGCGGCCGGCGAGGCGCTGCTGCGGCACTCCGGTGTCGACAAGGTCGCCTTCACCGGCTCGACCGCGGTCGGCCGGAAGGTCGCCGGTATCGCCGGTGAGTCGCTCAAGCCCGTCACGATGGAGCTCGGCGGCAACGCCGCCCACCTCGTCTTCGAGGACGCCGACCTGGAGAAGGCGGTCGGCGCGATCATCAAGGGCTTCGTCTTCAACACCGGGCAGTTCTGCATGGGCGCACCACGGCTGCTGGTCGCGCGCCAGGTCTACAGCACGCTCCTCGGCATCCTCGCCGACGCCGTGCCCGGCGTACCGCTCGGCGACCCGCGCAAGCCCGAGACCGTGATCGGCCCGATGGCGGGGGAGCGGCACCTGCGCAAGGTCGAGGAGTACGTCGACCTGGCCCGCAAGGAGGGCGGCCGCATCGTCTGCGGCGGCGAGCGGCTCGACCTCGACGGCGGCTACTACTACAAGCCCACCGTGATCGCCGACCTGCCGAACGACTCCCGCGTCATCCAGGAGGAGATCTTCGGCCCGGTCCTCACCGTCCAGCCCTTCGACTCCGAGGACGAGGCGATCGAGCTGGCCAACTCCACGCCGTACGGACTGGCCTCCGGCGTCCAGACCGGCAACCTGGCCCGCGCCCACCGTGTCGCCGACCGGCTCCAGGCCGGCATCGTCTGGGTCAACGACTGGGCGATGCTCGACCCGGCGGTCCCCTTCGGCGGCGTCAAGGACTCCGGCTTCGGCCGGGAGTACGGCACCGAGGCGCTCGACGCCTACACCACCACCAAGTCCGTCGTCGTCTCGCTCGACTGAGCGCACCGCCAAGGAGATCAGTCAGATGTCCATCACCACCCGTGCCGCCGTCGTCGAGTCCGGCGGGGCCCCCTTCACCCTCTCCGACGTCGAGCTCGACGAGCCCGGACCGCACGAGGCCGTCGTCCGCATGGTGGCGACCGGCCTGTGTCACACCGACCTCGGCGTGGCGAGCGGCGGACTGCCCTTCCCCCTCCCCGGCGTCCTCGGCCACGAGGGCGCGGGCGTCGTCGAGGCCGTCGGCTCGGCCGTGACCGGCGTCGCGCCGGGCGACCACGTCGTGCTGTCCTTCACCTCCTGCGGCGACTGCCGCAACTGCCGCGGCGGACACCCCGCGTACTGCGCCACCTGGCTGCCGCTGAACCTCATCGGCGGCCGCCGGGCCGACGGCACCAGCACGATCAGCCGGGACGGCGAGGGCCTCGGCGGCCACTTCTTCGGGCAGTCCTCCTTCGCCGAGCGGGCGCTGGTGGACGAGCGCAGCCTGGTGAAGGTCGACCCGGACGTGCCGTTGGAGTCGATCGCCCCGCTCGGCTGCGGGGTGCAGACGGGTGTCGGCGCTGTCTGGAACGTCCTGAAGCCGGTCACCGGCAGCACAGTCGTCGTCCTCGGTGCGGGAGCCGTGGGCCTGTCCGCGGTCATGGCCGCCGCCCTCACGCCCGCCACCAACATCGTCGCCGTCGACAGGGTCGGCGAACGCCTGTCGCTGGCAAAGGAGTTGGGCGCCACCCACACCGTCAACGCCGCCGAGGCCGACCTCGCCGAGGCGCTCGCCGGGATCACCGGAGGTCAGGGCCCGGACGGCGTCGTGGAGACCACGGGCAACGTCGGCGTCCTGCGCCAGGGAGTCGACGCGCTCGCCGCCCGCGGCACCCTGGTCGTCGTCGGCGCCCCGCCGTTCGGCACCGAAGTCGCCCTGGACGTCAACGGGCTGCTCGGCGGCAAGCAGATCGTCGGCCTGACCCTCGGTGACGCCGAGACGCAGAACTTCATCCCCGCCCTGGTCCGCCTGGTGAAGGAGGGGCGGCTTCCGCTGCACCGCCTGATCAGCACCTATCCGTTCACGGACATCGACCAGGCGGTACGGGACATGGGCGCGGGCAAGGCGATCAAGCCCGTGCTGACGTTCTGACTCAGTCGAGAGTGAGGACCAGCTTCCCCGTGGTCCGGCCGGTGTCGCCGAGTGCGTGTGCCTCGGCGGCATCGGCAAGCGGGAAGGTACCGGCGATCTCGGCGCGCAGCCGGCCCTGCTCGACCAGGTCCGCGATCGCCCGCAGGTCGGCGCGGTCGGCGTCCACGAGCATCCGCACGGCCCGTACGCCGAGCCGCTCGGCCTCCTCGTAGAACTCGGCGGATCCGACCGGCAGGATCGAGACGACGAGACCGCCCGCACGCAGCACGCTCAGCGAGCGCACCGACGTCTCACCACCCAGGGTGTCCAGCACGACGTCCACGTCCTTCACGGCCTCGGCGAAGTCCGTCTCCCGGTAGTCGATCAGCTCGTCCGCGCCGAGGCCGCGCAGGAACTCGTGCTTGCCCGCGCTCGCCGTGCCGATCACATACGTGCCCCGCGCCTTGGCGATCTGCACGGCCACATGCCCGACCCCGCCGGCCGCGGCGTGGATCAGCACCCGCTGCCCGGGCTGTACGTCCGCGTACTCGACGAGGGCCTGCCACGCGGTGAGGGAGACCAGCGGCAGCCCGCCCGCCTGCGTGTGGTCGATCGAGGCCGGCTTGTGTGCGAAGAAGCGCGCCGGGGCGGCGACGTACTCGGCGTGCGAGCCGTGTCCGAACGGGTAGGACAGCATCCCGAAGACCTCGTCGCCGGGCTGGAACCGGGCGACGCCGATCCCGACCGCCTCGACCACGCCGGAGACGTCCCAGCCCAGGACGAAGGGCGGCTCGCCCAGGAAACCGCCGGTCGCGCGGTGCTTCCAGTCGGTCGGGTTCACGCCGGCGGCGCGGACGCGCACCAGGACCTCGTTGGGGCGCGGCTCGGGTCGGTTCATCTCCACCAGCTTCAGGACCTCGGGACCGCCGAGGACGTCCTGGCTGATGGCTCGCATCGTGTTCACAGTGCTCATGGTGAACCAGCCTGCCGGGGGCCGCCGCGCGGGAAAATGGCACGAAGGCCAACCTTCGATAGGATCGTGCCATGAGTGGTGAGCGTGGTGGACGCGATGAACGTTGTGATCGTGGTGAACGGCCGGTGGAACGGGTCGTCGTCCTGGCCCTCGACGGCGTCTACCCCTTCGAGCTGGGCATCCCCAGCCGGATCTTCGGCGCCGCCGACGGCCGCTACGAGGTGCTGACCTGCAGCGTCGACGGCCTCCCGGTCCGCAGCAACGCGGACTTCACGATCGGCGTCCAGCACGGCCCGGAGATCCTCGCCACGGCCGACACCGTGGTGGTCGCCTCCATGGCCGTCCCGTACATCCCCACGGAGCTGTCCGCCGAGGTCGCCGACGCACTCGCGCGGATCCGCCCGGACGCCCGCATCGTGTCGATCTGCACCGCTGCCTTCGTCCTCGCCGCGGCGGGCCTCCTCGACGGCCGGAAGGCCACCACGCACTGGCAGGTGACCGATCTGTTCCGGCGCCGCTACCCACACGTCGACCTGGACCCGGACGTCCTCTTCGTCCACGACGGCCGGATCCTCACCTCGGCCGGCGCCGCCTCCGGCGTCGACGTCTGCCTGCACATGGTCCGCACCGACCACGGCAGCGAACTGGCCAACGCGGTAGCCCGGCGCTGTGTCGTGCCCCCGTTCCGCGACGGCGGCCAGGCCCAGTACATCGAGCAGCCGGTGCCGGAGAGCGGGGCCGCGAGCACCGCCGCCACCCGCGCCTGGGCCCTGGAGCACCTCGACGAACCCCTCACCCTGGCCGATCTCGCCGGCCACGCCCGGATGAGCCTGCGCACCTTCGCCCGCCGCTTCAACGACGAGGTGGGCCTCAGCCCCGGCCGCTGGCTGATCCAACAGCGCGTCGCGCGGGCCCGGCAGCTGCTGGAGTCCAGCGACCTGTCGGTCGACCGGATCGCCGGCCGGGTCGGCTTCGCGACGGGCGCCTCCCTGCGCCAGCACCTGCACGCCGCGATCGGGGTGTCGCCGCAGACGTACCGTCGTACGTTCCAGGCCGCCGCGACCCGCTGAACGCCGCCGAGGTGAACCCCAGGTGAACCGAGTCGTCGTTTCCTCCAACTGTGCAGGTGAGTAAAGCCATTTGTCGATTTACGTTCTCTTGGCGGACAGTGACGGAACCCTCACTTCCGCCAAGCTGTGTGGTTGATCCTTTTGCGTTCAAACCCGATAAGCTCCCGTTCGGCGCTGTGAGTTGACGCGGTCAAGACCTGGTCTTGATCGGTCGTCTCGCGGTGCGTACTCATGAGTGCGATCGCCTTGCACACCCCCCTTGATCGATCGTTGCCTCGAAGGATGCAGATGGAACTCGCCACTCCGCCGCCGGCGGCGCGGCCCCCTGTCGCCTGGTACAGCTGGTGGCTGATGCCACTGGCTTTAGGAGGTGGGACGGTTGCCGCCACGTTCATGAGCTCGGAGCGAATAACCGCCGGCGTCGCGGGCGTCGCCGCGACCGCCGCCAGTGCCGTGTGTGTACGCCTCCTGCTGCGCACCCGGACGCAGCTGACCAAGTCCGAGGGCGAGTTCCGCACCTCGCAGGCCGAGCACTCCCAGCAGTGGCAGCAGCATGTGGCGGGCCTGGAGCGGAAGTTCAGCGCCGACCGCGCCGCTCTGGAGACCCGCCTCGCCGAACAGTCCGGCGCGTACGAGGCCCAAATGGCCGAGCACGTCCGGGCGTACGAGGAGCGACTGGCCGAGGAGAGCGCCTCCTACGAGGAGCGGATCGCCGCCCAGGCCACGTCCTACGAGGCCCAGCTCGCCGATCAGGCCGAGGTCTGGCAGGAGCAGCTGGCCCACCAGCTCGCCGCCGTGGTCCGGCTCGCCGACGAGCAGCTCCCCGAGGCGATGCGCCAGCTGCGTGAGGGCGACGCCATCGACGACCTGCTGCCGAGCGTCAACCAGTGCGCCAAGGTCAGCGCCGAGTTGCAGGCCAACCTGCGCAAGGTCCTGCGGACCTCCCTGATCGGTGTGGAGGAGGAGTTCAACCGCTCGACCTCCGCCGAGCAGGCCGTGATCAGCGTCGGCAACCGTATCCACGTGCTGACCAGCAAGCTCCGCGGCCGCCTGCACGAGCTGCAGGGCGAGCACGGCCGGCTGCCGGCCGTCGCCCGGGGCCTGATGGAGCTCGACCAGGCGATCGGCCCCGCCGACTGTCTCGCCGCCAGCATCAGCGTGCTCGGCGGCTCGGACCGGCCCGGCCGGCAGTGGCAGGAGCCGCAGCGCCTGCTCAGCGTGGTCCGCGGCGGTATCGGCCGGATCAAGGACTTCCACCGGATCGACGTACGCCATCTGCCCGAACTCGGCGTCGACGGCGGCCTCGTGGACCACCTCACGCTGATCTTCGCGCACCTGCTGGACAACGCGGCCCGCTACTCGCCGCCCACCGAGCCGGTCGTCGTCTCCGGCAAGGAGGTCCCGAACGGCGTCGGCATCGAAATCCAGGACTCCGGCAAGGGCCTGAACGAGGAGAAGAAGCGCGAGGCCGAGGAGGCCCTGACCGGCACCGCTGCCGGACCGGGCATCGGTGGCATCTCCGAGGACGCCAACATCGGTCTGCGCGTCGTCGGTGCTCTCGCCCGCCGCTACGGCATCCGCGTCACCTTCGCGGACTCGCCCTGGCTCGGCACTTCGGTGGTGGTGGTGGTTCCGCACAAGTACTTCAGTCCGCTGCCCACCGCCGCCCCGGCCGCCGCGGCGACCCCGGCGGTGCAGTCCGCCGAGGCCGCCCCGGTGCGCACGGCGGCGGCCACCGAATGGGCGGCCGAGCCCGGCGAGGCCGTGGACACCACGCCCGGCGGACTGCCCCGGCGCCGCAGCAAACGGAACGAGACGGTGCGGCACGAGCCGGCCGAACGCCCGGAGCGGACCGAGGAGTCGAGCGTGGCCGCCGTCCCGCCGGACGCCTCGTTCGCCGGTCTGGCCGCCTTCGCCACGGCCGGCCGGGAGGTCGGCGAGGAGTCCACCGAGGAGGAGACCGCACCTGCCGGACGCGGATCCACCGAGCACCACACTGAAGAGAGCGACTAGTCCCATGACGCAACAGGGAACCGACGTGAGCTGGGCGCTCCGTGATCTGGTGGAGTCCATCCCGGAGATCCGATTCGCCCTCGTGGCCTCCAGCGACGGCAAGGCCATCACCTCCTTTGGTGCCGAAGACCCCGACGACGTCGACCGGTTCGCGGCCGTGGTGGCCGGACTGCAGGCGCTGGCCCAGCCGGTCGCCGAGCAGTTCCCCAAGTACGCGGGACAGCTCAGGCTGGCGATGATCGAGGTCGACGGCGGACACCTCTTCGTCGTACGGGCCGGGGTGGAGACCTATCTCGGCGTCCTCGCTCGGGAAGGCCTCGACCAGGGACTGCTCGGCCATCAGATGAGGGACCTGGCGCGCAGGATGGGTGAGTTGCTCGGCACCACTCCGCGCCTGGAGGAGCACTCTGGATGAGTGCTCCCCGCCGGCCCACGAATCCGTCCGGTCTCGAGCGTTATTACGTCCTCACCAAGGGGCGTAGCGGACCGGGCGGTTCGGCGTCGAGTCTCGACGTGGCAACACTCATCGTCTCCCGCACCGCCCCCGCACTGGGCTTGCAGCACGAGCACGAGGAGATCCTCCGGCGCTGCCGCGATCCGCTGTCGGTGGCCGAACTCGGCGCCCACCTCGGACTGCCCTTCAACATTCTCGCGGTGCTGCTGACGGATCTGCTGGAGGCAGGCCACGTCGAAGCCCGTGACCCCATCCCGGCACACGACGCCGGCCGCGGGCCCGACCTCGCGCTCCTTGAGGAGGTACTCAGTGGACTTCAAAGGCTTTGACCATCCCGGCGGGCCGGGTGGTGGGGGCACCCGCTCGGTGAAGGTGATGATCGCCGGTGGCTTCGGCACCGGGAAGACCACCATGGTCCGCTCGGTGAGCGACATCAAGCCGCTCACCACCGAGGAGACCCTCACCCAGGCAAGTGCCGACGTCGACCACCTCATCGGCGTCGCCGACAAGACGGAAACCACCGTCAGCCTGGACTTCGGCAAGATCGGCCTCAATGACAGCCTGATGCTGTACCTGTTCGGCACGCCCGGCCAGGAGCGCTTCTGGTTCCTGTGGAACGGCCTGTTCAAGGGCGCGCTCGGCGCGGTCGTCCTGGTGGACACCCGCCGGCTCGCCTCCAGCTTCCGGGCCATCGAGGAGATGGAGCGGCAGAACGTCCCGTTCGTCGTCGCGCTGAACGTCTTCCCCGACTCCAAGGACTACCCGGTCGAGGAGATCCGGGACGCCCTGGACATCCCCGAGCACATCCCGGTCGTGGCCTGCGACGCCCGCGACCGGGCCTCCAGCCGTGACGTGCTCGTCGCGCTGATACGTCACTTGAAGGATCGCTCCTCCGTCGCACTGGAGCCCCGATGAACGAGCAGACTTTAAACGGTCCCGACGCGCCCCGCGGGTGCCCCGTCGCGCACGGCGGGGCAGACCTCACGCGGCTGTACGGCCCGGACGCGGCCACCGACCCGCAGGCGATCTATGAGCGGCTGCGCAAGGAGCACGGCTCCGTCGCACCGGTGCTGCTGGAGGGTGAGGTTCCCGCCTGGCTCGTGCTCGGCTACCGCGACAACCGGCGGGTGCTGGACAACCCTCGTCAGTTCAGCCGGGACGCCCGCATCTGGCGGGACTGGCGGGAGGGCCGGATAGCGGAGTCCCATCCGCTGGTGCCGATGGTGGGCTGGCGGCCCGACTGCGTCTCCCAGGACGGAGAGCCGCACCGCAGGCTGCGCGGCGCGGTCACCGACGGACTGCTGGCCGCCTCCAGCCGCGGCATCCGGCGGCACGCCACGTACTTCGCGAACAAGCAGATCGACGGTTTCGCCGACGCGGGACACGCCGACCTGGTGGCCGACTACGCCGATCAGCTGCCGATGCTCGTGCTCACCCGGATCCTGGGCCTGCCCAAGGCGGACGGGCTACGCCTGGTCGAGTCGTGCGCCCAGGTCTTCAAGGGCGGCGAGGACGCCCTCGTCCACAACGGGCACATCATGCAGATCCTGGGCGAACTCGCCGAGCGCAAGCGGTCCGAACCGGGCTCGGACTTCACCACCGCCCTGCTGGAGCACCCGGCGGCGCTGGACGAGGACGAGGTCGTCAGCCATCTGCGCCTGGTGCTGATCGCCGCCCACACCACGACCAGCAACCTGCTGGCCCGGGTGCTGCAGCTGCTCCTGACCGACACGGCGCGGCTGTCCGGGCTGATCAGCGGTCAGCTGAACGTGTCCGCCGTGGTGGAGGAGGTCATGTGGAACACCCCGCCGCTGGCCGTCCTGCCGGCGCGGTTCGCCACCAGCGAGCTGGAGCTCGGCGGGCACGACATCGAGGAGGGCGACCTGCTCCTCCTCGGCCTCGCCCCCGGCAACGTCGACCCGGAGATCCGGCCCGACGAGGGTGTGACCGTCCAGGGCAACCAGTCGCACCTGGCCTTCAGCGCCGGTCCGCACGAGTGCCCCGGGCAGAGCATCGGCCAGTCCATCATCGAGGTCGGCGTGGACGTCCTGCTGCACCGGCTGACGGGCCTGCGGATGGCCGTACCGCCGGAGGAACTCAGCTCGACCGCCTCCACGTGGGAGTTCCGGCTGGACAGTCTGCCGGTCGAGTTCGCCGTCTAGGCAACGCCAAGGGGCCGCTGCCCGGCCGACTTCCGGCCGGGCAGCGGCCCCTTGGCATTGCCGTTGAACAGGACTGACGCGTCAGCCGTCGAGCCAGTCGCCTTCGACACCCGTGGGACGGTATCCCGTGGCGTTCCAGAGGAAATGCGGGTGCGCGCCGGCGAACATGTAGGCGAGCAGCGCGGTGTCCTCCCTCCCGGTCCGAGGGTCGTGCAGGGTGTGGAACTTCTCCGATCCGACTACGCCGGAGTCCTGTTGGACTTCACGGGCGCGGGCCGGGGACGGCGCGGCCCTGGATGCCTCCACGGCGGCTATGTAGGTGCGGCGCAAGATCTCCCAGGTGCTGTCGATGTTGCCGTACCAGGGGCCGTGCAGTGCTTCGAAGGCATGGAGCTCGGCGTCGAAGAGGGGCCACATCTGGGGGTATTGGGCCCGGCAGCGTGCGGACAGCTCGGCGGTCCGGGTGCTCAGCGCCGGTGCGGTGGGCCGCGGGGCGATGGTGAGGCTGGTGCCGTGGGTGAGCATGCCGGTGCATGCGTTGGGCTGCAGGTCGCACAGCGGGCACCCCTCGGCCGGGGGGAGGCCCTGGGTGATGCCGTCGAACCACAGGGCGTGGCGGCCCGTGAGCCCCATCCAGACGATGGTGGTGGTCATCAGCCAGGTGTTCCACATCGAGGTATGCGCCTCGGGCATGCAGCCGTACTTGACGATGGCTATGGCGCAGGCAGCGTAGAAGGCCTTGGTGTGGGTGGGCATGTCGGCGAGCCAGAAGTTGCTGATCTCGCCGGTGAGGGCGTCGGCTCGTACGTCGGCCATGTCGTCGATGGCGCGGCACAGCAGCAGGGAGGCGAGGTTTTCTTCCTGCCAGAGTTCGGTGTCGGGCGCGACGTGCCAGAACAGGCAGTCCATCATCTGCAGGATTGAGTAGGTGCTCTGGCCGAGTGGGTTGGTCTGGGGGAGTACGACGCTGCCCGCGTGGTGCTGTTGGAGCCAGTACTCGTCGACGGATCGCTTGTGGGCGGAGAAGAGTCCGCTGACCAGGGCGCGTGCGCTGTTGGTGCTGAAGTTCTCGGCCAAGCGGCCTTCGGCGTGCTGGGTGAGGCGCGTTGTGTCGATGGTGTCGACAACGCGTTTGTATTCGTGGAAGACGAGGATGTCGTCCTCGAAGCGGTGGCGGTGTCCGAGGTCGCGTTCGAGGTCGTTCATCTGCCGGGTCCAGGACCAGCCACCGGTCAGGACGCTGTCGAGTTCCCGGCGGTACGGCCAGGTCTTGGTGGTGAGGGGACGACCGGCGCTCTGCCGCCAACCGTAGTCACCCAGCGTGCGTGCGGGGGGCGTGGGCAGCCGACGGCAGAGCGGGCAGGTGCAGACGGTTGCCTGCTCCTCCTCGCGCGGTGGGGTGAGTGCCCGGCTCCGCCAAGCGCCTTCCAGCATCATGCAGGTCAACCGGCATATCTCAATGTCGGTGCTGACTTGGGGGAAGGCCTTCTCGATCACGCGCAGGCCGGCGTCGAGGTGCCTCAACCTGGCGTAGCCCTCCTCGTCGGGCGGGAGCAACGCAGGCTGCGCCAGTTGGAGGGCTCCCGCCAGATGCAGCGTGGTGCCGGAGGGGCGGGATCCGAATGCGTCAAGGCGCTGCTGAGCGGCGTTCTGGGCCTTTCGGTACTGCTCCGTGCTGCCATTGATGCGTTTCATGAAGAGGCGGGCCAGGGCGTTTCCCGCCTCCGTGGGCTGGAGCTGGAGCTGGGTGCTTGGCTGCGCCGGGAGCAGTCTGTTGGCGGACGCCGTCGGAACAGCACCTGCGATTCGGGATTTCACACCGGTCTCCCATCAAGCTGTGGTCATGACAAAGGAATCGTTCGACCGTGGCTGTGGGCCGGTCGCGTCCGGGGATCTTCTGTACCGTCGGCGACGGCATCGCCGAGCAGTAGTCGGGACGGCCTCCGCGCACTCGAACTGGGCTTTGGGGATCGAAAGTTGAACCGAGAAGCGCTACCAAGCTGCCCAGAGCGTAAATGATCTACACCGTAACCGGACCGTGATCTGCGTTACTGCTCATGCCCCTTGAGCTGCGTATACTCGCGCACCCCCGACATAAGTGAGAGATACACGCGTCTGTGCGATCTCCTCCGGCGGCCCGTCGAACGGGTCGCGGTCCAGGACCACCAGATCCGCGAGTGCCCCGGCGCGCACCGCGCCCGTGTCGTCGAGGTGGTTCACATACGCGGAGCCCGCCGTGTAGGCGGTCAACGCCTCGGCGAGTCCCATGCGTTCACCGGGCAGGAACACCGGCGTGTCGCCTCCGTCCGGTGCCACACGGTTGACCGCCACATGGATTCCCTGGAGCGGATCCGGGCTGCTCACCGGCCAGTCGCTGCCCGCCGCGAGCCGGGCGCCGGAGCGCAGCAGCGCGCCGAACGGGTACTGCCACGCGGCCCGTTCGGGCCCCAGGAAGGGGATCGTCAGCTCGTCCATCTGCGGCTCGTGCGCGGCCCACAGCGGCTGGATGTTCGCCGTGGCCCCGAGCCGGGCGAACCGCGGCACGTCGGTGGGCTGGACGACCTGGAGATGCGCCAGGTGGGGCCGCGTGTCGCTCGGCCCGTTGGCAGCGCGCGCGGCCTCGATCGCGTCCAGCGCGTCGCGTACGGCCCGATCGCCCAGAGCGTGGAAGTGGCACTGGAAGCCGAGCGCGTCCAACTCGGTGACGTACGTGGGCAGTTGCCCCGCGTCGATGAAGCTGGTGCCCCGGTTGGCGGTGGCGCAGCCGCACTTGTCGAGGTAGGGATCCACCAGGGCGGCCGTACCGGTCTCGGCGACGCCGTCCAGCATCAGCTTGACGCTGCCCGCACGGAACCGGCCGTGGCTCAACGCCTCCCGCCGCCCGGCCAGTTCGGGAATCTGCTCCGAGCCGCGCTCGCGGTCCCACCACAGCGCCCCGACGACACGCGCGGTGAGCGAGCCGTCCCGCGCGGCCGCCAGATACGCCTCGGACGGGTCGTCCATCCCGAGGAACTCCCCGACCAGCGCGTCCTGCCAGGCCGTGATGCCGAGCGCGTGCAGATGCCGCTGGGCATGCAGCAGGGCCGCCACCCGGTCGGCCCGCGTGGCCGGCGCAGTGAGCCGCCCCACCAGCTGCATCGCACCCTCCTGCAGGCTCCCCCTCGGCTCACCGGAGGCGTCCCGGTCGATCCGCCCGTCGGCCGGGTCCGGCGTGTCGCGCGTGATGCCCGCGAGCGCCAGGGCGCGGCTGTTGACCCAGGCGCCATGATGGTCCCGGTTGGGCAGATAGACCGGCCGGTCGGGCACCACCGCGTCCAGCAGCTCCTTCGTCGGCGTACCGCCCTCGAAGGCCTCCATCGACCAGCCGCCCCCGGTGATCCACTCCCGCTCGGGGTGTGCGTCGGCGTACGCGCGCACCGCGGCGAGGGTCTCGTCCGCCGTCTTCGCCCCGGTCAGATCGCACTGGGTGAGCTCAAGACCGGCCGGCATCGGATGCACATGCGCGTCCTGGAAACCGGGCAGCAGCAGCCGCCCGGCGAGGTCCACCACCTCGGTCCGCGGCCCGGCGAGATCGTGCACCTCCTCCCGCCCTACGGCAGTGATGCGGTCGCCGGTGACGGCCACGGCGGTCGCGGTGCGGCCCTCGGGGGTGAGGACGGGGCCGCCGGTGAAGAGGAGATCTGCGTGCATGATCCGTTTCCTGGTGGGGAGTTATCGGGAGGTGACGAGGAGCTGGGGCGCGTCGGCGTCGGTGCCCTTGCCGGTGCGGAAGTACGGCGACCTGCGCACCCACCTGGCCCAGGCGGCGGCCACGAAGCCGGACGCGATCATCGCCAGGGGAGTGGCCAGCAGGAACCACCCGTTGTCCGCGCTGACTTCGAAGTGGTCGGCGGAGGTGTAGAACGACCAGCCGAGGTAACCGCCGAGGCCCAGCAGCACGGCCGCGCTCAGCGCCGGCAGCACGACCGCGCGCACCCCCTCCCGCCAGTCCTCGCGCAGCAGCGCGCGGAACCGCACCGCCGCCGCGAGAGCCGTGAGGGCGTACGACAGGGCGACCACGATGCCCACCGCGCTCACCGTCGCCATGATCATGTCGGCGAGGCGCGGGATGACCAGCGCGAGTGCCGCGACCGCCGCGGCGAGCGCGCCGATCAGCACGGTGCCGGCGGCCGGAGTCCCGTACCGGGGGCTGACCTTGGACCACACCGGCCCGAGCGTACGGTCCCGGCTCATCGCGAACATCGCCCGGGCCGTCGGGATCACCCCGGCCTGCAGCGAGGCGACCGCCGAGAACATCAGGGCGATCAGAGGGAGCGCGGCCCACGGCTGGGACGCCAACCGCTCACCGAAGAAGGCGAGCCCTTCGGGGCCGTGACCGACCAACTCCTCCTCGGACAGCACGCGTTGGAAGGCGACCGAGCCGAGCAGGAACAGCGCCAGCATGGTGAACAGAGTGGTGATCCCGGCCCGGGACGCGTCGCGCGGGTCGCGCACCTCCTCGTTGACGCTGAACGCGGACTCGAAGCCCCAGTAGCAGAACACCGACAGCAGCATGCCCTGCGCGAGTGCCGTCGCCGACGGGATCGCGAACGGGTCGAACCAGCTCAGGCTGAAGTCGTGCGGCCCGGTGACGATGCCCTATCCGCAGAAGCCCAGCAGGACGACGTACTCGAAGACCAGCAGCCCGGCCTGGAGGCGCGCGGCGGTGCGGATGCCGGTCACCGCGGTCAGCGTGACCGCGACCAGGACCAGGATGCCGAGCGCCGTGGTCTGCGCGGTCGAACCCGGGTCCAGCGCCAGGCCGCCCACCCGGTGCAGCCCGGCGTCCCCCGCCAGCTGGATCAGGGCCGAGCCGGTGACCGCCGTGGTGTACGCGAGGAACGCCACCACCGCCACGATGTTCACCCAGCCCACCATGAAGCCCAGCCACGGGGTGAGCGAACGGCCCACCCACACATAGCCGTTGCCCGCGTTGGGCTCGACCTTGTTGAGCCGGGAGTAGGCACCCGCGATGCCGAGGATCGGCAGGAACGCCAGCAGCATGATCGCCGGCAGGTGCAGGCCGACCACCCCGGCAGTGACCCCCAGACCGATGCCGATGCTGGTGGTCGCGGCCGTGCTGGACGCGGCGATGGCGACACCGTCCATGACGCCGAGGGACTTGCGCAGCGCGGGCCGCGCTGGAGGATCGACGCTGTAGGGCTGCTGGTCGGACATGGCCGGTCTCCGCTCGCACCGGGGGGCCTGGGCGGCCCCGATGAGCGGACATGAAACTGCCCGGGGGCTTAACAGGTCAACGGTGTTGTCATAAGGTGCCCGCACCGGACCGAGGGAGGCAGTCCATGAGCGAGCGCGTCGTCCCGCCCACCGCCCGGCGGCGCAGGCGCCCCACCAAGCAGGGCGTCGTGCTGTCCGAGGCCCTGATCGTCGAGACGGCCCTCAGACTCATCGAGGAGCACGGCGCCGACGCCCTCTCGGTACGCCGCCTCGGCCGCGCCCTCGGCGCCGACCCCAGCTCGCTGTACCGGTACTTCCAGCACACCGACGACCTGATGCTCGCCATCGCCGACGAACTCATCGGCCGTACGCTGCGCACCTGGCGCCCCACCGGAGACTGGCGCGCCGACCTCAGGGACCTCGGCCTGCGCATGCACGCCGGGGCCCTCGCGCACCCGCGGGCGGCGGTCCTCAGCTCGTACCGGGTGACCGGGCGGGCGTACGAGATCCAGGCCGTCGAGACCATCCTGGGCGTCCTGCGCCGCGCCGGGTTCCCCGACGCCGAGGCGGTGCGGATCTACCACGTGTTCGTCGACCAGGCCCTCGCCCACGGCGCCCTCGACTCGGCGAGCGTGGCGATGCCGAAGGCCGCGCGGGAGGCGGAGGAGGCCGTCTGGCGGGCGACGTACGCGCGACTGCCCGCGGACACCCACCCGCACATCGCCGCCACCGCCCGCCATCTCGTGGCGGACATGCCGCACAGCTCCTACCCGGCCGCGCTGGACCTGCTGCTCAGTGCCGCGGAGGCTCGACTGGCGGCCACGGGTCCCCGGCCGGCCCGCCCGGCAGCGACACTGGACAGGTCCGTCAACACCGCCCCCTGAGGAGGCCGTTCGCCGATGACGCCGCAGCCCGCACGCCCCGCCAAGCAGCGCAAGCAGGACACCCTGCACCGACTGGAGCACGACGAGGACGTGTGGGTCGCCACCGCCGAGGTCGACGGGGGCGTGCCGTATCTCGTCCCGCTCTCCTTCCTCTGGGACGGCTCCACCCTGTTGCTGGCCACGCCGGCCAACAGCCCGACGGGCCGGAATCTGCGGACGACCGGCAGAGCGCGCCTCGGTGTCGGACCGACCCGTGACGTCGTCATGATCGAGGGCACGGTCGACGCCCTCACCGTCGCCCAGCTGCCCGAGGAGGTCGCCGAGCGCTTCGCGGCCAGGACCGGCTTCGATCCCCGTCGACTCACCACGCCCTACCTGTACTTCCGCGTCCGGCCGCAGCGCGTGCAGGCCTGGCGCGAGGCCAACGAGCTGGACGGGCGGGAGCTGATGCGGGACGGGGAGTGGCTGGTGGCGGACTGAAACGGCCCGGTCGGGACACCCGGGAGGTGCAGGGCGGCGGGACAGGACCGTCCCGCGCCCCGGACCCTTCGGAGGAGTCATGTCGTTGGTGAAAGCGGGCTTTGTCGTGCTCGACTGCGCCGAGCCGGAGAAGCTCGCCGTGTTCTACCGGGAACTGCTGGAGGCCGAGCAGACGGAGGCGACCGCCAACCGCGTGGAGATCACGGGCGCCGACGGCACCCGGCTCGCCTTCCGCCGCGACGTGAACGCGACGCCCCCGAGCTGGCCGCGCCCCGAGAACTCCCTCCAGGCCCACCTGGACTTCGTCGTGGAGGACCTGGACGAGGCGGAACGCAGGATCGTCGGGCTCGGCGGGCGCCCCCTGGAGGCGAAGGACGCGGCGAGCCCCTACGAGGAACGCGGCTTCGCCGACCCGGCCGGCCACTCCTTCACGCTGCGCCTCGTCGCATCCACGGCGCCGAAGCAGGGCTGAGTCACCGGGGGCGGTGCCGGTCTGCCGGGGGTGGACCTTCCTGGGCCGCCGCCGGTGTGCCGGATGTTCGGCGTCCTGGGCTGCCCCGATCTGTAGGTTCGGCCTCCTGGGCCGTCCCCGGTCTGTCGGAGGTGAGTTCAGTCCCGACCGCCCTTCTCGCCGCCCGGCCACACACCCGTCGAGCGTTCGATCGCCTTCGCGCCGGTTCGGTCCGCCACGCTGCGGGCCACCGCGAACAGGGCGCCCTGGACCGCGGCCGCCAGCAGGATCTCCCCCCAGCCGCGGTCCCGGTCCAGCGCGTCGGGGGCGTCCTCCTCGTGCCGTATCGCCATCCAGGTCTTCCGGAAGGCGAGCCCCGCCAGCCACCCGCTCGACCAGCCGAGCGCGAACCCCAGGGGTTTGTACGCGAGGGGAAGCTTCAGCTTCTTCTTCTGGGTCTTCTTGGCCACGTGCGCCTCCTTGGTGTCAGGGCCGCCCCCGAGCAGGGACTTCCTCGGCCTGAGGAGCCGGCCCGGGCGGTGTCCCGTCGCCGAACGGCCTGCCGCCCAGCTCCTCGCGGTGGTGCGGCGTCAGCCAGCCCGGCAGATCCGGCCCGAGGGGCACGATGCCGGTCGGGTTGATACCGCTGTGCACCCGGTAGTAGTGCCGCTTGATGTGGTCGAAGTCGACGGTGTCACCGAATCCCGGCGTCTGGTAGAGGTCGCGGACGTACGCCCACAGCACCGGGTTCTCCGCCAGCTTCCAGCGGTTGCACTTGAAGTGGCCGTGATAGACGGCGTCGAACCGGACCAGCGTGGTGAACAGCCGGATGTCCGCCTCGGTGATCGTGTCGCCGACCAGATAGCGCCGCCCGGACAGCCGCTCCGCCAGCAGCTCCAGCCGCCGGAAGAGCCGCGCGCACGCCGCGTCGTACTTCTCCTGCCCGTCTGCGAAACCCGCCCGGTACACACCGTTGTTGACGTCCTCGTAGACGTCCGCCATCACGCTGTCGATCTCGTCCCGCAGCGGCTCCGGGTAGAGATCGGGCGCCCCCTCGCGGTGCAGGGCCGTCCACTCGGTGGCCAGGTCGAGCGTGATCCGCTGGTAGTCGTTGGTGACCAGCCTGCCGCTGGGTACGTCCACGATCGCGGGGACGCTGACGCCGCCCGGGTAGTCGGTCTTCCGCCGGTCGTAGGCCTCACTGAGGTAGCGGATGCCGAGCACCGGGTCGCGGCCCTCGGGGTCCAGCGTGAAGCGCCAGCTGCGGTCGTCCTGGATCGGGTCGGCGATCGCCAGCGACAGGGCGTCCTCCAGACCGAGCAGCCGCCGGGACACCAGCGCCCGGCTCGCCCACGGGCAGGCACGGCTGACCACCAGCCGGTAACGCTTCGCCGCCACCGGCCAGCCGTCCCGGCCGTCCGCCGTGATCCGGTCCGTGAAGTGGGCCCTGGACCGCTGGAACGACTTCCTGCCGTAGGCGGCGTTACCCCCGTCGCTCATGATCGCGCCCCTCTCTCTGCCGCATGCCATCGCCGGACGCCCGGATTCCGTCGTGGGCCGGGTTCCCCGATGGCACGGTGTGAGTCCATCGGCCTGGGGGCGGCACAGGGAAGCCCCGCCGCGACGGGGGAACGCGGCGGGGCCTGACGCACGGGTGCCCGGGGAACGTGGGTTCATGCGTCCTGGGCGAAAAAAATTCCGGGACCTCGGTCAGTCCCCGTCGAACGGCTCCAGCACGAAGACCGGGATCACCCGGTCCGTCTTCTCCTGGTACTCGGCGTACGGCGGATAGGCCGCGACCGCACGCTCCCACCAGGCGTCCTTCTCCGCACCGGTGATCTCGCGGGCCCGCATGTCCCGTTTCTCCGGCCCGTCCTGGAGCTCCACATGGGGATCGGACTTGACGTTGTGGTACCAGACCGGGTGCTGGGGCGCCCCGCCCAGCGACGCCACCGCGGCATAGCGCCCCTCGTGCTCGACGCGCATCAGCGGCGTCTTGCGGATCTTGCCGCTCTTGGCACCCCGGGTCGTGAGCAGGATCACGGGCATTCCCGTGTCCATGAGGGTCGTCCCCTTGGTGCCGCCGGAGCTCTCGTACAGCTCCACCTGGTCGCGCACCCACTGGGTCGGGCTGGGCTCGTACTGGCCCTCAAGAGGCATGGCATCCGTCCCGTCGTCGTGTCGTGGTCCTGACTGACTGCGTGCTCTACAACACCAACGTGTGCGGGTTTCATCCTGCCTCGACTACCTCTCCATCGACATCCGTACGGCCAACGCCAGGATCACGCCGCTCGACACCAGCGCCGTCACCAACCGCCCCCGGTGCCCGGTGAGCAGCCGCCCCAGCAGCGCCCCGCCCCCGGCGAGCAGCAACTGCCAGCTGGCCGACGCGGCGAACGCGGCCAGGACGAAGACGCCCTGTTCCAGGGGCGGTACGGCGTCGGTCGCACGGGTGCCGAGGACCAGGGCCGCGAAGTAGATGACGGTGGTCGGGTTGAGCAGCGTGATGCCGAGGAGCGTCAGGTACGCGCGCGCCGGGCTCGGGGGAGGGGGCGTGGAATGGGTGGCGAGCCGGTGGTCGCGGTAGTGCCGTACGGCGATGACGGCGCCTCGCACCGCGAGGACCGCCAGCACCAGGGCGGAGGCCCAGCGCAGTGGCCCCAGGACCGGACGCAGCGCGGCGGCGAGCGCGGAGCCGCCGAGGGTGGCCACGAGGGCGTAGAGGCCGTCGGCGGTCGCGACGCCGAGCGCGGCGCAGGCCCCGGTCCGCGGGGACGTACGGGCGGTGAGGGAGACGAGGTAGGTCGCGACCGCGCCGACCGGGACGGCGATGCCGTAGCCCGCGAGCAGTCCCGCGACGAGCGCGGCGGTCACGGCGTGGGAAGCGTAGGCCTCCAGGGACGGCCGGGCTGCTGCTGGAACCGCACCGGACGAACGGTGACGGTCGGCGGCAGGCAGGCGGTGGTTGTAGACATGGCCGGATTCTGCGGGTGACGGCCGCCCGACGACAAGCGAATTTCCCGGCAGTACCGGCGGCACCGGCCCGACGGCGTCGAGACCGAAGCTCTGTGCGACGATCCCCGGCCAGATTGTCGGTGCGCCTGATCTGGCCGAACTTGGCGTCCCTCCTTTAGGTGCCCCGGGCATCTAATGAAGATCGGCACGACGCACTCTTCGTCTGCGAGGTCTTCGATGACGGACATGACGGAATCGCACACCGTCGCCTTCCCTCAGAACCGCACCTGTCCGTACCACCCGCCCACGGCCTACGACCCCCTCCGCGATGCGCGCCCGCTGGCCCGTATCACCCTCTTCGACGGCCGCCCGGTATGGCTGGTCACCGGCCACACCCTCGCCCGCACCCTGCTGGCCGACCCCCGGCTGTCCTCCGATCGCATGCGGTCCGGCTTCCCCGCGCCCACCGCCCGGTTCGCGGCGATCCGCAACCGGAAGACCGCGCTGCTGGGCGTCGACGACCCCGAACACCGGGTCCAGCGGCGGATGATGGTGCCCAGCTTCACGCTCAGGCGCGCCGCCGAGCTGCGTCCGGAGATCCAGCGGATCGTGGACGAACGGCTCGACGCGATGATCGCCCAGGGACCGCCCGCCGAGCTGGTGAGCGCCTTCGCGCTGCCGGTGCCCTCGATGGTCATCTGCGCCCTGCTGGGTGTCCCCTATGCCGACCACGACTTCTTCGAGGGTCAGTCCCGGCGCCTGCTGCGTGGCCCCACGGCCGCCGACACCATGGACGCCCGAGACCGGCTCGAGGCGTACTTCGTCGAGTTGATCGACCGGAAGCAGAAGCAGTCGGAGCCCGGCGACGGCGTCCTGGACGAACTCGTCCACCAGCAGCTGCGCGACGGCGACCTGGACCGCGACGAGCTCATCGCCCTCGCGACCATCCTGCTGGTCGCCGGCCATGAGACGACCGCCAACATGATCTCCCTCGGCACCTTCACCCTCCTCCAACACCCCGACCGCCTGGCCGAGTTGCGTGCCGACCCGGGGCTGCTGCCCGCCGCCGTCGAGGAGCTGATGCGGATGCTGTCGATCGCCGACGGCATGCTGCGGGTCGCCGTCGAGGACATCGAGACGGACGGCGAGACGATCCGGGCGGGCGAGGGCGTGGTCTTCTCGACCTCGGTCATCAATCGCGACGAGTCGGTGTACCCGGATCCCGACACCCTCGACTGGCACCGCCCGGCCCGCCACCACGTCGCCTTCGGGTTCGGCATCCACCAGTGCCTCGGCCAGAACCTGGCCCGCGCCGAGATGGAGATCGCCCTGCACACCCTCTTCGACCGGCTGCCCACCCTCCGTCTGGCGGTTCCTGCGGAGGGAATCCCCTTCAAACCCGGCGACACGATCCAGGGGATGCTGGAACTCCCCGTGACCTGGTAAGAGGCTCCGGTCATGCACAACGAAACGAACGAATCAGGCCAAATCCACATCGGCATCGACCACGACCTCTGTATCGGCGCCGGCCAGTGCGCCCTGGCCGCCCCGTCCGTCTTCACCCAGGACGACGACGGCTTCAGCGCCCTGATCCCGGGCCGGGAGGACGGCGCCGGCGACCCGATGGTGCGGGAGGCCGCCCGGGCCTGCCCGGTCAGCGCCATCACCGTGTCGGACGAGGGGAGTTGAGGCGGGCCACATCACCCGCAACCTCTTGCCGTGAGCGGGCCCGCACCCGGAGCCGGGCCCGCCCACCCCATCTCAGTGCGCCGCCAGCAGTGCCCGCGCCGCCTCCCGCGCCTCCTCCGCCGGTCGGGTACCGCCCGTGATCCCCGCCGTGACCATGGCGCCCTCGGCCAGCAGATACAGCGGCCCGGTCAGCGCGTCGGGCCGTTCGGCCCCGGCCACCAGCAAGGCGAGGTAGTCGCGGAACGCCCGCTTGTGCGCCCGGACCTGGTCCGCCACCCGCTCCGACCGGGCGCCCAGCTCGCCGTAGGAGTTGATCCAGGCGCACCCGCGGAAGTCCGCCTCGCCGAACCACTCCTCCAGCCAGTCGAAGACGGCCAGGATCCGCAGCTCGGGGTCCGGCTGCCGCTCGACGTACTCGGCGAGCCGCCCGCGCCAGCGCACGTCGCGCCGCTCCAGGTATGCCTCGACCAGCTGCTCCTTCGCCGGGAACAGCTGATAGAGCCGCTTGAGCGAGACCCCGGACGCGCCCCGGATGTCGTCCATGCCGACGGACTGGATGCCGCGCCCGTAGAACAGGCTCTCCGCGGCGTCCAGTGCCTGCTCCCGGGCGGTTGCGCTGTCCATGTACGACCTCTCCTTGACGCGAGAACGAGCGTTCTCCTACGGTAGCAGTCATGCTGGAGAACGCACGTTCTCCCCTGTTCTGCCCGGCCGTTCCGGCCCTGGAGGGATGACATGACCGACCGCCCGCCCCTGCCCCCGTTCACCCGCGAGAGCGCCGCACAGAAGGTGCAGGCCGCCGAGGACGCCTGGAACACCCGCGACCCCCACAAGGTCGCCCTCGCCTACTCCGAGGACTCGGTGTGGCGCAACCGCGGCACCTTCGTCACCGGCCGCGCCGAGATCGTCGAGTTCCTCACGGCGAAGTGGGCCCGCGAGCGGGAGTACGCGCTGCGCAAGGACCTGTGGGCCTTCGACGGCAACCGCATCGCGGTCCGCTTCCAGTACGAGTGCCGGGACGCCGAAGGCCAGTGGTGGCGGTCGTACGGCAACGAGTTGTGGGAGTTCGACGAGCACGGGCTGATGACCAGGCGGGAGGCCAGCATCAACGACGTGCCGATCGAGGAGAAGGAGCGCCGGGTCTTCGGGCCGCGCCCGGAGAACGAGCGGGGGCTGTCCTTCCCGGTGCGCTAGGGCGACCGAGGGCGACAGGGCGGTTGCGTGCGCCAGGCCGGTCGAGGGCCTTGAGTAGGGTTCCCGGATGACCGAACAGGCCCGTAAGCCCTTCCTCTACGTCGTCATCTGCGCCGCCGGGATCGCCGCCGACGTCAGCAAACTGATCAGCGCCGCGCAGGAGCGGGACTGGGAGGTCGGCGTCATCGCGACACCGGTCGCCATGAACGGGTTCTTCGACACCGCCGCCGTCGAGGCCCTGACCGGCCGCCCGATCCGCGCGGCCTGGCGCACACCCGCGGACCCGCGCCCCTTCCCGCCGCCCGACGCGGTCGTCGTCGCCCCGGCCACCTTCAACACGCTCAACAAGTGGGCCGCCGGCATCGCCGACACCCTTGCCCTCGGCACCCTCTGCGAGGCGTACGGCCTCGGCGTGCCCATCGCCGCCCTGCCCTGCGTCGCCGACGCGCTGGCCGCCCATCCCGCCTACCAGGACAGCCTGATACGGCTGCGGGGGATGGGCGTGCGCCTCGGGGAGCCGTACACCGGCGAGGTGGGGGAGGACGGCGGGCGGCCGGAGTTCGGGTGGGTGAGGGCGCTGGACCTACTCGGGCGGTGACCCGGGCCCCGACCGGGGTCCCGGGTCACCGCCGCGATGATCGGGTCGAGCCCGTCAGCCGACGACGCGGCCCAGTTCGATCCGGTCGATGTTCGGGGCCCACGCGCTCGCGTTCCCGAACGTCACCGTGTTGGAGCCCTTCTTCAGGTCGACGGGGACGCCGAGCGTCCAGTAGTCGTCCGTGCTCCAGGTGTTCTTGAAGGTCGCCGTGACGGGAGCGGCGTCCCCGACCGTGATGTCCGCCGTACGGGACATGATGTCCGTGTTGTAGGCGTGGCCGTTGTCCCGCCGGTCGTTGTGGGCGTAGTGGACGACCAGCACATAGCGGCCCGAGCGGGGTGCGTCCACCGTGAACCCGGCGGTGCCGGCAGGACTGTTGCCGAGCGAGCCGATGTAGGAACCGGCGGACGCGTACGGGGAGTCGACCAGTTCGGCGCCGCCCGCGAGGGTCGCCGAGGCGGCCTCGTAGGAGAGCGTGCCGGTGGTCGAGCCGTTGCCCGAGACATCGAGGGAGCGGACGGCGGCGTGCCGGGCGGTCAGGGCGACACGGTTGTTGCCGGCCACCAGGTAGAGCCGCAGGGGCTTGCCGGGCGACGCCGTCACCGTCTCCCCGTGCAGCGCGAGCCGCACTGGCGCCGTGGTCTGCGGTACGACCGTGAAGTAGCCGTCGCGCGGGGCGTAGACGTCGAACACCGCCTTGTCCCCGGAGCGCAGGACGAGCGAGCCGGTGCCCACCCCGGCCGAGGAGGAGTAGTCGTAGGACGGCGTGCCGCTGATGTCGGCGAGCGTGGCCTCGTAGCGCGCGGAGGGCACCGCGGTGCGGGCGGTCAGGTCGACGCGGTCGAGGGTGACCTCGGCGTCGCCCTTGGCCAGCGTCAGCGTGTGGGTGCCTGCCGACAGCCGCACACCGACGTCCTTCTTGGCGCGGTAGGTCCAGTTCTCGGTGGACGGGTAGGTCACCGTGACGGGGGCGCCGCCGTCGACGGACAGCTGCTGGGCGGCGGGGCGGCCGGACTGGTTGCCGTAGAGGATCGCCAGGTCGTACGTCCCGTCCTTCGGGACCGTCACGGTGAAGGCGACCTTGCTGGTGGCCTGGTTGAGCGAGCCGACGTCCTTGGTGCCGGAGGCCGCGTAGCCGTTGGCGTTGTCGACGGTGCCCTGGGTGTAGACCTTGCCGTCGGTGATGGCCGCGTCCTCGGCCTCGTACGACGCCGACCAGGGCACGGAGGCGGGGGAGGGGCTGCCGGTGCCGCCGGGGGTGAGGACGATCCGGTACGCGGACATCTTGTGCAGGCCGCGCAGCGGGACGGTCACCGTGCCGTCGTCCGCCACCTTGACCTTCGTACGGGCGAGGACGCGCGGCGCGGCGTGCTGCCCTTCGTAGCCCGACCAGGCGGCCTCGGCGACGGTCGCGGTGACCGTACGGCCGAAGACGGACCGGGAGACGTTCTCCACCACGACGTCGGAGTCGCCGTCCGAGCCGCCGAGCAGCACCTGGGCCTGGCGGCGCGAAGTGTCGAGGGAGGCCAGGCCCTGGAGGGTGTCGATGGTGTTGGCCCGCGGCGGGGTCACCTTGACGGTGTCGCCGGTCAGCCCGGCGTACCAACGGAAGAACCACCAGCCGCCGTTGGGCATGTTGGAGCGCACGACATGGCCGCTGAGGTTGCCGGCCGCGTCCCAGTAGGCCGCGTTGGCGTACACCTTGTTCCGCTCGAACATCGAGACCCACTGCACGAGTTGCCCCGGCACGGACAGGTCACGGCGGTTGGCGTACTCGTCGATGTTGATCTTCAGCGGGGCTATCCCGGCCGCCCGCTCCAGGGAGCGGTAGTCGTCGTAGTGCGCCTGGAAGTCGCGCAGCGAGCCGGAACCCAGCTCGTGCCAGGTCATCACCTGGGGCAGCACGTTCTCGCGCTTGGCGAAGGCGAGGAAGTCCCTGAGCAGGCGGGTGTGGTAGCCGGCCTCGTTGGGGCCGGCGATCCGCGCGTCGGGGTCGATGGCGCGGATGCGCTGGTACACCGTCTTCCAGTCCTTGAAGAACCGGTCGCGGTTGGCCTCGTACTGCGCCTGGTCGGCGACGCCGAGCTTGTACCAGATCTGGTCGGGCTCGTTGAACGGGATGTAGACGAAGCGGTCGCTGTTCGGGTCGGCCGCGACCTCCTTGGCGATCTTGTCGACCTTGGGGAGGTAGTCGTCGATGCCGAGGTCCTCGTACGGCCACCTGGCGTAGATGTCCTGCATCATCACGTTGATCTCGCCGCCGCCGTTGCGGAAGAACGACTTGGAGACGGTGAGCGCGTCGCCGTTCGGGTGCTGGGCGCCACCCTCCGGCTTCTGCGAGACGCTGGTGACCTTCAGGGGCGCGAGCGCGGCGTCACTGGGCACCCCGTCGTCGCTGAGCCCGTACAGCGCGCCGTTGGCGCCGAGCATCACCGCGCCCTCGGAGGCGGCGAGGTCGACGGTGAGGCGCTGCGGGTCGGCGGCGGCCGCGGACCCCGTCGCGGGGAGGGTGGCTGCCATGGCGGCTACTCCAAGTGCGGCTGCTAGCAAGGCGGTGCGGGATCTTGTGCGGGTGGGGGCGATCACGCTGTTGGACCTCCGGTCACTTGACGGCTCCACTGGTGATTCCGGACACGATCTTTCGCTGGCCGACGAGGAAGACGGCGACCATGGGCAGGCTCATCACCACGACGTACGCGAAGACGAGATGCCAGTTGTTGAGGTAGAGCTGGGCGCTGGCGACCTGGTAGAGGTTGAGCGGCAGGGTCGCCCGCTCTCCGCCGCCGAGGACGAAGAACGCGTAGAAGACATCGCTCCAGGCGTAGAGCATCACCATGATCGTCGCCGTGGCGATCACCGGCCGGAGCAGCGGCATGACGATCCGCCAGAAGATCCGCGCGGGTGTCGCCCCGTCGATCCTGGCCGCCTCCTCCAGCTCCATCGGGATGGCGCGGATGAAGCCGGTCATGAAGAAGATCGACGTCGACAGGTACATGCCGGTGTAGACGGCGATCATGCCGGGCCGGGTGTTCGCCAGGCCCAGCTGCCGCAGCTCCATCACGATGGTGATGACGGCCGGAGGCAGCAGCAGCCCGCTGATGCACAGCGCGTACGCCGCCGAGACCAGCTTCGACCTGCGGCGCGCGAAGACCCAGGCGGCGCCCGCGCCGAGGAGCAGCACGAGGACGACTGAAGGCACCACGACGAGGAGGGAGTTGAGGAAACCGCGCAGCATCTCGCCCTGGCCGACCGCGTCCGCGTAGTTGTCGGCCGGCTGCCAGTGCCGGGGCAGGTCCAGGTTGGGCTTGATGGCCTCCGCCTGCGGCTTGGCTGAGGTGACCGCGACCAGCCACAGCGGGACGCCGACCGCCAGACCGGCGAGCAGCAGGACGAGGGCAGGGCGGCCGTACCGCCACACCGGGGCCACCCGCGTCATAGCGTCTGCTCCCTTCGCCTGAGGCCGACGACCAGCGGAATCGCCACGGTGACCACGACCAGGAACAGGACGAGGCTCATCGCGGAGGCCTGGGCGTACAGGCCCTGGCCGAAGATCCGGAACATGTAGATGTTGAAGACCTCCGTGGAGGCAGCCGGCCCGCCGCCCGTGGTGGCCTGCACGATGTCGAAGGTGTTCATCGAACCGATCAGCGCCGTGGTGACGTTGAAGGTGACGGCCGGCGCGAGCATCGGCCAGCGCACCGACCAGAAGGTGCGCCACGGCCCGGCACCGTCCATCCGGGCGGCCTCCAGCATGTCGCCGGGGATGCCCTTGAGCCCGGCCAGATAGATCAGCATGGCCAGCCCCATCCACTTCCAGCCGTGGATGAGGGTGACGACGACCAGCGTCCACGTCGTCGAGCCGAGCCAGGGAACGTCCGTGCCGAGCACGGAGTTGAGGGCGCCGTCCTGGTCGAGCAGGGCCTGGAAGACGTAGCCCGTGGCGAGGGCCGAGATCAGCACCGGTAGGAAGAAGACGGCGCGGAAGAACCGGTTGAAGCGGGTGTCGTCCTCCAGCAGCAACGCCAGCACGAGCCCGAAGGCGTTCTGGAACACCGCCGCCAGCAACGCGTACAGCAGCGTCGTGCGGATCGCGCGCAGCAGGGAGCCGTCGTCGGCGATCGTCCGGAGGTTGTCGAGGCCGGTGAAGGCGATGTCCGCGTGGTAGGAGGACCAATTCGTGAACGGGTAATAGAAGTTGAGCAGGTTCGGCACCAGGAAGAAGCCCGCGAAGACGACGATCGCGGGGAGCGCGAAACACCAGGGGTGGTGCACGGCGGCGCGGGGCAGCCGCCCCACCTTCTTCGGCGCGCCCGCTGCCGATGTGGGCTTGCTGCGTACGACTGTGTGAGCCATGGTCAGAACCCGGTCGCGCCCTGGGCCTTGGCCACTTGCGCGAACTGGTCCTGGATGGCCTGGGCGACCTGCTGCGGGCTCTTCTTGTCGAAGATCATGTCGGCGAGGTAGAGGTGGGTGTCCGGCGCCACGATCGCCTTGGCCTGGAATACGCCGGCGGCCTTGGGCAGGGCGGCGACCTGGTCCTTGGAGGTCTGCGGAAGCCCGTCCGGCGTCGGGACGGACGGCTGCACGGACGGAATCTTCATCGCCTTGATGTAGTCGGCGTAGTCGGGGCCGAGCCAGAAGGCCAGGAACTGCCGGGCGGCGTTCTGCCGCTTCTCGTCGCCGGTCTTGAAGGCGACGACACCGTTGGTCTGGTCGGGGGAGTACAGGCCGGTGGCCGAGGAGTTGGCGACCGGGAACCAGCCGATCCTCTTGTCGATCTCGGCGGTCGAGTACTTGGCCTGCAACTGGCTCTGGAAGGAGGTGACGTTGAGGACCATGCCGACCTCGCCCTTCCACAGCGCGTCGGCCTGACCGGTGAAGGTGCCGGTGCGGTAGTTCTTCTGGGCGAGTCCGGCGTCGAGCAGCTTCTCCTTGTACTTCTTGATCGCGCCGACGACGACCGGGTCGGTCCACTTCTCCTTGTTCTGGTTCAGCCCGTCCCACCACTGCTGGTCGAGGTCGGTCAGCTGGATCTGCGTCTGCCACTGCAGGGGCCACTTGTCGCCGCCGGCCTCGTAGAAGCCGGCCGCGTCCGTGTCGTCGACGACCTTGTGGCCCAGCGCGAGCAGCTCGTCGTAGGACTTCGGGAAGTCCTTCTCGGCGAGGCCCGCCTGCTTGAAGACGTCCTTGTTGTAGTAGACGCCCAGCATGGCCGGGCTGGTGACGATCGCCGCGTACCGCTTGCCGTCGATGACGCCGAGCGACTTCTCGGTGTCGCCGAGCCTGACCTCCCACGGCTCCCCGTCGAGGGTGAGGAGGTTCTGCTGCGGCTGGACGAAGGGCAGCGTGGAGACGGACGGCTGCCAGAACATCAGGTCGGGGCGGTCGCCGGACGCGAGCTTGGTCGGCACGTTCGACTCGTACGGGTCCGGGATCGCCTGGGTCTCGACCTCGGCGCCGGTCGCCTTCTCGAAGGCGTCGACGACCTGCTTGGGCGCGGTGACCGTGTTCTGCGCGGTCCACATGGTCAGCTTCACGCCGTCCAGGCGGGCGGTCGGATTCACCGCGGTCTGCTCGGCGTCCGTGCCGGAGTCGCCCGCGGTGGGGTCGCTGCACGCGGTGGCGGCCAGGGCACAGGCGCATATCAGGGCCAGCGCGGGGAGGGCTCTCGTCTTCATCACGTACCTCAAGTGCCTTTCGTGAACCGGGTGTTCAGTGCGGCGGTACCGAGATCTCAGTCGTGGACGGGCGGCGGCCCCGAGCTCTCCCGCACCACCAGCTCCGGTACGGAGACGGGGTGCGGGGCGACCTGCGCGGACTCCTCCAGCGCCCCGTGCAGCAGGGCGAAGGCGGCCCGCCCGAGGCCGGTGAAGTCCAGGCGTACGGTCGTCAGGGACGGGGTCAGATACGCGGAGTGCGGGGCGTCGTCGAACCCGGCCACGCTCACCTCGCCCGGCACGGACCGGCCGGCCTCGTGCAGGGCGCGGAGCACGCCGAGCGCGAGGTCGTCGTTGCCGCACAGGATCGCGGTGACGGCCGGGTCCTTCGCCAGCTTCCGGCCCGCGGCGTGGCCGCCCGCCGGGCCCCAACTGCCCTGTACGGGACGGGGTTCCGGCGCCCCGGCCTCCTTCAGCGCCTGCCGCCAGCCGGTGGTGCGGGCGCTGGTGCGCCGGGTGCTGGACGGGATGGCGACGTAGTGCACGGTCTCGTGGCCGAGGGAGAGCAGGTGCCGGGTGGCCTGGTAGGCGGCCTCGCGGTCGTCGGCCCACACCCAGGGGCGGCCGGGGTCGGGCGGGCTCGCCGGGGTCTCGATCACTCCGACGACCGGTAGGTCGGCGGGGACGGCGTCCAGGGCCCGTACGCCGGCCGGATCGTATGCGATCACGATCAGTCCGCCGCCCGCGTCCGCCGCGCGCTGCACCTCGGCGGCGACGGCGGCCTCGTCCGCCGATTCCAGGACGCCTATCCCGACCGCATACGACTCGGCGCGAGCCGCCTCCTCGATGCCCTGGAGGATCGACGCGTAGCCGTAGTGGGTGGTGTTGGCGGTGAGCACGGTCACGGCCCGGCTGCGTCCGCTGGCCAGGGCGAGCGCGGTGGCGTTGCGGCGAAAGCCCAGCTCGTCGATGGCGGCGAGGACCCGCTCCCGGGTCGCGGGCTTGACGCTGGGATGGCCGTTGATCACCCGCGAGACGGTCTGGTACGAGACGCCGGCGGCGCTCGCGACGTCCCGGATGCTCGCCGGGCGCCTTGTGTGACCGGTCACATTCATGCGAGGATTGTGACCGGTCACACAGAGGTCGTCAAGAGACCGTAACGATGGATTCACGCGGGGAGGTACCTTGACCGGTACGGCGGACGCGACGAGTGAAGTCTCCAACGCACCTGGAAATACGCTCAGTTGGGGACATTCGGCACTGGAGGTCGAGTTCGCCACCGCCTCGGACGGCACACTGCGGCTCGTCCGGCTCGGCAGCGGTCCCGGTGACCGGGTGGACCCCGAGTCGGCCCTGCCGCTGGTGGAGTTGACCGCCCTCGGCCACGGCAGCGGCTGGTCCGGCTCGCGCTTCACAGGAACCGCCCTCGGTTCGCGGCTCCGCCACCGGGCCCACCGCAGCGGCCGTCGGGCCGACTGGGAGTGGCTGACCCTCGAACTCCACGACCGGGCAAGCGGGTTGACGGCGTTCGTCGAGCTGTCGTCGCCCACCGGGGTGCCGGTGCTCCGCTCCCGGGTCCGGCTGCGCAACGAGGGCACGGAGCCCTTGGTCGTCCAGTCCGTCAGCAGCCTTCTCCTCGGCGGCCTACCCGCGCCGGACGCCCTCGACGTGCACCGGGCCCGCAACGACTGGCTGGCGGAGTGCCGTTGGTGGGCCGAGCCGCTGCGCGCGACCGTCGCCGACATCAACGTCCGGGTCCACCAGCACGACAGCCGGGCCGCCCTCCACCTCACCGGGCGCGGCAGCTGGCCCACCGACGGCCACCTCGCGATGGGTGCGCTGACGGAACGGGACGGTGGCCGGACCTGGCTGTGGCAGATCGAGTCCCCGGCCGGCTGGCGCTGGGACCTGGGCGAACACGAGCGCGGCACCTACCTGGCGCTGAACGGCCCCACCGACGCCGAGCACCAGTGGCGGGTCGGGCTCGCGCCGGGTGAGGAGTACACCACCGTGCAGGCCGCACTGGCCCTCGGCCCCGGGCTCGACGCGGCGATGGGCGCGCTGACCTCGTACCGCCGTGCCGTCCGCCGCCCGCACCCGGACCACAGCACGCTCCCCGTCGTCTTCAACGACTACATGAACACACTGATGGGCGACCCGACCACGGAGAAGCTGCTGCCCCTGATCGACGCGGCGGCGGAAGCGGGCGCCGAGTACTTCTGTGTGGACGCCGGCTGGTACGACGACTCCGCGGACGGCGGCTGGTGGGACAGCGTCGGCACCTGGCTGCCGTCCGCACGGCGCTTTCCCGAGGGCGGGATCCGGGCGGTCCTGGACCGGATCCGGGAGCGCGGCATGGTGCCCGGGCTGTGGCTGGAGCCGGAGGTCGTGGGCGTACGCAGCCCGATCGCGGCCGAGCTTCCGCCGGAGGCCTTCTTCCAGCGAGACGGTGTGCGCCTCGCCGAACAGGGCCGCCACCAGCTCGATCTGCGCCACCCTGCCGCCCGCGCCCACCTCGACAAGACGGTGGACCGGATCGTCGGCGACTGGGGCGTGGGCTACCTCAAGCTGGACTACAACATCGTGGTCGACCCGGGAACCTGCGCCCCGGGAGACCTCGCTCCGGGGGCCGGACTGCTCGGCCATGCCCAGGCGTATCTGGAGTGGCTGTCCGAGGTCCTGGACCGTCACCCCGGTCTGGTCGTCGAGAACTGTGCCTCCGGCGGCATGCGCATGGACGGTGCCACCCTCGCCGTCGCCCAGCTCCAGTCCACCAGCGACCAGCAGGACCCTCTGAGCTACCCGCCCATCGCGGCCTCCGCGCCCACCGCGGCCCCACCCGAGCAGGGCGCCGTCTGGGCCTACCCGCAGCCCGACTTCGACGACGACCTGATCAACTTCACCCTGGGCGGGGCGCTGCTCGGCCGCATCCATCTGTCCGGCCACCTCGACCGGATGTCGGAGCACCAGTTCGGGCTTGTACGGGACGCGGTGAGCACGTACAAGTCGATCCGCGGGGACCTCGCGGCGGCTGTTCCGTTCTGGCCGCTGGGTCTGCCGGGGTGGACGGACGAGTGGCTGGCCCTCGGGATGCGGGTGCCGGGCGGTTCCTCCTACGTCTCCGTGTGGCGTCGGGGCGGGGAGGCCGAACTGCGGCTTCCCGTACCGCACTTGGCGGGAGGCGAGGTCCGTACGGAGATCCTGCACCCGTCCGCGCCGACCGCCGGCACGGCGAGCTGGGACGGGGACGGACTGCGAGTGACCCTGCCCCACACCCCCGGCGTGCTGCTGATCCGGCTGACTGCGTAGGGACCCTGACGGATCGGTCCGGACCCCGTCAGTGCCCCAGCTCCGCCCGCAACTCCGGCTGCAACAACTCCCCGTGTGCCCGTACGAGGTCGTCGCACAGGTCCCAGATCCGCTCCACCGGCAGTGCGGCGGCCGTCGCGGGGTCGGTCATCGCGGCGTGGCGGATGTGGCGCGGATCGCCGTCGGTGGCCGCGCGGACCACCAGGTCGGTGACGGAGACGTAGGCGCTGTTGAGGGCCGCGCACTGCGGGGGAAGTGCGCCGACGCGGGTCGGCCGCACGCCCGACCCGTCGACGAGGCACGGGACTTCGACCGCGGAGTCGGCCGGGAGGTTGGCGATGAGGCCGTGGTTGGGGACGTTGCCGTAGACCGTGCGGGGCGTGCCGGTGAGGACGCTGTGGATGATCTGGGGCGCGTACTCCAGGGTCCCCTCCACCGGGAGCGGGCGGCCCGCGGCGAGGGCATCGCGGGTGCGGTCGTAGCTCGCGGTGTTCTCCTCGATGATCTGCAGGTAGGCGCCGACCGGGATCCGCAGCCGCTCGATCTCGTCCGCGTGCCCGAGATACCAGGGCACGTACTCGGCGGAGTGCTCGCTCGTCTCGGTCGGGTAGTGGCCGAGCCTGCGGTACATGTCCACGCGGACCCGGCGCAGCAGCCCGGGGTCGCGGGTGATCGCCTCGTCCAGCAGGGGGTACAGATTCTGTCCGGCGCGCTCGAAGCGCAGGACCCATGCCTGGTGGTTGACGCCCGCGGCCAGGTAGGTCACCTCCTCGAAGGGGACGCCGACGATCCGGGACAGGTCGTGCATCGTCCAGTACACGGAGTGGCACAGGCCCGTCACCTTCAACTCCGGGGCGATGCGGCTCAGGTAGAGGACGTTCATCGCCATCGGGTTGGTGTAGTTCAACAGGTGGGCGTGCGGGCAGAGTTCGGCCATGTCCTCGGCGATCGCCTTCAGGACCGGGAAGGTGCGCAGCGCCCGGAAGATGCCGCCGATCCCGAGGGTGTCGCCGATCGTCTGGCGCACGCCATGGCGGGCGGGGACCGTGAAGTCGGTGCGGGTGGCCTCGTTCATGCCGACCTGGACGATGTTGACGACGAAGTCGGCGTCCGCCAGCGCCGCCCGCCGGTCCAGGTGCGCGGTGATCACCGGCTTGGCGCCGCGGACCTCGGCGATGTGGCGGGCGGCGCCCTTCGCCGTGGCCAGGCGCTCCGGGGCGATGTCGTGCAGGGCGATGCGCGCGTGCGCCAGCTCGGGGAAGGCGAACAGGTCGGCCAGCAGCCCTTGCGTGAACACCACGCTGCCGGCCCCCACGAACGCGATCTTCACTTCCGACGTCGAACTCATCGAACTCCTTCCAGATCGGCCGCGGCACACGCCTCGGCCCACGTCGCCTGCGCCGCCGTACCGCCATGAGCACGCGTCGACAGCGCGCCGCAGGCCGCGGCCACCGCCAGGGACGCCCGCAGATCAAGCCCGCGCAACCGCGCGGCGACGAACCCGGCGTCGAAGCTGTCGCCCGCGCCCACCGCGTCGACGGCGTCCACCGGCACCGGGGGAGTGGTCAGCAGCTGGTCGCCCCCGCAGAGGAGGGCACCCCGCTCGCCGTCCTTGACGACGACGGTCGGCCCGGACCGGGCCAACGAGGCGGCGGCGTCGGTGAGTTGGTCGCAGCCGGACAGGGCGCGGGCCTCGGTCGCGTTCGGCAGCAGGACATCGGTGACCTTGAGCAGCGGGTCCCGGCCAGGGATGTCCCAGCGGTCGGCGGGGTCGTCGTTCGTGTCCAGCGAGGTCGTCGCCCCGTGCGCGCGGGCCCGCTCGAACACCTCGGCCAGCGACCGCGCGAGCCGTGGCATCAGGAAGAACGACGCGGCGTGCACATGCCGTGCGGCGGCCAAGAGGCGAGGCGGTACGTCGTCCGGGCCGGTCGCCGCCAGACAGCCGGGTGAGGTGAGGACGGCACGGTCGCCGTCGCCCGCCGCCAGAACCGCCGTGAGCGCAGTGGGCAGTCGGGGGTCCCGCACCAGATGGCCGACGTCGACGCCCCGCGCGGCCAGCTCCCGCCGTACGAAGGCCCCCGCCGGATCGTCACCCACCCGCCCCACGAACGCGACCCGCAACCCCAGCCGCGCCGCCCCGCACGCCATGATCGCCGCGGACCCGCCGAGCACCAGCCGCCCTTGCTCCACGAGCCGTTCACGCTGCCCGAAGGCCACCTCGCGCACCGGCCCCAGCATCACGTCGGGATTGGCGTCCCCGATCACCACCAGGTCGAACGACATGCCTCTCACCCCTTGAGTCCGCTGGACGTCAACGACTGGACGAAGGTCCGCTGCGCCAGCAGGAACGCGACCAGCACCGGCAGCACGGTGAGCACATTGCCGGCCATGATCGCCGACCACCGTGCGTGGTGCTGCCCCTGAAAGGTCGTCAGCCCCAGCTGGAGCGTGTACTGCGTGTCGTGGTTGATCGCGATCAGCGGCCACGACAGGTCGTTCCAGGTGGTCAGGAAGGTCAGTACGGCGACCGTGGCGAGCGCGGGCCGGGCAAGCGGCAGCACGATCGAGAACAGCACCCGCAGCCGCGAACACCCGTCGATCCAGGCCGCCTCCTCCATCTCCCTCGGCAGCGAGAGGAAGAACTGCCGGAACAGGAACACCGCGAACGGCGTCACCAGCGATGGCACGATCAGCGCGCCCAGCGTGTCGATCAGCCCCAGCCACTTCATCACCAGGAAGGTCGGGATCATCGTCAGCTGGAACGGCACCACCATCGTCGCCAGCATCAACCCGAGCAGCACCCGCGACCCCGCGAACCGCATCCGCGCGAAGGCATAGCCGCCGAGCGCGCCCAGCAGCAGATTCGACGCGACCGCGGCCGAGGCCACGATCAGGGAGTTGGCGAACCAGCGCGGGAACATCGCGTTGCCGAGGACATAGCGGTAGCCGCCCAGATCGACGCCCTCGGGCCACAGCGCGGGCGGGAACCGGTTGATCTCCGCGTCCGTCATCACCGAGCTGAGCACCAGCCACACCAACGGCAGCGCGAAGCACAGCGCCAGTGGCGCCAGCACCAGATGCCGGGCGGCGTTCCGGGGGGCGCTCACCGTGCACCCCTCTCCGCCCGGCGCCGCACGACCCGCAGCGCACCGCCCGCCACGAACAGCGCCACCGCGAGGACGTACGCCGCTGCCGCCCCGTATCCGGCGGTGAACATCTGGAAGGCCTGCTGCCAGACGAAGTAGACGACGACCGTCGTCGAACCCAGCGGCCCGCCCTTCGTCGTCACATAGATCAGGTCGAAGACCTGCAACGCCATGATGAACTGCCACAGCAGCAGGAACACGGTCACGGGTGTGAGCGCCGGCAGCGTGACATGCCACAGCACCCGTCCGCGCCCGGCACCGTCGAGACGCGCGGCCTCCACGAGCTCGGGCGGCACGTCCTGAAGGGCGGCCAGATACACCACGACGCAGAATCCGAGCCCGCTCCAGAGCGAGATCAGCACGAGCAGATACAGCGCCTGGCCGGGATCGGACAGGAAACCCTGCCGGGAGACGCCGAGTTCGTCGAGGAGCGCGCCCGCGACGCCGAACTCCGGGTCGAGGATGAAGGAGAACAGCACACCCTGCGCCGTCGCCGACACCACGAACGGGATGAAGACGAGAGTGCGGTAGAGGCCGACGAAGCGGATACGGCGGTTCAGCACGAGGGCCATCGCCAGACCGCCGACCAGGCTCAGGGGGACGTACAGCCCGGCGTACAGGAGCGTGTTGCCCACGGCCGTACGGAAGTTGGGGTCCTGGGCGAGGGCCCGGTAGTTGTCGAGGCCGACCCAGCGGCCGGGGGTGACGAGGTCGTCCGCCCGGAACGACAGCAATAGCGACCAGACGACGGGCACGATGCTCAGGCCGAGGATCACCACGACCGACGGGGCGATGAACGCCCAGGCCGTGGCCCGCTCCCGGCGGGCGGCCCGGCGGCGTGCGACGTGGGTGGCGGTCGTGGACGTGGGCGGGAGGGTGAGGGGGCGGGGCAGTGTGGACATGACGGTCTCCCGAACCGGAGAAGTCAGCGGAAGTCACCTGGGGATCAGCAGGGCCGCGTCGGCCTTGTCGGCGCAGCGGCGGACGGCGTCGGCGGGGGAGGCCCGGCCGAGCAGCACGGAGACGATCGCCTCGCCGAGCGCCTGGGAGATCTGCGGATACGCGGCATGCACGGGCCGGACCCGGGCCGAGCGCAGCGCGTCCGTGAACACGTCGAGGCCCGTGGTACGCGCACTGTGCCGCCGCCACTCCACCCGGCTCGCGGTCCCCGTACTGAGCGGCAGACTCCCCGCCCGGACGCCCCACCGCGCGTCCCGGACCGGCTGCGTCATCCACCGGACGAACTCCACGGCCGCGCGGGAGCGGGCGGAGCCGTTGTCGAAGACCGTCCAGGTGTCGGGCCCCGAGATGGTGACCGGACGTCCGCTGTACGTCGGCAGGGGGACGACCCCGTAGTCGAGCCCCGCGTCGACGATGTCGGGGAGCTGCCAGGGGCCGGTCGCGACCATGGCCATGCGGCCGCCAAGGAACACCTGGTACATCTGCTCGCTGCCGGGCTTCGGGTCGACGTACACACTCTGGTCGCGGACGAGCCGGGCAAGCGTGTCCAGGGCCCGTGCACCCTGCTCCGCGAAGCCGATGTGCCTGCCGTCGGCGGCGACGATCTCGCCGCCGAGGTCCCAGATCATCGGCCACAGCCGCCACACGGTGTCCTCGTCGCCGGTACCGGGCCAGCCGGTGCCGAATACGCCGCGCCCGCGATCGGTCAACTGCCGTGCCGTGTCGGTGAATTCGCCCCAGGTCCAACCGGGTCGCGGGAAGGGCACACCGGCGCGACGGAACAACTCCCTGTTGTAGACGACGGCCAGCGAGTCGAGCAGCGCGGGTGCCGCCCGTATCCGGCCGTTGACGGTCACCGCGTCCCGCACCGGCTTCCAGTACGTGTCCCAGGGCGTCGGCCCCGTGCGCAGCGCCGACGTCAGGTCGACGACGCGCGGGCTGCGGGCCACGCTCGCCAGGTCCGAGCCGAAGATGTAGGCGACGTCCGGATAGGAACCGGCGGCCAAGGCGGCCGTCACCTTCTGCAGCATCGCGTCGGCCAGCACCCCGCCACCGCCCGCGTCCACCCGGATCGCCGGGTGCGTGCGATTGAACTCGCCGACCAGCGCCTCCACGGCCGCTCGCCCCGTGTCGACCTGACCGTGCCACAGCTCGACCGTCACCCGCCCGTCGGCGCCGACCCCGTCCGAACCGCCCGCCGAACATCCCGCGAGCGCCCCGACCGCGGCCGTGCCACCCAGCAGCAGACGGCGCCGAGCGATCCCGTACGGCATCGCGCTCACCGCACCTTGCGGACGTAGCCGCCGCTGCCAGGCGTCGACACGAGCACGTCCCGGCGCACGATGCTGAGCCGCTGCCCGAAGTCCGCACGTGCCTTGCGCAGCCCGCTGTCGGTGTACTCGATCACGACCACCCGGTCATCGAAGGCCTTGGCATACGCCCCGCACTCGTCATACGTGCCGCACTCCTCCGCCACCGCGAAGTCCAGCCCGATCCCCTTGCACAGCCCCGCGAGCTCGACCGTGTTCTTCTGGGCGATCGCAAGCCCACGGGCGTGCGCGTGCCGGGCGAGGAGGGCGATGAAGGCGGTGGCGTCGTCGGCGCTCAGGAGGTCGCGGGAACGGGTGTAGCTGTCGTAGTTGTCCGGCTCGACCGCGTCGAAGCCCCGGGCGGCGCAGCCGTCGATCCAGCGGTTGACGCGCGCGGCGACCCGCTCGCGCTTGCCCGGCGTGCCGACGTCGAGCAGCGCCTCGCCCCAGTCCTCGTCCTCCACCACCTTGCCGTGCGCGTCCCGCAGCAGCAGGTCGACGGGCCACGACGTCCGCTCGTCCGGCTGGGTCTGGAAGGCGTTGACGTAACAGATGTTGTAGAGGCCGGGCTCCGGGGCGGCCGTACGGTCCCGGCTGACGATGCGGACGCCGGCCGGCGGGGGATAGGCGCCGCCGATCTGGTAGTCGAAACCGGCGTGCCGCGGGGGAAGCCGGATTTCCTTGCTGGGTTCTGGTGTGCGCTGAGTGGGCTGTGCAGAACCGCACGACGTCAACGTCAGGGCGACGGTGGTGATCAGGACCGCGGCCGTCCCGAGACCTCCGACGCGGGAAACACCCTTGGCGGGCATGTCCGCTCCATCAATCGCGGGTACGACCCCGCCTCGGACCCGAGATGCCTCGGCGAACCTGGCGACTGTGGCCGGACTCGGAGGCCCGGGGGATCGACACCCCCTGGCCCGCTACCGGCTGGGCGCACCTCTGTGTGCCGGCCGTGAGCGCGGGCACGCCCAGGATCAAAGCGCCGGGGAACGGTGCTCGTCAAGGGCGCGGCGGGAAGCGGGGGTCGCCGGCCGGCACCACGTACGCTCCCCCTGGTACCCCACCCCGAAGGCAGGAGCAGCAACGATGCAGTACGTGAAGCTCGGTTCGACGGGCCTGGACGTGTCGCGGATCTGTCTGGGCTGCATGACCTACGGGCTCCCCGACCGCGGCGTGCACGAGTGGACCCTCGACGAGGAGGCATCACGGCCGCTGATCCGGCAGGCGCTGGACGCCGGGATCAACTTCTTCGACACCGCCAACGTCTACTCCGACGGCACCAGCGAGGAGATCGTCGGCAAGGCGCTGCGCGAATTCGCCCGCCGGGACGAGATCGTGCTCGCGACCAAGGTGCACGGCCGGATGCGGCCCGGCCCCAACGGCGCCGGCCTCTCCCGCAAGGCCATCATGACGGAGATCGACCACAGCCTCGCCCGCCTCGGCACCGACTACGTCGACCTGTACCAGATCCACCGCTTCGACCCGCACACCCCGGTCGAGGAGACGATGGAGGCGCTGCACGACCTGGTCAAGGAGGGCAAGGTGCGCTATATCGGGGCGAGTTCGATGTACGCCTGGCAGTTCGCCAAGATGCAGCACACGGCCGAGCGGCACGGCTGGACCAAGTTCGTCTCGATGCAGAACTACTACAACCTCCTCTACCGCGAGGAAGAGCGCGAGATGCTGCCGCTCTGCGCGGACCAGGGCGTCGGTGTCCTGCCCTGGAGCCCGCTGGCGCGCGGCAGGCTCACCCGCGACTGGGGCACGGTCACCGAACGCAGCGCCACCGACAACTTCGGCAGCCGGCTGTACGTCGACAGCGACCGTGTCGTGGTCGAGGCGGTCACCCGCGTAGCGACCGAACGCGGCGTCCCACGCGCCCAGATCGCCCTGGCCTGGCTCCTCCACCAGAACACGGTGGCGTCCCCGATCATCGGCGCCGCCAGGCCGCAGCACATCGAGGACGCGGTGGGGGCGGTAGAACTCGCGTTGAGCGAAAAGGAGTTGGAGGAGCTGGAGCAGCCCTACGCCCCCCATCCGATCACCGGCCACTGAGACGCCCCTTTTAGGGGCGCGGGGAACTGCGCGAGCAACCACAACGCACCCGCAGCCGACGAACTAGTGGGGCCCGTATGGCGCGAACTCGCTACCGCACGGGCCCGCCCCCTCACTCTCGTCCAACGGCACACGATCACCGCTCATAGACACCGTCCGGTAATACGCCCCGATCCGCTCGGCCGAACGCCCCACATAGTGCCCGATGAACGACCGCCGGAACCGATCGTCCGTCCCGTTGGGCTGCGACCCATGCACCAGACTCCCGTTGAAGAACAGCACATCCCCCGGCTCCATATCGACCGGAACCGCCGCCAACCCCGCCGGAGGCGCGACGTACTCCCGCGCAAAGGACACCTCGGAGTCCGCCGTCTCCGGGCAGAACAGATCCATCTCATGCGTGCCGGGGACCACTTCGAGCCCACCGTTGTCCCGGTCGATCACATCGCAGGCGATCCACGCCGCCACACACGTGCCCGGCTCGACGCGCAGATAGAAGTTGTCCTGGTGCAGCGCCTGCCCCCGGGCTCCCGGCGGCTTGAAGTAGAACATGCTCTGCGCGGCCAGCACCTCCTCCCCGAGCAGCACCTCCAGCACGCCGCGCAACCGCGGATCGAGCAGCACCCGCAGCGACAGCTCGTCGATCTCGTGCGGTTGCATCACCCTCGGATACTCACCCAGCGGATCCCCGCCCGACGGACGCGGCTCGAAGTGCCCGGGCACCGGCCCGGCCGCGTGAAGCGCCGTGAACCGGCCGCGGAGCCGGTCGATCTCGTCGTACCCGAACAGCCCGCGTACGACCGCGAAGCCGTCGTCGCGGAACTGACGGAGCCCGGCCTCGGGCAGAATGGGAGAGTCGGCGCTGCCGATGTCCGTGGCTGTCATGTGTCCACTCCTCGGTCAGGTGTCCTTGTTGTCCTCGCCCTGCCACGCTAGGCCGATCGACGTTCGAGGAGGATGACCGTGAGCGCTGACGAATTGCCTGAGACTGCCGCGCCCGGTGACCCTGCCCCGCCGCCGGGCCTGGTGGTGGTCGGGTACTTCGACCAGCCGACGGGGTACGGGGTCAACCGGCCGCGCGGCGCGGACAGTTGGCTGTTCACCTGGACGACCGGCGGCCACGGCCGGCTGTGGCACGGGGACGCCGAGGTGCGGGCCGGGGCGGGGGACCTGGTGGTGCTCGCGCCGGGTGTCCCGCACCGCTACGGGGTCGAACCGGGCGCCCGTCATTGGGAGTTCTGGTGGGCGCACTGCCAGGCCCGCCCCTCCTGGCGGACCTGGCTGCGCCCGTACGACGCCGGAGAGGGGATGTTCGTCGTCACGCCGACGCAGGACGCCGTGCACGGCCGCGTCGAGGCGGCGTTCCGCCGGATGCTCGCCGACGCCCGCTGGACGGGGACGGACGCGCCGCCCGACATGGCGCCGGGGGACGATCCTGTCGCCGTGGCGCACGGCACCGCGGCGCGCGAACTCGCGCTGTGCTCACTGGAGGAGGTCGTCCTGCTCACCGCCGGTACCGCGCGGACCGTGCGGCCCGGCCCCGGTCTCGACACGCGGGTGCGCCGGGCGCAGGCGCTGATCGCAGCCGACCCGGCCGCCCCGCACACCGTCCGCTCGCTCGCCGCGCGTGTCGCTCTCTCGCCCTCCCGGTTCGCGCATCTCTTCACCCAGCAGACCGGGCAGTCACCGATGCGCGCGTTGCGTGAGGCGCGGCTGCGACACGCCGCCCGGCTGCTGGAGAGCACCGACCTGTCGGTGGAACGCGTGGCCGCCGCCTCGGGGTTCGTCAGCCCGTTTCACTTCAACCGGGTGTTCCGGGATCGGTACGGGATGCCGCCCGGTGCGTACCGGGTGGGTGGTTCAATGGTTGGCGCAGGAGATGTGGAGGCTCAGTGAAGGCGCATGCGCGCGTATGACCAGGCAAAAAGGCGGGAGAGTGGTCAGTCAATGGTTTGCGTCGGAGTTCGCGGGTGGGTGAGTGAATACCATTTCCAATTGCCCCGCGGATGCGCCGTAATGGCCTCGGTCCACTATTGACCGTTCGTCAAATACCGACCGCCTGGCACGCAATGCACAAAACCCTGGAATCACTTGTTCCCTGTCGCTGACCTGTGCAAAGGTGTGCCTCGCTCCCACACGCCACACGCTTCACAAGAGCCGCGCCCGGAGCATACCCCTTGGTATGGACCTTCAATGCCGCATGCCCTCCGGAGGAATGCCATCGTGCATGACGCTGGCCCGTCGAATTCCCCTCACGACGCCCGTCTCTTCGAAGTGACGGATGCTCAACTGAGCGCCGAACTCAAGAGGTGGACAGGGGCGACACCGGCGCTCCATCCCGTGGGTGAACTCCTCGACCGGCACTGGGAAGCGGGCTTCGCCTACGCCCGGCTGTGCACGGCGGACGCCCGTTCCGCGGGAATGCTCACCACCGCGGCATTCACCCGGCTTTTCGGCGAAACGCTGCGGCAGACCGGACCGACGGCCGCGTGGCGCCCCCAACTGCTCGTCACCGTACGGCGGATCGCGGCCGAGTGGGACACCGACCGCAGACGCGAGCTGCTCCACCCCGAACTGCGCTCCGAGTCGGACGGCGCGGAGCGGGCCGCGGCCCGGCTGCTGCCGCCGGTCAACCGGCGACTGCTGACCGGGGCCTTCCAACGGCTTCCCCAGGCGGCCCGCTGTCTGCTGTGGCACACCGAGGTCGAGGCCGAGCCGCTCGCCGTACCGGCCGGACTCCTGGGCCTCGACGAGGAGTCCGCCCGCGTCGAACTGGGCCGGGCCCGCGACCGGTTGCGCGAGGAGAGCCTCCAGGTCCACCGCGAACTCGCCCCCGAGCAGGAGTGCCGGCGCTACCTGCGGATGCTGGATGTCACCTACCGGCGCGGCGGCGTCGACATCGACCCCGATCTGCGCGAGCACCTGAACCGCTGCGGGCACTGCACCGACACCGCCGAGCAGCTGAACTTCTTCAACACGGGGCTCGGCTTCGCGCTGACCGAGGCGGTGCTCGGCTGGGGCGCGGGGGCCTATCTGGAGTCGAGAGCGAGACAGGCCGACACGCCGGCTGAGGTGAAGCCGCCGACGCGGGCGGCTCAGATCGCGGGCGAGTCCTTCTTCGGCGACGAGGCCGCCGTCGCCCCGGCCGGAGACACCCCGACTCCTGCGGGAGAGGCCGCTTCGGGTGCGGGCTCCGCCCCTGCCGCGGAGACGTTCGCTTCCGCGCGTGGGAACTTCGCCGGCGGGGGTGAGGCCTTCGCTGCCGCGGGTGGGGCGTTCGCGCCCACGGGAGGGACGGCCGCACCCGAGTCCGGGGTCTTCGTTCCCGGGGTTGGGGCGTTCGCCCCCACGGGAGGGACGGCCGCACCCACGGGTGAGCCCTTCACCGCCGCGGACGCCGTCGCCTCGCCCGCCGAGTCGGGCCGTCGACGCCCCCGTCGGACCGCCGGTCGGACCGCCCGCCGGGCCGCCCCGCGCACCGACCCCGCAGCGGCTTTCCGTCCCGGCGACCCCACCCCCGCCACCCCCACCGGAGAGACCCGCACCTGCTCCGGCCGCTCCGCCCTCAAGGCCGCCCGCCGTGCCGCACGGCGTCGCAACCTCACCGCGGCCGTCGTCACCGTCAGCGCCCTCGTCGTCCTCCCGCTCGTCGTCTGGTCCGCGCTCGGCTCCGGAGACGGCACTGCCCCGGCCGCCGACGACCGCCCCGCCGAAACGCCCGCCCCCGACACGGGCGCCACCAGCAACCCGTCCTGGGCGGGCGCGGCCGAGGCCGCGAAGGGCGATCTGCGGGGGCGGCTGCACAACATCGGGTCCGGGCTGTGCGTGGGCCTCGTCGGCGAAAAGGCCGTCGAGAACGCGGAGGCCGAACTCACCAAGTGCTCCGCGGCGCCCGGCCAGCAGTGGTCGTACGAGACCGACGGCCTGATGCGCAGCGCCACCAACCCCGACCTCTGTCTCGACTCCCACCTCGGCTACTCGGTCCGGCTGGCCCCGTGCACGGGCGGCTCCGACTCCGAGAACAAGAACGTCCGCTACGACTTCACGCTCCAGGGCACCCTGGTGCCGCGCTTCAACCAGGACCTGGCCCTCAGCCCGGCCGCCACCGACGGCTCGGGCGCCCTGGTCCTCAAGACCCGCGACGACGAGGGCGACGCCCAGCACTGGGTGATCGACACATCGCGGACGGATCTCCAGCTGGAGGTGGTCAACTGGGGCAAGGAGGTCGAGACCGACACGCCGAGCACACCGGAGCCGACCCCGACCCCCACCCCCAAGTCGTCGAAGACCCCGACGCCCACCCCGACCCCGTCGGCCGCCCAGCCGACGTCCACGAGCCCGTCCCCCACCGACGCGTGCTCGTACAACCCGTACTACTGCTCCTCGGACGGCCAGAACGGCTGGTCCGGCGGCGGATACGGAGGCTCCGGCGGATACGGGGGCTCCGGGGGGTATGGCGGCTACGGATACGGATACGGCGGCTACGGATACGGCGGTGGAGGTCGCCGCTGATCGTGGATCAGCCGCCGGTGCCGGGTTGGAACACCGTCAGGCGCACCGAGGACTCGTTCCCGGCCACGGGCACCTCACCGGCGGTCCACGCCACCTCGAGCGGATCCCGCTCGTCGGGCGGCGTCACGAGCAGCGCATCCGGTACGGCCGTACGGGCCCCGCTGATCTCCGGGCTGGCGAAGGACAGCCCGGCCCATGCGCTGCGGCCCGGGGCCAGCGACACGCTCGTCGGCGTGTCGGGGGACCGCTTCGGGTCCGGGCCGAGCTGCTTGCCGGACGCGTCCACGAAGGCGGCACCGGGGTAACCGCGGACGGTGCAGGTGCGGTCGGTCGTGTTGGTCAGCACGATCGGGAAGTTGCGCTGCCCGGCTCCCGGACTGGGACGGCCGATCTTCGCGCGCAGCTCGGAGGTGTGGCAGCGCGGGGCGGCGGCGGCCGACTGGCTCACGGGGCTGCCGGTGTCGGCGGTGCCCGGCGCGATCGTGTCCGGCGCGGTTGCGGGACTCCCTGTACTGGCCGCGCCGGCCGTGGCCGCAGGGCTGCCGGTGCCGTCCGGTGTCCGCACGGCACCGCCGGCCTCGGCGCCGCTGCCGCACGCGGCGACCAGGCTGAGCAACGCGACGGCGCTGACGAGGGGAGTCGCTCGGTGTAAGGGGTGGAATGCCCGTGCATGTCCCATGGTTGTCACGACTCCCCGTTTTCGCACCGACTACTCACCCCTCCTCGACGAGTCCGATCTCCGCCCAGATCGTCTTGCCCTCCGTCGTGTGCCGGCTGCCCCAGCGCTGGGTGAGCTGGGCGACCAGCAGCAGCCCGCGGCCGCCCTCGTCGAAGGTCTTGGCGCGGCGCAGATGCGGTGCCGTGTGGCTGGTGTCGGAGACCTCGCAGATCAGCGTGGCCGCGTCGTGGATCAGCCGGAGCCGGATGGGGTGGATGCCGTAGCGGATGGCGTTGGTGACCAGCTCGCTCACCACCAGTTCGACGGTGAACGACGCCTCGCTCAGACCCCAGGTGTCGAGCTGGTCCACGGCCTGCTTGCGGATGGGCGCGACGAGCGCCGGGTCCGCCGGGATGTCCCAGGTCGCGACCTGGGAGGCGGGCAGCCCCTGGGTGCGGGCCACCAGCAGCGCCACGTCGTCGGCGACGCCGCCCGTCGGGAGCAGGGCGTTCAGGACGCGGTCGCAGGTTTCGTCGAGCGAGTCGGAGGCGCCCGCCAGCGCGTCGCACAGCAGCATGTGGCTGGCGTCGACGTCGCGCTCGCGCGTCTCGATGAGGCCGTCGGTGTAGAAGGTGAGCACCGTGCCCTCGCGCAGTTCGATCTCGGCGGACTCGAAGGGCAGCCCGCCCAGGCCCAGCGGTGGCCCGGCGGGCAGCTCGATCTCCCGCGGCGCGCCGCCCGGAGGGACCATCACCGGCGAGGGGTGTCCGGCCCGGGCCAGTGTGCAGCGCCGGGAGACCGGGTCGTACACCGCGTACAGACAGGTGGCGCCGACCTCGCCGGGGCTGCCCTCGTTGCCCGTCTCCTCGGAGAGGCGGACGACCAGGTCGTCGAGGTGGGTCAGCAGCTCGTCGGGCGCGAGATCGATGTCGGCGAGCGTGCGGACGGCGGTGCGCAGCCGGCCCATGGTGGCCGAGGCCTGGATGCCGTGTCCGACGACGTCCCCGACGACCATCGCGACCCGCAGCCCGGACAGCGGGATCACGTCGAACCAGTCGCCGCCCACCCCCGACCGCGCCGCCGGGAGATAGCGGGAGGCCGCTTCCAGCGCGGCGGTGCGCGGCAGGGACCGGGGGAGCAGGCTGCGCTGCAGGGCGAGGGCGGTCTCACGCTCGCGGGAGTAGCGGCGGGCGTTGTCGATGCAGACGGCCGCGCGGGCCGTGATCTCCTCGGCCAGCAGCACATCGTCGGGCGTGAACGGCTCGGGGTTCCTGAACCGGGTGAGCACGGTGACGCCGAGGGTGGTGCCGCGGGCCTGGATCGGCACGGACATGGTGGTGTGGATGCCGTACGCCTGGATCCGCTCGGCGCGTGCCGGGTCCCAGGAGAGCCACTGGCCCAGGTCGCCGGTCGACGTAGAGGCCACGATGGCGTGCCCCGCCAGCAGCGCGTCGGCCTGGGGCGACGGGGCGGGATACACGTCCGTGCTGCCCGGCTTGACGATGGCTTCGGGGGTGCCGTGGTTGACGGATCGATGGGCGGCCCGGCGCAGGGAGATCGGGGCCGTCAGCCGGCCGGTGGGCAGATCGTCCCCGTGTTCCGGAGGGTCCAGCAGGTCGACGCTCACGAAGTCGGCGAGGGCGGGGACGCAGATGTCCGCCAGCTCCTGGGCCGTCAGGGTGACGTCGAGGGTGGTGCCGATGCGCACGCTGGCCTCGTTCACCAGCTGGAGTCGCTCCTGGGCCACGTACTGGTCGGTGAAGTCGTGCGCGGCGACGGACACGCCGCGCACCCGGCCCTTGCCGTCGGTGATCGGGGCCATGCGGGCCAGCCAGGCGTACGTTCTGTCACCGCCGACCGGAACGTACGTCCGTACGTCGGTGCCCCGGCCCGTGGTGAGCACGCGGAGAAGCTGCCGCTCGATGTCGTAGCTCTGGGCCCGGCCGGTGAGCTCGGGCGCCCGCAGCCCGCGCACGTGCTCTTCGGAGAGGCGCAGGACCTCCGCCATCACGGAGTTGATCCGGCGCAGCCGTAGCCGCTCGTCGTAGATAGCGATGGCGCAGGGGGACTCCAGGAGCCCGACGCCGTCCAGTGGATCGTCGGGCAGCCGGGGGCCGTCCCCCTCGATGGGCGTGACCACGAGCCAGTGGTCGGGCCCGGTGGCCTGCGGCCGCATCCGGTGGGCGAGGAGCCACACGGTCACCGCGCCGCCGTCGCGATGGCGCAGGGTGAGGATGCCGTCCCAGCGCTCGCCGTCGGGGATGCCGGGCCGGGTGTGCCCGTCGTCGGCCAGCAGATCCCGGGCGGGGCGCCCCAGGACCTCGGCGGCCGGGTGGCCCAGCAGTCGCTCGGCCCCCGCGTTCCACTCGACGAGCACGCCGCTGTCGTCGAGGACCGCCCGGGCCGTCGCGGCCTCGTCGAACGGATACTCCGGGCTCATGGTCGCCACTCCATCGCGCACACTCACGGTGAACAACCGTGAGCACTTGGGTTCCAGCCTAGTGCTTCGGCGACCCGTGCGTACGGGAACCCTCGTGGCGCACTCTTGACTGCCCCGTATACCACCCCGTCAGAATCTGTTCGTTCACGATCAGTTGTGAGTACTTCTGGGCCCTGATGAGGGAGAGCCGCCATGACAGTCACTCGAAGATCGTTACTGCTCGCCTCCACGGCCGTCCCGGCGGCCGGAGCACTGCTGAACACCTCGACGGCAGGGGCCGCGGAACTCGCCGCAGCCGGCGGTGCCGCGTCCGGCCGCCGCACCGTCCCGCTGCGCGACGGCTGGCGCTTCGCCCTGGTGAACCCGGGCTGGATCACCGACCCGACCGATGCGTACGCCGGTGCCGCCGAGCCCGGCTACGACGACTCGGGCTGGCGCGAGGTCGCGGTGCCGCACGACTGGAGCATCGAGTTCGCCCCGACCACCGAGCACGGCACCACCAGCGGCACCGGCTTCTTCCCCGGCGGCCTCGGCTGGTACCGCCTCGCCTTCACCCTGCCGCCCGCCCTCGCGGGCAAGCGGATATCGGTGGAGTTCGACGGCGTCTACATGGACTCGTACGTCCACTGCAACGGCAAGGAGGTCGGCCGCCACCCCTACGGCTACACCGGCTTCGCCTTCGACCTCACCGACCTGGTGCACACCGACGGCCGCACCGAGAACGTGCTCGCGGTCAAGGTGCAGAACCGCCTCCCCAGCAGCCGCTGGTACTCGGGCAGCGGCATCTACCGCGAGGCCCGCCTGGTCATCACCGAACCGGTGCACGTCGAGCGCTGGGGCACGTACGTCACCACTCCCGAGATCACCGAGGAGCGTGGCGTCGTACGGGTACGGACCTCGGTGGTGAACGCCTCCGCAGGCGGCACGGACGTCGAGATCGTCTCGCGGATCGTCGACCCCCGTGGCCGTACCGTCGCCCGTACGTCCTCCACGGTCCCCGTCACCGACAAGGCGACCGAGACCCACGAACTCACGGTCCCCGAACCGAAGTTGTGGGATTTCGACACCCCTCACCACCGCTACACCCTGAAGACCGAACTCCGCGTCGGCGGAAGCACGACCGACACCCACCGCACGACCTTCGGCTTCCGCACCTTCCGCTTCGACCCGGACGAGGGCTTCCACCTCAACGGCGAGCAAAGCAAGATCAGGGGCGTCGACCTCCACCACGACCTCGGCGCCCTGGGTGCCGCCGTCAGTATCGACGCGATCCGGCGGCAGATGACGATCATGAAGTCGATGGGCGTCAACGCCTTCCGCACCTCCCACAACCCGCCCTCGCCGGAGATGATCCAGGTCTGCGAGGAGATGGGCATCGTGATGCTGGTGGAGGCCTTCGACTGCTGGCGCTCGCCCAAGACGCGCTACGACTACGGCCGCTTCTTCGACGAGTGGGCCGACAAGGACATCACGGAGATGGTGCTGGCGGCCCGCAACTCGCCCGCCGTCCTCACCTGGTCGATCGGCAACGAGGTCTCCGAGTTCACCTCGACCTCCGGACTCGCCATGGCGGACCGGCTCATCGCCGCCATCAAGGCCTGCGACGACACCCGCCCGATCGTGATCGGCTCCCACCGCCACCGCAGCGTCCCCGCCCCCGGCTCACCGGGCGATCTGATCCTGGCCAAGCTCGACGGCCTCGGCCTCAACTACAACACCGCCAAGTCGGTGGACGCCCTGCACGCCCGCTACCCCCACCTGTTCCTCTTCGAGTCCGAGTCCTCCTCCGAGACCTCGACCCGAGGCGCCTACCAGGAGCCCGAGCGCCTCAACACGGGCGAGAACCACACGCCGGGCAAGCGCTCGACCTCTTCCTACGACAACAACCTCGCCTCCTGGACCATGAGCGGGGAGTACGGGCACAAGAAGGACCGGGACCGGAAGTGGTTCGCCGGGCAGTTCCTGTGGTCCGGCATCGACTACATCGGCGAGCCCACGCCGTACGACGTCTTCCCGGTGAAGGCGTCCTTCTTCGGCGCGGTCGACACGGCCGGCTTCCCGAAGGACATGTACTACCTGTTCCAGAGCCAGTGGGTGAGTGAGCCCATGGTCCATCTGCTGCCGATGACCTGGAACCACACGGAGGGCGACACCGTCGAGGTGTGGGCGTACTCCAATGTCGACACCGTCGAACTGTTCCTCAACGGGAAGTCCCTCGGCACAAGGACGTTCGACACCAAGAAGACCGTCGACGGACGGACCTATCTGGAGACCACCGAGCCGACCGGCGACGACAAGACCTTCACCGACGGCCCCTACCCCGGCAGCTACACCAGCCCCAACGGCAGCGTGGGCAAGCTCCACCTCACCTGGAAGGTGCCCTACAGGGCAGGGGAGTTGAAGGCGGTGGCTCGCAGAGGCGGCGAGGCGGTCGCCACCGACGTGCTGCGCACGGCCGGTGCGCCGAAGGCCGTACGACTGACCGCCGACCGCAAGTCCCTGGACGCCGACGGACGTTCGCTGGTCTTCGTGACCGCCGAGGTCGTGGACGCCCGGGGCGTGGTGGTGCCGGACGCCGAGGACCTGATCTCCTTCGACGTGCGGGGCGGCTCACTCGCCGGGCTCGACAACGGCCGCGAGGAAAGCGCCGAGCGCTACCAGGCGAGCACCCGTACGGCCTTACACGGCAAGGCGCTGGCGATCGTACGGTCCGGCACGAAGGCGGGCTCGCTGAAGGTGACCGCACGGGCCGAAGGGCTGCGGGCGGGCAGCGTGACGGTGCGGACGACGCCCGCCCGGTCGGCCGCACTCACCCCGGCGCCGGACTTCGAGCCCGACTATCCGCAGCCGGTCAACTACCCCTACGCGGACGCCAGTTACTCCGGCCGTCCGGACACCCTCCCCGCCGCGATGCTCGACGGCGACCCGGCCACCGCCTGGTCCAACGGCTTCCTCAAGGCGGCGACAGCCCTGCTGCCGACCTTCGACGGAGCCAGGTCCGAGGACTGGGTGAGTGTGGACTTCGGCCGCGCGCGGACGTTCGACCGGGTGGAGGTCTCGTTCACCGTGGACGCCATACACACGCTGCCGGCGTCGGTGGAGGCCGAGGTGTGGGACGGCCGCCGGTATGTGCCGGTGACGGGGCCGGCCGTGGACTGGGCGACTGCCTCGGACGCGCCGACCGTCATCACCTTCGACACGGCACGCAGCTCCCGGCTACGGCTGACTTTGACCAGTGCCCACCCCGGGGAGGCCCGCGGAGCAATACGGATAAGCGAGCTGGAAGTCCCCGCCACCTGACCCACGTCACGGTCCGGACGCCCGGTTCGGCAACGCCCTCAGGGGCGCGGGGCTGTGCTCGATATGCGGCTCCGCCGCGCGGGCGCGACCAGCCACAACGGCGCCGCACCCAAAAGACAACCCATCGCGGCATCCCAGCGAAGCGTTTCGTCCGGACCGTTGACGGAGTGTCATGTCGCCAACAAGCATGGTTGCGTCCGCATCTGGGAGCGCTCCCACGGAGCGTCACCCGCCCCTCCCCCCGAGGAGCCCAGACGTGAAACGACGCAGAACCACCCTGCTGACCCTGACGGCCCTGCTGGCCGCAGGCCTCACCGCACTCCCGGCCGCACCCGCAGGCGCCGAAGAGGTCGAGCAGCTCAAGAACGGCACCTTCGACACCACCACCGAGCCCTGGTGGGCGAGCAGCACGGTCACCGCGGGCCTGTCCGACGGCCGCCTCTGCGCAGACGTGCCCGGCGGCACCACCAACCCCTGGGACGCGGCCGTCGGCCAGAACGACATCGCCCTGGTGAAGGGGGAGTCGTACCGCTTCTCCTTCACCGCGAACGGCTCGCCCGAGGGGCACGTCGTGCGGGCGATCGTCGGCCTGTCGGCGGCGCCGTACGACACCTACTTCGAGGTGACGCCGGAGCTGAGCGGCTCCGGGAACTCGTACGCGTACACCTTCACCTCGCCCGTCGACACCCCGCAGGGCCAGGTCGCCTTCCAACTCGGCGGCAGCGCGGACGCGTGGCGCTTCTGCATGGATGACGCGTCGCTGCTGGGCGGCGTCCCGCCCGAGGTGTACGAGCCCGACACCGGGCCCCGGGTGCGGGTGAACCAGGTCGCCTATCTGCCCGCCGGGCCGAAGAACGCCACGCTGGTCACCGACGCGACCGAGAAGCTGCCCTGGCAGCTGAAGAGCGCCTCCGGGGCCGTGGTCGCCCACGGCTGGACCGTGCCGCGCGGCACCGACGCCTCCTCCGCGCAGAACGTGCACTCCATCGACTTCGGCGGCTACCGGAAGAAGGGCACGGACCTCACGCTCGTGGCCGACGGAGAGGCGAGCCGCCCCTTCGACATCGGTACGGCCGCCTACGAGCGGCTGCGCCTGGACGCCGTGAAGTACTACTACACGCAGCGCAGCGGCATCGCGATCCGCGACGACCTGCGCCCGGGCTATGCCCGTCCCGCCGGACACGTCGACGTCGCACCCAACCGGGGCGACGGCGCGGTGCCCTGCCAACCGGGCGTGTGCGACTACACGCTCGACGTCACCGGCGGCTGGTACGACGCCGGCGACCACGGCAAATACGTCGTCAACGGCGGTATCTCGGTGTGGGAGCTGCTGAGCACGTACGAGCGTGAACGGCTGGCCCGCACCGGGGAGCCGGAGAAGCTGCGCGACGGCACGCTCGCCATCCCGGAGAGCGGCAACAATGTGCCGGACATCCTCGACGAGGTCCGCTGGGAGCTGGAGTTCCTGCTGAAGATGCAGGTGCCCGCGGGGCAGCCACTGGCCGGCATGGCGCACCACAAGATCCACGACGAGCAGTGGACGGGCCTTCCGCTGCTGCCGAGCGACGACCCGCAGAAGCGCGAACTGCATCCCCCGTCCACCGCGGCGACCCTCAACCTGGCGGCGACGGCCGCGCAGGCCGCGCGCCTGTACAAGCCTTACGACAAGGAGTTCGCTGCGAAGGCGCTGGGTGCCGCCCGCAAGGCCTGGTCGGCGGCGCTCGCGCATCCCGACCGGTACGCCTCCGAGAGCGACGGCATCGGCGGCGGTACGTACGCCGACGGCAACGTCACCGACGAGTTCTACTGGGCCGCGGCCGAGCTGTATCTCAGCACGGGCGAGAAGGAGTTCGCGGACCACGTCCTGGGCTCCCCGGTGCACACGGCCGACATCTTCGGCCCCGTGGGCTACGACTGGGCCAGGACCGCGGCCGCGGCCCGCCTGGACCTCGCGACCGTGCCGAGCAGGTTGCCGGGCCGGGAGAAGGTGCGCCAGTCCGTGATCAAGGGTGCCGACGGCTACCTGGCCACCCTGAAGTCACAGCCGTACGGAATGCCGTACGCCCCGCCGGGCAACCTCTACGACTGGGGATCCAACCACCAGATCCTGCACAACGCCGTCGTCATCGCCACCGCGTACGACATCACGGGCGCCGCGAAGTACCGGGACGGCGCGGTGCAGAGCATGGACTACCTGTTCGGTCGCAACGCGCTGAACATCTCGTACGTGACCGGCTACGGCGAGGTCAACTCCCGCAACCAGCACGCCCGTTGGTACGCCCACCAGCTCGACCCGAGTCAGCCCAACCCGCCCGTCGGTACGGTCGCCGGCGGACCGAACTCCAGCATTCAGGACCCCTACGCACAGAGCAAACTTCAGGGCTGCGTCGGCCAGTTCTGCTACATCGACGACATCCAGTCCTGGTCGACGAACGAGCACACCATCAACTGGAACTCCGCCCTGACCCGGATGGCCTCCTTCGTGGCCGGCCAGGGGTAGGCCCGGTCCGGCGAGCCCGCCGTCGCGGAGTGCGGCGGCGGGCTTCCGGCGGTGACGGGCTGCCGCTACGAGGCGGTGTTCTTGATCGGGAGGTCCTTGCTCGCGCCCGCCATGTAGTAGTCCTTGGGGGCCGAGAAGAGCACGAACTCGCGGTCGCCTGCGCGGATCCTGGTGTTGATGGTGAAGTTGCCGTCCGCGTCCGTGGTGGTCTGCGCGTTGTACTCGCTCTCGTAGTACTGCCGCAGGAAGACCCGGGTCCCGGCGATCGGACCGTGGCCCGCGGGCCAGGTGACCTTGCCGGTGACGGTGAGGCGCATGCCGGGGTGCACGATGACGTTGCTGACCCGGTACGTGAGTGAGCTCGCGACGGGTTCGACGTTCACGGTGGTGTCCGCGAACGCCATCTGGCCGTCGGTGGGGTCCGTGTCGTACTTGGCGCGGAACTGCACCTCGTGGCGCGGGGCGAGGTAGGGGCTCGGCCGGTCGTCCCAGCGGTCCGCCGGGACGTCCTCAAGGGTAAACCGTCCCTTGGCGTCCGTGCGGACCGTGCCCAGGCTGCGGGTCTCCCACTCCGTCGGGTCGATCGGGTCGCCCCACGGGTTCCAGGTGTCGAACAGGACGGACTGCTCCAGCTCGACCGGCGTGTTTGCGGAGGGCGTCCCGTCCGGCCGGGTCAGGGTCCCGGTCAGGTCGACCGTGCGCTGGTCGAAGTCGGTGGTGGCGGTGCTGCTGGTGAGGGTCACCGTGTAGTCGCGGTCCGCCGAGTGGGCGGACGGTACGACCACCGCGCCGGCGAGCAGGGTGAGTGCGGCGACCGCGGTCGTCCGGGTGGCTGCTAAGCGCATGTGCACGTGAACTCCGTTGGTGATGAGGTTCGTTGTCGTGCCGGAAACATGTGGTGGTGTGCCGGCATGGGGTGTGACAGTGGGGCATCACCCGGGGTTGTAGGGGCCGCCGGGAAGGGACGGCCCCGGTACATGCCGTACGGCCCTCCGCCGCCTCCTGTTTCCCTACGGTTCATGCGCCACGAGCTCGCCGGGCCACTGGTGAGGGGTCGGCGACAGCCAGGTCTCCTGCTCGAATGTGACCTACGTCTCGGGGTCGCCGTGCGGGCGGTTCTGGTGAGCGGCCTGGCGCTCGACCGAGCGTTCCGCGCCCCCCTCGGTACCGTCGTGCATCACACTTGACCTGCGCGTATTTACGGGTAAGTACCCGAGCGGTACCGTGAAGGCATGCCAGCTCTCAACGTGGAGTTCAGCGACCGCGAGCTAGAGGACCTGCGGCAGATCGCCAAGGAGCGCGGTACGTCGATGAAGGCACTCGTGCGCGAGGCCGCCGCGGCCGACATAGCCCGGCACCGCGCGCTGCAGGAGGGCGCCGAGGCGTTCCGCCGGTTCTTCGCGTCGCACGCGGACGAGTTCGCGGCCGCCTTCCCCGACGACGAACCGTCCGCCAAGGACGCGGGACGGGCTGCCTGACCGATGGCACCCGTCCTCCATATCGACGTGCCCTGGCTGCTCCAGCGTCACGAAGAGGTCCTCCCGGACCAGCCCACGATCAACGACTTCTCCGCGTTGGTCGCCGCCGTCGCCCGTCATCGCGTGGATCCGCCCCGCCTGGGCGTCGACTCCGACCCGGCCTGGCGTGCCGCCGCGCTGCTGCACACCCTCGCTCTGCTCAAGCCGCTCCCCTCGGCCAACGCCCGCTTCGCCTGCGCGTCCGCGGTGGCCTACATGTTCGTCAGCGGCGTCGGTATCGACCCGCCCTACGGCGCCCTCGTCGACCTCGCCCGCGACCTGATCTCCGGCAAGGTCGACCTGTACGGCGCGGCCGACCGGCTGCGCTCCTGGCAGATCTGAGGCCCGCCGGCCGGGCCGACCCGTACAGCCCGCCCTCGGGGCCGCCGACCGAGGGCGGGAGAAGGGGGTCGGCGGCCCGTTGCGCGCAGGAGTGCCTCCCCCAACTCTCGGCTTCGCTCGAGCCGGGGGGACCCCACCCTGCACGGGGCCTTCCGAGGGGCCGGTTCCAGTGGACTACGCGGGCGTGCGCGCCGGGGAGCGTGCGTGGTGCTCTTGCGCGTGCGTGTGTTTCACACGGGGCGCATGGAATGTCGAAAGCTCACGCAGGTGTGGCGAGTTGCCGCCGTATCTGACTTTCTTTCAAAGGTGCGGATGTTGCCCAAGTGCCTTGTTGGCCATGAGTGTGCTGTGCAAGGGTGAACTACCCGTGGGGGGTGGAAAAGGCCGGGCTCATTCGTGCCGTGGGGAACCGGGGCGGATGGACGTTGGTGAATTCGCGCTCCCCGCGCTCACGCCGAAAAGGTACACACCGGACCGCTCCGCCTTTTCGGCCACCGGACCTTCTGAGTCATCTGCGCGTGGGAAGGATTTCGTTCAGTGCCCACCCCCCACCCCCCTCGCCCCCCTTACCCGCCGCCCGGCGGGGTTCCCGAGGAATCCGACGAAGGTCTCGCCGCCCGGCTGCGGGGCCGTCCCGACAACGAGGCCGCTCCGTCCGTCGCGCTGCTCATGGCGCGGCACTGGCAACCGGCCCGCGCATACGCGGTCATCTGTCTCGCCGCTCCGTCAGGCGCCGCCGACATGGTCACCGCCGCCGCCTTCCACCAGGTCCTCGACCGTCTGGCCATGGGCGAACCGGCCGCCGCGCTACGGCCCCGGCTCCTCGTCGCCGTTCGGGACACAGTTCGGCAGTGGTCGGCCGAGGATCAAATAGCCGGCGTTCTGCCGGAGCTGGCGAAACCCGCGGGCGGCCGCGGTATGCGAACGGCGAAGTCGATGACGCCCGAAAATCGGAAGCTCGCCGATCGGTCATTCCAGGCACTTCCGGGACTTGGCCGATGTCTGCTCTGGCATACCGAGGTCGAGGCCGAGCCGCTAAGCATCCCGGCCGGTCTGTTGGGCATGGATACCGTTACCGCCTCGGCCGCCCTCGAACAGGCGCGTGATAAATTCCGCGAAGGTTGTGTACATGCCCATCGGGAACTCGCGCCGACGAAGGATTGCCGGTTCTACAACCGCCTCCTCGACGTCCCGATTCGTCGGGGCGGGGCTCTGCTGCCGGATGTCCAGCAGCATCTGACGGGGTGCCGCTACTGCCGTAACGCTGCCGAACAACTGAGTCATTTCGAGGGCGGGTTGGGCGGGCTCATCGCCGAGGCCGTGCTCGGCTGGGGCGCGCGCCGCTATCTGGAGGCCCGTCCGGGCCGTGCACAGGCCGACGGCACCGGCGCGCGTGGCTCCGCCCGGCACGGCGCCGGACGACGACGCCTTCTGTCGCGTATCCCCATGCAGGTCCGCAGACCCGCCGGCGGACCGCGCTCCTCGCGGACACTGCTCACCGGTGTGGGCCTGGCCTCCGCGGGGCTGATCGCGGCCATGCTCGCCGCCGGCCTGCTCTCGGACGACGACGGGGTCGACCCGGCCGCCTCCGCCACCAGCGGCGGCACCGGAAGCCAGCTGCCGCCGGCGGTGTCCTCCTCACCGCCCGGGACGGCCCAACTTCCCACCGCACCGCTGCAGTCCAGGCTGCGCAACGCCGACGCCGACCTGTGCCTCGACATCCGGGGCGAACCGAAGGCCGGGGCCGGGACCGAACTGGCCGAGTGCTCGGCCGACGACACCCAGCAGTGGTCGTACGAGAAGGACGGCCTGCTGCGCAGCGTGGCGGAACCCGACCTGTGCCTGGACTCGCACGTCGACGCCGGTGTGGTGATCCTCGGCAAGTGCGCCGACGGCGACGCGAAGCGGGGTGACGACGTGCGCTATGACCTCACCGTGCAGGGTGAGTTACTGACCCGCCGGGACGAGCAGTTGGCCCTCGCGCCGACCACGTCCGAGGCGGGTGCCGACATCGTCGTCAAGGTCCGCGACGGGTCCGACGTGCAGCGCTGGCTCACCGATCCGGTGGCGTCGGCCAGCCCCGGCTCCCTGTCGAGCGGGGTGCCGGCGGTGCCTGGCGCTGTCAATGCGGGGACTTGATGTCGGTCGTCTGCGGCGCCGTTGGGGCTGGTCGCGCCCGCGCGGCGGAGCCACATATCGAGCACAGCCCCGCGCCCCTGAAGGGGCGCTGCCGAACTGCCAGAGGATGCGCTCCGACCTGCTCAGTTCACGACATCCTGCGGTGCCCTGCCCGAGAGGAAGCCGGTCACATTCTGGACCGCGGCGAGGGCGATCCGTACCAGGGTCTCGCGGGTGACGCCGGCGGCGTGTGGGGAGAGCACCACGTTCGGGGCGCGGAGCAGGCGTAGGGCCGGGGTGGGGGGTTCGGGGTCGAAGACGTCGATGCCCGCCCCGGCCAGGGCGCCCTTCTCCAGCGCGTCCGCGAGGGCGTTCTGGTCGATCAGGGCGCCTCTCGCGGTGTTGATCACGAACGCCGTCGGCTTGAGCAGCGCCAGCCTTTCGGCGTTCAGCAGGTGGCGGGTCTCGTCGGTGAGCGGCGTGTGCAGGGTGACGTAGTCGGCGGTGCTCAGCAGGTTGTCGAGCGGGGCGTGACGGGCGCCGCCGAACTCGGCCTCCGTCTGCGGTGACAGCCGGCGTCGTCCGGCGTAGACGACGCTCATGTCGAACGCGACCGCGCGGCGGGCGACCTGCCGTCCGATCTCGCCCAGGCCGACGATGCCGAGCGTCTTGCCGCACAGTTCGGTCAGCGAGTTCTGGAGGCGAGGCAGTGCCCAGTCGGCCTCGACGAGCGCAGTGTGGGCCGGGATCAGCTGCTTGGCCAGGGCGAGCATGAGGGCGAAGGTCTGCTCGGCGACGTTCTGTGCCTCGGCGCCGCTGGAGCCGATGTTGCACACCCGCACGCCGCGCTCGCGGGCCGCGTCCACGTCGACGTAGTCGAAGCCGTGGCTCGCGCACTGCACCAGCGCCAACTCCGGTGCGGCGGCGAGGTGTTCGGCGGTCACGGGCGCGAGCGCGGTGATGACGACGTGCGCGGAGCGCAGGGCCGCCGGGTCCTCGTCGGCCGCCTCGACGACGGTGACGTTCGCCTCCTCGGGGAAGAGCGTGGCGAGGCCGGCTCCGATGCCACGGCCGCCCACGTGGGGCGAGATGACGGCGAGGACGTTCTGGGCGGCGGTCATGCGGATTCCTCGATGAGGTCGGCGGGGCCGATCGTGGCGGGGGTGGCGTGCCCGGACAGGGCGAGGGTGAGATCGAGTTCGGCCAGCAGACAGCGGATGACGTGCTCGACGCCCGCCTGTCCGTCCAGGCCGAGCCCGTACGCGTACGGCCGTCCGACGAGGACCGCCTTCGCGCCGAGGGCGAGCGCCTTGAAGATGTCGGCGCCGGTGCGGATACCGCTGTCGAACAGCACGGTCAGCCGGTCGCCGACCGCTTCCACGACCCGGGGCAGGGCGTCGGCCGCCCCGACGGAGCCGGCCACCTGGCGGCCACCGTGGTTGGAGACGACCACCGCGTCCATCCCGGCGTCGGCGGCGGCGCGGGCGTCGGCCGGGTGCAGGATGCCCTTCAGGACGATCGGGCCGTCCCAGTTCTCTCGCAGGAACGCCAGGTCCGGCCAGGTCTTGGCGGGGTCCGAGAACATGCCGACGAAGTGCATGACGGCCGCGTTCGGGTCCTCCAGCACCGGCTTGGCCAGGCCGGCCTGGAAGGCGGGGTCGGAGAAGTAGTTGGCGGTGCCCACGCCGTGCAGGAACGGCAGGTAGGCCTGGTCGAGATCGCGTGGCCGCCAGGCCAGCATCGGTGTGTCCAGGGTGACGACGAGGGCGGTGAACCCGGCCGCCTTCGCCCGGGTCAGGAAACTGCGGGCCACCTCCGGGTCCTTCGGCCAGTACAGCTGGAACCAGCGCTCGGCGTCGCCCATCGCCTCCGCGACCTGTTCCATGGGGGTGCTGGACGCCGACGACAGGGTGAAGGGCACGCCCTGCGCGGCGGCGGCCCGCGCGGCCGCGCACTCGGCATCCGGGTGCATGATCGACATCACCCCGACCGGTGCCAGCGCCAGCGGAGCGGGCAGGGAGCGGCCCAGCACGTCGACGGACAGATCCCGTTCGTGCACGTCCCGCAGCATGCGCGGCACGATCCGGTGCCGCCCGAGGGCGGCCCGGTTGGCGCGGGCGGTGCTGCCGTCGCCCGCGCTGCCCGCCACATAGCCGACCGGACCGGGGCCGAGCCGTTGCTCGGTCAGCTCCTCCAGCCGGGTCAGATCGGTGGGCAGCCGGGGTACGGCACCCGACATCCCGTTCAGGTAGATCTCGTACTGGAAGTCCGCCCAGTGCTTGCCCATGCGTACGCCCCGCCTCTCGTCACTGAGAACGCGCTGTACGCCGACCATACCGACCGGTAGGCGGGGGAGTGGATCAGGGGGATCGGATCAGGGGGCCGTCACCGACTCGTGCAGGATCTGGGCCAGTTCGCGCGGCTGGGAGAACATCGGCCAGTGGCCTGTGTCCATGTTCACCAGGTTCCAGCGGTCGCCCTTGAGCAGCTCGGCCGCGGCACCCCACGGTTCGTCGCCGTCGAGGAGGCACTTGATGTACGTCCCCGGAAGCTTGCCGAGGTCGCCCGTGAGGACGGCCGGTTCCGTCGCCGTGGGGCCCGGGTGCGGGGTGGAGCCGTTCACGAACAGTGCGATCTGCTCGTCCGTCAGGCCCTGCCCCGCGCAGTCCTCGGCGGTCAGCGGCGGCCAGAAGCCGGTCGCGGCGATCGCCTCCCGCACCTCGTCGCTCGGCCAGCCGGAGAGGGACGACTCTCCGTCGACCGGGACTATGGCGTCGACGAACACCACACGCGTCAGCCGGTCGCCCATCCGCTCGGCCGCCTGCCCGACCGGCACGCCGGCGTAGCTGTGCCCGACGAGGACGACGTCCCGCAGGTCGAGGCGCTCGACCTCCGTCACGATGTCCTGGACGTGGGTCTGCTGCCCTGCCGGAACACCTTGCTTCTCGGCGAGGCCGGACAGCGTCAGGGGATGGACGTCATGCCCGGCCGCGCGCAGCTCGGCCGTCACCTCGTCCCACGCCCACGCCCCGAGCCACGCCCCTGCCACCAGTACGAAGTTGGTCATGCCCGCAAGCTAGCGGACGGGTCTGACAACGGCTCCTCGTCGCCCTTCGCGCCGGGCCCGGTGATCGGCGGTACGGGCACCTCGACCGTCCGGGCGAGCCGCGCCCCCTCGGGCCCGTAGACCGCCCTCGGCTCGGGGAACACCCGCAGCAGCGCCAGGAACAGCACGGCCGCGACGACCAGCGACAACGGCAGGCTGATGTCCACGCCGCCCGCGAGATCGCCCAGTGGGCCGACGAACTGGCCCGGGATGTTGGTGAACAGCACGCCGATCAGCGCCGCCACCCACCAGGCGGTCATGCCCCGCCAGTTCCAGCCGTGCGCGAACCAGTAACGGCCGCCGCGCTGACGGCGGTTGAAGACCTGCAGGGCCTCGGGGTCGTACCAGCCGCGCCGGGTCCAGTAGCCCAGCATCATCACGACCATCCACGGCGTGGTGCAGGTGATGATCATGGTGGCGAAGGTCGAGATCGACTGCACGAGGTTGAGGCCGAACCGCCCGACGAAGATGAACGCGATCGACAGGCCGCCGACCAGCAGTGTCGCCTGCACGCGCGACAGCCGCGGGAACACCGACGAGAAGTCGAGCCCGGTCCCGTACAGCGCGGTCGTGCCCGTCGCCATGCCGCCGATCAGTGCCAGCAGACACACCGGCAGGAAGTACCAGCCCGGCGAGATCGCCAGCAGCCCGCCGACGAAGTCGGGCGCCGCCGGGTCGACGTACTCCGGAACCTTCGTGGCGATGATGCTCGCCGTCCCCAGGCCGAAGACGAACGGCAGCAGGGTCGAGATCTGCGACAGGAACGCGGCGCCGATCACCTTGCGGCGCGGGGTGCTCGCCGGGATGTAGCGCGACCAGTCGCCGAGGAACGCCCCGAACGAGACCGGGTTGGAGAGCACGATCAGGGCGGCGCCGATGAACGACGGCCAGAACAGCGACTGGGTCGCCGCGTCCGCGGAGTCCGTGAAGACGCCCGCGTACGACGGGTCGAAGTCACCGGCGAAGGCGATCACGCCGATCAGGAAGAGCACGCTCGCCGAGGGCACGGCGATCTTGTTGACGAACAGCATGAAGCGGAAGCCGTACGCACAGACCGCGAGGACCAGTCCCGCGAACAGGGCGTACGCGATGACGTACGACAGGTTGCCGCGCGTCAGTCCGAAGAGCCGGTGCGCGCCGCCGACCAGGGCGTCGCCCGAGCTCCACACCGAGATCGAGAAGAACGCGACGGCCGTCAGCAGGGAGAGGAAGGAGCCGACCACACGGCCGTGCACGCCCAGGTGCGCGGAGGAGGAGACGGCGTTGTTGGTGCCGTTGACCGGGCCGAACACCGCCATCGGGCAGAGGATCAGCGCGCCCACGACGACCCCGAGCAGCGTGGCCGCGAGGCCCTGCCAGAAGGAGAGGCCGAACAGGATCGGGAAGGCGCCCAGGACACAGGTGGAGAAGGTGTTGGCGCCGCCGAAGGCGAGGCGGAACAGATCGAGCGGCGTCGCGGTGCGCTCGGCGTCGGGGATGCGGTCGACGCCGTGGGTCTCCACCTCGGTCAAGGAGGGGGCGGGGGCGGGAACGGGGGAGAGGGGTGCGGCCTGAGAGGCCTTCGAGGGCTGCGGGGCCTGAGGCGACTGCGGGGACTGCGAGGACAAGGGGGCTCCAGCGGGGACGGGGCGGTGGAGCGCGTTGTGGCGCGGCGGGGGCGACGGTCGGTGCCTGCCGCTGGGGTGTGCGGGCAGCGCGGATGCCGTCCTCTCGGGGATCTGCAGACGGTACGGCGGGGCGCGAGATCCGCACCAGAGGACGGTTCATCCATCTTCGGTGCGCTGAGTGGACGAAACCTCCATCAGTCGCTGTCCGTGGACGCGTCCTCCGGCTCCGCGTCCGGTCCCTGTGCCCGCACCCGCTGGACGTTCTCCAGGGAATCGCGCAGTTCGGCGAGCCAGTCGTCCGTGTGCCGCTGGACCAGCCGTACACACCAGGCGAGGGCGTCGCTGCGGCTGCGGGCGACCCCGCCGGCGATCAGGGTGTCGAGGACCTGGCGCTCGGGCTGCCGCAACCGGGTCATCACCGGCGCGGCGATGTGCGTGAACAGGGCGCGCTCACCGTCGCACTCCACGCCCCAGGACACCTTCCGGCGGAACCGGTGCTCCGCCTCGCGGGCCACCCCGATCCGGGTCTCCCGGGTGCGCTCCCGGAACTCCTGGATCCGGCCCTCCACGGCCGCCTCCCGCTCGGCGGCCGAGACGTCCTCGGCCAGGTGGGGAGCGGGGATGCGGCCGATCACGGTGATCTCCTCGCGGTCGACCGTGACCTCGGTCAGTTCCTCGAAGAGGTCGTCCGGCAGACGGCCGGCGAACCAGCCGCGCAGCTTCTGTCGTTGTTCGCTGGTAATCATGTAATGACGATTACTCCGACGCTTCATGAACACAAGGGGCGGGCGGCGAGTCAGCCGAGAGCTCAACCGGAGGGCCCAATCGGAATGTTTCAGGCCTATTAATCAGCGTGCGAAAACCGGCCACTCGGCGACTTGGAACGATCAAGAGCCGCCAAGTTTCGGCGTTGGAACGTTCGAAGTCCGTTACTTCACGCCACTGATTCAATACGCAAGGTTACTGAAACCCGTGGTGTCGATGTGAGTTTCGGCGGCGGACTCGGCAGACTCCCGCTCGTCACTCCGGCACCGATCGCGCCGGAGCCGGCACACCCTCAACTCGAGCGGAAGGATGCACACAATGCGGAACACCGCGCGCTGGGCAGCGACCCTCGGCCTCACGGCCACCGCCATCTGCGGACCCCTCACCGGATCCGCCCTGGCAGCCCAGGACGCCACCCCCGCCTCGCTCTACGCCCCCTCGGCCCTGGTGCTCACCCTGGCCAACGGCGACAGCGCCACCATGACCACGCCGGTGCGCGCGGTCACCTTGAGCTGCGCCCCGACGGCCTCCGGCACGCACCCGGATGCCATGTCGGCCTGTGTCGAACTGCGGGGCGTGGGCGGGGACTTCGATGCGCTGAGAGCCAGGGACGGCGTGCTGTGTACCAAGCAGTACGACCCGGTGATCGTCACGGTCGACGGCGTCTGGCAGGGTAAGCGCGTCTCCTATGAGCGCACCTTCGCCAACGAGTGCGTGAAGGGCTCCTTCGGGACCAGCCTCTTCGCGTTCTAAGGGACCGGGATCGCATGGCCCCGTGCAGTTCGGCAGAGGCGCGCGGATGGGGAGTACGCGTCCTGCCGTGAGGCCCCCGCGATCTCGCACCGGGGGTCGGCTGGGCGGAGTGGGGCCGCCCGGCCGACACCTCGGATCACCAAGAAGAATCGCCGTCTTCCGTATCTTCCGGCGGCTTCCATCAGCTTCCATCAGCTTCCGTCATCTTCCGTCATCTTCCATCGTGATTACGGAGAATGACCGTCTTCCCCGGGGATGCCCGATAACGGCGCGAACCGGTCCAGCAGTCCGGCGCCGCGCAGCAGTCGCCGTATCCGCGGCGCGTCGGAGACGATCCGGAGGCGACCGCCTCGGTCCCTGACCCGCGTTTCGGCCCGGCACAGCACACGCAGCCCCGAGCAGTCGAAGAAGTCCACCCGCCGCAGGTCGACGAGCACGTCCGGATCCGGTCGTGCCGTCGCCGCGTCCAGGTGCTCGGCGAGGAACACCGCGGTCGCCAGATCGATCTCACCCAGGACTTCGACCACGATGTATGGACCGCATCTACGGGTGCGGGCATGGGTGTTCGCCGGGGGTGTCACGCGGTGCAGAAAGTCCGCGGCCTTGTCCTCGGTCGGATAGGGGGCGCGGTCGTCGGCGTCCGGCGTCATGTCCGCTCCACCTCGGCAGGGGGGCTTTAGATCCGGGTAGTTACCCGGGGGTGAGGGTGAGCATCCCTGCGGCGCACTGCGCAAGATCTGGTTCACTCGACCTGGTGAATTCAGTCCAAAGTGATTGACTTTTCATCCCTTTTGTCACCGACCGGCCTCTCCGGACGGTCGACGGCCGGGTCCCGCCAATGTGACGTCCCCCATTGCGCCGCCCCGCCGACCCCGTGAGTCTCTCGTGGAACAAGCGTCCGAAGAACCGTTATCCGCGGCTCGTCGATCGATCTCCCATGTATCGGACAGCTTCGTTCGGCGTCGAGGACAGGGAAGTTTTTGATGAGTACAGAGCGCACGACGGAACTGGCGGCACTGGTCACCGCGGCCAGGAGTGGCGACCCGGAGGCTCAGGACGCCCTGGTCGGTGCGTACCTCCCGCTGGTCTACAACATCGTGGGGAGGGCTCTGAACGGCTCCGTCGACGTCGATGACGTCGTGCAGGACACCATGCTCCGTGCCCTCGACGCGCTCGGAGGGCTGCGCACTCCCGAGAGCTTCCGCTCCTGGCTCGTGGCGATCGCGATGAACCAGGTCCGCTCCCACTGGCAGGACCGCCAGTCCGCCCCTGGCCCCGTGGGCGAGGCCTTGGATCTCGCGGATCCGGGCGCCGACTTCGTGGACCTGACCATGGTGCAGCTCCAGCTGTCCGGCCAGCGCCAGGAGACCGCACGCGCGACACGCTGGCTGGAGCCCGACGACCGAGGGCTGCTGTCCCTGTGGTGGCTGGAGTGTGCGGGCGAGCTGACCCGGGCCGAGGTCGCGGCCGCCCTGGAGCTGTCGCCGCAGCACGCAGCGGTACGGGTGCAGCGGATGAAGGCGCAGTTGGAGGCGGCCCGGGTGGTGGTGCGAGCCCTCGACTCGCGGCCCCGCTGCCAGGAACTGCAAGGTCTGCTGGCCTCCTGGGACGGCCGGCCCTCGGCGCTGTGGCGCAAGCGAATAGCCCGGCATGCCCGGGGTTGCGTGCAATGCTCCGGTCTGTGGAGCGGATTGATGCCCGCCGAAGGCCTCCTGGCCGGTCTCGCGCTCGTCGTCGCGGCGCCCGCGCTCCTGGAGAGGGTGCTGTCCGCCTCCGGCGGGATGGCCGCGGTCGGCTCGGCCTCCCGGCTGAACGAGTCAGGGAGGCACTCCGGATCGGGCCGCAATGCGGGGCACCGTGGCGCGGGCGGCCGGGTGGCTTCCCGCAGCGAGGCTCGTCGGCGTCGACGCATCCGGCGCCGTGCCGTCGGAGGTGTCGTGGTGGCGGCCTGCGTGGCGGGCGGCGGCCTCTGGTACTTCGACAAGGCCCCCGGCTCCGGGACCGAGGAGCCGACCGCCGCGCGGACCGTCGCCGGCGCCCCCGAGGCGGACCTCTCGGAACTGAGTCCCGTCGAGACGTCCCCGTCGCCGTCCAAGTCTCCGTCGCCCTCCGCCTCACCGTCGAAGAAGGCGACCCCCTCCAAGTCCCCCAAACCCACCAAGAAGGCCACGCCCACTCCCCGGCCGACCCCCAAGCCGACGCGCACCCCGTCCAGTACGCCGCAGTCGCAGCCGGTCGCCACGGACACCGTCGGCCAGGTGGTCGCCCTGGTGAACAAGGAGCGGTCGGCCGCCGGGTGCGGTCCGCTCGCCGAGGACTCCCTGCTGAACAAGGCCGCGCTGGGCCACTCCGAGGACATGGCCGCCCGCGGCTTCTTCGACCACACCAACCCGGACGGGGAGGACCCCGGGCAGCGCATCACCGCCGCGGGCTACCGCTGGTCCACATACGGGGAGAACATCGCCATGGGTCAGCAGACACCGGAGGCGGTGATGGAGTCCTGGATGAACAGCCCCGGCCACCGCGCCAACATCCTCAACTGCTCGTTCAAGGACATCGGCGTGGGCATCCACAAGGGCTCGGGCGGCCCCTGGTGGACGCAAGCCTTCGGCGCCAAGCTGTGAGGCGGACCGACCGTCGCCGGGGGCCCGTCACAGCATGACGTGCTTGACCTGCGTGTAGTCGAGCAGGCCGGTGAGGGAGAGGTCGCTGCCGTACCCGGAGTGGCGAACGCCCCCGTGCGGCATCTCCGACACCGTCGTGCCGTGCGTGTTGACCCAGACGATGCCGGTCCGCAGCGCGCGGCTCGCCCGCATGGCGCGGTCGTGGTCGCGGGTCCAGACGCTCGCGGCGAGCGCTTGGGGGACGTCGTTGGCCATCCGGACGGCCTCGGACTCGTCGTCGAACGGCTGGACGGTGACGACCGGCCCGAACACCTCGCTCTGCACGATCTCGTCCCGCTGCCGCACCCCGGCGACTACCGTGGCCTGGTGGTAGTAGCCGGGTCGGTCCAGGGCGGTGCCGCCCGTGATGACCTCGGCGTGGTCCGGGAGCCGATCCAACAGGCCGCGTACGGCGGCGAGTTGGGCGGCGTTCGCGACCGGCCCGAAGTCGGCGCGCACGTCGTCCGGTGCGCCGGGCAGCCGCCGGTCGGCCCGGTCGGCGAAGCGGGCCAGGAAGCTGTCGTGGATCCGCCGGTCCACCAGGATCCGGGTCGCGGCCGTGCAGTCCTGCCCCGCGTTGTAGAAGGCGAGCGCCGACAACTGCTCGACCGCGTCGTCGAGATCGGCGTCCGCGTGCACCAATACCGGTGCGTTTCCGCCGAGTTCGAGGTGCAGCCGCTTGAGGTCCACGGCCGCCGCGGCGGCGATCTCCTGTCCGGCGCGGACACTTCCGGTGACGGCCACCAGCCGGACCTGCGGGTGGGCGACGAGGGCCCGCCCGGTGTCACGGTCGCCGCAGACGACGTTGAGCACACCGGGCGGCAGATGTTCGGCGGCCAGCCGCGCCAGGAGCGTGGCCGACGACGGCGTGGTGTCGGACGGCTTCAGGACGACGGTGTTCCCGGCGGCCAGCGCGGGGGCGACCTTCCACACGGCCATCATCAGCGGGTAGTTCCACGGGGTGATCTGGCCGCACACGCCGACCGGCTCGCGCCGCAGCACGGAGGTGCGGCCCGGCGTGTACTCGGCCGCCGCGGCACCCGGCAGGTTCCGGGCGGCTCCGGCGAAGTACCGCGACACGTCCACGATCGCGGGCAGTTCGTCCGCGAGGAACAGGGCGCGCGGCTTCCCCGTGTCGGTCACCTCGGCCGCCGCCAGCGCGTCGGCCTCCCGCTCCAGTACGTCGGCGATACGCAGCAGTGCGCTCTGCCGCTGCGCCGGAGTCGTCGTCGACCAGCCGTGAAAGGCCTCGTCGGCCGCCCGGCAGGCAGCGTCCACGTCCTGCGGACCGGAGAGCGGGGCCGTCCCATGGGGGAGTTCGGTGGCCGGGTCGATCAAGGGCAGGGTGGCGCCGGACGCGGCCGGTACGTCCCTTCCGCCGATGTGGTTGAGGCGGTCGGTGTCAGCCACGGCGCAGCGCCTCCTCGGCGGCGGCGCGTCCGGTGCGGACCGCGCCCTCCATGTATCCGGCGACCCACTGGTCGGAGCCGCACACGTAGAACGGCGGTTCATGGGTGCCGTGCAGCGGACCCACCGCCATCACCTCGCCCGGCGGCCACTGGGTGACGTAACCCTGGGTCCATGGGTCGGTGCCCCACAGCCGCAGGTGGCAGGCGGTCGGCCGGAGCGCCTCGTCGCCGAACAAGCCGGCCATCTCGGCGAGCAGCTCGGGGGTGCGCAGCCGGGGCGGGGTGCCCAGCAGGACGCCGTACCGCTCGGGCGGGATCAGCGCCGACAGGACGCCCTCGTTCTGCGGCCAGGTGCTGCCCAGCACGCCCTCCGCCTCGGACAGGCCGTTCAGACCGGCGTCCCGCCAGAAGGGACGGTCGTAGACGGCGGCGAACTTCGCTGCCGTCGCCTGGCGTTGCCGATGCAGGGAGGCGAGCCGTGCCTCGCTCACCCCGCTGACGGCGACGTCCCGCAGCGGACCGACGGGCAGGGCGCTCACCACCGCGCCGGCGGTGAGGACCTCGCCGGTGACCAGACGTACCGCGCACCGGCCGGGGCGTACGTCCAACGCCGCGACGGGCGCGCCGAGCCGGATGCGTGGGCCCAACTCGCGGCCGAGGACCTCGGCGAGCGTCGCGGATCCCGCCGCGAGCCGCAGCCCCTCCCAGTCGGCGTAGTCGTAGTCGCCCGTGCCGGAGCCGGGGACCGCGGCGCTCTTGCGCAGTGCGGCCAGCAGTGAGATCCGCTCGTAGGAGCCGCCGGCCAGGGCGAGTTGGCCGATGTCCCAGAGTCGTACGACGGCGGGCGTGGCCTGCCGGGAGCGCAGCCAGTCGGCCACGGAGAGGCGGTCCAGGGCGACCGCGTCCGGATGCGACCAGGGGTCGTCGGGGTCGACGGTGGCGGCGAGCGCGGTGAACTCGCCGCTGAGGCGCTCGTGCAGGGCCGCGTCACCGGGGCCGAACCAGTGCGGCGGATCGCCGGCCGAGACGCCCTCCGGGGTGGCACGGGTGATGCGGCCGGGCTCCTCGACATAGCTGGGCACCAGGTCGAGGTCGAGTTCCTTGGCGAGTCGGAGATAGGCGGTGTGCCCGTTTCCGACCACCTCGCCGCCCAGCTGGACGGTACGGCCGTCGGGTGTACGGGTCTGCTCGACCCGGCCGCCGACGCGGTCCCGGGCCTCCAGGACGAGCACGTCGGTGCCGGCGGCGGCCAGGTCCCGGGCGGCACAGAGCCCGGCGAGACCGGCACCGAGCACGATCACGTCGTGATGCATCAGCTTCGCTTTCGATCACAGAAGTTCGTGAATAGAACGTTCGTGTGCAGGATGAGGGGTTGTCAGGCCAGCACCAGGCAGTGCTCGGGACGCCACCCGAACTCCACCGTCTCGCCGCCGCTCCAGCGGTCCTCCATGCGGGCGCGGGCCGTGTTCTGCTCCAGCACCGACAGCGTGACGCCCGGCGCGAGTTCGATCAGATACGTCGTGGTGGGGCCGCTGTAGACGGTCTCGCGGAGCACGCCGCTCAGCATCGACATGCCCGGTTCGAAGTCGGACAGCCAGATCTTCTCGGGGCGCACGGACACGCTGACCGCGGTGCCGTCCGCGATGTCGGACCGAGGACCGACGGGCAGCGGCGGACCCTTCTCCAGCGCCACCTCACCGGAGCGGTAGGTGCCGGTCATCAGGTTGGAGGTGCCCATGAAGGAGGCGACGAACCGGGTGGCGGGGTGCTCGTAGATGTCCTCGGGGGTGCCGCACTGCTCGATACGGCCCGCGTTCATCACGGCGATCCGGTCGGACATGGTCAGCGCCTCGTCCTGGTCGTGGGTGACGAAGACGAAGGTGATGCCGACCTCGCGCTGGATCTGCTTCAGCTCCACCTGCATCTGCCGGCGCAGCTTCAGGTCGAGGGCCGCCAACGGCTCGTCCAGGAGCAGCACGGCCGGCCGGTTGACCAGCGCGCGGGCGAGGGCGACGCGCTGGCGCTGCCCGCCGGAGAGGGTGCGGGGCCTGCGATCGGCGAACCCGGCGAGCTGGACCAACTCCAGTATCTCGCCGACACGTTGCCGTATCTCGGCCTTGGCGACGCCTCTCCGCCTGAGGCCGAAGCCGACGTTGTCGGCGATGCTGAGATGGTCGAAGAGCGCGTAACTCTGGAAAACCGTGTTGACGTTGCGCTTGTTCGGCGGCAGGTACGTCACGTCCTCACCCGCCAGCAGCACCGCACCCTCGGTGGGATCGCTGAAGCCGCCGATCATGCGCAGTGTGGTCGTCTTGCCGCAGCCGGACGGGCCCAGCAGGGAGAAGAAGTTCCCGGAGTCGATGTCGAGGTCGAGGCGGTGCACGGCATAGGAGTCGGCGAACTGCTTGGAGACGCCGTCGAGCCGAACGGCGGGGGTCGCGTCCATGGAGTCACTCCCCGGAGAGGATGTCGAGGCCGCCGCGGCGGCCGAAGAGGCGCGGGATGAACAGGGCCAGGGCGATCAGGGCGATGGATCCCGCGAGCATGAGCGTGCCGACCGCGTTGATGGTGGGCTGCACCCCGAAGCGGATCGCCGAGTAGATGCGCACCGACAGGGGCTGCGGGTCGACGCCGGTGGTGAAGTAGGCGAGGACGAAGTCGTCGAAGACCAGCGCGAAGATCAGTACGGCACTCGCCAGCACGGCGGGAAGGAGCGCCGGCAGCGTCACCAGCCGGACCGCCTGCCACCGGGTCGCGCCGAGATCCATCGCGGCCTCCTCCACCTCCGGGTTCAGCGCGGCGACCCGGGAGCGGAGGATGACGGTGACGTACGAGATCGAGAAGGTGATCTCGGCGAGCATCACCGTGCCGGTGGACAGGGGCACGCCCAGTCCCTTGAACAGCAGCATCGACGCCACGCCCGTGACGATCTCCGGCGTGATCAGCGGCACCAGCATGACGAGTCCGGCCAGTGAGCCGAGCCGGGTGCGGCAGCGCACCAGACCGACCGCGAGCGCCACCCCGAGGAGGACCGAACCGGCCATCGCCACCAGCGAGATGCGCAGACTGGTGCCCAGGGAGGCGATCAGCACGTCGTCGTGGACGAAGGCCCGGTACCAGCGCAGGCTGAACCCGTCGAACACGGTCAGGGACTTCTGGGAGTTGAAGGAGAACAGCGCCACGACGGCGATGGGCAGGTAGAGGAGCGCGAAGAACACTCCGGTGACCGCGATGAGGACGCGGGGTTTGCGATGGGCGCGCCGGCGCCGGGCGCGTGTGCGGGCGGTCGGACGGGCCGGGGCGGTGGCCGAGGGCGTACGGACCAGGGTCATCGGAGTGCCTCCGCCTCGTCCTTGCGGGTGCGCCGCAGATAGCCGAGCATCCCGACCAGCAGCACCAGCATCAGCAGCATGGTGAGCGCGGAGCCGAGCGGCCAGTTCTGGCCCTGGAAGAACTTGTCCTGGATGAGGTTGCCGATCATGATCTGGTCCGGGCCACCCATGAGCTGGGCACTGACGAAGTCGCCCATGGCGGGCAGGAAGACCAGGACGAGCCCGGCCGCCGCGCCCTGCCGGGTGGCGGGCAGGGTGACGAAGAAGAAGGTGCGGACCGGGCCGCCGTACAGATCGCGGCCGGCCTCGATGAGGGAGACGTCGAGGCGTTCCAGGGCCGCGTACAACGGGATGATCATGAAGACGACGAAGCCGTAGACGAGCCCCGCGACCACACCGAACCCGCTGTTGAGGATCTTCGTGCCCGCGTCGGCCAGACCCACCGCACGCAGCGCGCTCAGCACGGGCCCGTCGTCGGAGAGGACCACCGACCAGCCGTACATCCGCACCAGGTAGTTGGCGAAGAACGGCACCACGATCGCGGCGATCAGCGCGTGCTTGTACCGCCCGCCGTACAGGGCGATCGTGTACGCCACCGGATAGGCGATCAGCAGACAGATCACGCAGGTCAGCAGCGCGTAGCCGAGGGAGCGGGCCAGGACTTCGGTGTAGGCGGGGTCGGCGAGCGCGCGCACCCCGGCCAGGTCGAAGCCGAAGCGGGGGTTGCCGAGTTCGTCGGTGGTGCCGACCGCGAGGACGGCGACGAGGACCAGTGAGGCGATCAGGAAGCCGGTCATCCACAGGGTGCCCGGCAGCATGAACCAGATCCACATCCGGTTTCCGGAGGTGTCCCGGCGGCGGCCTCGGGACGAGGGGCGCGGCAGTGCCATGTCTCAGCCCGCCTTCACATGGGTCCAGGCGGCGTCGCGGGCCTCTTCCGCCGCCCGGCCGCCGTTGCGGAAGAACAGGTCGGCCGCCAGGTCGTCCTGGGTGACCAGGCACTCGGGGAAGGGCTCGACGAGGTCGGCGTAGACCTTCTCGGTGCCCGCGACCGGCATCGGGTAGCCGATGTACTCGATGTTCTTCTTCACGTTCTCCGGCCGCAGCATGTAGTCGATGAACAGCATCGCGGTGCCGGGGTGGGGCGCGTTCCAGGGGATGGCGTAGCAGTCGGAGTTGATCGGCGTGCCCTCCTTGGGGGCCTCGAACCCGAACACGGACGGGTCCTCGGCCTGGTTGAGCATGGCGGCCATGTCACCGCTCCACGCCTGCTGGATCAGCGCGTTGCCGTTGAGGAGGTTGTTGTAACTGTCGCTGGAGAAGCCCCGCAGTCGGGGGCGCAGGGTACCCAGCAGCGAGGTGACGCGGTCGAGGTCGCCGGTGTCACCGGTGCTGACGTCGAGGCCCAGCGCGAGGGCGCCCATGCCGAGCACCTCGTCGCGGTCGTCCAGCAGGAAGACCTTCCCCTTGGCCCGGTCGTTCCACAAGTCCCGCCAGGAGTCGGTGAGTTCACCGATCCGGTCGCGCCGCCAGCCGATGCCCGTCTTGTACGCGGTGAAGGGGACGGTGTGCGCGGAGCCCGGGTCGTACCAGGGATCGGCGAAGTAGTCGTACGCGCCGAAGACGTCCTTCGAGTGCGCGAGCTGCGAGTGATCGATACGGCGCAGCCGTCCGCCTCGGACCAGCCGCTGGGCCCATTTGGCCGTCGGGAAGATGATGTCGTAGCGGTTGCCCGCGTTCAGCTTGGCGACCATGCCCTCCATCGAGTCGAAGTTCGACTGGACGACCCTGACGCCGTACTCCTTCTCGAAGCCCTTGAACACGGACGGGTCGACGAAGTCGGCCCAGTTGAAGTAGACGAGATCGCCGTCGACGCGCGCCTCGACCGGGGCGAGCTGCTTGGCGTCGGGCTTCTTCGCGGGCATGAACCCGCAGCCGTCGGCCGCTGCGCCCAGCAGGCCGCAGGCGCCCGCCCGCAGCAAGGCGCGTCGGGACGGCGGTGGTACCTCGGGGGACATGAAACGTCCTCTCCGTCGAGGAACGGCACAACTCCAGGGCGGGACCGGCTGGTCGGCTCACTTCAGGCCCTGATTCCGAAGGGAAGACCGGTCTGGGGAGGGTGCGTGCGCGGCTCAGAGGGCGCGCGGTAACACCACGGCAGGCGGGAGAAGTCGTACGGCGGCGGTGTGCGGGTGCGGCGAACGCCCCGAGGCGGCGGGCGTCACCGCGCGTCCTTCTCCAGATCCTCGCGGACCCGGCGCGCGAACCAGCCGACGGCGGCCTCGCGCTGCGACAGTGGCCCCGGCTCGAATCCGGGCGTCCGCATACCGGCCTGCACCCGCTCCACCAGCTCGGCGTCCTCGTCGTTGGTGACCCAGCCGATGTGGATGTTCAGCCGCCTGGCCAGCCGCGTGCGCAGGCCCTCGCCGACCTTGGTGTAGAAGGCGCCGGGGATCGCCGCCCGGTCCTGGGCGGTGGGCAGGGCGGTCCACGCGAGCACGTGGTCAGGGTAGAAGTCGATGAGCGTGTTGGGGTAGATCACGGCGTACCGCCAGACCCGCCGGTCGGCCTCGGCCAGCCCCGGCATCGGGGTCGCGAGCAGCTGATAGAGCCGCTCGGTCCAGTTCGAGGAGGGCTTGTCGCGCAGCGGCGACTCGAACAGGACGTAGTTCTCCTGGACGTCCACCGTGTACGCCGCGTAGTCGAGCAGTCGCATGAGCGCCGGGTGGGCCACGGGGACGTGGTAGCCCTCCAGGTAGTTGTCGACGATCACCTTCCAGTTGGCGTTCTGCTCCTCGCCGCCCGACACGTCGTGGATACGGTGCTTGCCGACGGGGACCAGACCGGGCCCGGCGTAGCGGCCGACGGCCTCGGCGAGCCCGGCGCAGCTCTCGGCGAGCGGTGTCGCCTCCATGTCGAGGTTGACGAAGACGAAGCCGAGGAAGGACTCCACGTTGACCGGGTGGAGACCGAGCTTCGGCTTGTCCAGGCAGGGGATCCGGCGGGCCTCGGGGGCGCCGACCAGCCGGCCGTCCAGCTTGTAGGTCCAGCCGTGGTACGGGCAGCGGATCGCCTTGCCCGACGGCTCCGGGTCGGTGACCAGGCGGGTGCCGCGGTGCCGGCAGACGTTGAGGTGAGCCGCGAGGCCGCCGTCCTCGGCGCGGACGACCAGGACCTCCCGTCCGGCGGCGGTGGCGGTCAGCCGGGCGCCGGGGCCGGGGAGGTCGGACTCGTGACAGACGAGCTGCCAGGACTTGGCGAAGATGCGGTCGGTCTCGGCCTCGGCGATGGCTGGATCGGTGTAGTAGCGGGCCGCCAGGGCTTCCCCGGGGTGCTCGGGGAGCGGCCCCGGCGGGGCGGGGGAGACGGTGCCGGGTGCCCGGGTCGTCGAGGGGTTCATGGGGTCCTCCTCCGCGCCGCTGCGGCGGCGATGGGCGGTGAGGCGGTTGGCCGGGCGGGGGCAGGTGTGGTGCTCCGGACCTGCCGCGATCCAGCTGACTGATTGGTTAGTCAGACTGGGGTGGTCGCGGCGGCAAGTCAAGACTTGTGAGCTGACTGATTAGTTAGTTAGTGTCGTGGCAGATGGACGGCCCGGGCCCGCCGACGGATGCCCAGGCACGTTCCGCAAGCCCGCGGGCCATCGGTCCGCGCCACGTCGGGCCCGTCCGGATCCGGACACCCCGCACAGCTCCCGGCCCCTCGCGTCACGGCGCCGGAGCATCCCCGTCCCACGTCATGGCCGCGCCACCCCCGTCTCCGGGTCACCCGGACACGGTGCGACTCCGGGCCACCCGGAAGCGGTGCGACCCCGGATCACCCGGTAGCGGTGCGACCTCGGAGGCACGCATGAGCGCTCGCCGCAGTCTCGTCTGGCTCGGCCTCACGCCGGAGCCCGAACAGGAGCTGCCCGCCGCCGTGGCCGCCCTGCGGTCCCCGGCGGCCGGCCGCCCGCCGTCGGCCCTCGTCACCGCCGAGCGCCACCGCGTCGAGCGGCTGGTGCTGCGCGGCACGCAGCGTGGCTGGCTGCGCTACCTGCGCGAAGTCACCGACCTGGTCGTCGACGCGGCGGGATCCCGCAGTACCGATCCGGGGGCGGCGCTGCTGGCCGGCCAGGTCGTCCTCGATCACCACCGCATGCTGATCGGCCTGCCCGGAGCGGGCTACGAGCGCACCGCCCCGCACCGGCGGGACCTGGAGCGGGCACTGGCCCGCCTGAGGTCGCGCCCCGGGCCCGCACTCTTCGGCCCCTCCGAGTCCAGGAGCACCGTATGACCGGCGTGTACTCCCTCCTCCCCGAAGGACGGCACGGCCTGCTCGGTCCGCCGCGCGGGGCCGCCGAGGGCATCGACGGTTACCTCGCCGAGGGCGGCTACGCGCCGCTGGTCGCCCCCGAGCGCCTGCTCGACCGGATCGCCGCCGTGGGGCTGCGCGGCCGAGGCGGGGCCGGGTTCCCCACCGCGGTCAAGCTCCGTGCCGTTCGTGACGCAGCGGGCCCGCGCGTCGTCGTCGCCAACGGCGAGGAGGGCGAGCCGGGTTCGGTGAAGGACCGCTGGCTGTTGCGGCATCGCCCGCACGTGGTCCTCGACGGACTGCGGCTGGCCGCGGCCATGACCGGCGCCGAGCGGGGGTTCGTGTACCTGTCCGACGCCCTCGCCGAGCGGGCCGTGCGGCGGGCGCTCGCCGAGAGCTCCCCCGAGCTGCGCATCGACGTCGTCCGGACCGAGCACACCTACGTCGCGGGGGAGGAGACCGCGGTCGTCCGGCGTATCGACGGTGGCCCGGCGCTGCCCACGGGGAAACCCCCGCGTCCGTTCGAGGCCGGTGTCGGCGGCGCGCCCACGCTGGTCGCCAATGTGGAGACGCTGGCCCGTGTCGCGGTGATGTACTCGCGTCCCGAGGCGGCGGACGCTGTCGCGGGGTCCCATCTGGTGACCGTCTCGGGTGCCGGTGGTGGTGCCGCTTCAGGTGCCGGTGGTGGTGCCGCGCTCATCGAGGTGCCCGCCGGTACGCATCTGAAGGTCCTGGCCGATCTGTGTGGGCACGGCAGGGCTGATGCGGTCCTGCTGGGTGGGCTCTTCGGAGGGCTGTACGGCGAGGGTTGGACGGATCTTCCGCTCGACCACGACAGCCTGAACGCCGCCGGTGGAGCCCTCGGCTGCGGAGCGCTGCACTTCCTGGGTCCCGAGGACTGCCCGGTCGCCGTGGCCGTCGAGGCCGCCGCCTACCTCGGGGCGCAGAGCGCCCGGCAGTGCGGGGTGTGTGTCTCCGGCACCGGGGCGCTGGCCAAGGCCCTCGTGGCCGTGGCACGCGGGGAGGCGGGCCACGACACGGTCGAGAAGCTGCACCGCTGGTCGCGGCAGCTGCCCGGCCGTGGGGCCTGCGGGCTGCTCGACGCCGCCGCACGGATCGCCGCCACCCTCCTCGCCCACTTCCCCGACCGGGTCGACGCCCATCGCGGCGCCGCCTGCCCCGCGTGCTCGGACGCGGCTTCCGAGGGCGGACGCCGGTTCGTGGTGTCCGTGCCCTGAGCCCCGAAACGACCTCCCACCGAGACGCCGAACCGCCGTACCGCCGTACCGAAAGGACTACGCCCCATGAAACTCCTGCTGGACTCCACCCGCTGCCAGGGCTACGGCCTCTGCCAGGAACCCGCGCCCGAGCAGATCGACCTCGACGAGTGGGGCTACGCACAGGTGCGCGTGACCGAGGTGCCGCCGGGCGGCGAGGACGCCGCCGCAGCCGCCGTCGACGCCTGCCCCAACTCCGCGCTGCGGCTGGTGAAGTGACATGGGACGTGATCTGTCGGCTCTCTTCGACCCCGTCTCCGTCGCCGTCGTCGGCGCCAGCGACGACCCGGCCAAGTACGGCCATGCCATCGCCGCCCAGGCGGTCCGCGCCAATGGCCGCCGCCCCGTCCACCTGGTCAACCGCCGTGGCGGCACGGTGCTCGGCCGTACCGCCGCGCCCAGCCTGAGCGCCATCGGTGAACCCGTCGACCTGGCCGTGGTGTCCGTGCCCGCCGCCGGCTTCGAGGACGCCGTCGACGAGGCCCTGCACTGTGGGGCGCGGGCGATCGTCGCGATCACCGCCGGGTTCGCCGAGACCGGCGACGCGGGGCGGGCCCGGCAGGACGCTGTCGCCGAGCGGGTGCGCGCGGCCGGTGCCGTGATGGTCGGGCCCAACTGCCTGGGGCTGGCCGACAACACCACCGACCTCTTCCTGGCGTCGGACACGTTCACCCCCGGCGGCGTCGCGCTGCTGAGCCAGAGCGGGAACCTCGCGCTCGAACTCCAGCTCCGCTTCCACCCGCACGGCCTCGGCTTCTCCCGCTTCGTCTCGCTCGGCAACCAGGCCGACGTCACCCTTGTCGACCTGCTCGCCGACTGCGCCCGGCACGAGGGCACCCGGGCCATCGCGGTCTACGCCGAGGACTTCGGCGACGGACGCGCCTTCGCCGAGGCCGCCGCCGACGCCGGGAAGCCCGTGGTGCTGCTCACCGCCGGGCGCGGGGACGCCTCCGCGCGCAGCGCGCAGTCGCACACCGGGGCGCTGACCACCTCCGCCGACGTCGTCGCCGCGGCCTGCCGGGACGCCGGGGTGGAGCTGGTCGCCACGCCGCGTGAACTCACCGTCGTCCTGGCCGCGTTGAACGGTGGGCGCCGGGCCGCCGACCACCGGGTCGCCGTGCTCACGGATGGCGGGGGCCACGGCGTCATCGCCGCCGACGCCGTCGAGGCCGCCGAGCTGACCGTCCCCGAACTCCGGGAGCCCACGCGACAGCGGCTGCGGGAGGCCCTGTGGGAACAGTCGGCCGTGGCCAACCCGGTGGACCTCGCCGGGATGGGCGAGCAGGACCCCGGCTCCTACGCGGAGACGGTCGCCGAGCTGCTGGCGGCCGAGGAGGTCGACGCCGTGCTGATGACCGGCTACTTCGGCGGCTACGCGGCCGCCGAGGGCGGGCTCGGCGGAGGCGGCAGGGCGCTCGCGGACGGGGAGCAGGCCGCCGCCCGCCTCATCGCCGCCCGGCACCGCGCCACCGCCAAACCCCTCGTGGTGCAGTCGATGTACCCCGACTCGCCCAGCTGCCGCACCCTCGCCGCCGCCGGCGTACCGGTCTTCGGAGCCACCGAGGACGCCGCCCGCGCGCTCGCCGCCACGGCACCGGGCGCAAAGAGCACGGGCGTGGCACCCCTTCCCGGCCCCGCGTCCCCGTTGCGTGAGAGCGGGTACCTGGAGACACGCAGAGCCCTCGAAGCGGCCGGACTCGCCTTCCCCGCCGCCCGGGAGATCCACGACGAGGCCGAACTGCTCGCCGCAGCCGAGGAGTTCACGGGCCCGTACGTCCTCAAGGCACTGCACCTCCTCCACAAGTCCGACGCCGGGGGAGTGGCACTGGGCCTGGCCGGACCCGACGAACTCCGCGCCGCCTTCCGCGAGATGCACGCCCGGCTCGGCGCCTCCGCCTACTCCGTCGAGGCCATGGCGGATCTGACCGACGGCATCGAGCTGATCGTCGGCGTCAACCGGGACCCCCGCTTCGGCCCGGTCGCCATGGTCGGCCTGGGCGGAGTGCTGGCCGAGGCACTGCACGACATCGCCTTCACCCTCGCCCCCGTACCCGCCGACCGCGCCCTGCACCTGCTGCGCGGACTGCGCACCGCCGCCCTGCTCGACGGCGTGCGCGGCCGCCCGCCCGTCGACGTCGCCGCCGCCGCGCGGGCCGTCGAGACGATCACGACGTTCGCCGCAGCCCACCCGGAGATCGCCGAGATCGAGGTCAACCCCCTTCTCGTACGGCCCGACGGGGCCCTGGCCCTCGACTCCCGCGCCGTACTCGCCTGACAGCCGTACTTGCCCGACCGAGCCGTACTCGCCCGACCGACCTGGAAGAGGTCCCCATGGACATGCGCTACACCCCCGAGCAGGCCGACCTGAAGCGTCGCGCCGCCGAGTACGCACGGCTGCTCATGCGGTACGAGGACCAGTCCGAGCAGGCCGGCGGCCCCCTGCCGCAGCAGCTCGTGACCGAACTGACCCGCGCCGCCATGGACGCGGGTGTCTACGCCATCAACATGCCCGCCGAGTGGGGCGGCGCCGGACTCAGCCTGCTCGACCAGGTCATCGTCGAGGAGGAGTTCGGCAAGGTCACCAACTGCCTCTGGGACATCCCGTGGCGGCCCGCCAACGTGCTGGCCTACGGCGACGAGCGGCAGCGCGAGAAGTACCTGCTGCCCGTGATCCGCGCGGAGAAGTTCGACGCGTTCGCGGTGACCGAGCCGGGCGCGGGATCCGACCCGTCCTCCGGCACCTCCACCGCCGACCGCACTGACGGCGGCTGGGTGCTCAACGGCGAGAAGTGGTTCGTCACCTGCGGCGACATCGCCGACTTCCTGCTGGTGCAGGCGGACGCCGGACCCGAGCGGCTGCCCACGCTTTTCTTCGTGGACCGGGCCGCGCCCGGCGTCGAGATGACCCGGGTCCCGCACTTCATGCACTCCGCCGTCAACGGGCACCCCGAATTCACCTTCACCGACGTCTTCGTCGCCGACGAGGACGTGCTCGGCGGCGTCGGCAACGGCTACGAGCTCACCAAGGAATGGTTCACCGACGAACGCCTGATGATCGCGGCCCGTACGGTCGGCGCGGCCGAGCGTGCCCTCCAACTCGCCCGCGACTGGGCCGTGGAGCGCGAGCAGTTCGGGGCGTCCATAGCCTCGTACCAGCTGATCCAGGGCATGCTCGCCGACTGCGCCGTGGACATCGCCGTCAACCGGGCCTACACCCACCAGGTCGCCTGGGAGGCCGACCAGCCGGGCACCGACCGCAAGACGCTGCACGCCAAGGCCTCCACCGCCAAGCTCGCCGCCAGCGAGGCCGCAGGGCGGGTCGCCGATCGCTGTCTGCAGATCTTCGGCGGCCGGGGCTACGACCGCACCTACCCCGTCGAGCGCATGTACCGCGAGCTGCGCGTCGACCGGATCTGGGAGGGCACCTCCGAGATCCAGCGGCTGATCATCGCCAACGAGCTCATCAAGCGCGGCACGCGTGCTCTCGCCCTGCCCACGCACTGACTCCCGACCCCTCATCGACCCTTCATCAGCGAGGACTTCCATGGACTTCCGTCTCACCCCGCGCCAGGTTCAGCTCAAGGCCGACGCACGCGCCCTCACCGACTTCATCGCCGGCTACGAGACCCAGTGCGAGGAGGACAACGGCCTGCCCGCCGACGCGCACGCCAAGGTCCGTGACGCCGTCCTCGACGCCGGACTCCAGGCCGTCAACATGCCGGCCGAGTGGGGCGGCGCCGGACTCACCATCGCCGAACAGGTCACCGTGCAGGAGGAGTTGGGGCGGCTCACCGGCGCCCTGTGGGACATGGTGTGGCGGCCGGCGAACGCGCTGCGCTTCTGCACCCCCGAGCAGCGCGAGCGCTTCCTCATTCCGGTGATCAACGGCGAGCGGCGCGACTGCTACGCCGTCACCGAGCCCGGCGCCGGCTCCGACCCGCAGAACCTCGCCACCACCGCCACCCGGAACGACCAGGGCTGGGTGCTCAACGGCGAGAAGTGGTTCGTGACCGTCGGCGACCACGCCGACTTCATGATCGTGCTCGCGGCGGCGGGACCGGAGCGCGCACCCACCCTCTTCCTCGTCGACAAGGACACCCCCGGCATCGAGATGACCCGGGTCCCGCGCTGGATGCACACCTTCGTGTACGAGCACCCCGAGTTCACCTTCACCGACGTGCAGGTGAGCGAGGACGCCGTGCTCGGCGGCATCGGCGAGGGATACGACATCACCCGCTCCTGGTTCACCGAGGAACGCCTGATGATCGCCGCCCGCACCATCGGCGCGGCCGAGCGCGCGCTGGAGCTGTCCCGTGACTGGGCCGTGGAGCGGGAGCAGTTCGGGGCGCCGATCTCCTCGTACCAGCTCATCCAGGGCATGCTCGCCGACAGTGCCGTGGACATCGCCGTCAACCGCGCCTACACCCACCAGGTCGCCTGGGAGATCGACCACGCCTCGGCCGAGGACCGCAAGACCCTGCACGCCAAGGCGGCCATCGCCAAGCTCTCGGCGAGCGAGGCCTCCGGCCGGGTGGTCGACCGGTGCCTCCAGATCCACGGCGGGCGGGGCTACGACCGCTCGTACGCCGTCGAACGGCTCTACCGCGAGCTGCGCGTGGACCGGATCTGGGAGGGCACCTCCGAGATCCAGCGGCTGATCATCGCGAACGAGCTGGTCAAGCGTGGCTCGGGGGTCCTGGACCTGCCCAGCGCCTGATCCCTACCGCGGCAGACCAGAGAGAGACCGCCGCTAGACCACAGAGAGGGAGACGGATGACCGACATCAAGCGCGTGGGAGTCGTCGGCTGCGGGCTGATGGGCGCCGGGATCGCCGAGGTCTGCGCACGGGCCGACGTACCGGTCACGGTCGTGGAGCGCGACGCGGAGGCGGCCCGGGCAGGCCGCCTACGCATCACCCGCTCGCTCGACCGGGCCACCGCCAACGGCAGACTGAGCGATGAACGGCGGGATGCCGCCGCGGCCCTGATCACCGTCGTCCATGAACTCGAAGGGCTGCACGACCACGACCTGGTCATCGAAGCGGTCGCCGAGGACGAGGCCCTCAAGGTCGACGTCTTCACCCGCCTCGACTCCGTGATCACCGGTGATCACACCATCCTCGCGACCAACACCTCCTCGATCCCGGTCATCAGGCTCGCCGCCGCGACATCGCGCCCGGACCGCGTCGTGGGCGTGCACTTCTTCAACCCCGTACCGGTGCTGCGGCTCGTCGAACTCGTGCCGTCGCTGCTCACCTCGCCCACCACCGCGGAACGGGCCGAGGACTTCGTGACCGGCACCCTCGGCAAGGAGGTCGTCCGGACCCGGGACAAGGCCGGGTTCGTCGTCAACGCGCTGCTCGTGCCCTATCTCCTGGCCGCCATCCGCATGGTGGAGTCGGGCAGCGCGACCGTCGAGGATGTCGACCGCGGCATGGTCCTGGGCTGCGCGCACCCGCTCGGCCCGCTCGCCCTGACGGACCTGATCGGCCTGGACACCACCCGGGCCATCGCCGAGTCCCTGTACGCCGAGTTCCGCGAGCCCCAGTACTCGCCGCCCCCGCTGCTGTCCCGGATGGTGGAGGCCGGGCTGCTGGGGCGGAAGTCCGGGCGGGGCTTCCACGCGTACGACGGGGAGCCGCATCGCGAGGTACCGGTACCGGCGAGGCAGCCGTGAGGGAAGATGGTCATGGCGTACGACCACCGAACGAGGGGAGCCGCAGGGTGTCCACGAAGGTGCGCACGGCAGACACGCGCGAGCGCATCCTGACCGCGGCGTGCGAGGTCATCGCCGACATCGGCTTCGAGAAGATCCGCATGCGCATGGTCGCCGAGCGGGCCGGAGTGTCCACGGCGCTGCTGCACTACCACTTCGACACACGCGAGAAGCTGTTCACCGAGGCGATGACCCACTCCTTCGCCAACACGGCCCTCGATGTCGAACGCGACGCCGAGACGGCACCGGCGGCGCTCGTCCTGGCCCGCATCCTGCGCAACCTGCTGCCGACCGACCCCGAACTCCACCAGGACTGGCGCCTGTGGCAGGAGTTGTGGGTGCGGGCGCTGCGCGACGAGACCACCCGCGTCTTCGCCGTGGACCTGTACGCCCAGCTGCACGGCTGGGTGGCCGACGCGATACGGCGCGGCATCGCCTCCGGCGAGTTCACGTCGACCGACGTGGACGACCTCAGCACCCTCGTGCTGTCCCTGAGTGACGGCTACGGCATCCGCCTGATGCTGCGCGACCCGACGGTCACCCTCGACACGGCGCTCACCGCCATCTGGCGCCATGTCTCCACCGCACTCGGCCTGCCGGCCGCGGTGCCGACTGAGTGAGCTGCGGTAGCTGCGGTTTCTCAGCGAGCGGTGAGTATTCCTTGACGGGCATATAACCGCCGAGGCATATTGGAGCCATGTCCGACGACGCCTCCCTCTGGAGCGCCCTCGCAGATCCCCACCGGCGGGCCATCGTCGCGCTGCTCCTGGAGCGGCCGCGGCCCGTCGGGGAGATCGTGGAGGCATGCGGGCTGAGCCAGCCGAGCACGTCGAAGCATCTGAAGGTGCTGCGGCAGGCGGGCCTGGTGCGGGTACGGCAGGACGCGCAGCGCCGTGTCTACGCCCTCGACCCCGCCCCGATCGCCTCGCTCGATGCCTGGCTCTCCCCGTACCGAAACCTCTGGAACAGCAGCCTGGACGCCCTGGGCCGCCGGCTCGACGAAACGTCGGACGACAAGGGACCCACCATGAAGGACTGATCCACCATGACCGCCGACCTCACCGGCACCTATCTGACGCTGGACGACGGCCGCCCGGCCGTCCGCTTCAGCCGTACCTACGACCATCCCGTCGAACGTGTCTGGCAGTTCGTGACCGACACCGACGAACTGGCCCACTGGTTCCCGTCCCGCGCCGAGATCGAGCTGCGCCCCGGCGGCACGATCAAGTTCGGCGGCGACCCGAACATGGCGGACTCCACGGGCCGGGTGATCGCCGTCGACGAGCCCCGGCACCTGTCCTTCGAGTGGGGCGGTGACGAGCTGCACTTCGACCTGGAGGCCCTGGACGACAAGCGCACCCGCTTCACGCTCACCAACGTGCTCGTCGCCCAGGACACGGCCGCCCGCAACAGCGCCGGCTGGGAGGTCTGCCTGGCCGCACTCGACGCGCACGCGCGCGGGCAGCACTTCGAGGGGCCGCACTCCGGGGCCGAGGCGCCCTGGAAGGAGATCTACGACGGCTATGTGGCCGCCGGTGTGCCTTCCGGCGCCCCGGTCCCGGGCCTGGACGCCTGACCGGGCTCGGCCGAGCGCGATCAGTCCGTCCCGGCGGGGACGCAACTGCTCCCCGCTCTCGGGAGCCTCAGCTCCGTGAGGTAGTCGTCCACGGCGTCACGCGTGCAGTCACTGCGCCCGTAGACGCTGTGTCCGGCGCCCTCGTAGGGCAGCAGGACGGTCGTTGCGCGGGTCTGCCGGTGGACGTTGGCCGCCCATGCGAAGTGGTTCGCCGGGTCGTGCCGCGAGTGGAGCATGAGGATCTTGGGTGCCTCGGTGATGCGTAGACGGTGCTGCGGGTTGTTCACCTCGTCGGGCCAGCCGATGCACCCGGCCACCGCGGCGTGTACACGCGGGGTGCCGCGCATGTGTGGTGCGGCCCTCAGCTCGGCCTGGGTCAGCTTGGCGTACTCCCGGTGGTCCTTCGGCCGGATACGCCAGTCCTGACAGAAGACCGCGTGGAACGGTTCCGCCTTCGTCTGCGGGTCCACCTGTCGGGGCTCCGCGGATCCACTGCGCTCGCTCGGTTTCTGCGCGTCGAGGCCCGCCACATAGGTGGCCAGCTCGTCCCAGTCCGGGCCGTAGAACGCCTTGAAGGCGAACAGGGTGATGTCGTTCGCGGTGAGAGCCCGATCCGGGCTCTCGGGGTCGGGTACCTCCCCTCGATCCGCGCGCGCCAGCAGGCCGTCCCAGACGGCGGTCACGTCCCGGCCGTGCAGCGCGCAGGAGCTGGTGCGGTCGCACCACCGCACGAACTGGTGGAACGAGTCCTCGGCGGCTGCCGCGGAGGAGACCAGGAACTCCCGGGTGCCGAGGCTGTGGTCGATGTTCGCGGTGAGGGCCATGGACCGGATCCGGTCGCCGTACTCCTCCGCGTACTGCTCGCCGATCAGCGTGCCGTAGGAGTGGCCGAAGTAGTTGAGCTTCTTCTCGCCCAGCGCCGCTCGCAGCGCGTCCATGTCCCGGACGACGCTCAAGGTGTCGGCGTGGTCGAAGAGCGGACCGGTGTGCCGTCGGCAGTCCTGGCGCAACGCGCGGTTGTACTCGGCGAGCTCATCGAACTGCGCCTGGTTGCGGGGGTAGGCCGAGGGCCGTTGGTCCAGGAGTTTCGTGGAGCACTTCACCGGATTGCTGCCGCCGACACCCCGCGGATCGAAGCCGACGATGTCGAACCTCTCCTGGATGTCCCCGCTGAAGTGGGACGGGGCACGCCGTACGGCGAAGTCCACCCCCGAGTCGCCCGGCCCACCCGGGTTGACCAGCAGCACGCCGACCCGGCGATCCGGATCGGTCGCCTTGCGTCGGGCCACCGCGAGATCGAACGTCCCGCCCGACGGGCGCGCCCAGTCGATGGGCAGGCGCAGAGTCCCGCATTCCGCTGTGGCGTCCTGGGAGCACGGTTTCCAGTCGATCGACTCCTGCGCCGACGAGCTTCCGCCGGGAGGACCGGCATCCGCTGCAAGCACGCCCGGCGTCGCCACTCCGGCGAGTAATCCCGCGGCGAGCACTGCGGTGAGTGCCCTGAAGAGCGGTTGCATGAAATCCCTTCCGAAGATCCTGCCGAACGATCACGGGGTTGCCCGCATGATCGAAGTTGGCATTGATCCAACGGGGGTCACAACCGCTCAGGACGGGAATCAGGGAAGGCACCGGGTCGCGGTCGGGGTCGCCGTCAGGGCGACGCCTCAGGGGTTGCCCCGCGAACCCCTGAGACGTCCCCGGACTTGGTGTGCCCCCGGCTTGATGCGCCCCCGGACTTGACGCGCCGCCGCCGCACTCACGCCATCTGCCGTCGAACCAGCTCGTGCAGCCTTCCGTTCGTGTCCGCGAGGAGCTGGGCGGGCGGGCCCTGCTGGGCGACCTTGCCGTCCTCCATCACGATCACGCGGTCGGCGTCCAGCACCGTCGACAGGCGGTGCGCGATGACGATGCGGGTGGCGTTGAGGGCCCTGGTCGACTCGATGACCGTGCGCTGCGTCTCGTTGTCCAGGGCGCTGGTCGCCTCGTCGAAGAACAGGATGCGCGGGCGGCGGATCAACGCCTGGGCGATCATCAGGCGTTGCCGCTGACCGCCGGAGATCGCGCCGCTGCCCGAGACGATGGTGTGCAGTCCCATCGGCATCCGCTTGATGTCCTCGGCGAGCCCCGCCATCTCGGCCGCCGCCATCGCCTCCTCCGGCGTGTACGGCTCCGTACCGCAGATGACGTCCAGGATGGACCCGGTGAACGGCTGGGCGTGCTGGAGCACGACCCCGCACTGGCGCCGTACGGCCGACTGGTCGAGCGCCGCCAGGTCCTGGCCGTCGTAGAGGACACTGCCGGAGACCGGCTTGTCGAAGCCGATCAGCAGCCTGAGCAGCGTCGACTTGCCGCAGCCGCTCGGGCCGACGATCGCCACGAACTCGCCCGGGCGGATGTCGAAGGACACGTCGTCGAGGATCAGGGGACCGTCGTCGGAGTAGCGGAAGGCCAGCCGGCGCGCCTCCATCGCCCCGGTCAGCGGGCCCGGCCGGGTGCTCGCCGTGCGCACCTCGGGCTGCGCGTCCAGCACCGGCTTGATCTCCTCGAACAGCGGCAGCGCGGCCACCACCGAGACGAACGACCCGGTCAGCTGGGTGACGGAGGTCAGCAGCATCGTCACCGAGGTGTTGAAGGTGAGGAAGGCCGCCGCCGACATCGACCCGCGCGCGGGGCCCGCGAGCAGCATGAACATCAGCAGCGTGCACACCGGCAGATAGACCGTGCCCAGTACCGCGGTGAGGTTCTTGATCCGCCCCACCTTCTGCTGCAGCTCACGGCTGTGCGCGAACCGGTCCGCCCACGCCGCGTACGCGTAGTTCTCCGCCGCCGCGACGCGCAGCTTCGGCAGCCCGCGCAGTGTCTGGAACGCCTGGTTGTTCAGCTTGTTGCTCAGCACCACCAGCCGCCGCTGCCACCGCACCTGCCACAGCCCGAGCCCCAGGAACACGGCCGCGATGACGACGAGCATGCCGATCGCCGCCAGCGCCATCGGCACGCTGTACCAGAACAGCAGCGCCAGGTTCATCGCGCCCACCGTCACCGACGACGCGACGACGGGGCCGACTCCGGCCATCAGACGGCGGATCGCGCTGATGCCCATGGCCTGGCTCGCCAGCTCGCCGGTCGAGCGCTCGGTGAAGAACTTCGTCGGCAGCCGAAGCAGCCGGTCCCACAGGGCCGGCTGGAGGGTCGCCTCGATACGGCCTTCCAGGCGCAGGATCGTCAGGTTCTGCAGCAGCATGAAGGCCGCGGCCACCACGCTGCTGATCATCACGGCCAGACAGAACTGCACGATCAGCCCGGTCTGCGCCTTCGGCACGAACTCGCCGAGCACCTTGCCCGTCGCGATCGGCACCAGCGCACCGATCGCGACCGTCACCAGGCCGCTGATCATGAGGTTCGTCAGATCACCGCTCGTGCCCCGCATGCTGAACCGCAGGAGCCGCAGCGGGCTGGGCGCGCGGTCGGGCAGCGGGCGGTAGAACATCACCGCACGCGGCTCGAACTCCTCCGCGTTGGCCTTCTCGATCGGCGTCTCACGGCCGGTCGCCGGATGGACGGCAACATAGCCGCCGCGCCGCCACAGCAGCGCAACGGGTGCGCCCGACAGTGCGCGATGGCCCACCAGCGGGCCCACGTTGTCCCGCCACCAACGCCCGTCCAGCCGTACGGCCCGGGTGCGTACGCGCGACGCGATGGCCACCCGCTCGACCGGGTCGAGGCGGTCGCTCTCGGTGCCGCTCTGCGCGGGCTCGGCCAGCGTGATCCCCGCCGCCTCGGCGACCAGCTTGCAGGCCGCGTAGCTGGCGTCCGCGTCGGCGGCCGTCGCCCGCTTGTCGCTGCGCTTGCCGATGGACGCCAGCAGGGTCTGATCGGCCTGGGCACGCACCGCCTCGCCGGCCTTGATGCCCGCCGCCGTGCGCGACTCGTGGGTGCGCTCCAGCTGCTCGATCCAGCGGTCCAGGGTGGTGAGCAGGCGGTACTGCTGGTCGACCATGGACTGCCAGACCGCCGGGTCCATCAGCAGGTCGGCGGCTGCCTCCGCGCCGTAGAGCGAGCCGTACTGCACACTGCCCGGCGGCACCTGCATCCAGAAGACGTCGTCGTCGGTGACCTCGGCGGCCCGCTCGGTGGCCATCGGCGCCTGGAAGAGGATGGTCAGGCTGCGGCCGACGCCCAGGGCGAGGGCGTACTCCAGCGGGCTCGTCTGCGGCGGGACGTACTGCGGGTTGCCGTACTCGTCGTAGGACCAGGTCTGCGTGTTCGCGGGCTGGTACAGCTCGCGCAGCCCGATGCGGTGGACGACGCAGTCCCTGAGCGGGCGTGCCACCAGGGTGTGCTGCGGCCCGGCGACCGGGCCGAGCAGCAGCGAGCCCGCCTCCAGCCGGCCGAGGTGATGCCAGTGGCCCTGCTGCTCGGCGCCGACCGCGAACAGGTCCACCGCGCCGGACGCCACCAGCCACAGCACCTGCGGGCCTTCGAGGTCGAGGCGGTTGAAACCGGCGCAGTCGATGCGTGTACCCATCTGACCGAGCGCGTTGAGAACGAGGTCGCCCTCGTGGACGGAGGTCATGTCACCGCTCCTTGACCAGTGCCGCGTACGCACCGCCGCGCGCCACCAGCTCCTCGTGCCGCCCGCGCTCGACGATGGTGCCGTGCTGCAGTACGACGATCTCGTCGCTGTCGCGCACGGTGCTCAGCCGGTGCGCGATCACCACACAGGCACAGCCGCGCTTGCGCAGGTTGTCCATCACGACCTGCTCGGTCTCCGCGTCCAGCGCGCTCGTCACCTCGTCGAGGACCAGGATGCTGGGGCGGCGGACCAGCGCCCGGGCGATCTCCAGGCGCTGGCGCTGCCCGCCGGAGAAGTTGCGGCCGTCCTGCTCGACCCTGCTGTTGATGCCGCCCGGTCGGCGCATGACCACGTCGTACAGCGCGGCGTCGCGCAGCGCGTCCACCACCGCGTCGTCCGGGATCGACGGGTCCCACAGCGCCACGTTGTCGCGGACCGTGCCCTCGAAGAGGAACACCTCCTGGTCGACGAAGGAGACGGACGAGGCGAGCGCGCCGCGCGGGATGTCCTCGATGCGCTGGTCGTCGATGCGGATGACGCCCTCCCAGGGGGCGTACAGGCCCGAGATCAGGCGGGAGACCGTCGACTTGCCGCTGCCCGAGCCGCCGACCAGGGCGACCTGCTGGCCCGGGCCGACCGTCAGGTCGAAGCCAGTGAGCAGGGGCTTGTCGAGCGGGCTGTAGCCGAAGGTGATGTTCTGCAGCTCGACGTGGCCGTGCAGCCGCCGCGTCGACTCCCCGGTGCCGGGGCGGCCGTAGAGCGGGTCCGCCTCGAAGTTCTCGACGTCCTTCAGGCGGGCCACGTCGGCGGCGAAGTCCTGGATGCGGCCCGCGACGCCGTTCAGGCGGGTGATCGGCGCGGTGAAGCGGGTGACCAGGGCCTGGAAGGCGACCAGAAGGCCGACGGATATGCCGCCCTCGACCGCCCGCATGCCGCCGATCCAGAGGATGAGCGCGCTGTTGAGCGTGGCGAGCGTGGGGGCGACCACGCCCAGATAGGCGCTCGGCACGCCGAGGCGCTGCTGCTCCTCCAGCGTGGTGGCGTGCTGGCCGGCCCACTTGCGGAAGTAGCCGTCCTCGCCGCCGGTCGCCTTCATCGTCTCGATCAGCTGAAGGCCGGTGTAGGCGGTGTTGGTGAGCCGCGCGTTGTCCGCGCGCAGCTTCGCCGTACGGGTCGCGCGCAGGCGGATGACGACGCGCATGGCGACGACGTTCAGCAGGGCGACGCCGATGCCGACGAAGGTGAGCTGAGGGTCGTAGGTGTAGAGGAGGAGCGCGTAGAGGACGACGACCACCGCGTCCACGCCCGCCGCCGCGAGGTCGCGGGCCAGGGTCTCCGCCACCGCGTCGTTCGACTGGAGGCGCTGCACCAGGTCGGCCGGGCTGCGCTGGGAGAAGAACGTCACCGGCAGCCGCAGCAGATGGCGCAGGAAGCGGGCGCTGGAGAGCGTGGAGGAGATGATGCGGCCGCGCAACAGGTTCGCCTGTTGCAGCCAGGTCAGGACGACCGTGAGCAGGACGCAGGTGCCCATCGACGCGAACAGCACGCCGAGCAGGGACGTCTGGCCCCCGATGAGGAACATGTCGATGTAGGTGCGGCTCAGCGCGGGCACCGCAGCGCCCACCAGCACCAGGAGCAGGCTCGCCAGGACCGCGGCCGGCATGGTGCCCGCGGTCCCGCGCAGCCGGGCCGGCATCGCGCCCATTACGCCCGGTTTGCGGCCGCCCTTGCTGAAGCCCTCGCCGGGTTCCATGACCAGGACGACGCCGGTGAAGCTGCCGTCGAAGTCCTCCATGGGCACGAAGCGGCGGCCCTTGGCGGGGTCGTTGATGTACACGCCCCGGCGGCCGAAGCGGCGGCCCATGCCGTCGTAGACGACGTAGTGGTTGAACTCCCAGAACAGGACCGCCGGCGTCTTCACCTCGGCGAGGGCGGCCGTGTCCATCTGCATGCCCTTGGCGGTCAGGCCGTAGCTGCGGGCCGCTTTGAGCAGGTTGCTGGCGCGCGAGCCGTCGCGGGAGACACCGCACGCGATGCGCAGCTCCTCCAGCGGGACATGGCGGCCGTAATGACCGAGCACCATCGCGAGCGAGGCGGCGCCGCACTCCACGGCCTCCATCTGGAGGACCGTGGGGGTACGGACCGTCTTCGCCTTCCCCTTGGGGACCGGGCGCTTCGGCGGGGCGGCGCGGCGCCTGCTCCGCGTCTCCTGCGCGGCGCTCACGGCAGCAGCCAGTCGACGGGACGCTGGTCGGTCAGCCGGATCGAGCCCGAGGCCAGGGTCATGGACGTGAGGCCGAACGGCGGCCCGTCCGCGGACGACCACTTGTAGCCGCTCTTGGTGCTCGACTCCTTGTCCAGCTTGACCAGTACGGCCACCGGCCTGCCGTCCTTGGTGAACTGCTCGCCCAGCTGGTTGTCGCCGAGGAACGCGGCGATCTGCTGCGCCGACTGCGCGGAGCGGTCCACCGACTTCACGTGGCCGCGCAGGACGCCGTACTCCTGGGTGGGCACGGAGGAGATGGTGAGGTCCACGGCCGCCTTGTCGGGGATGGAGGCCGCGTTCTCGGCGGGGACGTACACCGTGGCGTACAGCGCGTCCTTGGCGTGGGCGACCTTCTCGACGGCGGCGACGTTCGCGCCGGTGGAGATGATCTGCCCGATGGTCGCGGCGAGCGCGGTGACCCGGCCGGCGGCGACCGTGCGGACGGTCGTCTCGCCCTGGGCGGTGCGGACCTTCAGGACGGGGGAGTTGGCCGGGAGCCGTTCGCCCTGCTCGGCGAGGACGGCCGTGACCTGCCCGGCGACCGGGCTCTGCAGGAGGTAGCTGCCCTGGCCGTGGGTGAGGATGGCGGGCGCGCTGACCGTGGAGGTGACCGAGCCGGTCATGGCCCACACGGACGCGGCGGCCATGACGACCACCGTCACGCAGAGCACCAGCCAGCCCTGGGGGCGGGCGAAGCGCACCGGAAGGTCGAGCTCCTCCGGTGACTGGAGCTTGGCGAGGGCCTGTTGGCGGAACTGCACGGGACTTTCCCTCACCTGAGGATGAGCGGAGACCGGCTCGCGTAAAGCCAGGTATTGGTGCGAGTGGTGCCGGATGTTTTACGGCACCCGAGAATCCCGGAGCCGGGAAACGGCTCCGGGACTCAGCGGTACAAAGGCGCGATCAGAGACCGGCGACCAGACCCGAGACCGGGGCGGTGTTCAGGCCGGTGACACCCTCCACGGTGCCGACGACCGTGTCGACCAGGCCGGAAACCGGGGCGATGCCGTTGACAGCGTCGAGGGCACCGTTCACGGCGTTGACCTGCAGGCCACCGGAGACGTTGTCGAGCTCGGCGTCGGAGATCTCGACGGTCGCAACCTGGGGGGTGGAGTTCATGATGGAACTTCCCTTCCTAATGGGTATTTCACAAGGGGGAGCGGCCCCCTCTGGGGACAGATGACGGCCGCGACCGCTGGTGCCCGGCATCCGTTTCCGGAAGCCGTTGGCGGCCCCTGCGGTGCGATGGATCAAAGCACGCCCGAGGTGGGGGCTTCCAATCAAACATCCGTCTCACCAGGGCACTTGAGTCTCCGGAGCATCCATCCGTGCAGACTTGTGCACGTCTCGTAAGCGACTTCTTCACAAGCGTCACAGCATCGGCTCCGACAAGCTGTTGCGCCCGTCATGGAGAGCTCCGTCGGTGCGGCGGCGAATCCGACACTCCCGTCCCAAGAGGGTGACCGGCGGTAGCCCCTTGTGCAGAACCCCGGCTCCCGGTGACTTCGTTGAGTATTGAATGTGCAGATTCGCTGGAGCCTGGATTGTCCTCGCTGTGCACGACCGACCGTTACTGATCGGTAGCGGATCGTGTCAGCCCAGAATCGCGTACACCGTGCTCGCCCGGGCGGCGATTTCTCCCGAACTCTCGTCGGTCATCGCGATGTCGGTGAACGCCATACGGCGGCCCAGTTTGGTGACGACCGCTTCGATCAGGACATCCGAACCGATCACCGCGCGCTGGAACGACGTCGACTGCTGCACCGTGGTCATCGGCCCGTACGCCCCGCGTGCCGCCGACACGGCGATCACGGTCGCGGTGTCGGCGGCAGCCATCAGCGCCTGCCCCGACAGTGCGCCGCCCTCCCGTGCCAGCCCTTCCGACCAGGGCATTCGCAGGACCGCGCGATGATCTTCCACCGCCTCGACGGACAGGCCGAGGCGGAGCACCCAGGGGGCGAAATTGGCGGAGAGGATCTTGTCGGCTTCGGCGGTGGTCATCGTCATATGGGGGATTGTTCCCGCCGCCGGACCCCTGGACGCGTTCCCTGGCCGAATACGTGGCCCGAGTCGGTTGCCCGCAAACGGAATTGAACGCCCCACCCGAACCGTGCGTACCAACTGCCAACCAGGCGCCCCGAACAGCCGCCGCAGAGACGGCGGCACAGACCCCGTCCCCCAGGAGGTCGAGAAGTTTGAGTCACAAGCGAATTCCGAAGCGCAAGGCCGCGATAGCCGCGGGCAGCGTGGTGGCGCTCGGAGCGGCCGCGATCCTGCTGCCGAACGCCAACGCGTCCCAGGACGGCGCGTCGGACGCAGCCGCCGCCCCCAAGACCCTGAAGGCGGCGGACGCGTCGGATCTCGCCTCGCAGCTCGAGGGTCTGCTCGGCGACGCCTTTGCCGGTTCCTACTACGACTCCGGCAGCCAGCAGCTCGTCGTCAACGTCATTCCGGGCGACGACAACAACGTGATCGTCCAGGCGAAGCAGGCCGGTGCGAAGGTCCGCGAGGTCGAGAACAGCCTGGACGAGCTCGCGTCCGGCGCGCAGACGCTGAAGTCCGAGGCGACCATCCCGGGCACGGCCTGGGCGGTCGACCCCAGAACGAACAAGATCCTCGTCACCGCCGACAGCACCGTCACCGGCGACAACTGGGACCAGCTGGAGTCGACCGTGCAGAGCCTCGGCTCGGGCATGGCGACCGTCAAGAAGTCGGCCGGCACCTTCAAGACGTTCCTCTCCGGCGGCGACGCCATCTTCGCCGGCGGGTCACGCTGCTCCGCCGGCTTCAACGTCACCGCGGGCGACGGCACCCCCGCCTTCCTGACCGCCGGCCACTGCACGCTCGCCGGCAACGAGTGGTCGGACGCCGAGGGCGGCCAGCCGATCGCCACCGTCGATCAGTCCACCTTCCCCGGCGACGGAGACTTCGCGCTGGTCAAGTACGACGACCCGGCGACCCAGGCCCCGAGCGAGGTCAACGTCGGCGACCAGACCGTCCCGATCAGCCAGGCCGCGGACGCCGAGGTCGGCCTCCAGGTCTTCCGGATGGGCAGCACGACCGGACTGAACGACGGCCAGGTCACGGGGCTGGACGCCACCGTGAACTACCCGGAGGGCACGGTCACCGGGCTCATCCAGACCAACGTCTGCGCCGAGCCCGGCGACAGCGGCGGCTCCCTGTTCACCCAGGACGGCCTTGCGGTCGGCCTCACCTCCGGCGGCAGCGGTGACTGCACGGTCGGCGGCGAGACCTTCTTCCAGCCGGTGACCACCGCCCTGGAGGCGGTCGGCGCGACCCTCGGCGACGCCGCGGGCGGCGCGGGCGCGGGTGACGAGGCCGGAGCCGGTGAAGAGGCCGGTGCCGGTGCCGGTGAGGAAGCGGGCGCGGGCGAGGAAGCCGGTGCCGGTGAGGAAGCCGGAGCCGGTGAGGAAGCCGGAGCCGGTGAAGAGGTCGGCGGTGAGGAAGCCGGTGCCGAGGAGGAGGTCGGTAACGGCAACGCCGACGGCACGGGCAACGGCCTCGGTGAGATCGTCGGCAACGGCGTCGGGAACTGACGCAGGGACACCGACGCAACAGTCCGAGTGAAGCGCACGAACGTGGTCCGGCCCTCCGGCGGGAGGGTCGGACCACGTCGCGTCCGGGGCCGTCGTCCCGCTACCCGCGACCGGGGCTCTCAGCCCAGCGCCCGCAACAACAGCAGCGCCACATCGTCCACCCGGTCCCGTACCGCCGTGCTGTGCCGGACGAGCAGATCGGCCAGCTCGTCGAGCGGTCGCTCCCCGGCCTCGGCCAGCACCTGCCCCAGATCGGCGAGCGCGTCCTCGATGTCGACGCCGGGCGACTCGATCAGCCCGTCGGTGTAGAGGACGAGCACACTGCCGGCCGGGAGGTCGACCTCCGTCGTCGGATAGGTGGGCGAGCCGTCGATGCCCAGCAGCGGGCCACCGGCGAGATCGAGCACCCGCACCCGTCCGTCCGGCCGTCTCAGCAGCGGCGGCGGATGCCCGGCACGCGCCATCACCGCCCGCCCGTGCGCCGGGTCGAGGCGCAGGTACAGACAGCTGGCGAACAGGTCGGAACCGAGGTCGAGCAGCAGCCGGTTGGTGCTGCGCATGACCTCCTCGGGTGGCTGACCGACGGTCGTGTACGCCCGTACGGCGGTGCGGATCTGGCCCATCAGGCCGGCCGCGGTGACGTTGTGCCCCTGTACGTCCCCGATCACCGCCGCCGCCAGGCCCTGCTCCGTCGGCACCAGGTCGTAGAAGTCGCCGCCGATCTCCATGCCCTGTGTGGCGGGCAGATAGCGCGCGGCCGCTTCGATGCCGGGCAGTTGCGGCAGCGAGTGGGGGAGCAGAGCGGCCTGCAGGCCGTGCGCCAACTGGTGCTTGGCGTCGTATAGCTGGGCCCGCTCCAGCGCCTGCGCGATCAGCCCGCCCAGGCTGGTCAGGACCGCCCGCTCGTCCGCGGGGAAGGGATGCGGCTCGGCGTAGGCGAACATGCAGGTGCCGACCGGGCGGCCGGAGGCGATCAGCGGCAGATACGCCCAGGCCGCGAAGCCGTCGGGGGTCGCCTGCCGCACCGGATAGAGCCGGTCCAGCTCCTGCCGGGAGTCGAAGAACGCGGGCACCCCGGTGGTCAGGGCGTGCGCGCCCGGAGTCGGCTCGGTCAGCGGCAGCCCGTCGAACCGCTCCACGGTGTGCGGATCCGGATAGCCGCGGTGACCGAGCACATGCAGCCGGCCCGCCTGCGAACCCAGGACGACCAGGGCCTGGCTGCCGACGGCCGGGACGATCTCGTCCGCGACCAGCTGCACCACGTCCTGCACGCTCGCCGCCTCGGTGAGCGCACCGGCCAGACTCAGCACCTGGGAGATCGTCACCAGCCGGGCCGGCGTGTCGTCCGGCTGGGGCCCGCTGCGGCCCATCTCGGCCACCGCGCGGGCACGGCTGATGCGCACGCTCAGGCCGGTCGTGCTCGGATAGATACGGAACGACAGCCAGTCTCCGGGCGGGCGCAGCGCCACGAACGACGTGGTGTGCTGGCTCATCAGCGCGGCCCGGTAGCGGTCCTCGTACACGGGGTCGTTCAGCCAGGGCACCGTCGCCCACAGCTGGTTGCCGAGCAGCCGGTTGACCGGGAGGCCGATCAGCTCGGCCGCCGCCGGGTTGGCGAAGCTGATCCGGCCGTGCAGATCGAGCGAGCACAGCCCGTACGGCAGCCGCGACACCATCCGTGCCGCCTCCACCGTGCCGAGCGTGCCCGCCGCGCCGCTGAACGCCGGCCCGGCGACCAGATCGGGCTCGGGCAACGGCGGGCGACTGTCCTCCATGGCCCGCTCCAGCCGCATGGCGAGCCGTCGGCAGGCGGCCGTCAGATGTTCCTCCTCCCGGTCCGACAGCTCCGGGGGATGCGAACCCGGCCAGGTCACGAAGATCGCGCCGTAGGCGGTCGACGCGGTGGCCACGGGCAGCGCGGCCAGCGCGAACGGATACGGCAGGACGACGGCGATACGGGGATACCGCGCCGCCATGTCCTCCTCGCCCCCGACCCAGACCAGGCGCCGCTCCCGCACCGCCTCGGCGACCGGGATCGGTGCGCTCAGCCCGACCCGCTCCCACGGGGCCGCGAACGCCCGGGGCAGTCCCGCCATCACCGCCATCTCCAGTACGGGCTCGTCGGCGGCCAGCAGATACACGGCACCGGAGTGGGCCTCTACCTCGTCCATCATCGAGGCCAGCGCGAGCGACAGCAGCGGTCGGCCGACCCGCGTGCGCGCGGCCGCCGGTGCCTGGGCGGACGTCTGCCCGTCGGACACGCCGACCACCTCCTCGCACGGGCGCGTCCCGGAGGCGACCCGGTCCGCTCGCGCGAGCCGGGCCCCAGGGCTCAAATCTCCCCCCTCGCGGGCCTTCGCGCACGGCGAGCGGGCGGTGCGGGGCCGGGTGAGCGCGCGGGTGGAGCGTTGGGCGAGCGCGGGCGGGCGGCCGGGTCGGCCCGGCGTGAGGCTCGTGCCCCGGCGCACGGGTACCCGCGCCACGGCGAGATCCGCCCGCGTACCCCCTCACCCCCGGCCCATGCCCCCGCAGTCGAAGCGCGGGGCGGCGTGCGGGCGCCGCCCGTGCGCCCCCGCGCACCCTGATGGCTGGATCTTCGCGCCCGGTGATGGTGCCGGACGCGAACAATGGGGCACGCGCTCCTCACCGCGGAACCGGCGTACGGCGAACCGAGAGGACGGTCAGTGATCCGGGTGCTTCTGGTGCACGACGCATGTCTGGTCAGGTCGGTCCTTGCGGAGTGGCTGCGCCGGGAATCGGACCTGGGGGTGTTCGACGCTTCGTGGCACAGCGCGGCCGGCCGGCTGCGATCCGTGCGTCCGGACGTCTGCGCGGTCGACCTCGACTGCTCGGACGCCTACGGCATCCCGCCGCTGGGCGACCTCACCGCACGGGAGACGGGCCGGACACCCCCACGGTTCCTCGTGCTGGCGAGCGCGAACAGGCCGGGCCTGCTGAAGCGGGCCGCCGAGGCCGGGACGCTCGGCTACGTGGACAAGGAGGGCTCGCCCGAGAACCTCGTGCACGGGATCCGGCGCGTCGCCCAGGGGGAACGTTTCATCGACGACTCGCTGGGCTTCGGCTTCCTCAGGGCCGCCGAGATGCCGCTGACCCGGCGCGAGCTGAGCGTGTTATCCCTCGCCGCCGAGGGGGCCTCGGTGGCGGAGATCGCGGGGAGTCTGCACCTGTCCCACGGGACCGTGCGCAACTATATGGCCGCCATCACCCGCAAGACCGGTGCCCGCAACCGCATCGACGCGATCCGGATCTCGCAGGGCGAGGGCTGGCTGTGACGGTACGGGCGTCCAGCCGCCCGCGAGTTCGCGGTACGACTGCGAGTGGCGCAGGAGTTCGTCGTGTGTGCCGTACGCCGTGTGCCGGCCGTCCATGACCAGCACCCGGTCGGCGCGGCGGGCCGAGCTGAGGCGGTGCGCGACGACCACCAGGGTGCCGCCCGGCCGGTCCGCGAAGGCCCGCTCCGCACGTTCCTCGGCCCGCGCGTCCAGGTGGCAGGTGGCCTCGTCGAGCAGGGCGAGCGGGGCCCGCGACAGATAGGCCCGGGTCAGGGCGACGAGCTGCCGCTCACCGTCCGAGAGCGCCGCCGGATCGACCGTCGCGGCCGGCCCACCGAGCGCGCCGAGCAACGGCAGGAGCCCCACGGCATCCGCCGCGGCGAGCAGCTCCGCCTCGGGCACGGGGTCCGGCCGCAGCAGCCCGAGGTTCTCGGCGAGCGTGCCGGTGAACACATACGCCTCCTGCGGGATCAGCACCCGCAGCGCGGCAGCTTCCGGCCCCGGCACCAAGCGCCCGCAGAGCCGGACGGTGCCCCGGCCCGGTTCCAGCAGCCCGGCGATCAACGCGGTGAGCGTCGACTTCCCGATGCCGCTCGGGCCCACGACGGCCAGGTGGGCGCCGGGCGGGAGGGTGAGGTCCAGGTCGTCGATGACGGGGGTCGCGGAGCGGCCGTAAGCGAAGGTGACGGAGGTGAGGGAGAGGGAGGGGGAGGGAGAGGGAGAGGTGTGGGAGGGCGGTGCTGGGGATGGGCCGCTAAGGCAGGTGCACGCTTCTGTGTCAGCCCCAGTTTCTGCTCCCGCCCCCGCTTCTGCCTCAGCCCGCGCTTCTGCTGCAGCCCTGGCATCTGCCCCCGCACCCACCCCCGGTGAGGCCTCGCGGGTCACCCGCCGCAGCACCACCACCAGCCGCGCCCCGCTCGTGCCCAGCCCGTGGACCAGGTTGTGCAGGGCCGGGAGCAGGGACTGGGTGACGTAGGCGAGGGCGCCCACGAGCGCGCCGGTGGTGACGCCGTGGGCAAGGAGCCAGGGCGCGCAGGCGAGGAGCAGCACCATCGGTAGGTGGCCACCCAGCGCGAGCGAGATCACGCGCAGGACACCCCATCGGGCGAGGGAGCAGGCAGCGCGCCGCTCGGCGTCGACACGACTCTCCGTGGCGGCGGCGACCCGTTCCTCCGCGCCGGCCGCCGTGATGTCTCGCAACCCCGGGCAGACGGCGCCGAGCCCCTCGGCCAGCGCCTCATCGGAGGCGAGGAACGCCTCCTGCCGGCGGGCGAGCGGTCGCAGCGTCGCCGCGAAGAGGCCCAGGCCCGCGGCGAGCGGAGGCCCGACGACCAGCAGAAGCAGCGGGTCGAGCGATACCAGGCCCACGACGGCACCGACCGCGGTGAACACGAACGAACGCGACACCATCACCAGCCCGGCGAAGGTGTCCCGTGCGATCTCGACCTGCTGGGTCAGCCCGGACAGCGCCCCGGCGTCCGCCTCCCGCACCCCGCGCGAGACGACCCGCGCCACCAGCCGGTCCCGGAGCGGCTCGGTCAGCGCGGCGACCGCGCCGTACACCCGCACGGTGCCGAACGCCCCCACGAGCACAGCCAGACCGGCCACCCCGAGCCAAGCGAGCCCGGTCCCAGGCCGCCCGGTGAGGAACCCCTCGTCCAGGGCGCGGGCGAGCGCGAACCCGGTGAGAAAGGTCTGCCCGGTCTCCAGAACCGACCAGGCACCCAGCCGCGCGACGCTCCGCCATCGGTCCGCCAGGAATCGACGCCCGCGCCGCCGGACGCTCTCGGTCATGGCCCCGCCCCGTTCGCGAGCACCGCCCGGTACTCCGGGGTTTCCCACGGTTGCTCGTGCCGTCCCACCGTCCGCATCCGCTCTCTGTTCACCCGGCCGCATGACGCTCCGCCATCGGTCCGCCAGGAATCGACGCCCGCGCCGCCGGACGCTCTCGGTCATGGCCCCGCCCCGTTCGCGAGCACCGCCCGGTACTCCGGGGTTTCCCACGGTTCCTCGTGCCGTCCGACCGTCCGCATCCGCTCTCTGTTCACCCGGCCGCATGACGCCCCGCCACCGGTCCGCCAGGAATCGCCGCCCGCGTCCCCCGGACGCTCTCGGTCACGGCCCCGCCCCGTCCGCGAACACCGCCCGGTACTCCGGGATCTCCCACAGCTCCCCGTGCCTCCCCACCGCCCGCACCCGCCCCCCGTCCAGCCAGGCAACCGCGTCCGCGCGGGACGCCGTGGTGGCGCGGTGGGCGATCAGGAGTCGGGTGGTGAGCTGGTCGCCGCTGTTCACGAGGGCTGCTGTGATGCGGGCCTCGGTGACCGTGTCGAGGCTGGAGAGGGCGTCGTCGAGGATGAGCAGTCGGCCGCCGTGGGCGAATGCCCGGGCGAGGCCGAGGCGTTGGGACTCCCCGCCGGAGCGCGAGGCGTCGGCGACGGGGGTGGCGTAGCCCTGGGGCAGGCGGCACACGAAGTCGTCCGCGTGGGCCGTGCGGGCCGCATCTCGGATGCGGGCGGGGGAGGGGCACGACAGGGTGAGGCCGATCTCCTCCTCGACGGTGCCGCCCAGGAGGGCGGGACGCTCGAAGGCGTAACCGACGGCACGGCGCAACGCGTCGTGGGTGAGGTCACGCAACGCCACCCCGTCGAGCAGCACCTCTCCCTCGTCCGGCTCGGCCAGCCGTCCGGCGACCGCGGCGAGCAGCGACTTGCCTGCGCCCGACCGCCCCACGACGGCCAGCGTCGTCCCGCCCTGCACCACGAGGTGGACGCCGTCGAGCACGGCACGGCCACCGCGCCGGGCGGTCACCCCGCGCAGTTCCAGCCGGCCCGGACCGGGCGGAAGGCTTCGCTTGCCGTAGCAGGTGGTGGGCTCCGTCAGGACCTCGTGGAGGCGTTCCGTTGCCGTGCGGGCCCGGGCCAGCCCGGCGAGTTGTCCGACCAGCACGCCGACCCCGGCGGCGAGGACCGCGTATCGGGAGGCCGCGAGCACGTCGCCCACCGTCAGCCGGTGCCGGGCGAGCAGCACGCCGGCCACGGCGACGACGCCGAGCTGGAGCAGCGGGGCCACGGCCACGGACTGGCCCGCTGCTCTGCCCTGCACCTGCCACATGCGGTGCCCGGCGTCGGACAGTTCGGGCAGTGGGCGCAGGATCCGTGCCGTCTCCCGGTCGGCCGTCCCCGACGCCTCGATGGTGCGGTGCCCGCGGACGGCCTCCGAGAGCGCCTGCGCGATCCGCCCCTGCGCCTCTTGGTAGCGGACGACGCAGTCCCTGGTGTCGCGGGCGAAGGCCCTCAGCAGCAGTGCCAGCACCGGTGCCCCGGCCAGCAGCACGGCCGCGAGCCACGGGTCGATCAGGGCGAGGGCCACGATCCCGCCGACCGGTCCGGCGAGCGCGGCGAGCAGCGCCGCACGGGCGGTCGGCGCCGTGCCGGCCTGGGCGGCGATGCCGACGAGGCGGGCGACGAGGTCTCCGGGGCCGAAGCGGGCGGCGGCGCGCGGGCCGACGGCCAGGACATGCCCGGTCAGGCGGAGGCGAAGGAAGGCGGAGGTGCGGGCGTCGACCGTGCCGCGCAGCACGGTCTCGCACACGTCGAGCAGGGTGAGCAGGAGGAGGATCCCGGCGCAGTACAGCACCCAGTGGGTCGCCGGGGCCCGGGTCAGCAGCAGGTCCAGGGTGTGTCCCAGCGCGGCGGGCAGCAGCAGACCGGCGCCGGTCGCGGCCGTGCTCACCAGGCACAGGGCCAGAGTGCGGACGGGCGCCGGACCGAGCGGGCCCGGGAGCGCTCTGATGGCTTCCGTCTTACGGTCGGCATCCGTCATAAGACCGTCTTCCGTCTTACGGCCGTCTTCCGTCATACGGCTGCGACCCTTCCGGGTCTGTACAGGACCCCGGGCGGCCCCTCCCTCGCGGGAGCGGACCGCCCGGAGCCCTGGGCGCACGGTGCTCGTCAGAGACAGAGCGTCAGGCTCGCCGCGCTGACGCAGGACAGCAGGCTGAGGGTGCTGGGGCCGCCGCCTTCGGTGCGCTCTTCGGACTCCATCGCCTGCAGGTCGAGCAGTGCCATGTCGTTTTCCTTCCTTCGGTGTCGTCCACCCGTGGGGACGGGGTTGGGTCACGGCTCCGTCAGATCGCGGAACCGCGCTGTGAGGGCCGCCCGAGCGGCGGCAGGAACGGCAGGTGTGCGGGGGCCGGATCGCCGGGGGCCGCGTGGGCCGCGCCGAGCGCGAGCAGGCACCCCGCCGTTCCGGTGCCCAGGTCCATCGACAGCCGCATCATCTGGTGGCCGGGGAAGGCCAGTTGGCCCTGGTAGTCCATCGCGAACCAGCCGAGCCCGGCGATCTGCTCGGCGAGCCGTTCCCCGGTCGCTCCGGGCGTGGTGGTGCGGGCGAGGTGCAGGATCATCCCGGCCCGGCCCTGGAACAGACCGGGCTGAACGTAGAAGCGGCTGGTCGCGGCGGTCAGGATCCCGGCGCGCGACCGCTCGAACTCCCCGTCGGGGTCGCCGACTTGGGCGAGGTAGTCGTCCAGGACCATCCCGATGCCCGCACTCCCGTCACCGAGGTAGGGCAGCGTCCGCCAGCCCTCGTCGACCTCCAGCGAGCCGCTCGGGTGCGTCATGCAGCACTCCACGTCCCGGCCGAGCGCCACCCCTGCCGCTGCCAACAGCCCCGGCTCACCGGTCCGTTCGTACTGCCGCAGCAGGAACAGCGCGGGTCCGCTCGCACCCCGCAGCAGCCCGGCCCGGCGACGCCGGGGAGTGTCCGGAAGTGGCTGCGCGAGTCGTCGTACGAGGATGTCGGCGACCTCGGTGGCACGGTCCCGCAGCTCCGTCTCGCCGGTCGTGTGCGCCAACTCGCCCAGGACCAGGCCGAGTCCGGCCAGTCCGCCGTGCAGGTCGGAGGAGAGGTTCTGCCACCGCTCCGCGAGGATCCCCTCGATCAGGTCCAGGGCGCGCTGTCGGTGACCGAGCCGATCCAGGACGTGGGCGACGCCCGCGAGGCCGTCGTACAGCCCGAGCGGCGTGCCCGTCGGCGGCGGTGCGGTGTGGGCCAGGAGCCAGCGCTCGCCCTCCTCGTAGCGCTCGGCACCGACCGCGTGCAGCGCGTACAGCACCCCGGCCGCACCGTGCGCCAGCCCGAGGCCGCCGCCGTCGGAGAACTGCGTGATGTCGCCGGGGAAGAGCCGGTCGTCGCGCTCCGGGGTCGCCGAGGCGAGGAGCGCCTTGACCATGGAGTCACGGCTGTACGGCCAGTCGCCCGGTTCGACATGGGAGGGCGCGGGCGCGGTGGTGCCCCGCGTGATCTCCGCGACGGCCTCGTCCAAGAACTCCCGGGATACGTCCGGGAATTGACGTGAGATCACCTCGGCGAGGTGGGCCGCCTTGCCCCGGTCGACCACGAACAGCGTGGTGACCGGCAGGAACAGGGCGAGCCGCAGACACGCCAGCGCGTAGCGGTCCACGTCGGCGCCGGTGCGGTCCGGCGGGGCGAAGAAGCCGGGATGGGCGACCACCTGGCGGCCCTGCTCGGCGATCGGTGCCGCCGCCTCGAAGTCGAGCAGGGACACCGCCTCCTCGTCGGGGCCGACCATGATGTTGAAGACGTGCAGGTCGTTGAAGGCGATCCCGCGCGCGTGCACCGCCTCCACCGCCCGCTGCACGGCCCGGTGAATGCGCACCGCCCACGCCGTGTACTCGGCCACCTCCTTCGGGTCGGGATCCGGGGTCAGCAGCGGATGCCGCTCCGCGAAGAACGAGTTGAGCGGGCGCCCCTGAAGGAAGTCCATGACGAGGAACCGGTGGTCGCCGAGGGTGAACCAGTCCCGCACCTGCGGCACCACCCCCGTCCCCGCCACCTGCTCCAGTGCCGCCTTCTCCCGCTCCAGGCGCGCGACCGCGTCCGCCCCGTCGGCGGCCAGCCCCGCGTGCGGCCGCCCCTCCTTGAGGACGACCCGGCGCCCGTCCCGGGTGTCGGTGCCCACGTATACCCCGCCGCCGTTGGAGAAGTGCAGGGCCCTCTCGATGCGGTACGGCAGATCGCCCACCGTCGTCGTGTTGCGTGCCGCCAGATGCGGCTCCAGGAACGCCGGCAGCGTCACCCACTCGGGCACCTGGAAGGACGGCGCCCGCCGGTCCGGCACCCGCTTCCCCTCGCCGTCCAGAACCGCCGGGACCAGCGAGCCGCGCTCGTCGACGACGAAGGTGCGCGCGAAGGCGCCGTAGCGGACGTAGAGCGGGCCGTCGTACCAGCGCAGATCGGTGAGGATGTACGGCCCTTCGAAGCCCTCCAGGAGCCGGCCGAGCTCGCGCAGCACGAGATGCAGCTGGTCCTCGTCGGCCGGGTAGATCGTGACGAACTTGCCGCTGGAGTCGCGTGCGGCGTACTTGGTGTTGCGCAGGTGCAACAGATTCGGGCCCGGCACGAACTTGAACGGGATGCGGCGGGGCACGCAGTAGTCCCACACGATCGTGGCGATCCGCTCCGCGTTCGCCCGCGTGGCCGAGGCGTGGATCTTCCAGCCCTGCGCCGGGCCGGGCACCGGCGCCCCGTCCGCGTCGAGCGGCGTGAGCGCGAGCCAGTCGCCGATCCGCGCCGCCTCCCAGCCCTCCGGCGCATCGCGCCGCGCCGTCTCGTACCGGTGCCCGGTGTCCCGCGCCCCCGCGGACATGCGTTCCGGCGTCTCGTAGAAGTGCCGGTCGGCGAGCGCGTACACCTCGTACCGCTTGTCCATGCCTCCCCCTCCGTGGCCCGTCGCCGAGACTTCCAGCGGGCCGGCGGGCACCGACAGTCATGACTGTCACGAGATCGCCGTGCGGAACGCATGCGTCAAGAACTGTTCGGAGGGTTTCGAGCATGTCGCACGTCAACGCACCATCGAACGGTCACAAGGGCTGCGCACGTGGCCCACAAGCGCTGTAATGGCGGACGTGGTCACTGAGGGCGCTGCGGGACGCAGGACGAGGCGTCAGCGTGCCGAGGGTGCCCTGAAGGCGCTTTCTGTCGAGCCCGACTCGCCCGAGCGGCTGCGCCGGGTCCTGGAGCAGGCGCTCGTCTTCGGCCGCGCCTCCTTCGTCGCCGTGTACACACCGAGTGAGGACGGCGAGCTGCTGTGCCTGGTCGAGTCCGCCGGTGTGCCCCGCACGCTGTACGGCCTGCGCGACGGCTACGCCCTGGCCGGACGGTCCCCGGTCGCCGACGCCCACCGCACCGGGCGCCCCGTGTGGCTCACCCCGGAGGAGCTCGCCGGTCTTGCCGAGTCGCGGCGGGCGACGGCGGGGGACTTCCATCTGGCCGCCGTCCCCGTCGGCCGCGACGGAGGCGGCTGTCTGCTGGCCGTGAGCGAGAGCCCCGGCGGCTTCGAGCCCGACGACCGTGCGTGCCTGGAGCTGATCGCCGAGGCCGTGACCCTCCCCGGCCGGCCCGCGGCCACCGAGGAGGGCGAACTGCCGGGCAACGCCTTCAGCCTCGCCATGGACACCGGCCGGGTCGACGTGGGTGACGACATCCTCGCGCTGTTCGGCCTGGTCCCGGACACCTTCGACGGCAAGGTCGAGACCCTGCTGGGCCTGACCGTGCCCGAGGACCTGCCCTCGCTGATGTCCGTCGTCGAGGCCGACCACATGTCCATCGGGGACCGCGAGCTGGAGTTCCGGATCCTGCAGCCCACCGGCCCGCCCAGGTGGCTCCGGCTGCGTGGCCGCATCCTGCCCGGCGGCGAGGGCGTCCCGGCCCGCCTCGCCGGCACCGTCGCCGACGCCTCCACCCTGCGCGCCGAGGTCACCGACGTGGCCCGCGTCCAGCGCCTGGCCGCCGCCCTCGCCACCGCCGGTACCGTCCGCGACGTCAGCCACGCCGTCGTCACCGCCCTGCGGGGGCCGCTGCGCGCCGACCGCATCGCGCTCGCCGAGCTGGAGAACGACCGGCTCGTCGTCACCGTCCTCGACCCGCCCGAGCCCGAGTCCTGGCCCGAGCTGTGGCGCCTGGAGTGGCGTACCGAATGGCCCGACGCCCCGGTGCGCGCCATGCCCACCCTCGCCGCCGCCCTGCGCGAGGGCCGTGCCCAGATCTGGCCGGCCGGCAGCGCGCTGGAGCCCGCCCTCGCCGAGGTCGGCCCCGGTGGCCTGGCCGTCCTGCCCCTGCCCGCCGGGGGCCGGATGGCCGGCGCCTGCCTGATCGGCTGGGACGCCCCGCACGACTTCGGCCCCGACGAACGCGCCCTGCTCACCGCCTCCGCCGGCCTCGCCGGCCAGGCCCTGCTGCGCGCGCACGCCTTCGACGCCGAGCACGAACTCGTCGGCATGCTCCAGCGCCAGCTGCTGCCCCGCCGCCTGCCCCGGCTGCCCGGCGCGAAGGCCGTCGCCCGCTATCTGCCGACCACGGCAGGGCTGGAGGTCGGCGGCGACTGGTACGACGTGATCCCGCTGCCCGACAACCACGTGGCCCTCGTCATCGGCGACGTCCAGGGTCACAGCGCGGCAGCCGCCACCCTCATGGGCCAGATGCGCACCGCCCTGCGCGCCTACGCCGCCGAGGGGCACCCGCCGGACGTGGTCGTCCACCACGCCAACCGCCTCCTCATGGACATGGAGACCGACCTCTTCGCCACCTGCTGCTACGTCGACGTCGACCTGGAGGAGGGCTCCGCCTGGTGCGTGCGCGCCGGGCATCTCCCGCCGGTGCTGCGCCACCCGGACGGCAGCACGGAGATCGTCGAGGCCGAGGGCGGCCCGCCGCTCGGCGTGGTGCGGCAGGCCGGCTTCCCGATGAGCCCGCTGGGGCTGCGGCCCGGCACCGTGGTCGCCCTCACCACCGACGGCCTCGTCGAGTCGGCCGACGCCGACATCGACGACGGCATGGACCGGCTCGCCCACGAACTCGGCCGCTCCGACCCCGCCCACCTCGGCCTCGTCGCCGACGCCCTCCTCGTGGGCGCCCGCCGCAGCGACGACATCGCCCTGCTCCTCATGCGCTACGACGGCATGGCCGTGCGCCCGCTGCGCGAGACCTGGACGGTCTGGCGCGTCCCGGAGGCCGTCGGCCACGCCCGCCGCTTCACCCGGCGCACCCTGCGCGCCTGGGGCGTGCCGCCGCAGGACATGGACGCCGCACTGCTCGTCGTCTGCGAACTCGTCACCAACGCCCTCGTGCACACCGACGGACAGGTCCGCCTCTACCTCACCCTCGTCAACCACCGGCTGCGCGTCGCCGTCGCCGACGCCTCACCCCGTACCCCGGTCAAGCCCACCAGCATCAGCTGGGAGGCCACCGGCGGTCGCGGCGTCCTCCTGGTCGAGGCCGTGTCGGCGACCTGGGGAACGGTGCCGGTGAGTGGCGGAAAACAGGTGTGGAGCGAGATCGCGTTGAGCGGATGAGGCCGGTCTGAGGCCGGTCCCAGATCAGTCTCAGACCGGTTTTCGGTGAACGCCCGGCGGCGCGGCCGTTACGAACAAGCCAAACCCGACCCCATCAAATCGGCCGGATCCGGGCTAAGGTGAACCAGATGAAGGCTCTCGTGCTGTCCGGCGGCGCCGGTACGCGCCTGCGGCCGATCACGCACACTTCGGCCAAACAGCTCGTGCCGGTGGCCAACAAGGCCGTGCTCTTCTACGGGCTGGAATCCATCGCCGAAGCCGGCATCACCGACGTCGGCGTGATCGTCGGCGACACCGCCGCGGAGATCCAGGACGCCGTCGGCGACGGCACCAGATTCGGCCTGGACATCACCTACATCCCACAGGAACGCCCCCTGGGACTGGCCCACGCCGTCCTCATCGCCCGCGACTACCTGGGCGACGACGACTTCGTGATGTACCTCGGCGACAACTTCATCGTCGGCGGAATCACCGACCTCGTCGACGAGTTCCGCGGCAACCGCCCCGACGCCCAGATCCTGCTCACCCGCGTCCCGGACCCTCGCTCCTTCGGCGTCGCCGAACTCGACGGCCTCGGTCAGGTCATCGGCCTTGAGGAGAAACCGGAGCACCCCAAGAGCGACCTCGCCCTCGTCGGCGTCTATCTGTTCACCCCGCTGATCCACGACGCCGTTCGCGCCATCGAGCCGTCCTGGCGCGGCGAGTTGGAGATCACCCACGCCATCCAGCACCTGATCGACTCCCGCGCCGACGTGCGCTGCACGGTCATCAAGGGCTACTGGAAGGACACCGGGAACGTCGCCGACATGCTGGAGGTCAACCGGACCGTCCTGGAGGGCCTCGCGCGCCGCATCGACGGCGACGTCGACGACGCCTCGGAGACCGTCGGCCGGGTGGTCGTCGAGGCGGGCGCACGCATCGTCAACTCGCGCATCGTGGGCCCCGCCGTCGTCGGCGCCGGCACCCTCGTCGAGGACTCCTACGTCGGCCCCTTCACCTCCATCGCGGAGAACTGCCGTATCACCGACAGCGAGTTGGAGTTCTCCATCGTGCTGCGGGACGCCTCCATCGACGGGGTGGGCCGGATCGAGTCCTCACTCATCGGGCGGCACGCCGAGGTCACCCCGGCGCCCAGTGTTCCCAGCGCCCACCGACTCGTCCTCGGAGACCACAGCAAGGTGCAGATACACACATGAACCTCCTCGTCACCGGCGCCGCCGGCTTCATCGGCTCGACGTACGTCCGCACGCTGCTGGCCCGCGACGCACCCGCAGCGCCCGACGCGCCACGGATCACGGTGCTGGACAAGCTCACCTACGCCGGAACCCTGGACAACCTCGAACTCGCCCACCCCAGGCTGGAGTTCGTGCGCGGCGACATCCGGGACGCCGAACTCGTCGACAAACTGATGGCCGAGGCCGACCAGGTCGTGCACTTCGCCGCCGAGTCCCATGTGGACCGCTCGATCACCGGCGCCGGCGACTTCGTCCGCACCAACGTGCTCGGCACCCAGACCCTGCTGGACGCGGCCCTGCGCTACCGGGTCGAACCCTTCGTGCACATCTCGACGGACGAGGTCTACGGCTCCGTCGCCACGGGTTCGGCCACCGAGGAGGACCCGTTGCGGCCCAGCTCGCCGTACTCCGCCTCCAAGGCCTCCTCCGACCTGCTCGCCCTCGCCTACCACCGCACCCACGGCCTCGACGTCCGCGTCACCCGCTGCTCCAACAACTACGGCCCGCACCAGTTCCCCGAGAAGGTCGTCCCGCTGTTCATCACCAACCTCCTCGACGGCGAGAGGGTCCCGCTCTACGGCGAGGGCCTCAACGTCCGCGACTGGCTGCACGTCGACGACCACTGCCACGCCGTCGAACTCGTCCGCGCCCAGGGCCGCCCCGGCGAGACCTACAACATCGGCGGCGGCACGGAGCTGACCAACAAGGACCTCACCGCCCTGCTGCTGGAGGCCTGCGGAGCCGGCTGGGACCGGGTGCGGCACGTCGAGGACCGCAAGGGCCACGACCTGCGCTACTCCGTCGACTGGACCAAGGCCCGCACCGAACTCGGCTACCGCCCCCGCCACGACTTCGCGTCCGGCCTCGCCGCCACCGTCGCCTGGTACCGCGACCACCGCGCCTGGTGGGAACCCCTCAAACACCGCGTGGGTGAGGAGCACGGATGAGGTGGCTGGTCACCGGCGCGGGCGGCATGCTCGGCCGCGACACGGTCGAGGAACTCCTCGCCCGCGGCGAGCAGGTGACCGGCCTCGACCACACCGCCCTCGACATCACCGACCCCGAGGCCGTCGAACACGCCCTCGCCGCGCACCACCCCGACCTGGTCGTCAACTGCGCCGCGTACACGGCCGTCGACGACGCCGAGCAGGACGAGGAACGGGCCCTGCGCGTCAACGGCGACGGCCCGCGCCTGCTCGCCCGGGCCTGCGCGGCGTACGACGCCCGACTGATCCATGTCTCCACCGACTACGTCTTCGCCGGGGACGCCCGGACCCCGTACTCCGAGGACGATCCCCCCGCCCCCCGCACGGCCTACGGCCGCACCAAACTCGCGGGTGAGCGGGGTGTGCTGGACGAACTCCCGGCCGCGAGCGCCGTCGTGCGCACCGCCTGGCTCTACGGCGTCCACGGGCGCAGTTTCGTCCACACGATGATCGAGCTGGAGGCACGCCGAGACACCGTGGACGTCGTGAACGACCAGCGTGGCCAGCCCACATGGAGCGCCGACGTCGCCAGGCTCGTCGCCGACCTCGGCCCGCGCGTCGGCCGCGACGCCACCGGCGTCCTGCACGCCACCGCCTCCGGCGAGGCCACCTGGTACGACCTCGCCCGCGAGGTGTTCCGGCTCCTGGGCGCCGACCCCGACCGGGTGCGCCCCGTCACCAGCGAGGCCTTTCCCCGGCCGGCACCCCGCCCCGCGTACAGCGTCCTCGCACACGGCCGCCGGCAGGAGCTCGGCCTCGCTCCGGCGCGTGACTGGCGCACCGCCCTGCACGAAGCACTGCCCCGGATCCGCAAGGAGACCCTTCGTGAAACGCCATGAGTTCCTGAGGGAACTGCACAAGGTCAGCGGCAACCGCAACTACCTGGAGATCGGCGTCAACGACGGCCGCAGCCTTCGGCTGTCCCGCGTCCCGACCATCGCCGTCGACCCGGCCTTCAAGGTCGTCACGGAGATCCGCTGCGACGTGCATCTCGTGAAGGCCACCAGCGACGACTTCTTCGCCCGCGACAACCCGTTCGTCCACCTCAGGGGCGGCCGGCATCCGCTCCGGAACGTGCGCCGGGGGCGCCGTCCGCTCGGGTACTGGCGGCGTACCGTCCTCGACCTGTCGTTCATCGACGGCATGCATCTGTTCGAGTACGCGCTGCGGGACTTCATGAACATCGAGCGGTACTCGGACTGGACGAGTGTGATCGTCTTCGACGACATGTTGCCCCGCAATGTCGACGAGGCGGCGCGGGACCGGCATACCGGGGCATGGACCGGTGACGTGTACAAGATCGCCGAGATCCTGGCTCGGTATCGGCCTGATCTGGTGGCTGTTCCGGTCGATACGCAGCCGACCGGGCAGCTGGTCGTCTTCGGTGCGGATCGTCGGAATACGGTGCTGCGGGATCGGTACGACGAGATCGTGGCCGAGTATGACGTGCCCGATCCGCAGAAGGTGCCCGAGGCGATCCTGGAGCGGGCCGGGGCGGTGGCGCCTGCGGCTCTGCTCGACGGGAGCTTCTGGAGGCCGTTGGCTCGGGCTCGCACCCTTGGCGTCGGGCGCTCGCGAGGGTGGGAGGCGTTGCGCGCGGCGGTTTCGCGGGTTGCCTCCGGCGGGTGAACGGTGCGCTTCGGATAGTGCCGCGATGTGTTGTCGTGCGTCTGCGGGTGCCTTGTGGCTGGTCGCGCAGTTCCCCGCGCCCCTGAAGGGGCGCTGCTGTCAGCCTTGGTCGAGACGTCCCGTGCGCAGCTGGTTGTAGTGGGCCTTGCAGGTCTCGTACGACGGGAGCAGGCCCGTCCGCTCTGCCGCCGCCAGCGTCGGCGCCTGCGCGTCCTTTGGGGACAGCAGTGGCGGGATGTGCTCCGGCCACGCGATGCCCAGCTCGGGATCCAGCGGGTGTACCCCGTGTTCGCGGTTCGGGGCGTAGGGCGTCGAGCACAGGTAGGTCACCGTGGCGTGGTCGGTGAGGGCCATGAAGGCGTGGCCCAGGCCTTCCGCGAGGAACACGGCTTGGTGGCTGTCGTCGTCCAGGCGCAGGGTCTCCCAGTGGCCGAAGGTGGGGGAGCCGACGCGGAGGTCGACCACCACGTCGAGGACGGCGCCGCGCAGACAGGTCATGTACTTGGCCTGGCCGGGCGGGACGTCCGAGAAGTGCACGCCCCGTAGGACGCCCCGGCGGGAGACCGAGCAGTTGGCCTGGGCAAGGGGCAGGTCGTAGCCGGTGGCCTCGCGGAACTCCTCGCCTCGGTACCACTCGTGGAAGCTGCCCCGGTCGTCCGGGAAGGCCTTGGGCTCCAGCGCCCAGGCGCCTTCGATGCCGAGGGACCGCATGCCGTCACCTCCTCCTGGCGCCGGCCCTGGCCCGCAGCCGGGCAGCCGTCCGGCCCAGGAGCGTGCCGAGCCTGCGTCGTGCCCTGCGAGAAAGCCGTCGCAGGGCGCCGGGGCGGGGCGTGCGCACGACTCGTACGCCGCCTGCCCGGGCGCGCAGGGCGAACGGCAGCGTGAGGAAGCGCGGGCCGGGCGCGCCGAGTGCCGCCCGCCAGGTCGCCCCGCGCAGCTCGCCCAGGGGCAGCGTGGCCTCCAGCAGGGCGCCCGATCCGTGCGGGGTGAGTGTGGCGGGCACGTCGTGGATCGTGGCGGGCGACGTGAGCCGCAGCGACAGCTCGGTGCCGTCGTCGGGGACGTGCAGGGGGAGCGGTGCGCGCAGCCGGGTGCCCGAGAGCGTGACGTCCTCCGGTGCGAGGGCGTCGAGGCCGACGCGGTGGGTCGCGCGGTCAACGTCCAGGGCTAGGTTCGCGTGCGGTGCGGTCCAGTACGGCAGGACCACATGGCCGCCGACCACGCCGGCGTACGGGGCCGGGCGGTCCTTGCGCGGGGCGGGGCCGAGGCGGCACTCCTTCGTCCAGCCGCCCAGCTTGACGCGGACGAAGGCGTCCCACAGGCCGTCGTGGGTGAGCGTCGCGGGATCCAAGGTGGCGGTCGCGCGCAGCACCTGACGGACGCCGCCGTCCCCGGCCGGCACGTCCTCCCGGGTGAACTCCACCGGCTGGAAGTACTGGGCGGCGCCGACGCGCTCGCGCAGCAGCAGGTCGGCGGTGGCGTCGCCGAACCGGGCGACGGTGTCGGCGCCCACCCATGCGATGGCCGCGGCAAGGTCCGCGGGCGGGCAGTCGAGCGGCGTACGGGCCGTGTCGGCGGCGAAGGTCATCGGCTCACCGGCGACCGTGTGCTCGGCGGTGAAGCCGACCCGTAGCGTGCCGTTCTCCCACACGACGCGCTCGGGCACGGCACGCAGGGCGATGCCGGCCTCCCACTCGGCGAAGGCCTCTACGTCGTCGTACCGGTCCGCCGCGATCAGCGCGGCCACGACCTGCTGCGTCGGCTGCAGCCCGGCCGCCACACCGGGGCCGAAGCGCTCCACGACGACCTGGTGGATCTCCTCGAACAGCCCCCGCCGCCAGTCCGCCGGCATGGTGAGGAAGCGCCGCCCGCGCATCCGCTCGACCATCTCCACCCGCAGCCACCGCCGGAACAGCCGGTCGCGCGCGGGGCCCGGCTCGGTGTACCGCTCGACGACATCCAGGGCCTCCCGCAGGTTCTTGAAGTAGCCGCCCGGGTCGAAGCGCTGGAAGCCGGCGTTGGAGGCGTCGTCGCGACGCACGTGGTAGTAGCAGACGTAGTCGCCGAGCACGGAGACGTTGCTCGCGCGCAGGTACGCCTCCGTGACGAAGACGTGGTCCTCCAGGCGCCGTCTGCCCTCGGGGAAGCGCAGGCCGATGTCGTCGAGGAAGGCGCGGCGGAACATCTTGTGCGGGGTGAGGCTGTCGATCAGTGGCGAGTTGTCGACGGTGGCGCGCGGGTGGTTGCGGCGGAACAGCTCCACCGGCACCCCGCGGCCCTTGCCGGCCATCTTGCCGACCACGACGTCGGCGGCGTTGGCCACGCCGTAGTCGTACATCCGCTCCAGGGCCTCGTCGCCGAGGTAGTCGTCGTTGTCGACGAACATCACGTACTCGCCCCGGGCGGCGCCGATGCCGACGTTGCGGGGCTTGCCCGACCAGCCGGAGTTCGCCTGGTGAACGACGGTCACCCGGGGTTCCGCGGCGGCGAGCGCATCGAGCCGGGCGGGCGTGTCGTCGGTGGAGCCGTCGTCGACGAAGATCACTTCGTACTCGTCGGGCGGCAGCGACTGTCCGAGCAGCGAGGCGATGCAGTCCTCGATATAGACCCCCGGGTTGAACACGGGGACGACGACGCTGACCTTGATCGGCATCCGGCTCCGAGCCCCCTAGGGGTCGCTGTGCGTTTGCGTCAGATTACGGTGCTCGTGGCCAGATCCTAACCGTGTAGCCGGTTATGTCCACCGCTCAACCAAGTCTCGGCGCTCGACGAAGGGCCATCCCGCCCGGTGATCTTCCCCGCCGGTAGCCTGACGACGTGCGTCTGCTGCTGATGTCCGACACCCACCTGCCCAAGCGCGCCAAGGAACTGCCGGCCGCGCTGCTCGCCGAACTCCCGCGCGCCGACGTGGTGTTCCATGCGGGGGACTGGGTCGACGTGGCCACGCTCGATCTGTTGGAGAGCCGCTGCGCGCGACTCGTCGGCGTCTACGGCAACAACGACGGACCCGAGCTACGCGCCCGGCTTCCCGAAGTGGCGTACGTCGACCTCGGCGGCCTGCGTTTCGGAGTGGTCCACGAGACCGGCCCGGCCCAAGGCCGCGAGGCGCGCTGCGCCGCCCGCTATCCCGACCTGGACGTCCTGGTCTTCGGGCACAGCCACATCCCCTGGGACACCACCGCCCCGTCAGGCCTGCGCCTGCTCAACCCCGGCTCCCCGACGGACCGCCGCCGACAGCCCCACTGCACCTACATGACCGCGACCGTGGGAGAGGGCGGGCTCATGGGCGTGGAGCTGCACCGGCTGCCTCAGCGCTGACGGCCGGGCAACAAGGACCGGGCCGCTCCGTCCGTGTGGAAGCGGCCCGGCGCTGGTTATGCGCTGTCATGGACCCCCTTCCCGCTCAGAGGCTGTGGCTCGGAGGCATGGATGCCTCCATGGTGGCGCGACTACCCCGTCACGCCGGGCTTACACCCTCTGACGGCGGTCATTTACGCCGGCTTTTTGGCGGCGGTCATTTACGTCCGCCTCGCCGCCACCGCCGTACCCGTGCCACCACCAGCACCCCCACCACCACCGCCACCACGGCCCCCGCGCGCTTCGCCACCGGCACCCCGGCCGTGCGGAGCAGATCGAGCGGCTCGTCGGGCTGCTCCTCGGCCACCGCCGCACTCCCCGCGGGCTCGGCCAGCCGCTCCGACAGGCACGCGGCGAACTGCCCGACCAGCCGGTCGCCCACCTCGGCCATCACGCCACGCCCGAACTGCGCCGGACGCCCGGTCACCGTCAGATCGGTACGTACCGACACGGCCGTACCGCCGTCGTGCTCACTGAGCGTGCCGGTCATCGTGGCCCGTGCGGTGCCCTGCCCGTGCGTCTCCCGGCCGCTGGCGAGCAGCACCATGCGGTGCGCCGTCTCGTCCTGGTCCTCGAAGACCGCGGTGCCCTTGTACGTCACGGTGATCGGACCCACCTTGACCTTCACCGCGCCGGTCACGGTCTTGCCGTCGTACTCCTCGACGCTCGCCCCGGGCATGCAGGGCGCGACGTGCTCGATGTCGAGGAGCGTGCGCCAGGCCTCGTCGACCGGGACCGGGACGGTGAACTCGTGGTGCAGCTCCATGACTTCCTCCAGTCGGCTGCTACGACGATGGATGGATCGCGCCCGCCGTGGCGGTCAGCGGGACTCCCGTGCCGCCCCACCGCAGCGCGACGATCTCGGCGGCGACGGACACGGCGACCTCCTCGGGCGTCCGGGCCCCGAGGTCGAGCCCGAGCGGGGAGCGCAGCCGCGCCAACTCGCCTTCGGTGAGCCCGGATTCGGTCAGCCGCTTCCTCCGGTCGTCGTGCGTACGACGGCTGCCCATCGCCCCGATGTACGCCGCCGGGCGCCGCAGCGCCTCCTCCAGCAGCGGCACGTCGAACTTCGGGTCGTGGGTGAGCACGCAGATCACCGTGCGCTCGTCGGTGTCGGTGCCGCTCAGGTAGCGGTGCGGCCAGTCGACGATCACCTCCACGCCCTCCGGGAAGCGCTTCGGCGTGGCGAAGACCGGGCGGGCGTCGCACACCGTGACCCGGTAGCCGAGGAAGTCGCCGACGCGGGCGACCGCGGCCGCGTAGTCGATCGCGCCGAAGACCAGCATGCGGGGCGGCGGCGCGAAGGAGTGCAGGAAGACGGTGACGGCGTCCTCGCGGCGTTCGCCGTGCGGGCCGTAGTGCCTCAACCCCGTGGCACCGAGGGCGAGTTCGCCGCGCGCGTCGGCGGTGACCGCCACGTCCAGGCCGGAGGCGCCGAGCGTCCCGGCGACCCGGTCCGGCCACACCACCAAGGTCGCCCCGCGCGGCGCGGGCCCGTCGGTCACCGTCGCCACGGTCACCGGACGGCCCGCCGCGACCGACTCCGCGACCTCGCTGAAAGAGGGATCCGAGTCGGCCGTAACCGGACGCACCAGCAGGGTGATCTCGCCGCCGCAGGTCAGTCCGACCGCGAAGGCGTCCTCGTCGCTGTACCCGAAGGTCTCCAGCCGCGCCTCGCCGCTCGCCACGACTTCTTGCGCGAGCTCGAAGACGGCCCCCTCGACACAGCCGCCGGACACGCTCCCCACGACCTCGTCGTCCGGGCCGACCGCCATCGCGGCACCGGGGTCACGCGGGGCGCTGCGGCTCGTCGCGACCACCGTGGCGAGTCCGAAGGGCACCCGGGCCGCGTGCCAGCGGCCGAGCCTCGGGAGGATCTCACGCATACTCCAGGGTACTTTCTGGCCCACCAGAAGGCTCTTCGCCAGCGGGTGCCCTTGGCTCCTACTCCTTCTTGAGGGCGATATCGAAGCTCGCCGAGGTCCAGGAGCCCTCCGGCTCGCGGCCGTCCGGTGTCGGCGTTCCGGCATCGTGACGGGTGAAGGGACGGATGAGCGAGTCCTTGACGCCGAAGACCGAGTCGCTGTCGAGGTAGGGGTCGTCCGCGACGAAGATGTGCGTGATGAGGGGGTGGAAGCCGGGTGCCGTCACCTTGAAGTGCAGGTGCGGTGCCCGCATCGGGGAGCGGCCGGCGTACTGGAGGAGCCGCCCGACGGGGCCGTCGTGGGGGATCGGGTACGGCGTGGGGGTGAGCGCCCAGAACCGGTAGCGGCCCTCGGCGTCGGTGTACAGGTGCGCGCGCCCGGCGAGGGTGCCGTGGTCGTACTGGACGTCGTACATGCCGTCGTCGTCGGCCTCCCACACCTCGATGCGGGCCCCGGCGACCGGCTTGCCGGCGGTGTCGGTGACCCGGCCGCTCACCCAGGACGGCTCGCCGCCCGCGCCGCCCGCGATGTCGCCGCCCAACTCGATCTCGGGGGAGTCCTGGACGAAGAACGGACCGAGGACCGTGGACTGTGTCGCCTCGTCCGCCTCGCCGAGGCCCGGCTCGTTCACCGCGACGGTGAGCATGGAGATGCCGAGGACGTCCGAGAGCAGGACGAACTCCTGACGGGTCTCGGACGTGATGTGACCGGCCGCCGTCAGGAAGTCGATCGCCGCGGACCATTCCCCGTCGGTGAGCCGGGTCTCGCGTACGAAGGCGTGGGCGTGCCGTACGAGTGCCTGGATCAGTTCACGGAACCGGTCGTCCTTCGCGGTGTCGAAGCTCGCGACGACCTTGTCGGTGAGTGCCTGTTCAGTCATCGGTGTGCTTTCGTGTCGAGCGCGGTGAGAGGGACAAGGACGGGGGTGTCGCCGCGGCACGCGCGTCCCAGCAGCTCGCGCATCTGGTGGCGGGTCACCCGGCGCGGGTTGGAGTCCGGCACCTGCGTCATGACCAGGTCGGTGGCTCGGTCGAGCTCCTGCTCGGCGAGGCCCAACTCGCCGAGCGAAGAGGGGGGTTCGAGCCTCGCGTAGAGGTCGAGCAGCGCCGCGAACGGGTCGGTGCCGTCGCCGAGCGCCGCCCCGAGGTGGCGGGCCGCTTGCGGTGCCGCGGGCAGGTTGAGGCCGACCACGTGCGGCAGGACCACGGAGTGCAGGGCCGCGTGTTCGAGGTCGTACGCCCCGCCGAGGACGTGGCACACCTTGTGATGCAGCCCGGAACCGGCCCCGGCGAAGGCGACCGCCCCGAGGTAGGTGCCGAAGAGGATGTCCCGGCGGGCGGCGACGTCCTGGCCGTCGGCGACGATGCGCGGCAGCGACGATGCCAGCGACCGGACGCCCTCGACCGCCAGAGCGGAGCTGATCGGGTTGTGGCGGGGCGCCCACCACGCGTCGACGCAGTGGGCGAGCGCGTTGAGCCCCGACGTGACCGACAGGCGGGTCGGCAGGGACAGCATCAGCGTGGCGTCGTAGACGACCACACGGGGGAGCACCTTCGGGTCGGTGCCGGTGCGCTTGTGGCCGTTCTCGGTCAGGCCCCAGACGGGGGTCGCCTCGGAGCCGGCGTACGTGGTGGGGACGGCGAGGATCGGCAGCCCGGTGGTGAGCGCCGCCGCCTTGGCGGTGCCCGTGGTCGAGCCGCCGCCGACGCTCAGCAGCAGGTCGGCGGCGTGCTCGCGGGCGGCGGCGCGTACGGCCTCGGCAACCTCGACCGGCACATGGGGCCTGACCTCGCCGAAGACCGCCACGACGGGGACGTCCTCGCAGATGTCCTCGGCCAGGGCGCGCTCCCCGTCGGCCGCGATCACCAGGACCCGGCTCGCGCCGAGCCCGGCGACCTCGGCCGCCACGTCCTCGCGGGCGGTGCCGGAGCCGAAGACGACCCGCTGGCCCCACGACTCGTAGACGACCGGCGACGGGCCGGCCGAGGTCGCCGCGGTCACGCCGGCACCGCCGCCCGGGCCCGGGGCACGGCGCCCGCCGCGAACGCCCCGAGGAGAGCGGGCACGGCGAAGGCGTAGAAGGCCCACTCGATGTCGGCGCCGGAGCTGAGGACGAACGCCCCCAGGGACGGGCCGACGATCGCGCCGAACCGGCCGATCGACAGAGCCCAGGCGAGGCCGTTGCCGCGCACCGCGTCCGGGTACCGGGTCACGATGAACGCGTTGCCGAGGATCTGCGAGCCGATGAACCCGAATCCGCTGATGAACATCAGCACGAACATGACGGCGGTCGGCGGGCGCAGGCTCATCGCGATCAGACTCAGGGTGCCCACCAGGAACGCGACGACCACGACCCGCTTGGCGCCGAGCGCGTCCGCGATCCGGCCGCCGACGATGGCACCGACGCCGACTCCCAGCCACATCGCCGCCGTCTGCAGCAGTGCTGACCCCAGGGAGAAGCCCGCGGCCTGCATGATGCTGGGCAGCCAGGTGCTGATGCCGAAGACGAGCAGGAGTCCGCAGAAGGACATGGCCCAGAAGAGCACGGTGGAGACCGCGAGACCGCCCGTCAGCAGCGAGCCGAGGCCCAGCCAGCGGCCCGGGTCCGACGTCGGCGCCGCGTCCGACGGGGCGAGGCCGAGCCGCTCCTCGATCTCTCTCGCCTCGGCCGTCCGGCCGGTACGGCTGAGGTGGAAGGGGCTCTCCGGGAGCTTGAGCAGGAGCGGAATGGCCAGGAACACCGGCACCACACCGATCACGTACAGCCAGCGGTACGACACATCGGGGAGCAGCGCGGTGCCGAGCAGCGGGGAGAGCAGGGCACCGGCCGCGTAGCCGCTCATGATGAGGGCGACGTTGCGACTGCGGCGGCCCGGCTCGCTGAGGTCGGCGACGAACGCGTTGATCGTCGGCAGGACGACACCCAGGCCCAGGCCGACGACGAGGCGTCCGGCGCCGAAGGACGGGACACCGCTCGCGACCGTGCAGACCGCCATCCCCACCGAGAACACGACGGTCCCGGCGAGCAGGAGCCGGCGCGGTCCGGTGCGGTGGACGAAGGCTCCGGCGAAGGCGGCGCCGATCAGCATGCCGATGCCGACGAGCGAACCGATGGTGCCTGCCTCCGCCTTGTCGATGCCGAGCGAGGGGTCGCCCAGGATCGCGGGGACGGTGACGCCGTACACGGCGAGGTCGTAGCCCTCGAGGGAGGCGACGACCCAGGCGGCGACCAGCATGAACGTGGTCGCGGGCACTCTGCGGACGGCCGGGCGTATGGCGGACGGTGCGGTCATGGCCGGATCCCTTCTCCGAGGGTGGCAGGAGCCTGTACCGGCTCGACTGCGTTGGCAAGTGTCTTCAGGAGCGCCGGGACGTCGGACAACGCGTCCACGGTGCCGAGGATGTAGAAGTCGGGCCGCCACAGAACGGCGGCTCGGTCGGTCTCGTCGAACCAGCGCCCGTAGACGCCGCCGACGTCGGTGATCCCCTCCGCGGTGAGCCGGCGATCGGTGAGGTGGTGGACACCGACACCGAGCCGGCCGGCGAGTTCGGCGGTCGGGGCGTCGAGCGAGGCGCCGGCGAGGCCGTCGACGAGGAGGACGAATCCGCGGCCGACCACGGCGTCGAAGAGCCCCTCGGTCCCGTGCGACTCCACCCGGCCCTGCGGCATCAGCTGCCCGGCCTGCGCAGATGCGTCGTGCAGGCCCGGGCCGAGACCCGGGAAGCGCATTTTGTCGGGGCGCCCGTTCGCCTTGCGCTGGGCGATCAGCCGGGCGTCCCGCTCGGCGGCGGCGATCGGGTCGCGGGTGGTCTGCACCCGTCCCAGTTCGATGCCCTTGGCGATGATGGCCCGGACATGCGGCTCGCGTTCGCTCTGGTACGTGTCGAGGAGCGCGTCGTCGGCGCCGCGCAGGACGGCGTCGAGCTTGAAGGCGAGGTTCTGGGCGTCGCGGATGCCCGAGCACATGCCCTGCCCGAGGAACGGCGGCATCTGGTGGGCCGCATCCCCGGCGAGCAGAACCCGGCCGCTGCGCCAGTGCTCCGCGACGAGCGAGCGGAACGTGTAGGTGGCGACGCGGATGAGGTCGGCCCGGCTCCGGTCGACGTACGCGGCGACCCGCGCCCACACCCGGTCTGGCTCCCGCTCGACGGGGAAGGAGTCCGCCGAGTCGAGCATGAAGCTGAACCGGTGGTGGCGGGGACCCAGCGAGATGATCGAGATCGGCTGCTCGGGGTCGCAGACCTGACGGGCCTTGGGGATGTCCGCGGCACCGGGACCGTCACCGGTCAGCTGGAAGTCGCACACCATCCACGGCTCGGAGAACCCGTAGTCCTCCTGCCCGACGCCGAGCCACGCCCGGGTGAAGCTGTTGCCGCCGTCGCAGGCCACGACGTACCGGGCGGAGACGACGTCGTCGGCCCCCTCGACCTGGATGTCCACGCCGTCGTGCGTGCCGTGCAGTGCGGTGACCCGGGAGTCCATCCGGATCTCCACGTTGCCGAGACCGCGGACCAGACCGTCGAGGGCGTCCTCCAGGTACGGCTGGTACATCATGTACCACTCCGCCCAGCCCTGGCCGCCGACGGCCGCGAAGTCGTGCTCGATGAGCAACTCGCCCGCGCCGTTGCGCCATTCGTAGTTCCGTTGGACGTGCAACGTGGGCAGCAGTGCCTGTGCGAGGCCGAGGCGGTCGAACGTCCGCATCGTCTCGTCGTCGAAGATGGCGGCGCGCGGAAGGTTGTAGAGGGTGGGGTAGCGCTCCAGCACGATCACGTCGTGGCCTGCCTGACCGAGCAGTGCCGCCGTGACCATGCCCACGGGCCCGTACCCGATGACGGCGACGTCGTACATGGGCATGCCCTTCCGTTCAGACACCGGCGTACGCGGGCGCGGGGGTTGGGGCGAGGCCGAGGAGCTTCTCGGCGTTCAGGTGGCCGATCTTGCGCCGGTCGGCGTCGCTGATCGGCGCGTCACGCAGGAACTTCGTGGCGGTGTCGATGTCCTCGAAGGGGTAGTCGGTGCCGAAGAGGATGTGGTCGGCACCCATCGAGAGCAGGGCGGTGAGCAGCGGCGCGGGGGAGCAGACGCCGCTGGTCGTGATGTAGAGGTTGTGCCGGATGTACTCCGAGGGACGGCCGCGCCTGAGCTCGATGCCGTGGTGCGCGTGGAACTCCCAGCGCGAGTCCATGCGCCACATCACGAAGGGCAGTCCCTCTCCCATGTGGCCGAGCAGCAGCTTGGCGTTCGGGAAGTCGTCGAAGACGCCGCCGAAGATCAGCCGCAGGACGTGGGTGGCCGTGTCGACGCCCCAGCTCCACATCGGTCCGACGAGTTCGGGGTGGCCCGAGAACACATGCGCGGTGTCGACGCCGTTCGCCGGGTGCAGATAGAGCGGTACGTCGAGGTGCTCGGCGCGCTCCCAGACGACGCGCAGCTCCGGGTCGTCGAGGTACCTGCCGTGGGTGTGCGCGTTGACGAGGGCGCCGCGCAGGCCGAGCTGGGTGACCGCCCGTTCCAGCTCGTCGGCGGCGGCCTCGGGGTCCTGGAGCGGCAGGGCGCCGAATCCCGCGAAGCGGTCGGGGTGCTCGGCGATGACACCGGCGAGGAAGTCGTTGACCGTGGCCGCCTGGTGGACGGCGGCCCGCGGGTCCTTCTCCGCCTGGATGCCGGGGGAGTTGAGCGACAGCACCTGCATGTCCAGGCCGGCGGCGTCCATGTCGTCGAGGCGTTCCTCGGTGAGGTCGAGGAGCCGCCGGGAGGCCTCGGCCCATGCTCGGGGCTGGGCGATGGAGGCGGTCGAGGTGCCATGGCCCACCAGTTCCGGGGTCACGAAGTGCTCTTCGAGGCCGATCAGCTTCATTGCGGAGTTCTCCTCGGTGGATCGTGTGCAGTCGAGGTGAGATGCCCGGCGGGATGTGAGGGACCAGGGCGTTCGGGAAGCGCAGGCGTACGCGCAGTCAGAAAGCGGCTCAGAGGCCGGCTGCGAGACAGTCCGTCGGTACGGCGGGAGCAGCCGGGGGGCGGTGAGTACCACCGCTGTCGCAGTTCACCAGAACGTAACGCGTTCCGCAATAGTGAATGTAAGATCGGTTTCCGCGAACAGTCCGGGCCGTCGCGCCGATAGGCTGAACGCGCTCATCGACCGGCAGGAAAGGGACCGCGCCGTGACCACGACTGACCCCCACGAGAACGGCGAGCGTCAGGGGATCCAGTCCGTCGAGACCGCGATGCGGGTTCTGCTGGCCTTGGAGAGCGGCGGCGGCGCGCTGAGCCTGTCGGCCATCGCGCAGGCCAGCGGGATGCAGCCCAGCAAGGTGCACCGCTACCTCGTCAGCCTCGGCCGTATCGGCCTGACCTCGCAGGATCCCGCGTCGGGCCTCTACGACTTCGGGGCCGCGATGCGCCGCATGGGCGCCGAAGCGCTGCGCCGCACCAACGAGGTGGCCGTGGCAGGCGGCCACGCGATGCGGCTGCGCGACCGCACCGGCCACTCGGTGAACCTCGCCGTCTGGGGAGACCGTGGTCCGATCGTGGTCAGCTGGGCCTACGGCACGCGCCCGCTGCCCCTGACGGTACGGGTCGGCGCCACACTTCCCCTGCTCACCTCATCGGTCGGCCAGGTCTTCCTCGCCCACCTGCCCGAGAGCCTCACCGACGAGGTGCTCAGCGGCGAACTGCACGGCAGGGAGGCGGAGTGGACGGGCGAGCGCCTCGCGGCCGTGCGGGACCAGGTCCGCGAGCAGGGCCATGTCGTGACGCACAGCGGTGTCATCCCGGGCATCATCTCCGTCGCCGCCCCGGTCTTCGCGGCCGGCGACCCGCTGCCGCTCGCCGTCTCCGTCGTCCTGCCCGAGAGCCTCGGCACCCCGGACCACCTCGCCGAGGTCACCCGCGAACTGCACAGCACGGTGACCGCGGCGTCGCACGAACTCGGGCACCTCTCGTAGCGCCGGACGCCTACTTCTGAGCGCTGGGGCGGGTGCCGGCCACCTCGTCGTAGTAGGACTCGGCCGCCGGGCCGAGGATCTCGTGGGCCTCCAGGAACATCTCGTGCGCCTCGTGGCCCACCCAGCCCGCCGGGAGGAGCTCGGTCGGCAGGTCGGGGTCGCGGAAGGGGAACTTGCGGTAGTCGTACGTCAGCCGCATGCGCTCGACCAGGGCCTCCTCCGGGCTGAGATGCCCGGCCCGGTAGGACGGCATACGGCTGCGATAGGTGCGCAGCAGTTCCCGGTAGTCCTCGTTGAGGGCGTCGAGGTCCCAGCTGCGCGTCGCCATGTCGCGGTCGACCGGCAGCCCGCCGGACTGGCAGCGCAGGGTGTCCAGGCGCACGGCGGGCTCGTCCGCGAACTTCTCCCGGACCTGCTGGATACGGTCGTGCGGGGAGACGTACGTCGACGGTGCCAGCGGGCCGAAGCCCAGCCAGGCCAAGTCCTTGCGGATGCGGTCGCGTACGCCCCGCTCGGTCTCCGGGACCGAGTAGATGACCATGTACCAGTGCCGGTCCCAGTCGGCCGGCGCCCGGTCGAAGATGCGTGAGCGGCCCTCGTCGAGGAGCTGGAGGCTGCGCTTGTTGAGCGCGTAGAGCGTCTCCCTGCCGTCGCGCCGGACGTCGAACCAGCCCTCCTTGCGCAGCCGGGCGAGGACCACCCGCACGGTGCTCTCGCCGACACCGAAGCAGCCCATCAGGGTGCTGAGAGTGCGCAGGCGGGCGTCGCCGCCGCGATAGCGGACGTAGTCGCCGAACAGGTCGAAGACGATCGATCGAGGCTTCACGGAACCGACTATGTCACACGGACGGCCGTCGCGAGGATGAGCTGCCCGAACGGGAAAACCCCAGGCCTGCTGTGATTCCTGGTCGTGTACGCCTCGTCGATGTGCAACAAATCATTGACGCCCGTGTATCTATTGACACAGGATGCTCGCGGGCCTGAGTCTGGGCCTGTACTCGATGTGGAGGCAGGAACCATGGTTTCTCGGATCGCTTGCGTGGGAGGCGGCCCCGGCGGGCTGTTCTTCGCGGCGCTCATCAAGCAGGCCGATCCGTCGGTCGAGGTGACGGTCTTCGAGCGGAACCGCCCGGAGGACACCTTCGGCTTCGGCGTGGTGTTCTCGGACGCCACCCTGGCCGCCATCCACGCGGCGGACCCCGTGCTGCGCACGGCTCTCGCCGAATACGGCCGGCACTGGGACGACATCGAGGTCCGGCTGAAGGGGCAGCGGATCAGGTGCGGTGGCAACGGCATGGCCGCCATCACCCGCAAGACCCTGCTCCAGCTGCTGCACCAGCGGGCGGCGGAGCTCGGCGTGGACATCCGGTTCAGCCACGAGGTCCCTGCGGATCCGGCACAACTGGCCGACTACGACCTGATCGTGGCCGCCGACGGTGCGAACTCCCGCTTCCGCGACCGTCTCGCCGACGTGCTCGTGCCGGAGGTGGAGGTCGCGACCGCGAAGTTCATCTGGTTCGGCACCGACTACCTCTTCGACGGCCTCACCTTCGTGCACGAGCACGGCCCGCACGGCACCTTCGCCGTGCACGCCTACCCGATCAGCGACAGCGTCAGCACCTTCATCGTGGAGACGGACGAGGAGTCCTGGCGGCGGGCAGGGCTCGACGAGTTCGACACCGCGCAGCCGCCCGGCCCCAGCGACGAGAAGACCAGGCACTACCTGGAGAAGCTCTTCGCCGAACAGATCGACGGGCACGAACTGCTGGTCAACAACTCACGCTGGGGCAACTTCCGTACCCGGCGCGCCCACCGCTGGCACAGCGGCAACGTCGTCCTGCTCGGCGACGCCGCCCACACCGCGCACTTCTCCGTCGGCTCCGGCACGAAGATGGCCATGGAGGACGCCGTCGCCCTCGCCGACAGCCTCCTCGCCCACCGTGCCGACCTGCCGAGCGCGTTGGAGGCGTACGAGGCGGCCCGGCGGCCCTCTGTGGAGAAGATCCAGGGCTCCGCCCGGCCGAGTCTGTCCTGGTGGGAGCACTTCGGGCGCTACCACGACGCGTTCGGGCCGACCCAGTTCGCCTTCCACTTCATCTCCCGCAGCATCGGCAAGGAGCGGATCGCCCGCCGCGACCCAGAGTTCGTCGAGACGGTCGTACGGGACTGGCGGGCCGCGCACGAAGGCCGGGACCCCCTGGACACGCCGCTGCGGCTCGGTGAGCGGGAGTTCGGCGGACGGCGGCTGACCGCGGCGGAGCTCGCGGGGCTGCGCGGCGAGGGATCCGGGTGCCTGTGGCTCACAGCGCCCGACTCCGAAACTCAACTCTCCATGGGGTACGAGGAGTTGGCCGGTGCGGCGACCGGTGAGACCTCGCCCGAGCTGGTCGCCGTACACGACGGAACCCCGCTCACCCGGTCGCTGCTCGCCGAACAGGCCCGGCTGGTGCACGGCGTGCCCGCGCTGATCGTGGAGGACGGGATGGACGACGACCGCGCCGAGACGCTGCTGCTCTCCGGGCGCGCCGACCTGGTGGGAGGCGAGCAGTCATGACCTCGGACCTGACCCCGCTGTTCGCACCGGAGGGCGTCGTCGTGATCGGCGCCTCGCGGCAGCCCGGCAAGCTCGGCGCCGCCATGGCCCGTTCTCTGGCCGTGTTCCCCGGCGCGCGAGCCCTCGTCAACGCCCGTCGCCCCGAACCCGGCGCGGGCGTGTACGCCTCGGTCGCCGAAGCCGCCGCGCACACCGACGGCCGGCTCGACCTGGCCGTGCTGTGCGTACCGGCCTCCGGCTGCGCGGACGCCCTCGCCGAAGCGGCCGCCGCCGACTGCTGTGCCGCGCTGGTCTGCGCCGGCGGGTTCGGCGAGGCGGGCCCGGAGGGTGAGGTGCACGCGGAGGCGCTGCGCCGCGTCGCCCGGGAGACGGGAATCCGGCTGCTCGGCCCCAACACCTCCGGCTTTTTCGCGCCCGAACTGGGCCTGACGGCCAGCTTCGTGCCCGCGGCCGGGCAGCTCCCGGCCGGCGAGATCGCCGTGGTCGCGGCCAGTGGCGGCGTCAACCACGCGCTCTCCTTCGACCTGGTGGCCGCCGGGAACGGCATCAGCCTCGGCGTCGGCATCGGCGCGGGCCTCGACGTGAGTGCCGCGGACGTTCTGGAGCACCTCGCGCAGGACGCTCGTACGACAGCTGTCGCCCTGCACCTGGAGACCGTCCCGGACGGGCCGAGGCTCGTGGCGGCCGTACGGCGGGTGGCTGCCGTCAAGCCGGTCGTCGCCCTGGTCGTCGGCCGCAGCGACGTCGGTGACTTCGCCCGGTCGCACACCGGCGCGCTCGCCACCTCCTGGCGTACGACGCGCGCCGCGCTGCGGCAGGCCGGGGCGGTGGTCGTCGATGATGAGCGGGAACTGGTGGACGCGCTCACCGCGCTCTCCCGCGTCCAGCTGCGGCCCCACCTCGACCCGGGACTCGGCATCGTGACCGCCCAGGCCGGACCGGGCCTGCTGCTCGCGGACCGCGCGGGCACCGACGGCATCCGGATGCCGGAGCTGGCCGCGACCACCCAGGGCGCGCTGAGCGAGCTGCTGCCCCCGATGACCTATCAGCGCAACCCGGTCGACACCGGCCGGCCCGGCGAGACCTTCGCCCGCGTGCTCGCCACCACGGCCGCGGACCCGGCGGTGGATCTGCTCGCCGTCTACGCCCTGACCGAACCCGACAGCGTCGACCTCGCCTCCGCCGCCCAGGACGCCGGACTCGGCACGGATTCCCCGGCCGTGGTGGTCATCGGAGGCCTCCCGGAGGATGTCGCCGAGCAGCGGGCGCGGTTGCACAAGGCGGGGATTCCGGCACTCACCGGACCTGCCTCCGCCGCCAACGCCGTACGGGCCCTGGTGACGTATGCCCGGCAGCGGGCCCTGCGGGACGAGGGGCCTGTGCTGGAGCCGGCCGCCACCGTGCCGCCCGGTCCGCTGGACGAGGACGCCGCCAAGACGTTCCTCGCGGGGCTGGGCCTGCGCACCCCGAAGCGCGTCGCCTGCGACTCCCGTGCCGACGCCCACTACGCCCTGCGTCTGCTCGGCGGGCCGGTCGCGGTCAAGGTGCTCGACGCCGCGATCCTCCACAAGACGGAGGTCGGCGGAGTCCACCTGGGCGTGCGCACCGCCGACGAACTCGACGCGGCGCTGGACGCCATCGGCCCCGACCACCGCTACCTGGTGGAGGCCATGGCCCCGGCCGGCGTCGATCTGGTGCTCGGCGTGCGACGGGACCCCGTGTTCGGGCCGGTCGTGCTGGTGGGGCTGGGCGGCACCGCAGCCGAGGCGCTCGCCGACGTGGCGATCCGGCTCGCCCCGCTGTCCGAGGCCGAGGCCGCCGGGATGCCCGACGACCTGGCCGCCCGCGCCCTGCTCGACGGCTGGCGCGGCGGACCGGTGCTCGACCGGGCCGAGTTCGGCCAGGTCACGGCTGCCCTCGCCGCCGCCCTGGCAGCGAGTCCGGACACCGCCGAGATCGAGATCAACCCCCTGCGGCTCACCCCCGACGGGCTGATCGCGCTGGACGCCGTGATCGTGCCCACCGCTCCACCTGCTGAGGAGAACGACCATGCCCAGGCCTAGCAGCAACGGCGCTGTGCCCTGGCCCGCGGACCAAGCGGAGCGCTACACCGCGCAGGGCTACTGGGAGGGCATCGCCCTCGGCGATCGTCTCCATGCCGCCGCCGACCGGGCGCCCGACACCGTCGCCCTCGTCGACGGCGACCGGCGGCTGACCTACCGCCAACTCGCCGAGCGCGCCGACGCCGCGGCCCTGCGCCTGGCCGCGCTGGGCCTGCGCCCGGACGACCGGCTCGTGGTGCAACTGCCCAACTCCGTCGAGTTCGTGATCCTCGTGTACGGGTGCCTGCGCCTCGGTGTCATCCCCGTCATGGCGCTGCCGGGCCACCGCAGACACGAGATCGGGTATCTCGTCGAGCACAGCGAGGCGGTGGCCCTCGCGGTGCCGGACCTCCTGAAGGGCCACGACCATCAGGAGATGGCCTTCGAGGTCGCTGACGCCTCGTCAACTCTTGAGCACGTCCTCGTGCTGGGCGACAAGGTCGGCGACGGTGCCGTGGACCTGCGGGAGTTGTGCGCCGCGCCCGACACCGAGGACGCCGACCAGGGGGGCCACGTGCGGGCGGCCGTGGACGCCTACCGGCCCGACAGCCGGTCCATCGCCGTCTTCCTGCTCTCCGGCGGCACCACCGGACTGCCCAAGCTCATCGCCCGTACGCATGACGACTACCTCTACAACGCGCGCCGCAGCGCCGAGGTCTGCGAACTCGGCCCGGACACCGTCTACTTCGCCGCCCTCCCGCTCGGGCACAACTTCCCGCTCGCCTGCCCGGGCCTGCTGGGCACGCTGCTGCACGGCGGCCGCGTCGTCCTGGGTTCCCCGAATCCGAAGAAGGCGTTCGCACTGATCGAGCAGGAGGGCGTCACCGCCTCCGCCCTGGTCCCGGCCATCGCCCAGCGCTGGCTGGACCACCACCGCGAACATCCGGGCGCCGACCTGAGTTCGCTGCGCCTCCTCCAGGTCGGCGGCTCCCGGCTCGCCGACCACGTCGCCCGCCGCGTCCGCCCCGAACTGGGCTGCACGCTCCAGCAGGTGTTCGGCATGGCCGAGGGACTGCTCAACTACACGCGCCTGGACGACCCCGAGGACGTCATCTGTACGACGCAGGGGCGGCCCATGTGCGAGGACGACGAGCTCCTCGTGGTCGACGAGTTGGGCAACCCGGTCCCGGAAGGGATGCCGGGCGTACTGCTCACGCGCGGCCCGTACACGCCACGCGGTTACTACCGCGCCGAGGAACAGAACGCCCGCGCGTTCACCGAGGACGGCTGGTACCGCACCGGCGACATCGTGCGGCTGCTGCCCGACGGCAACCTCGTCGTCGAGGGCCGCGACAAGGACATGATCATCCGGGGCGGGGAGAACATCTCCGCCGAGGAGATCGAGAACTTCGCCTACCAGACCCCGGGCGTCGCCCGCGCCGCCGCCGTGGCCATGCCCGACGCCGCGCTCGGCGAGCGTGTCTGTCTCTACGTCGTCCCTGAACCGGGCCACACGGTCACCCTCGACGACATCCACCACCTCATGGAGGACTCGGGCATCGCCCGCTTCAAGTTCCCGGACCGGCTGGTGACCGTCCCGGAACTCGCCGCCACCAAGGTCGGAAAGATCGACAAGAAGGCCCTGCGCGCCGACATCGCGCGCCGCCTCGACGCCGAAGGAAACCCCGATGACCACTGAGTCAGTGACCAGCGTCTCCGTCATCGCCCCGCAGGAGACGGACCCCGAACTCCGGGAGCTGTACGACGGCTTCGCGGCGGCCGGGCTCATCCCGCTGTGGACCGAGATCGGCAACCTCATGGCGCTCACCCCGCAGCCCGAGGCCGTACCGCACGTCTGGCAGTGGGACACCCTGCTGCCGCTGGCCCGCCGGTCCGGTGACCTGGTGCCGGTCGGGCGGGGCGGTGAGCGCAGGGCGATCGCGCTCGCCAACCCGGGGCTGCCCGGGCGGCCGTACGCGACTCCCAACCTCTGGGCGGCGATCCAGTACCTCGGCCCGCGCGAGGTCGCTCCCGCGCACCGCCACTCGCAGGGCGCCTTTCGCTTCATCCTGGAGGGCGAGGGCGTGTGGACGGTCGTCAACGGCGACGCGGTCGAGATGCGCCCCGGCGACCTGCTGCTCACCCCGTCGATGCACTGGCACGGCCACCACCATGTCGGCGACGCGCCGATGGTCTGGCTGGACGGCCTCGACATCCCCCTCGTGCACCGCCTCGACGCCGGGTTCTTCGAATTCGGCGAGAACGGGGTGTCGGACCGGTCGACCCCGAGCCGGTCGCGCAACGAGCGGCTGTGGGGCCACCCCGGGCTGCGCCCGATGGCGGCCGAGGAGAGCCCCAACTCCCCGCTGATGGCCTACCGTTGGGCCGACACCGACGACGCCCTCACCGCCCAGCTGGAGCTGGAGGACGAGGGGTACGCGGGCGTCATCGAGCCCGGCCACGCCGGCATCCGCTTCACCAACCCCGCCACCGGCCGCGACGCCCTCGCCAGCCTGCGCACCGAGATGCACCGGCTGCGCCCGCGCACGGCCACCGCCACTCGCCGCACCGTCGGCTCCTCGGTCTGGCAGGTGTTCCGCGGCAGCGGCACCGTCACCCTCGACGACCGCGTGATCGAGGTGTCCGCCGGCGACCTGATCGCCGTCCCCTCCTGGTGCGCCCTGACCATCGCCGCGCACACCGAGCTCGACCTGTTCACCTTCAACGACGCGCCCCTCTACGAGGCGCTGAACCTCGCCCGCACCGAAACGACCGGGAGCCCCCGCGTATGAAGCTCGCCACCATCCGCACCGTCGACGGCACGGCGGCCGTGCGCCTCGACGGCGACCGCGCCGTGGAGACCGGCGTCTCCGACGTCGCCGCCCTGCTGCGCCGCCCCGACTGGCGTACGGACGCGACCGCCGCCGACGGCCCGGCGCACGACGTGGCGGCTCTCGCCCTCGCCCCGGTCGTCACGACCCCGTCCAAGATCTTCTGCGTGGGCCACAACTACCGCACCCACATCGCGGAGATGGGCCGCGAGATGCCGTCCTACCCCGCCCTCTTCGGCAAGTTCGCCAACGTCCTGCTCGGCGCGCGCGACGACATCGTCCACCCGGGCGAGACACAAGAGCTGGACTGGGAGGCCGAACTGGGCTTCGTCATCGGCTCCCGGCTGCCCCGCCGGTCCACCGAGGCGGAGGCGGCGGCCGCGATCGCCGGATACACCGTCGTCAACGACATCTCCATGCGGGACTGGCAGTGGCGCACCCCGCAGTGGCTGCAGGGCAAGGCGTGGGAGGCCAGCACCCCGGCCGGCCCCTGGCTGGTGACCGGCGACGAGATCGACGACGCGGCCGACCTGGAGATCCGCCTGGAGGTGGACGGCGAGGTCATGCAGCGCTCGCGCACCTCCGACCTGCTCTTCACCCCGGCCCGTATCGCCGCCTACCTCAGCACGTTCACGACCCTGGAACCGGGCGACCTCATCCTCACCGGCACCCCGGGTGGGGTCGGTGCGGCCCGTGACCCCAAGGTGTTCCTGAAGCCCGGTCAGGTCGTGCGGACGGTGATCGAGGGCGTCGGGGAGTGCGTCAACACCGTCGTCGAGGACAAGGCGTGAAGGTCCTCGACTGGGTCGCGGACGGGCAGCGCCGACTGCAGGAAGCGGTCGACGCGCTGCCCGCCGAGGCGGTCACCGAGCCGTCCGCCCTCCCCGGCTGGACCCGCGGCCACCTCCTCACCCACGTCGCCCGCAACGCCGACGCCCTGGTCAACCTGCTGACCTGGGCCCGGACGGGAATCCGTACGCCGATGTACGCCTCGCCGGACCAGCGCGGCACGGACATCGAGGCGGGCGCGGGGCGGGCCCTGGCCGAACAGCGGGCGGACGTACGGGAGTCCGCCGCCCGTTTCACCGAGGCCGCCGAGGCGATGTCGGACGAGGCGTGGTCGGCCACCGTCCTCAGCGGGCTTGGCCGCGAGATCCCGGCGTCCGAGGTGCCGTGGCTGCGGGCTCGCGAGGTGTGGATCCACCTGGTCGACCTGCGCGTCGGCGTCGGCATGGACGTACTGCCGCCCGACCTGGCGTGGGCCCTCGTGCGCGATGTGGCCGGGTGGATGTCGGCCCGGGTGGGGGCGGACACCGGGGCCGAGCTCACGGCGGACGGCCACGGCACCGTCGTACTCGGCACGCCCGTGACTCCCGCCGCGACGGTCACGGTCACCGGACCGCCGTACGCGCTCGCCGCCTGGCTGACCGGCCGCGGCGGCACCGAAGAACTGCGCGGCGAGCTGCCCAAGCTCCCTCGCTGGATATGACCGAGTGGTTGTCAACGAGCAAACGATCAAAGGAGATCGGCATGAGCGAGACCTTCGTCCTGGTGCCCGGAGCCTGCCACGGAGGATGGGCCTGGCGCCCCGTCGCGAACGAGCTGCGGGCCGCCGGGCATGAAGTGCACACCCCCACGCCGGCCGGACTGGGCGAGGGCGACGACCCGCGCGACGTGACCCTGACCGACTGTGTGAACAGCGTCGTGGAGTACGTCGAACGCGCTGGTCTGACGGACATCACGCTCGTCGGCCACAGCTGGGGCGGCTACGTGCTGGTGGGTGCGGCGCCCCGGCTGGCCTCCCGGCTGCGTCGGCTGGTCTTCTGGAGCGCGTTCGTCCCCAACGACGGCGAGTCTCTGATCGACGCGTGCCCGCCGCACTACGGTGAGATGTTCCGCGCCGTGGCGGCTGCTTCCGGCAACAACGCGGTGACCTTCCCGTTCGAGGTGTTCCAGCAGGCGTTCATGCAGGACGCCGACGAGGAGACACAGCGGATCGTCCACTCCCTTCTCGTGCCGCAGCCGCTCGGCACCTTCACGGAGAGGCCGGACACGAGCGCGTTCTACGCGCTGGACATACCGACCGCGTACGTCCTGTCCGAGGAGGACCTCTCCCTCCCCGGCGAGTGGCACTGGGCCGAGCGCTTCCCCCAGCGCCTGAAGAACCCGCTGATGATCGAGACCCCCGGCAGCCACGAGGCCCTCTTCACCCGCCCCGCCGAACTGGCCGACGCGTTCGTCCGGGCCTGCGGGGTGTAGAGCGTCCCCGGATGCCGAGCGCCTGCCTGTTGGTCGCGACGGCCGCCACCAGGCGGGCAACGGTCGATCTTCGACGAGGCCGACGGTGCCACTGTTTGACGGCCTTACCTTCATTCGTGTCTCGCAAATCCATTCGCGGAATTGGACATTGGGCGGCTGCCGCACGGTTCGTCGCGGCCTTTGTCGGCGTAGCTGAAGCGGGGCCGGGGCATCTCTGTGTCATGGGGGCGGGTGGGTTCTCGCAGGTACCGACGTGGGCTCAGGCTGTGGTGTTGGCCGGAGGATTTCTTGCTTTCGGTTTATGCGGCCTGCTCGCGCGTCCCTTGGTTCGTCGGCGGTTCGAGGGCGATCCGGAACACGACGAGCGTGTCACCTTCCTGGTCGAGGTCGTGGGGGTCTTCTGCGCCTTGCTGGTCGGGCTGGTCGCCGTTGGCGCGTACGACCACTACGTGGAGGTGAAAAGGCTGGTCAATCAGGAGGCGTCACAGCTCACCACCGTCTATCGCGCCGCTCAGTCCTTTCCCAACAGCCGTCGGTGCAGACTCCAGTCGCAGATACGGAATTACGCCGAGAACGTGATCGACGACGTCTGGCCGAAGCAGAAGGAGGGCGAGATCGAGGAGGACCAGGGCAGGCTGGACGCCGTGTTCGAGTCGCTGATGTTCTACGAGCCTCGAAATACCCAGGAATCCAATGCCCAGTCCGTCACCCTTGAAGCCTTCAACGATTACAACAACCTTCGTCGCGAGCGGCAGGGCGAGGTGGAGATCGGCCTGCTGCCTGTTCTCTACGTCGTTCTCTTCCTCGGCGCGGCCGTGACCATTGCGGCGACCTGGGGGCTCGTCGGGGTCAGACTGATCGACCACGTGGCCATCACCGGCCTGCTGTCGCTCTTCATCGGGGTCTTCCTGTCCCTGATCGTCGCGCTGGACTACCCCCTCCAGGACAGCAACTCGATCCCGCCGAAACCCTGGACGGTCGCTCTCACGAAAGGAATGGGGGTTCCTGCCAAGGACGAGAAGCAGGTCAGCACCTACTTCGGAGAGTCAACGGCGGACCGGGTTCCGGGCTGTCTCCTGAACGTGTCCGACTACGTTTCGTTCGCGAGCTCGGAGCAACTACCGGAGTGAAGAAGGCGTTGTCGGGAATTTTGACGGCCCTGATCCTCCTCGGCCCGGCCGCTTGTGCCGGGGGTTCCGCGGACGAGAAACGGACGACGGTCACGGTGGCGGTCGTCGATTTCATGCGCAACATGGACAAGCTCGTCGACGACTTCGAGGAGGATCACCCCGACACGCACGTGAACTTCGTGTTCCTGCCCGAGAACACGCTGCGGGCCCGGGTGCCGAAGGACATCGCCACCGAGGCCGGCCACTACGACGTCGTCGCCATCGGCCCGTACGAGGCACCGATCTGGGCTTCAAGGGGCTGGCTGACCCGACTCGACGGCTACGCGGGCCAGGGCGACCACGACATGCGGGACTTCATTCCCACGGTGCGCGAGGCGCTGTCGTACAACGGTGGCCAGTACGCGGTGCCGTACTACGGCGAGTCGTCCTTCCTGATGTATCGCAAGGACCTGTTCGCGCAGGCAGACCTGACGATGCCGAAGCGCCCGAGCTGGCGGCAGGTCGCCCGCCTGGCGGCGAAGCTCCACGACCCGGAGAACGGCATCGCAGGGATCTGCCTGCGCGGCGGTACGGGCTGGGGAAACCTGCTAATGCCTTTGAACACGGTGATCCTGACCTTCGGAGGTCGCTGGTACGACGAGGACTGGAATCCACAACTCACCGCTCCCGAGACGAAGAAGGCGGTGCGGTTCTACGTGGACCTGGTCCGCCGCCACGGCCAACCCCGGGCTGCCGAGTCCGGGCCCGTCGAGTGCCAGACAACGATGCGGCAGGGCAAGGCGGCCATGTGGTACGACAGCACCGCCCTGGCCGGCAGTCTCGAGGATCCGAAGACCAGCAAGGTCGCCGGCCGGCTCGGCTACGCCCCGGCCCCGGTCGTGAGCACACCGAATTCAGGGTGGCTGTGGGCCTGGTCGCTGGCGATCCCCATCACGGCGAAGGAGCCGAAGGTCGCGCGGGAGTTCGTCTCCTGGGCGACGTCCAAGCGCTACCTGAAGCTCTACGGCGAGAGACTCGGCTGGGTCCGCGTGCCACCAGGCAGCCGACTGTCCACCTACCGGTTGCCCGAGTACCGGAAAGCCACCAAGGCGTTCGCCCAACCGACGCTGGACGCACTCGAGGCCGTGGACCCCACACGCCCCGGCATGCACGAGCAGCCGTGGGTCGGGATGTCGTACATCGGCATCCCGGAGTACGCCGGCCTCGGCAATCGGGTCTCCTCGGAACTCTCCTCGGCGATCGCCGGCCGGCAGTCGGTCGATGACGCGCTGGCGAAGTCCCAGATCTTCGCGAGGGACGTTGTCGAGGGCGGCGGCTACAAGGACTGAGCGCGGGACAAGACTCGCCCCCGGTGCGGCGGGACCGGGGCGGGGATCAGCGCGTGTTCCCGAGGGTGACGTCGAATTCGCTGATCGGGTTGTCGGCGGCCTGGGCGTCGGCAGTGGGGTCACGCACCGTCCGACCCCCTCACCACACCCGCCAGCCGCTCCAGCGCCGCAAGGCTGTGCCCCTCGACGAACGCGTCCACGCTCGGCAGCGCCGCCGCCATTCCGGCCGCCAGGGGCGCGTAACCGGGGCGGGCCTTGCGCGGGTTGGCCCAGATCACCCGGTGCGCCAGCCGGTTCAGGCGGCGCATCTGGGACCCGAGCAGCTCCGGATCGCCCCGCTCCCAGCCGTCGGACAGCACCACCACGATCGCACCGCGCGCCATGCCGCGCTGCCCCCAGCGGTCCAGGAACGCCCGCAGCAGCTCACCCAGCCGAGTGCCCCCGCGCCAGTCCGGCACCGCCGCCGCGACCGCCGCCATCGCCAGGTCCGGGTCCCGGTGCGACAGCTCCCGCGTGACCCGGGTCAGGCGGGTGCCGATCGTGAACACCTCCGTGCGGCCGCCTCGCGAGGCGGCGTGCGCGAAGCGCAGCAGCGCGTCGGCGTACGGCGACATGGAGCCGCTGACGTCCACGAGCAGCACGACCCGGCGAGGCAGCTCGGTGCGGGCGTGCCGCCGCAGCAGCGCGGGCTCACCGCCGTGGCGGAGCAGTTCCCGCACGGTGCGGTGCGGATCGACGTCCCCGCGCCGGTGCGGCCGCCTGCGTGCGGAGCGCCTCGTCTCGCCGCGCAGCGCGAAGGCGGTCAGCAGCCGGCGCACCTGCTCGCGCTCGGCCGGGTCCAGCTCGGCGATGTCGCGGTGGCGCAGGACCTCGGCGGAGCTGGCGAGGGAGGCGGCGGGAGGGGCTGTGGGGTCGGCTGGTCCAGGAGTACGGCGGTCGGCGCCCGCATCCCGCATGACCAGCCGCAGCCGAGGCGCGGGCGCCGGGGCCACCCTCCGCCCGACCGGCTCTCCGCCCCCGAAGCAGGCCGCGAAGACCCGCTCGTACCGCTCCAGGTCGTCCCGGTTGCCGCACAGCGTCAGCCGCCCCGCCCAGTACACGTCGGCCCGGATCCCCGGCCGCAGCACGTCCACCGCGCACAGGAAGGTGTGCACCCGCTCGGTACTCGCGTCTATGCCCGCCGCACGCAGGGCACGGGCGAATCCGAGGAGGGCTGCGTCCCCGGCGAGCACGGCGCCGTCACGCCCCTCGCGCCGCGAGCACCGCCGCGAAGTCCAGCCCCCGCGCCCGCTCGGCGTCCTCCCGGTACTTCAGCACCGACCCCAGCGTCGCCGTCGCCAGCTCCGCGTCGACCTCGCTCGCGCCCAGCGCGTCCAGGGCCTCGGCCCAGTCGATCGTCTCGGCGACCCCCGGCGGCTTGAGCAGGTCGTGGCCGCGCAGCCGCTGCACCAGGGCGGTCACCTGCTCGGCCAGCCGCGCCGACACATGCGGCAACCGCCGCCGGACGATGGCCAGTTCGCGGGCGAAGTCGGGATGGTCGAACCAGTGGTACAGGCACCGCCGCTTCAGCGCGTCGTGCACCTCGCGGGTGCGGTTGGAGGTCAGCACGACCACCGGCGGTGTCTCGGCCCGCAGCGTGCCGAGCTCCGGGATGGTGACCGAGAACTCCGACAGCAGCTCCAGCAGGAACGCCTCGAACTCGTCGTCGGCGCGGTCGATCTCGTCGACCAGCAGCACCGACGGCTGCGTCTGCAGCGCCTTGAGCAGGGGCCGGGCCACCAGGAAACGCCGGTCGTACAGCTCGCTCTCCAACCGGTCGGCATCGGTGACACCGGCTGCCTCGGCCGCCCGCAGATGCAGCAGCTGACGCGGGAAGTCCCAGTCGTACAGGGCCTGCGAGGCGTCGATGCCCTCATGGCACTGCAACCGGATCAGCGGGGCGCCCTGCGCCTCGGCGAGGGCGGACGCGAGCGCGGTCTTGCCGACGCCCGCGTCGCCCTCGCAGAACAGCGGCCGGCCCAGCCGCAGGGCCAGGAAGCAGGCGATGGCCAGCCCGTCGTCGACGAGGTACCCCGTCTCCTCCAGGCGGGCCCGCACCTGCTCCGGGCCGTCCATCCCGGTGATCGCCGCTCACCCCATCCCGGCGGCCGCCAGCACCGCCCGCTTGGTGAGCACCCGGGCCAGATGGGCCCGGTACTCGGGGGAGGCCGAGAGGTCCTGCGAGGGCTGGGTGCCCTGCGCCGCCTCCCCGGCGGCCTGTGCCACGGCGTCCGGATCCAAGGCGCCGGACAGCGCCTCCTCGGTCGAGGCCGCGCGCACGGGCGTGCTGCCCATGTTGGACAGCCCGACCCGGGCCTCCGCGATCCGCCCGTCGTCCCGGCGCACCAGGGCGGCCACCCCGACGATCGGCCACGCCTGGGCGACCTGGTGGAACTTCTCGTACTTGAAGCCCCAGCCGTCCGTCTTGGGCACCCGCACCTCCACCAGGAGCTCGTCGGGAGCCAGCGCGGTCTGGAGGTAGTCGACGAAGAACTCACCGGCCGGGATGACGCGCCGGCCTCGGGGGCCGACCGCCACCAGCTCGCCGTCCAGGGCCAGCACCACCGCGGGCAGGTCCCCGGCCGGATCGCCGTGCGCGAGCGAGCCGCCGAGGGTGCCCCGGTGCCGTACCGCGGGATCCGCGACCGTGGCCGTGGCGGCGGCCAGCAGACCGGCGTGGCGGCGGACCAGCGGGTCGTGGAGCACATGGTGGTGGGTGGTCATGGCGCCGATGACGAGGGTGCCGTCGTCCTCGCGCACCCCGCGCAGCTCGGGGACGCGTCCGACGTCCACGAGCACCTCGGGAAAGGCCAGCCGCATCCTCAGCAGCGGCAGCAGGCTCTGCCCGCCGGCCAGCACCTTGGCGTCCTCACCGCCTTCGACGAGCGCGCGGACCGCCTCGGCGACGCTCGTCGGACGGGCGTAGTCGAATGCCGGAGGGATCATGACCGTGCCTCGCTTCCTGACCTCAGCGCCTGCCAGACCCGCTCGGGCGTGCAGGGCATCCGGATGTCCGTCACGCCCAGGGGCCGAAGCGCGTCCAGGACCGCGTTGACGACGGCGGGCGTCGAGGCGATCGTCCCGGCCTCGCCGACTCCCTTGACGCCCAGGGCGTTCGACGTCGACGGCGTCTCGGTCCGGTCCGTCACGAACTCGGGCAGGTCCGGCGCCGACGGCACCAGGTAGTCGGCCATCGTGCCGGAGACGAGGTTGCCCTCCTCGTCGTACACGGCCTCCTCGTACAGCGCCTGCGCGATGCCCTGCGCCAGCCCGCCGTGCACCTGCCCCTCGACGATCATCGGGTTGATGACCCGGCCGATGTCGTCGACGCAGACGTACGAGCGGATGTGGGTCCGTCCGGTCTCCGTGTCGACCTCGACCGCGCACAGGTGGGTGCCGTGCGGGAAGGAGAAGTTGTCCGGGTCGAGCAGGTGCTCGGCGTTGATGGTGGGCTCCATGCCGTCGGGCAGGTCGTGCGAGGAGAACGTCTCGAAGGCGACCTCCTGAATGGTCTTCCGTGCCTCCGGGGAGCCCTTCACCGAGAAGACGCCGTTCGCGAAGTCCAGGTCCTGTTCGCTCGCCTCCAGCAGATGGGCGGCCACCTTGCGGGCCTTGTCGACCACCTTCTCCGCCGCGTGGTGCACGGCCATCCCGCCGATCACCAGCGACCGCGAGCCGTAGGTGTCCATGCCCTGCGGGACCGCCCTGGTGTCGCCGTGCACCACCTCGACGTCGTCGAAGGGGACGCCGAGCACATCGGCGGCGATCTGGCTCCAGCAGGTCGCGTGGCCCTGCCCGTGCGGGCTGGTGCCGGTGACCACCTCGACCTTGCCGGTGGGCAGCATGCGGATGCTCGCCGCCTCCCAGCCGCCCGCCGCGTACCGCAGATCCTTGAGGATCCGGCTCGGTGCGATGCCGCACATCTCGGTGTACGTCGAGACGCCGATGCCGAGCCGTACGGTGTCCGCCCGCTCGTTGCGGTCGGCCTGTTCGGCGCGGAGCTTGTCGTAGTCGAACAGCTCCAGAGCCTTCGCCGTCGCCGCCTCGTAGTTGCCGCTGTCGTAGGTCAGACCCGCGATCGTGGTGTGTGGGAACTCCTCGTGCCGGATCCAGTTCCGGCGCCGCAACTCGACCGGGTCCAGGCCGAGTTCGACGGCCAGCTCGTCCATGGTCCGCTCGATGGCGAACGTCGCCTCGGGGCGTCCGGCGCCGCGGTAGGCGTCGGTCGGCGTCCTCGTCGTGAAGACGCCCGTGCAGGTGAAATCGTAGGCGTCCATCTTGTAGATGCCCGGGTACATGAACGCCCCGAGCAGCGGGATGCCCGGCGTGATCAGCATCAGATAGGCGCCCATGTCGGCCAGCAGGTCGACCTTGAGGCCGAGCACCTTGCCGTCGCGGTTCGCGGCGATCTCGATGTCCTGGATCATGCCGCGCCCGTGGTGGGTCGCCAGGTAGCCCTCGGAGCGGGACTCGGTCCACTTCACCGGCCGGCCGAGGCGCCGGGCGACCGTGAGGGCGATGGCCTCCTCGGCGTACACCTGGAGCTTCGAGCCGAAGCCGCCGCCCACGTCCGGGGCGATGACCCGGATCTTGTTCTCGGGGATCCCGGTGACCATGGACATCAGGACGCGCACGATGTGTGGGATCTGGGTCGAGGAGTACAGCGTGTACTCGCCGGAGGCCGCGATCGGGGTGACGACGACCGCGCGGGGCTCCAAGGCGTTGGGGATCAGCCGCTGCTGGTGGTAGCGGCGCTTGAGGGTCACCTCGGCCCGTCGCCGTACGGAGTCGAAGTCCTCCCCCGTCTTCAGCGGCCAGGTGTAGCAGCGGTTGGTGCCCTTGTCGGCGTGCACCAGCGGGCTGTCCGGCTCCAGCGCGGCCTCCAGGTCGAGCACCGGGGGCAGCGGCTCGTAGTCGACCTCGATCGCCTCCAGCGCGTCGGCGGCGGCGTACCGGTCGCGGGCCACGACGACCGCGACCGCGTCGCCCGCGTGGCGCACCTCGTCGACGGCGATCGGCGGGTGGTCGGGCATCACGATGTCCTCGGTCACCGGCCACACACAGGGCATCGAGCCGAGGCCCTCAGCGAGGTCGGCGCCGCTGAACGCGGCGATGACGCCCGGGCGTTCGAGGGCGGGGGAGACGTCGACGCGCTCGATGCGGGCGTGGGCCATCGGGCTGCGCAGGAGCGCGAAGTGCAGCAGTCCGTTGACGCCGATGTTGTCCGTCCAGGTGGTCTGGCCGGTGATCAGGTGGGCGTCCTCCTTGCGGGGCCGGGCGCGGCCGACCTCCCGCTGCACCGTCTCGGTCATGTCGTGACCTCCTCTTCGGAGGCGGCCAGGACGGCCTGCACGATGTTCTGGTAGCCGGTGCAGCGGCAGAGGTTGCCCTCCAGGCCGTGCCGCACCTCGTCGGGCGTGGGGTGCGGGTGCTCACGCAGCAGATCGCGCGCCGCCATGATCATGCCCGGGGTGCAGTAGCCGCACTGCAGGGCGTGCCCCTCGTGGAACGCCTTCTGCAGGTCGGTCCACTCCCCGTCGGTGGCGAGTCCCTGCACGGTGGTCACCTCGCCCCCGTCCGCCTGGACGGCCAGCACCGAGCAGCTCTTGACGCTCTCGCCGTCGAGGTCGACGGTGCAGGTCCCGCAGTTCGTGGTGTCGCAGCCGATCGGGGTGCCGGTCAGGCCGAGCCGGTCGCGCAGGTAGTGGATCAGAAGGAGACGGGGTTCCACGTCGTCCTCGTAGGTCGTGCCGTCCACCTTCAGCGAGATGTGGGTCATGTGCCCTCCAGAGACCGATCGGGTGGATAAGAAGAGGGAAACATCGGCCGGGCGTGATGTACGTCACTCTATGGCGGCTCCGGTGTGACGGCGAGTGCTGCGGCAGGGTCGTTGAGCGTTAATCCATTGCCGGCTCGGGTCCGTCCCTGGTGCACTTCACCGGTCCCGTCAGCACGCAAGGAGGAGCACCGATGCGCACTGCGTTCATGTCCACCCCGGAAGGAACGACCCCCTCATCGAAGGACATGACGCTTCGTGCATTTGCTCAACCTCGGGATCCTCGCCCATGTCGACGCCGGTAAGACCAGCCTGACCGAGCGCCTGCTGCACTCGGCCGGCGTGATCGACGAGATCGGCAGTGTCGACGCCGGGAGCACGCAGACCGACTCACTCGCGCTGGAGCGGCAGCGCGGCATCACCATCCAGTCGGCCGTCGTCTCGTTCGCCCTGGACGACGTGACCGTCAACCTCATCGACACTCCGGGCCACCCCGACTTCATCGCCGAGGTGGAGCGGGTGCTCGGCGTCCTCGACGGCGCCGTGCTGGTCGTCTCCGCCGTCGAGGGCGTCCAGCCCCAGACCCGCGTCCTGATGCGCACACTGCAACGGCTGCGCATCCCCACGCTCGTCTTCGTCAACAAGATCGACCGACGCGGGGCGCGCTCCGACGCCGTCCTGCGGGCCGTCGCCGAACGGCTGACGGCGGCCGTCGTACCGATGGGCACGGCCGACGGCCTCGGCACCCGCGAGGCCCGCTTCCTCCCCGGCCTCGCACCGTCGGCACTCGACGTCCTCGCCGACCACGACGACGAACTGCTGACGGCGTACATCGACGACACGGTCTCGTACGACGACCTCCGCGCCGCCCTCATCGACCAGACCAGGCAGGCGCTGGTCCACCCCGTGTACTTCGGCTCCGCCATCACGGGCGCGGGCGTCGAGGCGCTGAAGGCCGGGATCAGGGAGCTGCTGCCCGCCGCGGACGGCCACGCCGAGGGGCCGGCCTCGGGGACCGTCTTCAAGGTGGCGCGGGGCCCTGCGGGGGAGAAGGTCGCCTACGCGCGCATGTTCTCCGGCACCCTGCGCACCCGCGACCGCATCCGCTTCGGCGCCCCGGCGGAGACGGGCCAGACCGGCGACCCCCGCGCCGAGGGCCGGATCACCGCGATCAGCGTCTTCGACCAGGGCACGGACATCAGGGGCGACCAGGTGGCGGCGGGCCGGATCGCCAAGCTGTGGGGCCTGGCCGACATCAGGATCGGCGACGCGATCGGCGAGCCCCGCAAGGCGTACGGGCACTACTTCGCGCCGCCCACCCTCGAAACGGTCGTCGCCCCGGCCGGCGGCACGGACCGACGGGCCCTGCACCGCGCCCTCACCCGCCTCGCCGAGCAGGACCCGCTGATCGACCTGCGCCACGACGAGGTACGGCAGGAGACCTTCGTCTCCCTCTACGGCGAGGTGCAGAAGGAGGTCATCCAGGCCACCCTCGCCGACGAGTTCGGCCTCGACGTCACCTTCCACGAGACGACACCGCTGTGCGTCGAGCGGCCGGTCGGCTCGGGCGCGGCGGTCGAGTTCAACAAGAAGGACGCCAACCCCTTCCTCGCGACGGTCGGTCTGCGCGTCGACCCGGCGCCGGTCGGATCCGGAGTCGGCTTCCGGCTGGAGGTGGAGCTGGGCTCCATGCCGTACGCCTTCTTCAAGGCCGTCGAGGACACCGTCCGCGAGACCCTCGGCCAGGGCCTGCGCGGCTGGCGGATCCCCGACTGCACGGTCACCATGACCCACTCCGGCTACTCGCCCCGGCAGAGCCATGCCCACCAGGGCTTCGACAAGAGCATGTCCAGCACGGGCTACGACTTCCGCGGCCTGACCCCGCTGGTCCTGATCGAGGCTCTGCGCCGGGCCGGCACCCAGGTCCACGAGCCGATGCACCGCTTCCGCGTCGAGGCCCCGATCGACACCCTGGCCGCCCTGCTGCCGGTGCTGGCCAGGCTGCGCGCGGTGCCGCAGACGACGGAGACGCGGGGCGCCGTCTGCTCGCTGGAGGGGGCGGTGCCGGCGGCCCACGTGCACGAACTGGAGCAGCAACTGCCCGGTCTGACGCGCGGCGAGGGAGAGCTGGAGAGCACCTTCGACCACTACGCGCCGGCCGCACGCGGCACGGAACCCGAGCGCCGGCGCACCGACCTCAATCCGCTGAACCGCAGGGAATACCTGTTGAACCTGACGCGCAGAGTTAGCAACTGAGCTTACCGGGAATGAACTTACTCATGAGTCAGGGGTGTTGACTGTGTCCTGATATCACCGGACTGTAGTGGACATGCCGAACATCCGGACGCGTCTGCTCGTTGTCCTGGTCGTCCTCTTCGGATCCCTGACGGTGGCGGGCCCCACTCCCGCCACCGCCGCCACCCTTCCCGGCTCCCTCTGGTTCGACGAAACCCCCCTCACCGTGCAGAACGGCCGCTTCGTCGACGGCAACGGCCGCGAGGTCGTGCTGCGCGGCTACAACGTCTCGGGTGAGACGAAACTGAAGGAGAACGACGGCCTGCCCTTCGCGTCGACCGCCGACGCCAAGAAGTCCGCTACCGCGCTGCGCGCGCTGGGCGGCGGCAACTCGGTGCGTTTCCTGCTCTCCTGGGCCTACGCGGAGCCCGTGCGCGGCCAGGTGGACACCACGTACCTCGCCAAGGCCACCGACCAGATCCGCGCGTTCCTGGACGCCGGGATCCGCGTGTACCCCGACTTCCACCAGGACCTCTACTCCCGCTGGCTGTTCGACTCGGACAGCTGGTACACCGGCGACGGCGCCCCGAAGTGGGCGGTCGACCTCGGCGACTACCCGGACGAGTACTGCGGGATCTGCCCGTTCTGGGGCCAGAACATCACCTCGAACGAGGCCGTGAAGCAGTCGACGTACGACTTCTGGCACAACGAGTACGGCCTCCAGGACGCGTTCCTCGACACCGCCCAGAAGACGATGACGTATGTGAAGCAGAACCTCACCGCCGCCCAGTTCGCGGGCGTCGTCGGGTTCGACCCGTGGAACGAGCCGCACGCGGGCACCTACGACTCCGGCCAGACCAGCCGGACGTGGGAGAAGGACGTGATGTGGCCCTTCTACGTCAAGTTCCGGGCCCGTATGGACGCGGCGGGCTGGCAGGCCAAGCCGGCCTTCGTCGAGCCCAACCTCTTCTGGAACGCCAACATCGACTTCCAGAAGGAGGAGGGCGGACTGCTGGACGCCGGCACGCTCGGCCCGCGCTACGTCTTCAACACCCACTTCTACGACCAGAAGGCCATCTCCGGCGTCTTCATGTGGGGCAAGGCCGAGGACGGGCAGTACGTGGGCGACTTCGGGACGGTCCGCGACCGCGCCGCCGCCACCGGGACGACCGCGATCATCAGCGAGTTCGGGCACCCGCTCACCGGATCCGTCTCCGACAAGGCGCCGACGGTCTACAAGGCGATGTACCAGGCCCTCGACTCCCGGGTGAAGGGCGCGAGTTGGTGGTCGAACCCGGCGGGCTCCGGTCCCGTCCTCTCCGGCTCCCAGTGGCAGTGGGACATCTACAACGGCCGCCACCAGGAGCTGATGAACGACAACCCGGACAAGGTGCAGACCGACGGCGACGCCTGGAACGGCGAGGACCTGTCCGCCGTACGCCTCGACGGCTCCGGCACACCGGTGCTCCGTCAGGACGCCCGGCTGCTCGACCGGATCTACCCGAGCGCCACGTCCGGTACGACCGTCGCCTTCACCTACGAGGACCGCTCACGGGACGGCTCGACGACCCTGACCTGGAACCCGGTGCCCAGCTCGCTGCCGAACGTGGCGCAGCTGGTGGGATCGGGGCAGTACGGGTTGCTGGTGTGGCGCTCGAACAGCGGCTCGGCGCCGACCGAGTTGCACCTTCCGGCGTCGTTCCCGACCGGCTCCACGACCGTGGTCTCCGACCTGGGCACGGTGTACTCGCCGCCGTCGTACACCTCGACGACCCCGGTCGGTGTGGCCGCCGAACCGGGCGGCACGGGCAGCCGCCGCCTGCTGCTCACCGACACCGACTCCGGGGTCCTGCACTACGCGCTGGTGACGAACGGGGCGAATACGCCGTCGGCAACGCTGCTGAACGCCGCACGGTCCGAGCTCTCCGCCTGGGCCGCGCAGAACGCCGGATAGGAACCACCGTTTGACCCTCCCCTTACGTCAGGCTGCACGCTGTAACCCGACGAAAGGGCAGGTGAATGAGCTACTCCGTGGGGCAGGTCTCGGCCTTCGCCGGGGTGACCGTGCGCACGCTGCACCACTACGACCGGGCGGGACTCCTCTCGCCCAGTGGTCGCAGCGGCGCCGGTTACCGGCTGTACGGCGACGCCGATCTGGCCCGGCTCCAGCAGATCCTCTTCTACCGCGAACTCGGCTTCTCCCTCGACCAGATAGCCGAGATCCTGAAGGACCCGCAGGCGAACGCACTTGAGCAACTCCAAGCCCGTTTACGGCAGTTGAGCGAGGAGATCGGCCGGCTCCAGCGGCTGGCCGAGGTCGCCCAGCAGGCCATCGAGGTCCAGCAGACGGGCGTGGAGCTGACCCCCGCCGAGCGCTTCGAGGTGTTCGGCGAGATCGGCTTCGACCTCAGCTACGCCACCGAGGCCCAGCTCAAGTGGCAGGACTCGGCGGGGCAGAAGGAGTCGATGGCGAGGGCCGCCGCCCACACCAAGGAGGACTGGCGGCAGCTCATGGGGGAGGCCGCCGCCTGGCGCGTGGAGCTGCTCGCGGCCTTCGACGAGGGGGAGCCCGTCGACAGTGAGCGGGCGATGGATCTCGCCCAGGAGCATCGGCTGCACATCGCCCGCTGGTTCACCACCTGTCCGCCCGACATGCACCGGCGCATCGCGGACGACTTCGCCGCCGACCCGCGCGCCTTCGCGCTCGTCGTACCGCCCTCGCAGCAACGGCCGGGCCTCGCCGCCTACTTGTGCAAGGCCGTCCACGCGAACGCGGCCCGCCGGGCGGACCCTGAGGAGGACAGATCAGGATTCTGATCGCCGCCGCCGGATCGCGAGGTGACGTAGATCCGTACACGGGCCTGGGCGCCGGCCTGCGCGAGGCCGGACACGACGTCATCGTGGCCGCGACCGCCCCTTTCGCGCCCCTTGTGCAGGAAGCCGGCCTGGAGTTCAGCGGGCTGCCCACCCGCCCGCAGACCCAGGGCGGGGTCGAGGGCAGACGTGAACTGATGCGGACCGCCGCCGCGTTCGTCACCGAGCTGGGCCAGGGATTCGCCGACGCGATCGATCCAGGAACCGAACTGCTGCTGCTGTCGGCCACCACCGCACCGCTGGGTTGGCATGTGGCCGAGGCCATGGGCATCCCGACGATCGGCGTCCACCTCCAACCCACCGCCCCGACCGGCGACTTCCCGCCCACCGTCACGGGCACCCGCTCCCTCGGCCGCCTCGGCAACCGCACCGCGGGGCGCTTCGCGCTGCGCATGGCCGACCGCGTCTACACCGAGGCCGTCACCGAACTGCGCCGCCGCCTCGCCCTGCCACCGCTGGCTCCCGCCGAGATGCGCCGCCGACAGGAGCGGGCGAACCGGCCCGTCCTGCACGGCTTCAGCACGGCGCTCGTGCCGCGCCCCTCCGACTGGCGCGAGGGACTCGACGTCGTCGGCACCTGGTGGCCGTACGTCGCACCGGACCGTCGGCTGCTCGCCGAGGTCGAGGACTTTCTCGCGGCGGGAGCGCGCCCGGTCTTCATCGGCTTCGGCAGCATGGCGGCCGGGCACGGTGAGCGGCTGAGCGGGATCGCCGTCCGTGCGCTGCGCCGGGCCGGGCTGCGCGGCATCGTGCAGACGGGCAGCGCCGGACTCGCGGTCGACGGCGACGACGACGTCCTGACGATCGGTGACGTACCGCACGCGCTGCTGTTTCCGAGGGTGGCCGCGGTCGTCCATCACGCCGGGGCGGGCACGACGGCGGCAGCCCTGCGCGCCGGCGCGCCCACGATCCCGGTGCCGGTGACGGCGGACCAGCCGTTCTGGGCGGGACGACTGGCGGCGATCGGCGCGGCCACCGCACCGATCCCGTTCGCGTCCCTCACCGTCGATCGGCTCGCCGACGCGCTCGCCCAGGCCGTACGGCAGCAGACGTACGCCCGTGCCGCCTCCATCGCCGCGCGGCACATGGCGACCGAGGACGGGGTGGGTGCGGTGCTGAAGGCGCTGGCCTGAGCGAACGGCCGGATCAGCCGGCCGCCGGTCCGGTCCAGTCGGCCGGCACATGGGCCAGCCGGACCCGCTGCGGATGGTCGCCGACCGGGACGGACACCGTCTTGCGCCCCGTGGCGAAGTCGATGGCGGTGACCTGGTCGGTGCCGCTCTCGGAGACCACGCAGGACTTGCCGTCACCGCTGACGGTGGCCCAGTAGGGCTTGGCGGCGGTGACGAGCGGGCCCTCCTGAAGGGTGGCGCGGTTGACGACGGTGGCGTAGTCGTCCATGGTGCCCGCGACGCACAGCTTGCTGCCGTCCGGGCTCATCGAAATGCCGTGGTGGCGCGAGTCGTTGACGAAGGTGGTGCGGTCGTCGCTGGTCGCCGGGTTCTTCGGCAGGGTCTTGGTCCGGGTGATCTTGTCCGTGGCCAGGTCGTACTCGAAGAAGCCGTTGAAGAACGACACCTGGAAGTACAGCTTCGACTCGTCCGGAGAGAACACGGCGGGTCGCACCGCGTCGGAGAAGTCCGTCAGACCGATCGCGTCCAGGCGCGGGCGCATGTCGATCACCTTGACCTGCTGATACGTCGTCGCGTCGACGACCGTGATGCGCCGGTCGCCCTTCGTCCAGTCCAGCCACGGGGCGTCGGTCTGCGTGTTCACGTCGCCGATCGCCATGTTGTAGATGTGCTTGCCGTCCTGGGTGAAGATGTTCTCGTGCGGCTTGTCGCCGGTCGCGAACCTGCCCAGTTCCTTGCCGGTGTTGATGTCCAGCACATGCACGGTGTTCGAGGTGGAGGCCGACACCGCGACCCGTTTGCCGTCTGGGGAGACCGCCATGTGGTCGGCGCGGTAACCGGACACGGGGAAGCGCCAGTTGATGTCACCAGTGGCCAAGTCGATGGACACGACGTCGGCGAAGCTCGGCCGGGAGACGACCATCGATGTGCCGTCGGGCGTGGAGTACATGTCGTCGACGAACTGGTCGTGCCCCTCGCCGACGCTGTTGCGGATCGCCATGAAGTAGATCCACTTGATCGGATCGGCGTTGATCTCCGCCATCCGCTCGTCCTTGTCGGGGACGACGTCGATACGGCCGATCTTCGCGAAGTTGCCGGAGGACTGGATGACATCGGCGGTGCCGTCCCAGTTGTTGCCTACGAACATCACCTCACGCAGGGCGGCGGACGAGTCGGCGGCGCTGGCGACGGTCGCGGGGGCGGCGACGGTCAGGGCGAGGGCGGCGGCTATGGAGCACAGGTCCCTGGGTCTGATGGCAGGCATGACTGCTCCCTTCCTCTCGTGGGCGTCATGAGTGGGGCATGCCAAGAGCAGAGCTGCGGATCTGAACACAAGCGGTTTCAGAGTCAACTTACTGAAAAGTAAGGAAGGGGTGCTCTTCTCCGCAAGACCGCGGACACGACAAGATTGGCCGTCGGGTCGGCGAGGTGGTGGGAGGACAGTGTGGCGGGCAGGCTCAAGGCGCCCACCGGCCGCTACGGCGGCAAGTCGGCAGAGGAGCGACAGGCCGAGCGGCGACGCCGCTTCCTGGACGCGGCGCTCCAGTTGTTCGGCGACAGCCCTGGCTACCGGGGCACGACCGTCGCGGCGCTGAGCGAGGCCGCGGGACTGTCGACCCGCCAGTTCTACGAGGAGTTCCGCAGCCTGGAGGACGTCCTGGCCGCCCTCCACCTGCAGGTCAACGGGTGGTCGGAGGAGGCGGTACTGGCGGTGGCGGCCGACGTGGCCGACCGGCAGCTCTCCGAACGCGCCACCGCGATCTTCCGAGCGTACGCCGCGAACGTCACCGCCGACCCGCGCCGCATCCGCATCACCTTCGTCGAGATCGTCGGCGTCAGCCCGCGCTTGGAGGAGCAGCGCCTCGCCCGCCGCGCCCAGTGGATCGACCTCGTCTGCGCCGAGGTGGCCGCCGCCGTCGCCCGCGGGGAGGCGGCTCCCCGCGACTACCGCCTCGCCGTGACCGCGTTCATCGGTAGCGTCAACGGGCTGCTGCACGACTGGAGCGCGGGGTGGGTGGACGCGACCCTCGACGAGGTCGTCGACGAACTCGTCCGCCTGCTCCTCGGCATCCTCCAGCCGGCGGATCCGCGGGTCGCCGCGCGCTGAAGCCCGGCCGTGGCCGCACTGCCGGGTCGGCCGGGTCCGCCGCGACTCAGCCCGCGAGCCGGTTCACCGCGTCGAGGACGGGCGCCACACCGTCCTCCGCACGCAACTCGTCGGCCAGGGCCCGGGCGCGGCGGGCGTAGGACGGATCGCCGGTCGCCTGCCGTACGGCCGCTGCCAGCGCCTCGGCCGTGAACTTCCGCAACGGCACGGCCCGGGGCGCCACGCCGAGCGCGACCAGGCGAGCGGCCCAGAAGCCCTCGTCGAACTGGACCGGCACGGGAACGGCCGGTACCCCGGCACGCAGCCCGGCCGCGGTGGTGCCCGCACCGCAGTGGTGGACCACGGCCGCCATCCGTGGGAACAGCGCGGAGTGCGGTACGTCGTCGATGGTCAGGACGTCGTCCCCGGTGGCCTCCAGCCCGCCCCAACCCCGCTGGATCACCCCGCGCAACCCGGCCCGGCGCAGCGCGCCCACGACCTCGGTGCTCAACCCCGCCGGATCGGGCACGGTGGCGCTGCCCAGGCCCACGTAGACCGGCGGCGGGCCCGCGTCCAGGAAGTCCCGCAGCTCGGCGGGGAGTTGAGCCTCACCGTCGTAGGGCCACCAGTAACCCGTGACTTCAAGGGCCGGGTGCCAATCACGTGGCCGGGGGACCACCAGAGGGCTGAAACCGTGCAGGACGCGGCCCCTTCGAGTGCCGGTCGCTCCACGGCGGGACAGCCCCAGCCGCGCCCGCGCCTCCGGTACGGCCGCCGAGAAGACGCGCTCGATGGCCAGGTTCACGCCGTGCCCGGCGAGGCGGTTGCCGAGGCCTCCCCAGGAGCGGACGCCGAGCATCGGTGGCCCGAACTCCCGGGTGGGAGCGAGGGGTTGCAGCGGGAGGGCGATGCTCGGCAGGGCGAGCCCCTCGGCCAGGGCCTGCCCCAGCGGTGCGGTCGAGGCCGCCAGGAGCAGGACGTCACTGGCCCGCGCGGCCGCCAGCATGTCGTCCGTCATCCGCCCGGCCAGGGCACGCGCCATCCCGACCACGCGCACCAGCTTGCCCACGCCGGTCGCGCTGTGGTGCAGACTCCGTCCGCGCGCGGACTCCAGCTCCGCCCGTGGATCCACCGGCAGCGGATGGAAGCGTACGCCCGACCCCGCCACGAGCCGTTCGAAGCGGCCGTGCGTGACCAGGGTGACGTCGTGTCCGGCCCGGGACAGGGCGTGGCCGAGGCCGGTGTAAGGGGCCACATCGCCCCGGGAGCCCGCCGTCATGATCGCTACGCGCACTCGGCCAGTATGGCGGCGCGGACCGCGGTCCGGGTCAACGGACCTAGGGAATGGGCGACTTCAGGTCTGAAGAACGGTCCCATCCGTTGACTTCACTCACGCGTGGCTCTACTTTCAGCGCCACGCGTTCGGTGTTCCGAATTGCGTTCGAAATATCGAATCAGCTGAGTGTTTCTCCCGCACTTAGGAGCCGCATGTACCCCCCGCCCCGCATGAATCTCGTACGCCGCTGTAGACCCGCGGTCGTCCGCGCCCTCGTCTTGGCGCTCACCGCGTCCGCCGCCCTGCTGTTCGCGGCACCCGCCCCGGCCCAGGCGGCGACGACGAACCGCCAGATAGCGGTGCCCACCGCGCCCATGGGCTGGGCGTCCTGGAACGCGTTCGCCGCGAAGGTCGACTACAACGTCATCAAGCGGCAGGTCGACGCGTTCGTGGCGGCGGGGCTGCCCAAGGCCGGCTACGACTACATCAACATCGACGAGGGCTGGTGGCAGGGCACCCGCGACAGTGCCGGCAACATCACCATCGACGAGGCGGAGTGGCCGGGCGGCATGAAGGCCATCGCCGACTACATCCACAGCAAGGGTCTCAAGGCCGGCATCTACACCGACGCCGGCAAGGACGGCTGCGGCTACTACTTCCCGACCGGCCGCCCGGCCGCGCCCGGCTCGGGCAGCGAGGGCCACTACGAGCAGGACATGCTCCAGTTCTCGCGGTGGGGCTTCGACTTCGTGAAGGTCGACTGGTGCGGCGGTGACGCCGAGGGCCTCGACCCGAAGACGACCTACCAGGCGATCAGCGACGCCGTGGCCGCCGCGACCGCCACCACCGGACGACCGCTCGCCCTCTCGCTGTGCAACTGGGGCTACTCAAACCCGTGGAACTGGGCGCCGGGCATGGGCCCGATGTGGCGGACGAACACGGACATCTTCTTCCACGGCGGCACACCGTCGTACGGCAACGTCCTCACCGCCTTCGACCGCAACATCCACCCCACCGCCCAGCACACCGGCTACTACAACGACCCCGACATGATGGTCGTCGGAATGAACGGCCTGACCGCCGCCCAGAGCCGCTCCCACATGAGCCTGTGGGCGATCTCCGGCGCGCCGCTCCTAGCGGGCGTCGACCTCACCACCCTCACCGCCGAGTCGACGAGCATCCTCACCAACCCCGAGGTCATCGCCGTCGACCAGGACCCGCGCGGCCTCCAGGGCGTCGAGGTCGCCGAGGACACCGCCGGTCTCCAGGTCTACGGCAAGGTCCTCTCCGGCAGCGGCAACCGTGCCGTCGTCCTCCTCAACCGCACCTCGACCACGCAGAACATGACCGTGCGCTGGTCCGACCTCGGCCTGACGAACGCCTCCGCGACCGTCCGTGACCTGTGGGCCCGCCAGAACGTCGCCACCACCGGCACGAGTTACACGACCAGCGTCCCCGCCGGCGGCTCCGTGATGCTCACCGTCACCGGCGGCACCGAACAGTCCGCGAGCACCTACGACGGCACGTCGAGCTTCTCCGGCGTGGTCGCCGGAAGCGCCGGTCTGAAGACAGTCGAGGTCTCCTACACCAACAACACCTCCACCGCCCGGACCGCCACCCTCACGGTGAACGGCCAGACCTCCACCAAGGTCTCCTTCCCGCCGACCGGCGCCACCCCCGGCAACATCTCCGTCAACGTCTCCCTGTTCAAGGGCAACACCAACACGATCGCCTTCTCCGGCGCCCCGACCCTCGGAGGCATCGTCGTCCGGCCGCTGCCCGGCAAGAACGGCACGCTGATCACGGGCACCGGGTCCGGCCGTTGCGCGGACATCAACGACAACACCATCGCCAACGGCACCGACGCCCAGCTGTGGGACTGCGGTGGCGGCCAGAACCAGGTGTGGCAGTACCACAGCACCCGCAAGGAACTGGTGGTGTACGGCAACAAGTGCCTCGACGCCTACAACCAGGGCACCACCAACGGCACCCGGGTCGTCATCTGGGACTGCAACGGCCAGAACAACCAGAAGTGGAACCTGGGCAGCGACGGCACCCTCACCAACGTCAACGCCGGGCTCTGCCTCGACGCGTACGGCGCGGCCACGGCCAACGGCTCGAAGCTGGTGCTCTGGGCCTGCAACGGGCAGAACAACCAGAAGTGGACGGTGAGTTAGCGCGGGCCTAGGCGAGGCACACGACCAGCACGCCGAGGGCCACGGCGCAGGTCAGCAGCCAGCCGGCCAGCAGACGGCGCCGCAGGTCGCGGTAGGTCGCCTCGTACTCGTCCCGCAGTCTCCCGGCACGCTCCGCAGTGTGCTGCCAGGAGACGCGGGCGAGTGCGAGGTACTCCGCCTCGAACCGCCGCTCCACCTCGCCCCGCTGCGCGTCCGTCAGCCAGTGCAGCGGGGCGCTGAAACGCGCGGCGGCCGTGCGGCCCTCCTCGCGGGTGGCGGCGAGCAGCAGGTGCCCCTCGATGTCGTTGAGGAACTTGTCCGCCGGGAATTTGTCCGCGAGGCTCACAGAGTGGTCAACTCCCTCTCCGGTGCGGGGCCGTGATGCAGATCGAACGCGGGGGATTCGGACCGGATCCTCGGCAGGGCGACGAAGTTGTGGCGCGGCGGCGGGCAGGAGGTCGCCCATTCCAGTGAGCGGCCGTAGCCCCAGGGGTCGTCGGCCTCGACCTGCTTGCCGTATTTCGCGGTCTTCCAGATGTTGTAGAAGAACGGCAGCAGGGACAGCCCGAGCACGAACGAGAAAACGCTCGACAGGGTGTTGAGCGTCGTCAGCCCCTCCACCGCCAGATAGTCCGGAATCCGGCGCTGCATTCCGTTCACGCCCAGCCAGTGCTGGACGAGGAAGGTGCCGTGGAAGCCGATGAACAGCGTCCAGAAGGTCATCTTGCCGAGGCGCTCGTCGAGCATCTTGCCGGTGAACTTCGGCCACCAGAAGTGGAATCCGGCGAACATCGCGAAGACGACGGTGCCGAAGATGACGTAGTGGAAGTGGGCGACGACGAAATACGTGTCGGACGTCGGGAAGTCCAGCGGCGGTGAGGCGAGCATGACGCCGGTCAGGCCGCCGAAGACGAAGGTGATCAGGAATCCGAAGGCCCAGAGCATCGGGGTTTCGAAACTCAGCGAGCCGTTCCACATGGTGCCGATCCAGTTGAAGAACTTCACGCCTGTCGGTACGGCGATGAGGAACGTCATGAAGGCGAAGAACGGCAACAGCACACCGCCGGTGACGTACATGTGGTGCGCCCACACCGTCACGGACAG